>NZ_JBIMMV010000009.1:182839-216185 GCF_044628475.1 Arthrobacter sp. BPSS-3
CCCCCCCCCCCCCCCCCCCCCCCCCCCCCCCCCCCCCCCCCCCCCCCCCCCCGCCCCTGTGTTGCGCTCCGGATCGTCCTAGATCAGCCCGTCGGAGAGGTGGTTTGCGGTGCCGAAGCGGTGCGCGGTGATGCTGACCGCCTGCTCGTGCAGGAACGGCAGCAGTTCAACGCGGCCGGCCTCGGTCACGGGGTGGGTGTAGACGGCCAGGTCCGGACGTCCGCCGGTGGCCTCGGCGAGGGCGACGGGGTCGCCGCCGATCAGGCGGATCCGCGGCACGGCGAGCTTCGGCGCGGCGGCAAGGCGCCCCGCCGAGGCCAGCCACGCGGCGTCGTCCTCCACCGTCGCCGAGATTCCCAGCCCGGCGAGCACGGCCTGCAGCTGGGCGGGCAGCGCCGCGGCGCTGGAAACCGTAAGGGTGGACCCGGCGCGGACGCCGGCGGCCAGCACGCGGACCAGCTCGGCGAGCGGGCTGCCCGCGGAGAGCCGGACCAGGACCGGCAGCGGCCGGTAGCGGAAGACGTTGCGCTCCGCGCTTAGCCCGGAGACGTCCTTGGCGGTGCCGAACTCGTCGAACCAGGCCTGCGCGTCGGAGGCGAGGGAACGCTGCAACGGGGCGACGTCGGCGGCGGCCAGGAAGCCCTTGGCGGCGTCCTCGATCCGCGCCACCTCGGGGCTCAGCGGGCCCGGGGCCGCGGTGGCTTCCGTACTGGCCCAGTCGCCCAGCCCGGCGAGGTAGTTGGGGCCGCCAGCCTTGGTCCCGGCGCCAACGGCCGACTTCTTCCAGCCGCCGAAGGGCTGGCGCTGCACGATCGCGCCGGTAATGCCGCGGTTGACGTAGAGGTTTCCCGCCTCGATGGTGTCCAGCCAGAGGGCCAGTTCATCCGAGTTCAGCGAGTGCAGCCCGGCGGTCAGGCCGTACTCGATCTGGTTTTGGATGGCGATGGCCTCCTCCAGGGTGGCGGCGGTCATCACGCCCAGTACCGGCCCGAAGAACTCGGTGAGGTGGAAGTAGGAACCGCGCCGCACGCCGGAGCGGACGCCGGGGCTCCAGAGCTTCCCGGAGTCGTCGAGCTGCCGCGGTTCCACGGCCCAGGTCTCACCCTCGCCGAGCGTGGTCAGGGCGTTCAGGAGCTTGCCGCCGGCGGGTTCGATGATCGGGCCCATCTGGCTGGCGGGGTCCTCCGGGTAGCCGACCTTGAGGGAGGTGACGGCGTCGATCAGCTGGTTGTGGAAGCGCTTGGAAGTCGCGACGGAGCCCACCCGGATAACCAGCGACGCGGCCGAACACTTTTGGCCGGCGTGGCCGAACGCGGAGTAGGCCACGTCCTTGGCGGCCAAATCCAGGTCGGCGCTGGGGGTGACGATGATGGCGTTCTTGCCGCTGGTTTCGGCCAGCAACGGCAAGTCCTTGCGGAACGAGCGGAACAGTTCGGCCGTCTCGTAGCCGCCGGTAAGGATGACGCGGTCGACGGCCGGGTGGGAGATCAGCTGCGTTCCGAGCTCCCGTTCGCCCAGCTGCACCATGGTCAGCACGTCGCGGGGGACGCCGGCCTCCCAGAGCGCCTCGACCATGACGGCGCCGCTGCGGGCGGCCTGCTTGGCGGGCTTGATGACGACGGCGGAGCCGGCGGCGAGGGCGGCGAGCGTGGAGCCGGCGGGGATCGCGACCGGGAAGTTCCACGGCGGCGTCACGACGGTGAGCTTCGCGGGGACGAACGTGGCGCCGTCGACGTCGTCGAGCTTCCGCGCCGATTCGGCGTAGTAGTGGGCGAAGTCGACGGCCTCGCTGACCTCGGGGTCGCCCTGGTCGATGGTCTTGCCGGTCTCGCTGGCCATGACCTCGAGCAGTTCGGCCCGGCGGGCTTCCAGTGCGTCGCCG
Source organism: Arthrobacter sp. BPSS-3 (assembly GCF_044628475.1). Classification (NCBI taxonomy): domain Bacteria; kingdom Bacillati; phylum Actinomycetota; class Actinomycetes; order Micrococcales; family Micrococcaceae; genus Arthrobacter; species Arthrobacter sp. BPSS-3. The sequence continues at coordinate 184,722 of NZ_JBIMMV010000009.1, forward strand.
GCGCGGTGCAGGATCTCGGCCCGCTCGGCACCGGAGAGGGTGCCCCAGGCCCTGCCCTTCTCGACCGCGGTGTCGACGACGGCGTTGAGAGTGACCTCGTCGGTGATGGTGGCGGTCTCGACGGCGGCGTTGCCCAAGGTGGAGCCCGGCACGCGGTCCAGGATGGCGCGGCCCCAGTCACGGTTGGCCGGCAGCGACGGGTCGGTGTCGGGGGTGTTCCGGAAGCCCTCGCGCGGCATCGGTTCGGCCGGCAGGGCGCGGTTCTGGCGGCGGTTCGGGGCCGGGACCTCCTCGTCGAGCGCGGCCAGGGAGGCCAGGAAGCGCTGTTTCTCCCGTTCGAAGAGCTGCTCGTTCTCGGAGAGTTCGAACACGGCGGACATGAAGTTGTCCTGGCTGGCGCCCTCCTCGAGCCGGCGGATCAGGTAGGCGATCGCGACGTCGAACTCGGCGGGGTGGACCACCGGGGTGTAGAGCAGGAGCGAACCGACGTCCTGCTTGACGGCCTCGGCCTGGCCCTGCGCCATGCCGAGCAGCATCTCGAATTCGATGCCCTGGTGCCCGGCGTCCGCGAGGCCGCGCTTCTTGGCCAGCAGCCAGGCGAAGGCGATGTCGAAGAGGTTGTGCCCGGCGACGCCGATCCGAACGTTGCGGATCCGGTCGGGGTGCAGTGAGTAGTTGATGACGCGCTTGTAGTTGGTGTCCGAGTCCTGCTTGGTGTTCCAGGTGGCCAGCGGCCAGTCGTGCAGGGAGGCCTCGACCTGTTCCATCGGCAGGTTGGCGCCCTTGACCACGCGGACCTTGATCGGGGCGCCGCCGGTGGCGCGGCGCGCGGCGGCCCAGTCCTGCAGGCGGATCATGGCCGAGAGGGCATCCGGCAGGTAGGCCTGGAGCACGATGCCGGCTTCGAGGTTCTTGAACTCGGGCTTGTCCAGGATCCGGGTGAAGACCGCGATGGTCATGTCCAGGTCCTTGTACTCCTCCATGTCCAGGTTGATGAACTTGGCCTTGCCGCCGTTGGCCGCGAAGGACGCGGCGCGGGCGAAGAGCGGGGTGAGCTTCTCGACGACGTGCTCGACGGCCTCGTCGAAGGCCCAGGCGGAGTGCGGGGCGACCGTGGAGGAGACCTTGATCGAGACGTAGTCGACGTCGGGGCGGGCCAGCAGCGCGTGAGTGCCCTTGAGCCGGCGGGAGGCCTCGTGCTCGCCGAGCACGGCCTCGCCGAGGAGGTTGACGTTGAGCTTGATGCCGTCCTTGCGGATCTTGGCGATGGCCGGGCCCAGCTTGGCGTCGGTGGCGTCCACGATCAGGTGGCCGACCATCTCGCGGAGCACGCGGCGGGCCACCGGGATGACCACCTGCGGCAGGGCCGGCGCCATGGTGCCGCCGAGGCGGACGGCGGCGCGCATGTACCAGGGCAGGAAGGCGGGGACCTTGGGGGCCAGGGCGGCGAGGTTGCGGGCGGCGACGTGGAGGTCCTCGGGGCGGACGACGCCGTCGACGAACCCGACCGTGAAGCCGAGGCCGTTCGGGTCCTTCAGCACGCCGGCGAGCTGCTGGGCGGATGCGTCGACGGGAACCTCGGAGGCGGCGGTGAGCCAGCGGCGCACCAGCGCGATGCAGTCATCGGCCAGGGCCGCCGCCTCGGCGACGGTCGTGGCCGAGGCGGCGGTGGCGGCGCCGGTTTCCGTAGAGGTGTTGGTCATGGTGGCACTCGGGCTTTCTCAAGATGTGGACGTTTCTTCCCATCAGTATGCGATTCGTATCACGTAAGATAAAGCGACGTTTTCTGAGCATTACTGGTTAGAAAAACCGCACCTTCCTAAGACCTTCCCTCACCTCCTGCCCTCCCCATTCCGTCGCTCCCTCACGTCCTGCAAAAAACGACGAAACCCTCCCGCAGAAACTGCGGGAGGGTTCGCCAGAACTGAGGAAGCGTCCGCCAGCAACGCGCCGAAACTGCGGGAGGGTTTGCCGGAAGCGCGCCGGATCTGGGGGAGCGTCGGGTGTGGCGGCGAGGTGAAGGCGCCGCGGGTCAGCCGACGTGCCGGTGCTGTTCCACCGCCTCCTGGTGCCGCGGGCTCGCCGGGTTCATCAGCGAGTGCTTCCGGCCGTAGCCGAAGTAGATGCCCAGACCCACCACCAGCCAGACGCCGAAGCGCAGCCAGGTCTCCCAGTGCAGCTGGGCCATCAGGAAGGCCGAGGCCAGCATGCCGAACAGCGGCACCACGGGCATGAACGGTAGGCGGAAGGTGCGCGGGGCGTCCGGACGCTTGTAGCGGAAGATGATCACCGAGAGGCAGACGACGACGAATGCGGCCAGGATGCCGATGTTGGTCAGGTCCGCCACGGCCTTGATCGGGAACACCCCGGCCAGCAGGGCGGAGGCGACGCCGGCGATCCAGGTGACCCGCTGCGGGGTGCCGTGCCGGTCCGTCTTGGCGAACCAGCCCGGGAGCAGGCCGTCGCGGCTCATGGAGAACCACACGCGGGTGACGCCGAGGAGGAACGTGAGCATCACGGTCAGGATCGAGAGCACGGCGAAGACGGAGATGATGGTGGCGATCACCGGCAGGCCCACGCCGTTGAAGGCGGAGGCGAAGCCGGCCTTCGGATCGATGTCCTTGTAGTTCTGCATGCCAGTCAGGACCAGGGTGGCGGCGACGTAGAGCAGCATGGCGATGATCAGGGACAGCACGATCGCCTTGGGCATGTGCTTCTTGCCGTCTGTGGCTTCCTCAGCCGCGGTACTCATTGCGTCGTAGCCGAACACCGCGAAGAACACGGTCGCAGACCCGGCCAGCACGGGGCCGAAGCCGCTGGGCATGAACGGGTTGTAGTTATTGGTGTTGATGTAGAAGATGCCCAGTCCGATGATGAACAGGATCAGGACCACCTTGATGGCGACGGCGATCAGCTCGAAGCGTCCAAAGGCCCGGGTGCCCCGGGACAGGATCCAGGTCACCAGCAGGCAGACCAGGATGGCGGGAATGTTCACCACGCCGCCCTTGCCCTCGTCCACGGTGGAGGTCATCCAGACCGGCATGTGGATCCCTATGCCGGAGAGGAAGGCGTCGAAGTAGCCGGAGATGCCGATCGCCACCACGGCCACGATCGCGATGTATTCCAGCAGCAGGTCCCAGCCGATGAACCAGCCGATCACCTCGCCGAGCGCCACGTAGCCGTAGGTGTAGGCGGAGCCCGCGCGCGGGATCATCCCGGCGAATTCGGCGTAGGACAGGGCCGCCGCCGCCGAGGCAAGGCCCGCGATCAGGAAGGAGAACAGCACCGCCGGCCCCACCCCGGGCTCGCTCTCGCTGCCGTGCGCCACGAGGCCGGCCAAGGAGAAGATGCCGACGCCGATGATGCCGCCGACGCCGATGGCTGTCAGTTGCCAGAGGCCCAGGCTCTTGAACAGGCCGCTGTGCTTGCTTTCTTCCTCGATGTCGTCGATCGGCTTGCGCCGCATGATCGATCTGGTCAGGTCGCTGGTGCTCATTCCGGTCTCCTGCGTCGGGTGGACCCCGCCCCGCCGGCGGCGGGCGTCCGTGGTGGGGGTCACATGATTGACCCAGTATGCAAGCCGGATCCCATTAGATAAAGTGACTTCTCCTAACCGATAAACATTAGAATTCACAAGGAATTGTCATGCTCGATGTCCGGCGGCTGCGGCTGCTGCGCGAACTCCAGATCCGCGGCACCCTGGCCGAGGTGGCCGAAGCGCTGCAGTACAGCCCGTCGTCGGTCTCCCAGCAACTGGCCCAGCTGGAGAAGGAAGCCGGCGTCGAACTGCTCCGCAAAACCGGCCGCCGGGTCCAGCTGACGCCGCAGGCGGAGGTCCTCGTGGCCCACACGGCCCAGCTGCTGGAGACGCTGGAACAGGCCGAGGCGGACCTTGCCGCCTCGCTGACCACCGTGACCGGCACCGTGCGGATCGCCGTTTTCCAGTCCGCCGCCCTGGCGCTGATGCCGGACGCCCTGACCCGGATGACCGAGAGCTATCCCGAGGTCCGGATCGAGATGACCCAGCGAGAACCGGAGACGGCGCTGCACGAGACCTGGGCGCGGGACTTCGACCTGGTCATTGCCGAGCAGTACCCCGGCCACGCCGCGCCCCACTACGCCGAACTGGACCGGGTCAGCCTGACCCGGGACGCCATCCGGCTGGCCGTTCCGCCGGCCGCTCCCGGGCGGCCCACGGCGGCCTCGCTCGCGGACACCGCCGGCATGCCGTGGGTGATGGAGCCGCGCGGCGCTGCGTCCCGGCACTGGGCGGAGCAGGCCTGCCGCAGCGCCGGCTTCGAACCCGACGTCCGCTTCGAGACCGCGGACCTGCAGGCACAGATCCGGCTGATCGAGTCGGGCAACGCGGTGGCACTGATGCCGGACCTGGTCTGGACCGGGCGGGGCACCACGGCCCGGCTGATCGAACTGCCGGGCCGGCCCTACCGGACGGTCTTCACCTCGGTCCGGCGCTCCAGCGCGAAGCGGCCGGCGATCCTGGCCGCCCGCGAGGTGCTGGCGCAGACGGCGGCCTCGATCTCACCGGCGGAGTGAACGGCGGCGGATACGAACCGGGCGGCCGCGGGGGTGTTCCCTGGCTCACAGCGGGTCAAGCGCCCCGGCGCTAGACTGAAGCTGTTATGAATCGCACAATGTTCAAGTCCAAAATCCACCGCGCCACGGTCACCCACGCGGACCTTCACTACGTCGGCTCGGTCACCGTGGACCTGGACCTGCTGGAAGCGGCGGACATCCTCCCGGGCGAGCTGGTGTCCATCGTCGACGTCACCAACGGCGCGCGGCTGGAGACCTACACCATCGCCGGCGAGCGCGGTTCGGGCGTCATCGGCATCAACGGGGCCGCCGCGCACCTGATGCACGAGAACGACATCGTCATCCTCATCACCTACGCCCAGATGACCACCGAGGAGGCCAAGGCCTTCACGCCCACCGTGGTCCACGTGGACCGGGACAACCGTGTGGTGCAGATCGGCAACGACCCCGCAGAAGGCCACACCGCCGGGATGCTCCGGCCGCCGCATGCGCTGAACAACGCCGCCCTGAGCTGAAACCGCCCCGCCTCCTGACCCCGGAACCGGCCGGATGCTAGGCGTCCTGGCCGGCTTCTTCGTCGTCTGGTCGATCATCCTGGTCGGCATGGTTGTCGGCCGCCGCGGCATCCTCGGCGAGAACGCCCGCTCGGTCCTGAGCGCCCTGACGTTCTTCGTCGCCAGCCCCGCCCTGCTGTTCGAGACCCTCAGCAAAGCCAGGCTCAACGAGGTCTTCGCCGCCCCGCTGCTGGTCACCGCCGTCGGGGCCGTCGCCACCGCGGCACTCTATTTCGCGCTGGTCCGCTTTGTGCTCAAGCGGCCGCTGCCGGAGGCCCTGGTCTCCTCGATGAGCGCTTCCCTGGCCAACTCGGCCAACCTCGGCATCCCCATCGCCGTCTTCGTCCTCGGCAACGCCGGGTACGTCGCCCCGCTGCTGATCTTCCAGCTCGCGTTCTTCACGCCGCTGTTCCTGATCCTGCTGGATGCCACCACCAGCGGCCACCGGACCACGCCGCTGAGCTTTCTGCTGATGATCCTGCGCAACCCGATGATTGTCGGGTCCGCGCTCGGGTTGGTGGTGGCGGGTACCGGCGTGCAGATCCCGGAGCTGGTGCTGCAGCCCATCCATCTGATTGGCGGCGCCGCGATCCCCGCCATGCTGCTGGCCTTCGGCATGAGCCTGAACGGCTCGCGGCCCCTGCACGCCGCCGCGGGCCGCCGCGTGGACACGGTGCTGGCCAGCTGTTTCAAGCTCGTTGTGCACCCGGCGCTGGCGTTCCTCTTCGCCCGCTTCGCCCTCGGGCTGGACGGCCAGGCACTGTTCGCCGTCGTCGTCACCTCCGCGCTGCCCACCGCCCAGAACGTCTTCGTCGTCGCCACCCGCTACCGGACCGGCCTCACCGTGGCCAAGGACACCGTGCTGATCACCACGGTGGTGGCCGTCCCCGCCATGATCGGGGTGGCCCTGCTGCTGGCCTGAGCGGCGTGGCACCCCGGACGCCCGACCCGCCGCCACTAGGCTGGTGACGGCCTTTCGCGGCCACGCATCAGGCAGCACACCGGGGGAAGCAGGATCATGGGCAGGAACGACGACGGCGCACGCGCCGCAGCCAAGGGACGCCGCGGCGTCATCGACTGGATCGCCTGCGGTGTCGCGGGCCTGGTGCTGGTCTCCACCACCGCGTGCGGCGGGCCCGCCCCGGCGGCCGCCGACGCCGTCCCGGCAGCGGTCCACACGACAGCCGCCACCAGGGCTGCCCCCTCCCCGACCGCCACGCCGTCGCCGTCGGCGGACCCGGAAAACCCACTGGACCCGGACACCGTCCCGGCGGTCGGCGCCTCAGGGGCCACGGCACCGCACGGACAGCCCGCCTTCGCCAGCAAGGCCCTGGACGTCCTCGCCACCCTGCCCGTCAAGGGCCGCGCACCCAAGACCGGGTACTCCCGCGACCAGTTCGGCCAGGCCTGGGCCGACGTCGACCGCAACGGCTGCGACACCCGCAACGACATCCTCCGCCGGGACCTGACCGGAACCGCCCTCAAGCCGGGCACCCACGACTGTGTGGTCCTCTCCGGCACCCTGAACGACCCCTATACCGCGGCGGCCATCGCCTTCGTGCGCGGCAGCAGCACCAGCTCGGCGGTGCAGATCGACCACGTCGTGGCGCTCAGCGACGCCTGGCAGAAGGGCGCCCAGCAGCTCAGCCCCGCCCAGCGCCTCGCCCTCGCGAATGACCCGCTGAACCTCCTCGCCATCGACGGCCCCACCAACACGAAGAAGAGCGACGGCGACGCCGCCACCTGGCTGCCGCCGAACAAGGCCTACCGCTGCGAGTACGTGGCCCGTCAGATCTCGGTCAAAGCCACCTACTCGCTCTGGGTCACCCAGGCCGAGCACGACGCCATGGCCCGGGTGCTGGGCGACTGCCCCGGCGCCCTGGCCCCGACGAACGAACAGGCGCCCGCCGCCGCCGCGGCACCGCCCGCCCAGGCAGCCCCGGCGCAGCCCGCCCCGGCACAGCCGGCTCCGGTGCAGGCAGCTCCCGCGCAGGCGCCCGCCGCCGCACCGGCCCCCGCCGCCGCCGTCCCCGCGGCCCCCGCCGCCGCATACTACGCCAACTGCGCGGCCGTGCGGGCCGCCGGCGCCGCTCCCCTCCGCCGCGGCCAGCCGGGGTACAGCAGCAAGCTGGACCGCGACGGCGACGGCATCGCCTGCGAATAACCGCCCGGCTGTCACACCCGGGGCGCCGGCGGTGTCTGGTGTGTAACAACGGTTCTTCGGACAGGAGTTAGACATGGCAGCACAGCGCGTTCTCATCCTCGGGGCCGGCTACGCCGGCGTCATGGCCGCCAACCGGCTCGCCGGCCGCTCCCCGGCGGTCCGGGTCACCGTGGTCAACCCTGCGGCGGACTTCATCGAGCGGATCCGGCTCCACCAAGTGGCCGCCGGGGCCAGGGCCTCGGCCGCCGTTCCGCTCGGGTCCCTCCTGAACCCGGCGGTCGAACTGACAGTCGACAGTGTGGTGCGGATCGACCCGGCCCGGCGGCTGGTACACCTCGCCGGCAGCCCGGCTCCCCTGGCCTACGACGCGCTGCTGTACGCCGTCGGCAGCGGCCACGCCCCGGCCACACCCGGCACCGGGGACGACGCCGGCTGCGGCTTCGGTGTCCAGGACGCCCCTTCGGCCGCCCGGCTCCGGTCCCGGCTGCGCAGTCTGGCCCCCGGCAGCACCGTCAGCGTGGTGGGTGCCGGGCTGACCGGGCTCGAGCTGGTGACCGAAATCGCCGAAAGCCACCGGCACCTGCGCCTGCGCCTGATGACCCGCGGGGTGGTGGGCGGGGACCTGACGCCCACCGGCGCGCGTGCGGTCCGGGCCCGGCTGGCCCGGCTCGACGTCGAGGTGGTGGAGAATACCGACGTGCGGTCCTGCGACGAGTCCACCCTCACCACCTCCGCCGGCGCGGTCCTGCCCTCGGACTGCACCGTCCGGGCGGCCGGCTTCGCGGTGCCGCCCCTGGCGAGGGACAGCGGCCTGCCCACCGACCCGCACGGCCGGCTCCTGGTTGATTCCTCCCTCGCCTGCCCGGACCACCCGGGCATCTTCGGCGCCGGCGACGCCGCCAAGGTCGCCGGTCCGGAGGGCCTGCACCTACGGATGAGCTGCGCGTCGGCGCTGCCGCTGGGCGCCCAGGCCGCCGACGGCATCGCCGCCCACCTCGACGGCGGCGGGCCCTCCCCGGCGTCCGCCGGCTACCTGCTCCGCTGCATCAGCCTGGGCCGCGGCGCCGGCCTCATCCAGCCCGTCACCGCCGGGGACCACCCCCGCGGTCCGGTGCTCCGCGGCCCGCTGGCCGCGCTGGCCAAGGAACAGGTGTGCCGGATGACGGTGTCCTGGCTCCGGGCCGAGTCCCGCCGGCCCGGCTCCTTCAGCTGGCCCCGCGGGCCGAAGGCGGCGCTGCCCGAACACACCGCCGGGGTGCGGTAACGCCATGGACAGCCACCGGACCTTCGCCGAACACCGCCCGCTGCTGTTCACCATCGCCTACGAGATCACCGGTACGGCCGCGGACGCCGAGGACGTACTCCAGGAGAGCTACCTGAAGTGGTCCGCCGTGGATCCGGACGGCATCGACAACCCCCGGGCGTACCTGGCCACCATCGTCACCCGCCAGGCGCTGAACGCCCTGCGGAGCGCGCGGCGGCGGCGCGAGGACTACGTCGGCCCCTGGCTGCCGGAGCCGGTGGCCACCCTCCCGGATGTCGCGGACGACGCCGTCCTCGCCGACTCGCTCTCCTTCGCCATGCTCGTGGTGCTTGAAAGCCTCTCCCCGGACCAGCGGGCCGCCTTCATCCTCCGGGAGATCTTCGACTTTCCTTACGAGGAGATCGCCGGGGCGACGGGCAAGACGCCGGCCGCGGTCCGCCAATTGGTCCACCGCGCCAAGGAACACGTGGCCCGGCGCACCCCGCGCTACGACGTCGATGCCCGGGACCGGAAGGACGTCACGGACCGCTTCATCGCCGCCGCGATGGGCGGCGACGTGCAGGCCCTCATGGACGTCCTGGCCCCCGGCGCCGTCCTGCTCTCCGACGGCGGGGGCAAGGTCTCGGCCGCCCGCCGCCCGGTGGTGGGCGCGGAAAACATTGCCCGCTTCCTGCTCGGCCTCGCAGGCAAGCCGCTCCCGGACATGCGGGTGGAGCCCGCACTCCTGAACGCGATGCCCGCGATCGTCATCTCCAGCGGCGGCCGCGCGGACCTCGCCGTCGTGATCGAGGCCAACGGCGGGCACGTCACCGGGCTGTATTTGGTGCGCAATCCGGACAAACTCGGCGCCGTCGCGTCGGTCCGGCACCTCGGCCGCTAACCCGGTAGCGCACCCTCCACCGTCCCGTGCTTACCCCGGGCGGACCTTCAGCATGTTCCCAGCGCGTAACAAAATGTGCTTTTTTGCCTGTTGACGTTCCTTATTGTGCGATTATGATGAATAATCATGTGAGCTGCTTCACACCACCCGCACTGTTTCAAAGGAGAAATCATGACCATGCACGAAGACGCTCTGCGCCGGGCCTCCAGCCGGGGCGGGTGGGACCGCCGGACGCTGCTGAAGACGTTCGGTGCCGGCGCCGTCGCCTTCGCCGGGGCGCCCCTGCTCAGCGCCTGCACCGGCGGCAGCGGACCCGCCGCCAGCGGAAACAAGACGGTCACCTTCGGTTCCGGTTCGTCCGACGAGGTGCCCAAGGCCGCGTACAAGGCCGTCACCGACGCGTTCACCAAGAAGTCCGGCATCGCCGTCACCACCAACACGGTTCCGCACAACGACTTCCAGAACAAGATCAACACCTACCTGCAGGGCAGCCCGGACGACACCTTCACCTGGTTCGCCGGCTACCGCATGCAGTACTACGCCGGCAAGGGCCTGCTCGCCCCGATCGACGACGTCTGGGAGAAGATCGGCGGCAACTACTCGGACGCCATGAAGAAGGCCTCCACCGGCGCCGACGGCAAGATGTACTTCGTCCCGAACTACAACTACCCGTGGGGCTTCTTCTACCGGAAGAGCCTCTGGGCCGAGAAGGGCTACGAGGTCCCCACCACGTACGACGCCCTCCTGGCCCTGTGCAAGAAGATGCAGGCGGACGGGCTCATCCCGATCGAATTCGCCGACAAGGACGGCTGGCCGGCCATGGGCACCTTCGACTACCTGAACATGCGCCTGAACGGCTACCAGTTCCACATGGACCTGACCGCGCACAAGGAATCCTGGGACCAGAAGAAGGTCAGCGACGTCTTCGACACCTGGAAGGCCATGCTGCCCTTCCAGAACCCGAACGCCCTCGGCATGACCTGGCAGGACTCCGCCAAGAACCTGGGCGACAAGAAGTCCGGCATGTACCTGCTCGGCTCATTCCTCACCCAGCAGTACACGGACAAGACCGTGGCCGCGGACATCGACTTCTTCCCCTTCCCGGAACTGGCGATGGAAGGCCGCGACGCCGTCGAAGCCCCCATCGACGGCCTCCTGCTCTCCAAGAAGGGCGGCCAGAACCAGTCGGCCAAGGACTTCCTCGCCTACCTCGGCACCCCCGAGGGCCAGGACGTCTACGCCTCCGTGGACAGCTCCAACATCGCCACGGCCAAGGGTTCGGACACCTCGAAGTTCACGCCGCTGACCAAGAAGATGGCGGACGTGATCACCAACGCCAAGAGCATCAGCCAGTTCTTCGACCGTGACGCGCTCCCGGCCATGGCGAACAACGTCATGATCCCCGCGCTGCAGTCCTTCATTAAGGACGGCAACGTGGACGTCAAGAACCTGGAAGCCCAGGCCAAGTCCCTCTACGCCGCGCAGTAGCGCTGCCAGGGCCCTTTCATCGGCACTAAGGAAATGTTCTTGTGAGTACACCATCCAAAACGAGCCCCGCCGGGGCACGGCGTCCAGCCGCTGCCCGGGCGGGGCGGGTCCGCCGCCTTTCCGGCCGCGACAAGTGGATCCTGGCCTTCATGGTGGGACTTCCCACCCTGATCCAGCTGGTTCTGGTCTGGATCCCCACGCTGCTTTCGGCGGCCCTGTCCTTCACCCGGTGGAACGGCCTGAGCCTGGACGACATCAAGCCGGCGGGCGTCAGCAACTACGACTTCATCGCCCAGAACTACCCGCCGTTCTGGCCGGCCGTGCAGCACAACGTGCTGTGGCTGGTGTTCCTTGCCGTGATCGCGACGCCGCTGGGCCTGCTGCTGGCCATCCTGCTGGACCAGAACATCCGCGGCACCAGGATCTACCAGAGCATCTTCTTCACCCCGGTGATGCTCTCCCTGGCCCTGATCGGCGTCATCTGGCAGCTGTTCTACAACCGGGACAACGGTCTGTTGAACTTCCTGCTCGGCACCGCCGGCACGCCCCAGGCCGTCGACTGGTTCGGTGACTCCGGCGTGAACATCTGGGCCGCGCTGATCGCCGCGACCTGGCGCCACGCCGGCTACGTCATGATCCTCTATTTGGCCGGCCTCAAGGGTGTGGACCCCACGCTCCGCGAGGCGGCCCAGATCGACGGCGCCAACGCCGTGCAGACCTTCTTCCGGGTCATCTTCCCGGCGATGCGTCCGGTCAACGTCATCATCATCGTCATCACCGTGATCGAATCCCTCCGCGCCTTCGACATCGTCTACGTCATCAACCGCGGTACCAACGGCCTGGAACTGATCAGCGCCCTGGTGATCCAGAACCTCGTCGGCGAGGGCCAGGTGATCGGCGTCGGCTCGGCCCTGGCCGTCATCCTGCTGGTCATCTCGCTGGTACCCATCACGTTCTACCTGTCCCGGGCCTTTGGAAAGGACAAAGAGGCATGAGCATCGCACAGCCTACGGACGCACGCCCGGCGGGCCGGGCACCGTCACGGCGCGGCGCCGCCGCCGGAGCCGGGAGCCAGAGCGCCGGCAAGCGCAACAAGCCCCGCTTCGGCCTCCACATCTTCCTGAGCGTGCTCGCGGTGATGTGGCTGATCCCCCTGGCCTGGACCGTCTTCACCGCACTCCGGCCGAAGGCGGACACGGACAAGTACGGCTACTTCAGCTTCGGCGGATCCTTCAACTTCGACAACTTCGTCCAGGCCTGGACCCAGGGCGGCTTCGCCCAGTACGCCTGGAACTCGGCCCTGATCACCATCCCCTCCGTCATCCTGGTGCTCTTCTTCGCCTCCATGATGGCGTTCGCGGTCAGCCGGGTCAGCTGGAAGTTCAACGTCACCCTGCTGATCATGTTCACCGCCGGCAACCTGCTCCCCCCGCAGGTCCTCGCCGCCCCGCTGTTCGAGATGTTCAAGCTCCTCCCGCTGCCGTACAGCGTCAGCGACTCCGGCAGCCTGCTCAACACCTACATCAGCGTGATCGCCGTGGACACCGCCTTCCAGATCGGCTTCGTGACCTTCGTGCTCTCGAACTACATGAAGGCCCTGTCCCCGGAATTGACCGAGGCCGCCCTGGTGGACGGCGCCGGCATCTGGCGCCAGTACTGGGAAATCATCCTCCCGCTGTGCCGGCCGGCCCTGGCCGCCATGGGCACCCTGGAAGTCATCTTCATCTACAACGACTTCTTCTGGCCGCTGCTGTTCCTGCAGAGCGGTGACCGGCTGCCCCTGACCACCGCCGTGAACAACCTGCAGGGCCAGTTCCTCTCCAACTACAACCTCATCGCCGCCGGCGCCATGATCACCGCCATCCCCGCCCTGGTGATCTACCTCCTGCTCCAGCGGCACTTCGTAGCCGGCCTGACCCTCGGCTCCAGCAAAGGATAATTGTGGACAACAGCACCAAGCCCCCCAGGGCCTCGATGGACTACATCACCGCCCGCCTCGGCTCCGAGGGCGCCCCGCAGCTGGCCTTCGGCGGCGACTACAACCCGGAGCAGTGGCCGGAGGAGACCTGGGCCGAGGACGTCGCCCTGATGCGCGAGGCCGGCGTGAACCTGGTCAGCGTCGGCATCTTCAGCTGGTCCCTGCTGGAGCCCTCCGAGGGCGAGTACGAGTTCGGCTGGCTGGACCGGGTCCTGGACCTGCTGCACGAGAACGGCATCCGGGTGGACCTGGCCAACGCCACTGCCTCCCCGCCGCCGTGGTTCAGCCACAAATACCCGGAGTCCCTGCCCGTCACGGCCGACGGCGTGCGGCACAGCTACGGTTCCCGGCAGGCGTTCGCCGCCTCCAGCCCGGACTACCGCCGGGCCGCCGCTGCCCTGACCGAGCAGATCGCCACCCGCTACAAGGACCACCCCGCCGTCGTCATGTGGCACGTGCATAACGAGTACGGCTGCCACAACCAGCCCGACTACTCCGACGGCGCCGCCGCCGGCTTCCGGGTCTGGCTGAAGAACCGCTACGGCACCCTTGACGGGCTCAACGCCGCCTGGGGCACCGCGTTCTGGTCCCAGCGCTACTACGACTGGGAGGAGATCCTGCCGCCGCGCACCTCCGGCACCTGGGTCAACCCCACCCAGCAGCTGGACTTCGCCCGGTACTCCTCCGACGAACTGCTCGAGTGCTACAAGGCGGAGGCGGAGATCATCCGCTCCCACTCGGAGCACCCGGTCACCACCAACTTCATGGGCTTCAACATGGGCCTGCACCAGCCGGTGGACTACTGGCGCTGGTCCGAGCAGATGGACGTGGTCTCCAACGACCACTACCTGATCGCCGAAGACGTGCGGAACTACCAGGAGCTCGCGGCGACGGCGGACCTCACCCGCGGCTGGGCGCAGGGCAAGCCGTGGCTGCTGATGGAACACTCGACGTCGGCGGTCAACTGGCAGCCGCGCAACATCGCCAAGGCGCCCGGGGAAATGCTGCGCAACTCGATGCAGCACGTGGCCCGCGGCTCCGACGGCGCCCTGTTCTTCCAGTGGCGAGCCTCCCGCGCCGGGGCCGAAAAGTTCCACTCCGGCCTGCTGCCGCACGCCGGGACGGAGACCAAGGTCTGGCGCGAGGTGGTCCGGCTGGGCCAGGCCCTGCGCAGCCTGGCCGAGATCGCCGGCTCCACCGTCACCGGAGCCTCCGGCCGGGTGGACGTCGCGATCGTGCACGACACCGACGCCCGCTGGGCCTCGGAACTCGACTCGCACCCCAGCGTGGACGCCTCCAACATCGCCGAGACCCGCCGCTGGCACGACGCCTTCTACCGGGCCGGGATCCCCACCGACTTCGCCCGCAGCACCGACGACCTCTCCGGCTACCGGCTGGTCATCGCCCCGATGCAGTACCTGATCACCGACGAGGGCGCCGCCAACCTGGACGGCTTCGTCCGCGCCGGCGGCCACCTGGTGGTGTCCTACTTCTCCGGTATCGTGGACGAAAATGACCACATCAGGCTTGGCGGCTACCCCGGCGCGTTCCGCGAACTGCTCGGCGTGCAGATGGAGGAGTTCTTCCCGCTCCGCGCCGGCGAGAGCGTCCCGCTCAGCCGCTTCGGCGCCGGCACGTACTGGAACGAACTGGGCCACGCCACCACCGCCGACGTACTCTCCGCCGTCGCCCACGGCCCGGCGGCCGGATCCCCCGCGGTGACCCGCAACGTCGCCGGCAAGGGACGGGCCTACTACGCCGCCACCACCCTCTCCCCCGAGGGGCTGCGGGAACTGCTCGCCGTCGTCTGTCCCGACGCCGGCGTCGCTCCCCTGGTCCCGGACCTCCCGGCCGACGTCGAGGTGGTCCGCCGGGCCAAGGACGGCACGCACTGGACGTTCTGCATCAACCACTCTGACCGGGACGTGCACCTGCCGCTGGAAGGCTACGACGTCCTGGCCGACGCCGGGCTCGACGGCGGCCTGGGGCTCCCGGCCGGGGGCGTCGCCGTCGTCCGTTCCACCTCCCGGCAGTAGCCGCACCCGCCGGCCACTTCACCCGACAACGCATAGAAGGACTCCCGATGCTCGCCGCAGCCCGTCACTCAGCCATCCTCGCCGAGGTTCAGCGCGAGCGGATCGTCCGCGTCGCGGACCTCGCCAAGATGCTGGGCGTCTCGCTGATGACGGTGCGGCGGGACATCGAGGCCCTCGACGCGGCCGGCGCGGTGGAGAAGATCCACGGCGGCGCGAAGCTCCCCGGCGGGGCCAGCACCCACGAGCCGGGCTTCGAGCTGAAAATGACCCAGCTCAAGGACGAAAAGATGGCCATCGCCCAGGAGGCGGCGGCCCAGGTCCGGGAGGGGATGGCGGTGGGCCTCAGCGCCGGCACCACCACCTGGGCGCTGGCGCAGCTGCTCACGGCCGGGCCGCAGATCACCCTGGTGACCAATTCGGTGCGGATCGCGGACACGTTCCACCAGAGTTCCTCCCCGTCCACGGTGATCCTTACCGGCGGCCAGCGCACCCCCTCGGACGCCCTGGTGGGGCCGCTGGCCACTTCCTCGCTCCGGCAGCTGCACCTGGACGTGCTCTTCCTGGGCGTCCACGGGGTGGACCCGGATGCCGGGTTCACCACGCCGAATGTGCTGGAAGCCGAAACGGACCGGGCCTTCGTGGCCGCGGCCCGGCGGGTGGTGGTCCTGGCCGACCACACCAAGTGGGGCACGCTTGGCATCAGCACCATTGCCGCCCTCGAGGACGCCGACGAATTGATCAGCGACGACCTCCTGGGCATCGAGGCCCGGCGCATCCTCGGCGAGCGCGTAGGCCGGTTGCGGCTGGCCCCCACGCACACCGCGGGCGCGGCCACCGGCTGAGCCGCTCCCACCCCAATCCCCCTACCCTCCCTCTGAATCCCCGAACCTGACGACGCCTGGAGCTGCAGTGAACAACCCGGACCTGAACCTTGCCCCGGAGAGCCGGACCCCGGCCACTCCGGCGGCGCCCGCGCCGCTGTACCTGCGCCGCTCCGGCACCGCCTTGCTGCTGGACTTCCGTACCGGCGAGCCCGCCCTGCTGCACTTCGGCGCGGACCTCGGCCCGGAGCTGCCGGACCTGTCGCTGCTGACGGACCCGGTGCCGCATTCGGCCCTGGACGTGCCGGTGACCCTGGGCCTGGTCCCGCAGGCGTCCTCCGGCTGGCGCGGCCGGCCCGGGCTGCGCGGCCACCGCGGGGGCTCCGCGTTCTCGCCCCGGCTGCGGCTGGTCTCCGTGGACGCCGGCCCCGGCGACGCCGCCTCCGCGGTCCTCACCCAGGCCGACCCGGACGCAGGAATCACCGTGCGCACCGAACTCCGGCTCAACGACGGCGGGCTGCTGCAGCTGCGCCACACCCTGGTCAACGACGGCGGCTCCCCCTACACCGTGGAGGAACTTGCCGCGGTGCTGCCCGTGGGCCGCGCGGCCGCGGAGGTCCTGGACCTCACCGGCCGCTGGTGCCGGGAATCCCATCCGCAGCGGCTCCCAATGCACCAGGGCACCTGGGTCCGCTCCGGCCGGCACGGCCGCACCGGCCACGACGCCTCGCTGCTCCTGGCCGCCGGCACCCCCGGCTTCGGCTACCGGCACGGGCAGGTCTGGGCCGTGCACCTGGGCTGGAGCGGCAACCACGAGAGCTTCGTGGACACCACCGGCGACGGCCGCACCGTAATCGGCGCCTCCGAACTCCTCGGATCCTCCGAGGTCACCCTCGCCCCCGGCGAAAGCTACGAGACCCCGTGGCTGTTCGCCGCCTACTCCGACGCCGGCCTGGACGGCATCACGGCCGCGTTCTACGCCTGGTTCCGCGCCCGCCCGCACCACCCCACCGCCGGCAAGCCCCGGCCCGTGGTGCTCAACGTCTGGGAGGCCGTCTACTTCGACCACCGCCTGCCGGCCCTGCTGGACCTCGCCGCCACCGCCGCCGCGCTCGGCGTGGAACGCTACGTCCTCGACGACGGCTGGTTCCGCGGCCGCCGGAACGACACCGCGGGCCTGGGCGACTGGTACGTGGACGAGGACCTCTGGCCGGACGGGCTGACCCCGCTGATCGACGCCGTCACCGGCCACGGCATGGAATTTGGTCTCTGGGTGGAACCGGAAATGGTCAACGAGGACTCTGACCTGGCCCGCGCGCACCCCGACTGGATCGCCGGACCCGCCACCGGCGGCGCCGCTGGTGCCGCCGCTGGGCCCGGTTCGGCCGGCCGGCTGCCCGAGCGCTGGCGGCACCAGCAGGTCCTGGACCTGGTGAACCCCGAGGCCTGGCAGTACATCTACGACCGGCTCGACGCCCTGCTGAGCGGGAACCGGATCAGTTACCTCAAGTGGGACCAGAACCGGGACCTGACCGAGATGGGCCACGACGGCCGGCCCTCCGTCCACGCCCAGACCCGCGCGGTCTACCGGCTGCTGGACGCCCTGCGCGAGGCCCACCCGGACGTCGAGATCGAAAGCTGCTCCTCCGGCGGCGCCCGCGTGGACCTGGGCATCCTGGAACGCACCGACCGGGTCTGGGGATCGGACTGCAACGACGCCCTGGAGCGCCAGACCATCCAGCGCTGGACCGGGATGGTGGTCCCGCCCGAGCTGGTGGGCTCCCACATCGGCCCCACTCGCAGCCACACCACGGCCCGCACCCACGACCTGTCCTTCCGCGCGGTCACCGCCATGTTCGGCCACTTCGGCCTGGAATGGGACATCCGGCACCTCGAATCCGCTGAGCGGGACGAACTGGCCGGGGCGATCGCCCTGTTCAAGGAGTACCGGGGGCTGCTGCACAGCGGCCGGATGGTCCGGGCGGACGAACCGGACCCGGCGCTGCGGCTGCACGGGGTGGTGGCGCACGACGGCGGGGAGGCCCTGTTCGCCCTGGTGTCCGTGGCCACCTCGTTCGCCGAAATTCCCGGCCGGGTCTGCCTGCCGGGCCTGGACCCGGACACCAGGTACCGGGTCGAGGCGGTCTACCCCGCCGCGACGGACCGCGGCGCCTACCTCCAGACCGCACCGCCGGGCTGGCTGGCCGGCGGCGTGGAGGCCACCGGCCGGTTCCTGGCCGGATCGGGCCTGCCGATGCCGGTCCTGAACCCGGAGCACGGCGTGCTCCTGTCCGTCCGCCGGGCCGGCGGCGGCGCACCCCACAGCGGCACCCCGGTAAGGAACTCCTAGCATGGAACAGATCACCAAACGCGCCTACAAGCTCTCCGACGGGCGGGACCTGATCTACTTCGACGACGCGGACACCACGCTGCCTCCGGACCGTGGCCCGGACCTGCGCGAACCCGTGGATCGGCCGGAAACCGCCACCATGCGCCAGGACGTGCTGACCGGCGAGTGGATCTCCATCGCGGCGGCCCGGCAGAACCGCGTGGTCCTGCCGCCCACCCACCGGGACCCGCTGGCCCCGGCGTCGCGGGACAACCCCTCCGAGATCCCCAGCCGCTACGACGTCGCCGTCTTCGAGAACAAGTCCCCTTCCTTCGGACCGGCCCTCACCGGTCCGGACGCCCCCGAAGGGCTGGAGGACCTGGCCCGGATCGGCCTGGGCCGCAGCCGGCAGGCGGTGGGCCGCTGCGAGGTGGTCTGCTTCTCCCCCGAGCACACCGGGTCCCTCGCCCGCCTGTCCCGGTCCCGGATGCGGACCGTGGTGGAGGCCTGGGCGGACCGCACCGCCGCGCTCTCCGCGCTCCCCGGCGTCGAACAGGTCTTCCCGTTCGAGAACCGCGGCGAGGCGATCGGCGTGACCCTGCACCACCCGCACGGCCAGATTTACGCCTACCCGTACATCACCCCCCGCACCTCCCAGCTGATCCGCACCCTGGCGGACTACGAGGGGTCCCTCTTCGAGGACATCCTCGCCTTCGAGCGGAACTCCGAGCGGGTGCTGCTGCAGGGTGAGCACTGGACGGCGTTCGTGCCGTTCGCGGCGCGCTGGCCGCTGGAGGTCCACATCCTCCCGCACCGGCACGTCCCGGACCTGGCAGCCACCACCGACGCGGAGCGGGACGAATTCGCCGGCCTGTACGGGCGGCTGCTGCGCGGCGTCGACGCCCTGTACGACACCCCCACCCCGTACATTTCGGCGTGGCATCAGGCCCCGGTCAACGCCCACCGGGACGAGATCCGGCTCATGCTGCAGCTGACCTCGCCCCGGCGGGAGAAGAACAAGCTGAAGTACCTGGCCGGGTCGGAGGCTGCCATGGGCGCGTTCATCGCCGACATCCCGCCGGAAACCGCCGCGGCACGGCTGCGCGAAGCGATCGCCACCGCCGACGCCGCCACCGGCATCCACACCACGTAGCAGGAAGAACCACCCGCCATGACTGAACTCTCCCAGCAGGGACGCGACTACTTCGCCGGCCAGTTCGGCCACCAGCCCGAGGGCGTCTGGTCCGCCCCGGGCCGCGTGAACCTCATCGGCGAGCACACCGACTACAACGACGGCTTCGCCTTCCCCATCGCGATCGAGAAGCGCGCCGCCGTCGCCGCGTCCCGCCGGGAGGACCGGCGGCTGCGGGTGGCCAGCGACTCCTTCCCCGGCGTCGTCGACGTCGGACTCGACGGCCTGGACCCGGACGCGCTGCAGGGCTGGTCCGGCTACCCCCTCGGCGTCGCCTGGGCCATGGCGGAGGCGCTGCGGAGCGCCGGCCGCGACGTTTCGCAGCTGCCCGGCGTGGACCTTGCGCTCACCTCCGACGTTCCCGCCGGCGCCGGCCTCTCCTCCTCCGCCGCGGTCGAATGTTCCGTGGCAATGGCCCTGAACGAGCTCTGGGACGCGGGCCTGGACCGGCAGGAGCTCGCCCGGATCGGCCAGCTCGCGGAGAACCGCGTGGTCGGGGCACCCACCGGCATCATGGACCAGTCCGCCTCGCTGCTGGGCGAACCGGACCACGGCATCCTGCTGGACTGCCAGAGCCTGGTGACCGAGATCGTCCCGCTCGGGTTCGAGTCCGCCGGCGTGGGCCTGCTGGTCATCGACACCCGCACCAGCCACTCACACTCCGACGGCGGCTACGCCAGCCGCCGCCGCTCCTGCGAGGAGGGCGCGGAGGCGATGGGCGTACGCAGCCTGCGCGGCCTGGGTCCGGAAGACCTGCCCCGCGCCGAGGCCACCCTGGAGCCGGTGACGTTCCGCCGGGTCCGGCACATCATCACCGAGAACCAGCGGGTCCTGGACACGGTGGCCACCCTGCGCAGCCACGGCGCCGCCGCCATCGGCCCGTTCCTGAACGCCTCGCACGTCTCCATGCGGGACGACTTCGAGATCTCCACCCCGGAACTGGACCTCGCGGTCTCCACCGCCCAGTCCCTCGGGGCGATCGGCGCGCGGATGACCGGCGGCGGGTTCGGCGGGGCGGCCATCGCCCTGGTCCGGGACGCCGACGCCGAGACCGTCGCCCGCGGCGTGCTCGAGGCCTTCGACACGGCGGGATTCACGGCCCCGCACATCTTCCCGGTCACCGCGGCCGAGGGCGCCCGGCGCGAGCCGGCGTTCGAGGAGGCCTAGGGTTAGACCCGGGCCAGCCCGGCGACCTCGGCGAGCAGTTCAACGGACCGCAGCCGGTCCTCGACCCGGGGGCTCTGGTGCGCCACGATCAGCTCGTCGGCGTCGGCGTGCTTCGTGAAGCCGTCCAGGTACTCCATGACGGCGTCGGAGGTACCGACGGCGGAGTACTTCATCATCTGTGCCATGTGCTGGCCCTGCGGGGAGTCCAGGATCATGTCCGCCTCATCGTCGCTGAAGACCCGGCCGTTGCCGAAGAACAGGGACACCCGGGCGCGTTTGGTGGCCTGGAACATCTCCTGCGCGTCGGAGGCGGAGTCCGCGGCAATCACGTTCACGGCGGCGATCACGTGCGGGGCGTCCAGCTGCTCGGAGGGCCGGAACTCGCGGCGGTAGATAGCGACGGCGTCCTGTAGCGCGTTCGGCGCGAAGTGCGAGGCGAACGCGTAGGGCAGGCCCAGCTGCGCGGCCAGGCGGGCGCCGAAGAGGGACGAGCCCAGGATGTACAGCGGCACGTTGGTGCCCTTGCCCGGGATGGCCTCCACGCCCTGGATCCGGCTGTTGCCGGTGAGGTAGCCCTGCAGCTCCAGCACGTCCTGCGGGAAGCTGTCGGCACTCATCGGGTCGCGGCGCAGCGCCCGCATGGTGTTCTGGTCGCTGCCGGGGGCCCGGCCCAGGCCCAGGTCGATCCGGCCCGGGTGCAGCGTCTCGAGGGTGCCGAACTGCTCGGCGATGGTCAGCGGAGAGTGGTTGGGCAGCATGACGCCGCCGGCGCCGAGCCGAATGCTCCTGGTCTGCGACGCGACGTGGGCGATCAGGACGCTGGTCGCGGAGGAGGCGATCGTGGACATGTTGTGGTGCTCGGCGTACCAGATGCGGCGGTAGCCCAGCTCCTCGGCCCGCTGCGCCATGGCAACGCTGCCGGCAAAGCTCTCTGCCGCGCTCTGGCCCTTGCCGATGATTGCCAGGTCAAGGATGGAAAGCGGAACAGTCACGGAAAAGCCGGCCTTTCGTAGCGGAAAGTGTGGGAAGTGCGGTGTGAGGAACGCCGGGGCCGTCCTGCGGCCGGGCGCCTATAGGTGGCAACGACGGCGGTGCCCGTCTTATTTCTGCCAATCTCCGTTGCGGCCGCCACACCGGCGGAATACTCAGCACCCTTACTGTGTTGGGGTTGCCATGAGCCACGAGACAACAGAGCACCAGGAAGTATCCGCCACGATCGACCTGCCGGGCGTCGGAACCGTCCACCGGCTCGGCTTCGGTGCCATGCGCATCGTCGGCGACGGCGTGTGGGGCGAGCCGGCCGACCGTGCCGCCGCCGTCGCCGTCGTCCGCCGCGCCGTCGAGCTCGGCGTCGACTTCATCGACACCGCCGACTCCTACGGCCCCAACATCAGCGAGGAAATCCTGGCCGAGGCGCTGCACCCGTACCCGGCGGGCCTGAAGATCGCCACCAAGGTGGGCTTCACGCGCACCGGGCCGTATCAGTGGATCCCCGTCGGCCGTCCGGAGTACCTGCGCCAGCAGACCGAACTGAGCCTGCGCAAGCTCAAGGTCGACGCCCTGGACCTGCTGCAGCTGCACCGGATCGACCCCAAGGTCGACGCCGAGGAGCAGTTCGGCGTGCTCCGCGAGTTGCTTGACGAGGGCAAGGTCAAGGCCCTGGGCCTGTCGCAGGTCAGCGTGGCCGAGCTGGAACAGGCCGGCAAGCACTTCACCGTTTCCACCGTGCAGAACCGTTACAACCTGACCGACCGCAGCTCCGAGGATGTCCTCGACTACGCCGGGGAGAAGGGCATCGGCTTCATTCCCTGGGCCCCCATCTCCGCCGGCGAACTCGCCCGGCCGGGCGGACCGCTGGACGAGGCCGCCAAGCGCCTCGGCGCCACCACCTCGCAGGTGGCCCTGGCCTGGCTGCTGCGCCGCTCCCCCGTGATGATGCCCATCCCCGGCACCGGTTCCGTCAAGCACCTCGAGGAAAACCTCGCGGCCGCCGGAGTCGTCCTCGATGACGCCACCTTCGCCGAGCTCAACGACGCCCGCTAGAGACCACCCTCCCCCTCATAACCCCACCGCCGGGTCCGCCCGGCAGAACAGGAGCACACCATGGCCAACATCCTGATGGTCGTATCCGCCGCCGATTCCCTCACCATGCGTGACGGCAGCCAGCACCCCACCGGTTTCTGGGCCGAGGAGCTCGTCGTCTCCCACCAGGAGCTGATCAAGGCCGGCCACACCGTCCACATCGCCACCCCCGGCGGCGCCAAGCCCACCGTGGACCAGGTCAGCCTGCAGGCGGACCAGGCCGGCGGCCAGGAGCGCGCGGACGGCTTCCGCTCCTACCTGGACAAGATCGACGGCGAGCTCTCCTCCCCGCTGGTGCTCGCCGACGTCGACCTCTCCGGCTACGACGCCGTGGTCATGCCCGGCGGCCACGGCCCGATGGCCGACCTGTACCAGGACGCCGCCCTCGGCAAGCTCCTGACCCAGGCCAACAACGACGGCAAGATCATCGCCCCGTTCTGCCACGGCCCCGCCGGCCTGCTCAGCGCGGTCGACGGCGACGGCACCTTCGCCTTCGCCGGCCGCCGCGTCACGGTCTTCACCAACGAGGAGGAACTCGGCGGCGGCACCGGCGAGAACACCCCGTGGTTCGTCGAGGACGAGCTCAAGAACAAGGGCGCCGTCGTGGACAACGGCGGAGCCTGGACCTCCCACGTGATCCGGGACGGCAACCTGATCAGCGGCCAGAACCCGCAGTCCAGCGCGGACGTGGCCCATGAAGTCATCAAGGCGCTCACCGACGCAAAGTAATTCCGGCCGACGCCGGGTCCGGGCAACCGGACCCGGCTAAGCTAGCCGCATGGCGATCAAATCCACCGCAGATAAAGTAGCCACACTCCAAAAGGGATACACCCTGGAGGGTCCCACGATTGAGCTGGGAGCAGCGATCGTCGACGGCGAGCTGCACAAGGAAGCACCGGTCCGCCTGCCGCTGGCCATGATGAACCGGCACGGCCTGGTGGCCGGAGCCACCGGCACCGGCAAGACCGTGACACTGCACATGATGGCCGAACAGCTCTCCACCGCGGGGGTACCGGTGTTCCTCGCGGACATCAAGGGCGACCTCTCCGGCCTCGCCACCGCGGCCACCGGCTCCGAGAAACTCAAGGCCCGCACCGACAGCATCGGCCAGCCCTGGTCCGGTAAGACCTTCCCGGTGGAATTCCTCGCCCTCGGCGGCGACGGCGCCGGCGTGCCGGTCCGCGCCACGGTCACCTCCTTCGGCCCGATCCTGCTCTCCCGGATCATGGATTTGAACGAGACCCAGGAATCCAGCCTGCAGCTGGTGTTCCATTTCGCGGACAAGAACAACCTCGAACTCATCGACCTCAAGGACCTCCGCGCGGTCATCCAGTTCCTCACCTCTGACGAGGGCAAGGAAGCCCTCCAGGACCTCGGCGGGCTCTCCAAGGCCACGGCCGGCGTCATCCTCCGCGAACTGATCACCCTCGAGGCCCAGGGCATGGAGAAATTCTTCGGCGAGCCCGAGTTCAACACTGCCGAACTGCTCCGCACCGCCCCCGACGGCCGCGGCGTGGTCTCCTGCCTGGAGCTCCCCACCCTGCAGACCAAGCCGATGCTGTTCTCCACCTTCCTGATGTGGCTGCTGGCGGACCTGTTCGAGGACTTGCCCGAGGCCGGGGACCTGGACAAGCCGAAGCTGGTCTTCTTCCTCGACGAGGCGCACCTGCTCTTCAACGGCGCCTCCAAGGCCTTCCTCGACGCCATCACCACCACCGTGCGGCTGATCCGCTCCAAGGGCGTCGGCATCTTCTTCGTCACCCAGACCCCGAAGGATGTCCCCGCCGACGTCCTGGGCCAGCTCGCCAACCGGGTCCAGCACGCCCTGCGGGCCTTCACCCCGGAGGACGCGAAGGCCCTCAAGGCCACCGTCTCGACCTTCCCGGTCAGCGACTACGACCTGGAGGAGACTCTGACGACGGCGGGCATCGGCGAGGCCGTCATCACCGTCATGAACGAGAAGGGCGCACCCACCCCGGTGGCGCTGACCCGGCTGCGCGCCCCGGAATCCGTGATGGGTCCCAGCGAGCCCGCCCTGGTGGCCAGCACCGTGGCGGCCTCGTCGCTGCTGGCCGCGTATGGTACCGCCGTCGACAATGTTTCGGCCTACGAGAAGCTCTCCGGCAAGGCCGCCGCGCCCACCGGTCCGGCCGCCGGACCCGCCTCGGCGCCGGAGACCGGGGCTGCCCCGGCCGGCACGCCCACCGACGTCGACGCCGACGCGCGGCGGATCGAGGAGGAGATCCTCGGCCGCCCGAGCAGCCGCCCGGCCCCCGCCCCCGAAGCCCGCCGCGCCCCGCAGGCCCCGCCCGCCCCGCAGCAGGGCGGCGGCATGGCTGGCGACCTGGCCGGCGCCCTGGGCGGTGCGCTCGGCGGCGGGCTGAAGAGCATGGCCCGGTCCCTGGGCACCCAGCTGGGCCGCGAACTGCTGCGCGGCGTCTTCGGCACGTCCTCCCGGAGCCGGCGCCGCTGACGCCCAAGGGGTCTGGCGGTGGCTTAGCCGTGGCCTGACTGCGGCTTCTCTGGGGTCTAGTTGGGGGCGTCCGGCCGTCATGCGCGGACGTCGTGACACCGGGATTTGGCGGGGCGGCAGGTAACGTAAGAATCGTGCAGATGAGTCAGGTCGTCGTCAAAACCGCAGCCCTGTGGCTGCTGGGCCTGATGCTGGCAGTGGCAGGCGCCGTCGTCGCCATCAACGTCGTGAATAATTCCCTGGCCAGCCCGCAGCAGCCGGTGCGCGAATATCTGGACGCGTTGCGCCAGGGTGAGGGCGCCAAAGCCTTGGGCCTGTTGCACGCGTCCGTCCCCAAGAGCAACGCCGCCATGCTGGACGGCGCCGGGTTGAAGGCGGCCGCGGCGCGCCTCTCCGACGTCTCGGTGGGCCGTGCGGAGGACCGGGGCGGTAACCGGGTGATGGTGCCGATCGATTACAGCATCGACGGCAGCCGCCAGCGCACGGAGTTCCTGCTCCAGGGCTCGGACCCGCAGTGGCTGTTCTTCCGGGACTGGTCCTTCGTACCCACCACGCTTCCGGTCCTGGATGTCACCGTGGTCAACTCCAACCACGCCGCGCTCAACGGGGTTCCGGTCAACATGCCCAACGGCCGCAACAGCTTCGCCGTCTTCTACCCCGGCCAGTATGAGGCGTCACTGAACAGCCAGTACTTCGCGGCGCCCCCGTCCCGGACCACGCTGACCGGCAAGGACGCCCCGGCCGCGCCGCTGAACCTGCTGACCCGCGCCACCGACGGACTGAAGAGCGCCGTCGCGGCCAAGGTCAGGGTATTCCTGGATACCTGCGCGGACCAGGCGGACAAGAAGCAGCAGCTCCAGCCGGACTGCCCGTTCTACCACGCCACCAACAACCGGGTGGTGGACGGCACTATCGACTGGAGCATCACCGACTACCCGGTGGTCAGCATCGAACCCTTCGGCGGTCGCTGGGTGGTGGCTCCGCTGGACGGCAAGGCCCGGATCAAGGCCCGTCAGGTGGACCTGTTCACGGGCGCTGTCACCGAACTGAATGCAGTCCACGACTTCAGCTTCACCGCCCGCCTGGACGTCGACGGGGACTCGGTGAAGCTCACCCCGCAGCTGACCGGCTAGTTTTTGTACCGCCCGCCAGCAGCGCGCGGAGGCATAAAAGGGCCGGTCCGCGTCAGACCCGGACCGGCCCGGTCGCCCTAGTCCATTCCGCGCAGGTCCAGCACCAGCTCGGTGTCACCGTCGGGCTGCAGGGTCACAGGGATGCCCCAGTCCTGCTGGTACAGGTGGCAGGCCGCGTGGTCCGGGATCTCGCCGTCGGCGTCCTCGGGGCCGTCACAGGCGGCCGCGCGGGCCGTGATGTGCAGGACGCCCTCGGGGACGTCGGAGGCCAGCTCCAGGGTGCGGAGCAGTCCCACGGAGGTCCCGCCACCGGCCACCAGCAGCTCCGGCGGGGTGGAGGAGATCTTCAGCTGCGTCGGGTCGCCCCAGCGGTCGTCCAGTTTCTGCCCGGTCGGGGCGGTGAAGCGGACCGTCAGGGACAGCAGTCCGGGCGCCACCGGGCTCTTGGGCCGCTGCGTCTGGGCGGCTCCCTCGTCCACCTGCTGGGCTTCCTTGGGGATCGGCACGTACACCAGCTGGTGCTTGTTGGCCTCGACCACCACCAGCAGCGGTTCCTCGCCGGCCACGTGGGTGTGGTCCACAATCACGTCGGAAGGCTCGGACAGGCCGCGGGCCAGGGTGGACACGGTACCGGTGGCGGGGTCGTAGCGGCGGACCGCGCCGTTGTAGGTGTCGGCGATCGCCACGGAGCCGTCGGGAAGCACGGTGACGCCCAGCGGGTGCTGCAGCCGCGCCTCGGCGGCCGGTCCGTCCCGGAAACCGAAGTCGAACAGGCCCTTGCCCACGGCGGACTCGACGGTGACGCTGCGGTCCTCGCCGATCACCAGCTTCCGGAGCGCGGAGGTCTCGGAGTCGGCCACCCAGATGTTGCCGTCGGCGTCCTCGGCGAGGCCGGAGGACTGGGCGAACCAGGCCTCGGCGGCCGGGCCGTCAAGGAGCCCCTCGAGGCCGTTGCCGGCGACGATGGTGACGGCCCCGGTCGCTGGGTCGAAGCCGAAGATCTGGTGCACACCGGCCATGGCCACGACCACGGCGTTGAGCTTGGCGGACCAGACGACATCCCACGGCGAGCTGAGCGCCACCTTCAGCGGGTCGGCTTCCAGCGCGGCACCGTAGGCGGCACCCTCCTCGTCCACCCGGGCGGGCCCGGTCTCGAGGAGCCGCTGGATGCCGTTGCCGGCCAGGGTGGTGGCCTCACCGGTGCGGAGCGAGAGCCCGCGGAGCCGGTGGTTGACCGAGTCGGCGATCACGACGTCGTAGCCGGCCTGGTCGGCCACGTCCTGGGGCAGCAGCACCAGGCCCTGGGGTTCGTTGAAGCGGGCGTCGGCGGGGCCGCCGTCGGCGTACCCCTTCTCGCCCGAGCCGTACGTGCCCAGCACCGTCTCGAAGTCGGTGGAGAGTTCCACCAGGCGGTGGTGGCCGGTGTCGGTGACCAGCCAGGACCCGGCGTCACCGGCTGCCTCGGAGCCGCGGCCCGCGGGCAGGTAGAGGGCCTTGCCGGGGAAGCGGAGGGTGCCCGACGTCGGTTCCGGCGCCACGT
Organism: Arthrobacter sp. BPSS-3; assembly: GCF_044628475.1. Lineage (NCBI taxonomy): Bacteria > Bacillati > Actinomycetota > Actinomycetes > Micrococcales > Micrococcaceae > Arthrobacter > Arthrobacter sp. BPSS-3. The sequence goes on from NZ_JBIMMV010000009.1 coordinate 212,377, forward strand.
ACGGGCCGTCGCCGCGGTGCAGGGTGCCCTTGGCCTCGTGTTCGGCGATGAGTTCCGGGATCAGCACGGCCAGGCCGTCGGCGTGACCCTCACCGGAGAGGTGCGCCACGATGTAGCCCTCGGGGTCGACGACCACCAGGGTGGGCCAGGCGCGGGCGGTGTACGCCTTCCAGGTCTCCAGCTCCGGGTCGTCCAGGACCGGGTGGCGGATCTCGTAGCGTTCGACGGCGGCGGCGAGGGCCACCGGGTCCGCCTCGTGCTCGAACTTGGGCGAGTGCACGCCCACGGTCACCAGGACGTCCGAGTACTCCTGCTCAAGGGGGCGCAGCTCGTCCAGGACGTGCAGGCAGTTGATGCAGCAGAAGGTCCAGAAATCCAGCAGCACGATCTTGCCGCGCAGGGATTCGAGGTCCAGGGACTTGCCGCCGGTGTTCAACCAGCCGCGTCCCACGAGTTCGGAGGCCCGGACCCGGTGGTGGGTGCGTACTGTTTCGCTCATCAGCGTCCTTCCAGCTTGGAGTTTCGGTCGGCCAGCTTCGCGTCGCGCTCGGCGAGCTTGGCAAACATATCGTTGTAAGCGGTGAGATCGGCGTCGTTATTCCTGTCAGCCGCGCGGTCGGTGCGCTTGGACTCGCGTGCGTCGGAGCGGGACCACTGGACGGCGACGCCGATCGCCACCAGCAGGGTGGGTACCTCGCCGATGCCCCAGGCCACGGCACCGCCGGTCTGCTGGTCCAGCAGCGCCGACTGTCCCCAGGCCCGGCCGAGGTTGCCGAAGTAGTCCGCGGCCAGCAACCCGGTGCCGCCCATGATGGAGACGCCGAAGAAGGCGTGGAAGCCCATCGTGGCCAGCAGCAGCACCAAGCGCATCGGGTACGCGGCCCGCCGCGGCAGCGGATCGATGCCGATCATGGTGAGCACGAAGATGTAGCCGGTCAGGAGGAAGTGCAGGTTCATCAGCTCGTGGCCAACATGGTCGCGCATGGCGTAGCCGAACGCGTCCGAGAAGTAGAACAGGATGATGGACCCGGCGAAGTTCGCGGCGGCGAAGAGCGGGTGCGTGACCAGCTGGGAGAACTTCGAGTGCACAAAGATCAGCAGCCATTCCCGCGGGCCGCGCGAGCTGTCCCGACGCGGGGTGAGGGCGCGCAGCGCGAGGGTCACCGGGGCGCCGAGGACCAGGAAGATGGGCGCCACCATGGTCAGGGCCATGTGGTCCACCATGTGCGCGGAGAACAGCACGCGGCCGTAGACCGACGGCGGCCCGGAGGTGATGTAGGTCAGGACGATCAGGCCGATGATCCAGTTCGCCGTCCGGAACCAGGACCATGAGTCTCCCCGCTTGGTGACCTTCCGGACCCCCAGCAGGTAGGAGACCAGGCCCGCGGCGGCCACGGCCACCCAGAGCCAGTCGAAGCGCCATTCGGTGAGCCAGCGCTGCGGGGTCAGCTCGGGCGGCAGCTCGTAGCCGGAGAGGATGAACGCCGGGGAGGCGTCGGGGGCGAACGTGGTGGGCTGCGGCGGGGCCGAGCGGCCGAGGGCCACCGCCAGGCCGGAGGTGGCGCCCATGATGAGAAGTTCTACGGCGATCAGCTGCCAGAGCACCCGCCGGGCTGTCTTGCCGTGGCCGGCGGCGCCCAGCTGCGGGATGACCCACTGCCGGTGCATGAGGCCCACGCCGCCGAGGACCAGGGTGGCCGCGGCCTTGGCCATGATGAGCTGCCCGTAAGGGGAGCCGAAGAGGTCGGCCCAGCTGGAGACCCGGATGCTGGCGTTGATGATGCCCGAGCCGAAGACCAGGGCGAAGGCGAACCCGGCCAGGGCGGAGAACCGCCGCAGGGTGGGCTCGGTGATGTCGGCCTTGCCGCCAGAGCTGGTGAGAATTTGGGAGAGGAGGGCGAGCATGATGATGCCGCCCACCCAGGCGGACACGCCGGCCAGGTGCAGGGCCAGGGAGTTGATCGCGCCCTCGTGGTCGTTCGAACTGGCCGAGTGGCCGATCAGCGCCTGCGGGATCAGGCCGCCCGCGGCGATCACCAGCGTGATGGCCAGCGCGCCCCGGGAGCGGATGCCGAAGAGTGCGGTGGTCACGACGGCGGCGATGATCACGACGGCGAGCCAGGCACGGCCGGTGTCGATGTCCGTCATGTAGTAGACCAGCGACTTGGTGAACTGCGGGTCGCCAGCGAGGGTCTGGCCGGCGATGTCGGCGTAGCTGAGAACCAAGACCGCGACGGCAGACAGCGTCCAGACGACGCCGGCGATCGCCGTGACGGACAGCGCACGGGTGAAGGCCGGGTGTTCCGGGGCGTTTTTGTCCCGGGAGGCCTTGCGGGTGGAGTTCCGCGGCAGGATGCCGACGGCGAAGATGAGGCCGCCGATGACGGTGGCGATGGAGATGTTGTGCAGCGCCTTGGTGACCGGCAGGCCCCAGCGGACCAGGGCACCGGGGTCGGAGACCGCGCGGGCACCCGCCGCGCCCGAGAACAGTAGCCCGGTGATCAGGGCGGCGAAGAGTACCGCCAGCCCGGTCCATAGCCACGGCTGCGTGATGCCGGGGGTGCCGGCGCCGGAGCCAGCCGGTCCGCCCTGCCGGGAGGACGCTGCCGGGCTCTGGGTTCTCGTAGCAAAAGGCACAGTTCCATTGTCCGCTACTGCCGCCGCCGGGCCGAATCCGGCGTCACGGGCCGGCGGCCGCTGGCGCGCGGTTTAAACGCAAAGGAGCGGCAACCCGTGAGGGTTGCCGCTCCTTCAAGCGTGGAAGAAGACTACTTCTTCTTGGCGACGGCGGCCTTCAGCTTGGAGCCTGCGGTCAGCTTGACGCTGTGGCCGGCGGCGATCTGAATGGTCTCGCCGGTCTGCGGGTTGCGGCCGGTGCGGGCAGCGCGGTCGGTGCGCTCGACGGCGAGCCAGCCCGGGATGGTGATCTTTTCGCCCGCGGCGACAGAGGTCTCGAAAACCTCGAACAGTGCATCGAGCACGGAGTTGACGGCTGCCTGGCTGGTGCCGGCCTTGCCAGCTACCTCTGAAACAAGTTCACTACGGTTCTTAGCCATGTATGTCCTCCTGGACTGATCTAATTTCTGAAGCCTGCCCGCAGTGCGCGAGCAAGCCACTCTTCGAAAACTTACCAGCTAGGCGCCCGCGAGGAGACAAAATTCCGCGTGTTTTCGCGCTTTTTTGGTCAAAATCACGACTTCGGAGGGGTTTGGACGGCCCATTTCAGCCCTCAGCGGACGCATCAGTACCATCACCCCCAGCCGGCGCACCAATAGTCGGTTCCCTGGAGGACTGAGGGACCGGCGGGACGGCGTGCGGGAAGGCGCACCAGTGCTGTCATCGGCCCGCCGACCGACCCCGGTTTCCGCACACGCTCCCTCAGCTGCCGCCGGTTTCCACCGGACGCTCCCTCAGCTGCTGCCGGTTTCCACCAGGCGCTCCGTCAGCTGCTGCCGGTTTCCACCGGACGCCCCCTCAGCTCAGGGCGCTACTGGGCCGCTGCCTGGGTGGTTGGTCTGCGGATACCCGCTGGATGTGAGGGGGGAAGCGCCCGAATGTGTGGAAGGGAGTCCCGGGAGGGCTCCGGTTGTGCGCGGCCGGCCGATCCTGGCTGGCAGGTTAGGCAGCCGTGGTGGTGGTTAAAGTGGGAGAGCCTCCAACCGTGTGGTTGGAGGCTCTCGACCTAAATGATGTTCCGGCGGTGACCTACTCTCCCACACCCTCCCGGGTGCAGTACCATCGGCGCTGTGGGTCTTAGCTTCCGGGTTCGGAATGGGACCGGGCGTTTCCCCCACGCTATGACCGCCGTA
>NZ_JBIMMV010000010.1:0-115666 GCF_044628475.1 Arthrobacter sp. BPSS-3
GGGCCGCCCAAGGCTGGGAAACAGGCCCCCTCGGCTACCCCACCACCGACGTCCGGACCGCAGCCAACGGCGCCCAGTCCCAGGGCTACCAAAACGGTGCGATCTACTGGACCTCCACGACCGGCGCCCGGGTCTCTTCCGGCCCGATCCGTGACGCCTGGGCCGCCCAAGGCTGGGAAACAGGCCCCCTGGGCTACCCCACCACCGACGTCCGGACCGCAGCCAACGGCGCCCAGTCCCAGGGCTACCAAAACGGTGCGATCTACTGGACCTCCACGACCGGCGCGCAACTAAGCCCCAACGGCCCCATCCGCAACGCCTGGGCCGCACAAGGCTGGGAAACCGGGCCCCTCGGCTACCCCACCAGCGGCCAATACCCCACCGCAAACGGAAACACCGCACAAAACTTCCAAGGCGGCCGCATCGACTCGTCCCCCACCACCGGCACCAAAACCACCCTCACCCGATGACCCACCCACAACACAAATTCACGCCCCATCGCCGGCCCCAGCAAGTGCCGCTCCCAACGAACGTGCACTGCGGCGGGCCTCATACACCGCAGGCTAAGCTTGACTGATGCGCGAAGATCAAATGACCGACGGGCCCACTCCCACTAACCGACCTCTCCGAGTCGCAATCGCGATGTTGACGTTGGTCCCCGGGGCGATGGGTGGTGGCGAAACTTACGCTCGCGGGTTGCTCCGCGGGCTGGCCAGCACCAAGGGAGTCGCCGCGACGACCTTCGTTAGCGGAGTAGGGAAGGGTTTCTCCGGTGAGATACCCGAAGTGGTGTGCCCGGAAGTTTCGGGCGGGCCGTCGTCCACGGAGAGGATCAAGACACTCCTCCAGGGCTTCCTACATCGCAAAGGACTCGTGGCGAGAATGGAAGGCAACGACGTTTTCCACGTTCCTTTCGCCGTCAATCTTCCCTCTCCGCCGCGGTCCATGGCGACTGTGCAGTCTCTTTGCGACGTCCAGCACCGTGACCTTCCGCACCTCTTCAGCCGCGTGGAGCGGATCTACCGGAGTTTCTTCTATGAGCGCGCGGCGCGAAAGGCCGACGCCGTCGTGACCATCAGCGATTTCGCCAAACGCACGATCGTCGAACACCTGGGAATTGCACCCGAGAAGGTCTTCACCGCACACTTGGCCGTCGACTCGGAACAGTTCACCCCCAATATCGGCGAAAGAGAAAATTTCATCTTTTATCCGGCCCGGGGGTGGGCGCATAAGAACCACACGGTGCTCTTTGAAGCAATGAGACTCTTGATGACGGAGCGGCCGGAACTCACGCTCGTGCTGACGGGAGGGGGCTTGGAAGGCCTCACCAATGTTCCCGCGAACGTCGACGTCAAGGGTCTGGTTCCGTTTCAGGAGCTTCTTGAGCTCTACCGAAAGGCTAAATGCCTCGTTTTTCCGAGCCTCTACGAAGGGTTCGGCCTTCCTCCTTTGGAAGCCATGGCATCCGGTTGCCCGGTGGCCTCATCCACTGCGGGTTCACTCCCGGAAGTGTGTGGCGACGCGGCCGTGATGTTCGATCCTCACTCGCCCCGGGCCATCGCCGACGCAATCGTCGAAGCCATTGGGCGGACCTCCGAGCTTCAAGCCAAGGGGTTTGAGCAAGTTCGGAGGTTTACGTGGGAAAAATGCGCCGAAGCTCACGAAGCGGCCTATCGCTACGCTGTGCAGCAGCGCGCTCTCACAAAGGTTTAACTCAACAGGTCTCCGGTGGTCACCCTATATAGTGGCTGTGCGTGACTCTTCGACTTAAAGGAAATTCCCCCATGCCTCGTGCGCTCATTACCGGCATCACCGGTCAGGACGGTCTCTATCTTGCGGAGCTCCTGCTCTCCAAGGGATACGAAGTTTTCGGCCTCATCCGGGGACAGAACAACCCGAAATACGAGCTCGTTAGCAAGACTGTTCCCGGCGTGAAGCTCCTGACCGGGGACCTCACCGACGTCTCCTCGCTGGTCCGCGTCCTAGGCATCGCCCAGCCCGACGAAATCTACAACCTGGGCGCCATTTCCTTCGTAGCGTACTCGTGGGAAAACGCGTCCATGACGTCGGACGTCACTGGAAAGGGCGTCCTGAACATTCTCGAGGCCACCCGCTTGTACGCTGGTGACGATGTGAGCAAGGTCCGGTTCTATCAGGCCTCCTCTTCGGAGATGTTCGGCAAGGTCCAGCAAGTTCCGCAGAAGGAGGAGACCCTCCTTTGGCCGCGCTCCCCCTACGGCGTTGCGAAGGTCTTCGGTCACTACATGACGATCAACTACCGCGAGTCCTACGGAATGCACGCATCCAGTGGCATCCTGTTCAACCACGAGTCTCCCCGGCGCGGCCCTGAGTTCGTTACCCGCAAAGTGTCCCAGGCTGTTGCGCGCATCAAACTCGGCCTGCAGGATAAGATCGTCCTGGGGAACTTGGATGCCAAGCGGGACTGGGGCTTCGCGGGCGACTATGTCGAGGCTATGTGGCTGATGCTGCAGCAGCCGGAAGCAGATGACTACGTCATCTCTACAGGCGAAACCCACTCCATTGAAGAGCTCCTCGAGGCCGCATTCGCTGCAGCCGGGCTGGAAGACTGGCGTCGTTACGTCCGCCAAGACCCCAGGTTCATGCGCCCTGCCGAAGTTGACCTGCTCATTGGCGATGCAACGAAAGCACAGCGCGTTCTGGGCTGGAAGCCAAAGGTTTCCTTCAATGAGCTGGTAACCATGATGGTCGAGAGCGACCTTGTGGAACAGCGGTTGCTCGCCAAATGACGCTGAAGTCATCCCGTGGCGGGTCCGGCCACCCCCAGAGAGCACTGGTGACTGGGATCTCGGGCCAGGACGGGTCCTACTTGGCCGAGCAGCTGGTCGAAGCCGGCTGGGACGTCCACGGGATGGTTCGAGCCGAGGATGCCAATCCTCGGCAGCACGAGGCCGGCGGCGTGACGCTCCACGAAGGAGATCTTTCGGACCCGTTACGCCTCGCCGAGCTAATTGGCGGCCTTGCCCCGGACACTATTTTCAACCTTGGTGGAATCAGTTCCGTGGCCGCGTCATGGGAACGACCCTATGAGACAGTTGTCAGCACCGGCGCCGCTGCAGTGGCAATGCTCGAAGCTGCTTGGCAACTTCAACAGCGCACGGGGCGCGAGATCAGGTTCCTTCAGGCATCGAGTGCCGAGATTTTCGGTCAAGCCAAAGAAGTGCCCCAAAATGAGGGCACCCCCCTGAGGCCGATCACGCCCTATGGTGCGGCCAAGGCGCTGGCCCATCATGCCGTGGGCACGTACCGGGCCCGGGGACTCTTCGCCAGTTCTGCCGTCCTTTATAACCACGAGTCACTTCGCCGGCCGTCGAGCTTCGTTACTCGTCGGATCACTCTAGGTGTGGCCGCCATCGCGCTTGGACTCAAGGAACGCCTGAGCCTTGGAAATCTTGACGCAGTCCGAGACTTCGGATGGGCCCCGGACTACGTCGACGCCATGGTTCGCATTGCTTCTGCCGAAGAGCCGGAGGACTTTGTGGTGGCCACGGGAGTCTCACGCAGCGTACGGGACTTTGCCGAGGCCGCGTTCCTCGCGGCAGGCGTTTCGGAGGGACTGTCTCTGATCGACGTTAACCCGAAATTCCGTCGTCCAGTGGATGCCCCCGAAATGCGGGGTGACGCCACAAAAATATCCGACACCCTGGGTTGGCGGGCGACCGCGACTTTTGAAGACATTGTGGCGGCTATGGTCCAGCACGACCTTGGCGTTGTTCGAGAACATGGTCTGTCGTCGCTACCCGGAGATTGACTGTTTAGCGATGCCGGCAGCAGAGCCGCTTCATAACTACGTGAAAGACCTGATTTGACGGATATTACCCAATCCTCCGAGTTCGTCCCGGATGACTCCCCCGGCGATGGTGGAAGAATTTCGGCCAAATCCGCAGCCCGCGTAGGAGCGGCATCAATTACGGCGGCCGCGGCCGGAATAGTTATCCTGTTTCTCACAAGCCACGCTTTATCGCCCGCCGATAACGCGGAATTCCTCTCCTTTTGGGCGGCGTTGTTCTTCGTCTGCGGTGTCCTGGGTGGTGTCCAGGCCGAGACAACGAGAGCTGTTGGGGCGGCACGGCTCAAGACTGACTCTGCGACCGCCAAGGGCGCGAGGGTCTTCACGTCCGGGTTGATCGTTGGCCTCGCTGCGGCAGTTGTGATCGCGGCGCTATCGCCACTGCTAACCACCTTCGTGTTCCATCAAGACGCCGCCCTGGTTGTTGCGGCCCTTGTCCTGACAGCCGTTCTTTTTTCCTGCCACGCCACATTGGCAGGTGCCGCCCAAGGTAGCGATCAATGGACGCTGTTTGCCGGTCTGGTGTCCCTTGAAGCACTCTTGCGCCTGGGCGCCATCGCCCTGGCAGCCGTGGCCACTGCCTCCCTTGTTGGCATCGAAATGGCCTGTCTAGCCGCGCTTGCTGCGTGGTTGCTGGTCTTGCTGGTCTCACCCGGCGCCCGGAGCGCTCTAGCGGCCAAAGGCGACGTCGCCCTCCCCCGGTTGCTACAAAACACCGGCCATGCCCTACTGTCGGCGGCATCCTCCGCCGCCCTTATCGTTGCCTTTCCAATTTTGTTGAAGCTGACGACTTCCCCGGCCGACTACGCCCTCTCCGCACCCATACTTTTGGCCATCTCGCTCACAAGGGCACCCATCATGGTCCCTTTGCAGGCGTTTCAAGGCGTGGCATTATCCGAAGTTGTGAAGAACCCACACAACGGATGGAGGACCCTCCGGAAGCCGCTGGGTATCCTCCTTGCGATGGGAGTCGTAGGAGCCATCGCTGCTTGGCTCGTGGGGCCGTGGTTGATGCTCATTTTCGGCCCCAGCTACGCGGTAGCAGGATGGGCGCTGGCGGCACTGACGCTTGCAGCAGTACTGATGGCAGTCCTTACCCTTCTCGGCACGATCGTGATCGGTTTGGGTCAACACCGCGCGTACTCCGCAGGTTGGCTGACGGCCACTGTGGTTGCAGTTGTAATCTTGTTGCTCCCAGCTGGGGTGGAGGTCAGGAGTATCTTGAGCCTGTCGCTCGGGCCTATCGCCGGGATTCTGGTCCACTCCCTGGCCATTGCCCGGATGATTCGCGCCAGAAGAACCGAGTCGGCGTCCTGAAACGTCGCCGAGGTGCCAATAACGTTCGGCACATCTGCGGCATAGGACCGTCCAGCGCACTTCCCCGCCAATAGAACCGAACCCGCCGAAAGCCCGCAGGAGAAACCGAGCCGAGCCACAGCCGTGAAAGGCGGGCCCGCAGGAACACTGCTGAGACCGGCGCTGCGGCATGCTGAAAAGCTGCCAGTGCAACTAATCAAGCCGGTGAGAGGAGAAATTTCTTCAGCCGGCCCAGGACAATGCTCCGCTCTAGGTTGGCAAAGTGGTAGGCCTTACCACTTTCGCCAAGACGCCGACGGTCCTCGGCTGACAGTTCGTAAAGCCGTCGGATATTGTCCGCCAAAGCTTCGCTGTCGCCGGCCGGTCCAACGAGGCCGCATTGAGCCTGGTCTTCCACGAGAGAGCGAACTTCGCCATCCATGGCGAGAGCGAGCGGCCGTCCGGACGCAATGTATGACATGACCTTTGCCGGTATGGTCGCCTCCAGCAGGTCGCTCTTCACCAGGCAACCAACCAGGACGTCCGCGAGTGTGGTGTACTTGGGAACATCGGTGACGGGGTGATGACCCTCAAACCGAAAAACGTCCTCGAGACCGCGATCCTTGACCTGTTGCTCGACGTCGTTTCGGCTCATGCCGTCCCCGACGATGATCCAAGAGATACCGGTGAGGCCTTCCCTTTTGAGAAGTGCAGCCGCCTCGATCATGGTTTCGAATGACTGAGCCGGGCTGATGTTCCCCGTAAAGACAACTTTGAACCCGTCGCCGAGTCGTGAGGCCAAATCCTCGTCAATGATTTCCCGTTCGTACAGGCTTTCGCATGCCTGCGGAACGACCGCCAGACGATCGTCCGGCAGACCGCTAATACTCTGAATCTTTGCTCGCATCTGTTCAGACAAGACAATGATTTTGTCGGGCTGGCGGTAGTGCCAGTGGGAGACTCGCTCGACCAGGCGGCGCAAGAAACGGTTCTTAATGTCCAGAACAGAGAAAAGATTTTCCGGCCAAAGGTCGAGCACATACATTGTCGACTCGATACCGCGAAGCTTCGACAAAAGTATACCCGTGATTGACATCATTACCGGCGAAAGCTGATAAAGGAAGATCTTGTCGTATCTTCCGAAGAGCAACCGTGGCAGATGCAAAAGGCTGCCCAGCGGAAAGGATACGTAATTCAAGAAAATACGCAGGCTGGAATTATCGCCCCGCGGAATTTCCGGGGCCCGGTAAATCTTGAGGCCCTTGTGATTCTCTTTGTAGGGTCCCCGCCACGTGTAGCCTGGGAAGAGCGATCCCTGCGGATAGTTAGGCAATCCGCAGAGTACCTCCACATCCACATCTGACTCGACCAGAAAATCGCAAATATCATTGATGCGAAAACCTTCAGGCCAGAAGTGCTGCCCGACTACAAGTACCTTGGGGCGAGATGTCATTCTTAGGGGACCGGAGTGATGGACGGCAGGAGTTCCTGTACATAATCCGTCGTCTTGATCTTTTCGATGATTTCATCGACGGTCAACTGCTGCGTGTTGTGTGAGGTGTATTCCTCGAGTTCTTCGTTGACAATGTCACCAGAATCCACAAACTTCTCGTAATTGAGATCCCTGGTGTCGGCGGGAACGCGGAAGTAGCCGCCAAGGTCCTCGGATTTAGCCCGCTCTTCGCGCGTCAGCAGGGTCTCGTGGGCCTTCTCGCCGTGGCGGGTGCCAATGACGTTGATGTCGACGTCGGAGTTAAAGAGACGCTTCATGGCCGTCGCCAAGTCACCGACGGATGAGGCATCCGCCTTCTGAACGAAGAGATCACCTTGGTTGGCATTTTCAAACGCAAAAAGAACGAGCTCAACGGCTTCATCGAGATTCATCAGGAAGCGCGTCATGTGTGGATCCGTTACGGTCAGGGGCTTCCCTGCTCGTATCTGATCCGCGAACAACGGGATCACCGAGCCGCGTGAAGCCATGACGTTGCCGTAGCGCGTACAGGAGATGAGGGTGTCCGCCGGATCCACGTTGCGCGACTTCGCGATGACAACCTTCTCCATCATCGCCTTGGACGTACCCATAGCGTTGATCGGGTAGGCGGCCTTGTCGGTGGACAGGCAGACAACCTTCTTGACGCCGGCGTCGATGGCGGCGGTGAGCACGTTGTCGGTCCCCAGGACATTGGTGCGAACGGCTTCCATCGGGAAGAACTCGCACGATGGAACCTGCTTCAGAGCTGCCGCATGAAAAATGAAGTCGACGCCGCGGACTGCTTCGCGGACACTCTCGATGTTCCGCACATCCCCGATGTAAAACTTCAATTTGTCGTTGTTGTAAGCCTTCCGCATATCGTCTTGCTTCTTCTCGTCCCGCGAGAAGATCCTGATCTCGCCGATATCGGTGTGCAGGAAGTGCTTCAGTACAGTGTTCCCAAACGAGCCAGTGCCCCCGGTAATCAAAAGTGTCTTGTTCTTGAACAACTTGTCTCCTTGGTCTGCAGGGTGGCTGCGGCAACGAACATGGGCTGCAACCGTTAGATAATACCAGCGCCCCGGGGATGGGGGCGGCCGGAAAGCCCTCCGGAGGCGGGACACGAATTCGGCGCAGATACGTTTCAGCGTAGAATCTGCATCATGCTTAGCCCAGACGCCCGCCATGTGTTAGTGATCATGCCAGCTTGGAACGAAGGCGAAACCGTTGGAAACACGGTCGCCGAAGTGATCAATCTGAACGAAGGCTACGACGTTCTGGTTGTTGATGATGGCTCAACGGACCGAACGGCCGATGTGGCAGCGGCCGCCGGCGCGACCGTCCTCCGCCTCCCCTTCAACATGGGTGTGGGAGGCGCGATGCGCGCCGGGTTCAAGTATGCGGACCGCCACAACTACGACGCCGTCATCCAGGTGGATGCCGACGGTCAACACGATCCGCGGGAGATCTCCTCCGTCTTGGAGGGGCTGGAGTCGGCAGACATCGCCATCGGCGCCCGCTTCGCCTCCAAGGGCGACTATAGAGTTTCCGGTCCCCGGCAGTGGGCGATGGTGTTTTTGGCGGCTGTGATCTCGCGTCTTGCTCGGACGAAGCTTACCGACGTCACGTCGGGGTTCCGTGCCGGGAATAAGAGAGCCATCGCACAGTACTTGGATCACTATCCGGCCGAGTATCTTGGCGACACCATTGATTCGTTGGTAGTTGCGATCAAATCGGGGTGCAGGGTGACCCAGATCCCCGTGGCCATGCGGCCGCGCCAGGGCGGGACGCCCAGCCATAATCCGGCAAAATCTGCCATCTACCTGCTTAGGTCCGTATTTGCCTTACTTTTTGCAATGACACGCAGCCGATCACAGATAGCCGTAGGGGAAAGCAACGCCTGATGGGAAACACACTGCCTCCATTCATCTTCGCCCTCGTCATGGTTGCGATCGTTCTTGAACTGGTCCGCCGCAAGGTGTTCCGTGAAAAATACGCCGCGCTGTGGCTTATCATCGGAGCCAGTGCCCTGGTCCTGGCCGGTTGGCCCGACCTCCTCACTGGCGTCAGCAAGATTGTCGGTATCCAAGTCGCATCGAACTTGCTCTTTGCCCTGTGCATTGTTCTGCTGCTGGGCGTCTGTCTGCATCTTTCGTGGGAACTCTCCGTCGTGGAGGACGAGAACCGCACCCTTGCGGAGGAAGTCGCCATCATGCGCACCGCGGTAGAGCGGCTGGAGCACGATTTCCACGCGTTTTCTACCGCAGGTCCGCAGGGCGAAACGCCGCGACTGGAGACTGGTCCGCAATCACCCAAGGACTAGGGCCTCGCACCACGTAAGGACGCCCATCGCGAACGACGTAGACTCATAGGTGTCTACTCTGTACCTTTTCCGCGCCTTTCGAGGTGCCCTGAATTAACGAAGGTCGTGACATCGGGGGAAATGCCGGCTGACCACGACCGCTAAGGAATCATGCTCAGCCCGGATCTGCACTCAGTTTCATCAGCACCAACCCGGAGTGCGCGCCCGCGCAACCGGCCCACCGGCGGACCAAAAATCTCCCTTTCCCAGATACTGCTGCTCCTGGTCATTTCTTTTCTCGCGTTTCTTGCCGTTGTAGCCGTGCGAAACTCTGGAGCACTGACGGGTTGGCGCTTTGGAATTCTCCTGGGTTTCGTCCTGCTCCTCATTCCGACGTCGCGGAGCTTCTCCCAGCGCATTCTTGTTGCCAGTGTCGGCATCGCTGGCTTGGCACCGATTATCTGGTGGTACTCCGGTCCAGTGCCGGGGCTTGACCGCGGCTCCTTCGTTCTGGCGTTAGCGGCTGCCGGTCTTACGGCGTCAGCAGCTTTCTGGATCGTGACACGGCGGCCTCTCCGATCGTTTTTGCCGTATGCAAACGTTGTTGACATTCTGCCTGTCGTAGCGGCCCTCGCTTCTCTTTGGGTGGTTCAGGGATTCATTTCGGTCCGCTCCCCTGAGGAAGCACTTCTGCTTCTCACCAGGTCTTGGGACTTTGCACCCCACTTCAACATGTACGACATGATTCGAAACCATGGGGCGGTCCTGGCCGTCCTCCCGGCCTCCGCGGACGGCAGCCCCTGGTCCGCCGCAACCTACCCTCAAGGGTTCCACTCGCTGTTAGCGACATTGGCGGAAGTTGTCGCCGGTAGCAGACCAGGCGATCCGGGCGAGGAGCTTGTGCTCTTTTGCCGGCTGATCGGGGCGGTTACGATTCTCGGCACAGTGATGGTCATCGCTGGATTGACTTCGCTCCCGGTACTACGGCGGAATTTCCTCGTCACGCTGCCGCTTGTCACGATCGTCGCAACGGCCTGGATTGTGGGTCCCGGGTCGATTCCGGTGTTCGGTGCGTTCCCCAACTTCGGGCTGGGTGTGGCTTTCTGCGTGGCGTGCATCGCCATAGTTCAACTGAGGCGGGTCATCCCGCCGTCGCTCGCTTCAGCTGCCCTTACGATGGCTCTGGTGGGAGTGGCCCACGGCTGGATTCTCCTCCTCGTCCTCTGCCTCCCCAGCGTCGCCGTTTACGGATGGCACTTGATTCGACACCGTACGCAGCTAAGGAGTTGGGACGTCACCGTACAGTCCGCCATAGCGGTCGTCGGCGTGGCTGCACTGGGCGCTGCTGTCTGGCAGCTCCACGCGCTCTCCGCTGGCGACGTGCTCACGACGAACGGCGGTATCGCTTTGGCTGACACCGGCGTCGCTGTCCTCTGCGTCATCGCTAACGCTTTTGTTGCCCTCGCCTTCTTCTCGCGGCGCAAGGCCGGAAGCGAGGAGCACAGACACGGGACGCTCACTTCTTTACATGTCCTGGCTACACCGCTCTTCGGGGCGGCCCTCCTGCTGGCGCTTGGCATCTTCCAACTTGTGCAGTCGGGATCTGTGACCTACTACTTCCACAAGTCGTTCCTGGCAGTGGAAATTGTCGCCATCGTCTGCACCGTGATTGGTGTTGCGGAACTCTGGTCGCCGATCCTTCTCAAGAAAAGCGGCCGTAAGACCTTCGTGGCAGCGTCGTTACTGACGACCCTGGGGGCGACTCAGTTTTTTGGACTGCCCTTTACCGGAATGAGCGAGCAAGGGCTCAAGCCCACCGCAAGTGGCGCCACCGCACTCCTTCAGCAAACGACCGCACTTTCGGGACCAATGCCGCCCCTGATTCCCAAGCTTCTCGCCATATCCCGGGTCAAGCAGGAACGAACCTTCATCTACGCCGGCTTCAACGATTTCTTTGACCCCCTCCTAGCGGCGCAGTGGTCCCTGACGCTTCAAGGCAAGTGGACGAACAAGGTCGAACCTGCCATTCCCCTGGTAAGCCCGCTATATAAAGGTCCTTCCAAGGTGCCCAACGCAATGATTGCCATATTGGAGAAAATGCCGGAACTCGATGTCATGGTCGATCCAGAGCTCCTGCCCGAACTGCGGGCTGCATTCCCGGAATATGCCTCCCGGATCATAACTTACTAAAGAGCGCGGGGACCGAAGTAACCTACTAGTCTCCAACAGACGGGTCCGCCCCGTCCCAATAACAGCAAACGCCCCGCCGGATTATCCAGCGGGGCGTCTGTGTTCGCGACGAAAGTCTTCGACGAGCCGATCAGACTGCGGCTTGGCGAACCATGACGCAGTCGTCCTCAGCGATGGTCAGCGGTTCCTGTCAATGTTGACGAAAATTCCCGTCCGCTGGTGGTGCGTGTGGGCAGTCGACCGAATGAAGTTCACCGTCCGGCGCGACGTATCGCTGATCTGGTAATCAGCGGGAACGACCGGCGGTCCATCGTTCTGGAACTGATCCAAGACAATCTCAATTGCGTCCACGATCGCATCAGCGGTGACACCCGTCGTGATGATGGCCGCAGTGTCGAGCGATTCAGGCCGCTCAATAGCGTCCCTCAGCGTGACGGCGGGGAAGCCGAGCAGTGAGGATTCTTCGCTGATGGTCCCGCTGTCGGAGAGGACCAGCTTTGCTTCCTGCTGGAGCTTCACGTAGTCGTTGAAGCCGAACGGGGGGTGGAAGCGCAGTCCCTCCTTCAGCTCTTCCGGCTGGCTTTCGAGCCTTTTGCGAGTACGCGGGTGGGTCGACACCAGGACCGGAACTTCGTACCGGCGGCTGAGCGTCTGGAGGGCTTTAAGGATCTCTGCCAGACGTTCCGGGCTGTCCACATTCTCTTCGCGGTGAACGCTCACCATGAAGTAGCCGCCTGAGGTGAGGTTCTGCTTCTCAAGAACGTCGCTGCTGGAAATGGCGTCGGCATTACTCTGCAGCACCTCCTTCATCGGAGAACCTGTCAGGAGGATCCTTGAGGGGTGGAGCCCTTCCGCCAGGAGATTGCGGCGGGCGTGTTCGGTGTAGACGAGGTTGTAATCTGCTACGTGATCGACCAGGCGGCGGTTGGTCTCCTCCGGCACGTTCTCATCGAAGCAACGGTTCCCTGCTTCCATGTGGTAGACGGGGATTCTCATACGCTTGGCCATGAGGGCAGAGATGCAACTGTTGGTGTCACCCAAAACAACCATGGCGTCAGGTTTTTCGGCCAGCAGCACTTCCTCGGTCTTGGCCAGTATCGAACCCAATACCGCGCCGAGGGACGACGTGTCGGCTTCAAGGAAGTGGTCGGGCTTCCTCAGCCCGAGGTCCTCGAAAAAAACCTCATTGAGTTCATAATCGTAATTCTGCCCCGTGTGGACCAGCACATGGTCGGTGCTGCGATCAAGCCGTCGGATCGTAGCCGCCAAGCGGATGATCTCGGGTCGCGTTCCTACTATGGTCAGTACTTTTAGCCTGCGGCCAGCGTCGGTCATACTTCCTCCGGGAAGGTGTCGGGAGAGGCTGGGTCAAATATTTCATTGATCCAGAACATGGTATAAAGCTTATCCGATCCAACATTGGTGATGCTATGGGACCACATTGTCGGCATATCGATAGCAACTGGATTTTCACCGGTCACAGGAAACGTCAGAACCTCGTTAGAGAACATTTTTCGCATGGCGATTTCGGCGGTACCTGAAAGAACGGTAAATCGCTCGATTTTACGCCGGTGGTAGTGCTGCCCCCGCGTCACGCCTGGCTCCGTGGTAGAGAAAGAGGCCTGCCCCTCCCCGCCAGCGCTGCGGATGACTTCAAAAAAGGCACCTCGGGCGTCTTCCTTCCGATTCAGCATGATGGGAAGCCGCTCGCCGACCAAAAATGACCTATAGGTATTAAACAGATCACGTTCAAATGTATTTGCAATATCCGGAATAGTGCCGTCAGTGTACGAATGGGCCATGGACCCTATCAGTTCCGCAACTTCGCTCACTTTCCTGACTGTTGCCAAATTGTGGGCATCGTCGGGCGCATGAATTCCGAGCAGAACTTCTGCAGCCGTTTGCACGTGCAAAAGCCGCAGTTCTTTATCGTCCTTCACCTCCAGAGGCTTGCCTTCCGAAGCGAGCTGGCAGAAGGTTGCGACGACCGAGTTGTAGAAGGGCTTCCCGTGCTCACCGAAGAGATTCGGAAGCTTTACGTCGACGAAAGTCGCGCCGGCATCTTCGGCTGCCTTCCTAAGAATCCGGCCGGCTTCTTGCTTTCCCTGACCGTAGGGACTCTGGTTGCCGGCCTGGATGGAGTTGGCGTAGACCACCGTGGCTGGAACCGATGTCGCCTCGCCCAGTGCCTTGGCGAGTTGCTGGGCGAATCTCACGTTGCCCTCTCGGACGGCGTCGTCGTCACCGCGGTTGACGCCTGCTATGTGGACAAGGGTTGTAGCCCTCTCCATGAGCCCTGTAGCCGAGCCGATGTCGAACTTGTCTCCGAGAGGCAGAGGCTCCGTCGTCCTGTCCAGGCTATGCGCAAGGACACGGGTGTGCCATCCGAGGAAGCCGTTGCTTCCGGTTAGGGCGATTGTCATGCCGACACTCCTACCACGTTGATGTGTCACTGCCCGCAGGCAGTCAACTTATAGATTTTTGCTTGACCTTGGGAGTCAACAAGACTCGCTACTCCGGAGGCCACAAGGTTATCCAGCCCACGGAACCCGTTGTCTCCCCCGTGGACCTCTTGATGGCCGAAGTCGAGTACGTAGCCAACGTGCAACTTTTGAACGATTGGACAGATCGTCGGATCTGTTTTTGCCGTGTTGAGGCGCGTGAATAGCTCCACGGCTCCCGAGGGAAGTTCGCTTAGCATGTGGAGTTGAACCAGTTTCCTCCCGGTGAATGCATAAGCCAGAGCGCTGCCATTCCAAGGGTTACCTACCAGGACGGCGTCTTGGGGTACCTCGGCGGGTAGTCGATTCATGAGGGTCATTTCGTCCGAAGAGACAAGCGGAGAATCGTTGGCCAGTCGGTAACCGGCCGCTGCCGAGTTCGTTGCTTCACGGACGTTGGCCTGCTGAGTTGCGAGCGTCAACAGACAGATGACCGCCACTGCACCCACGGCCGCTAGAGGCTTAGAGGCCGCCAGCGGAGTCTTACGGCGGCTCCTAGAGGCCAGCCCACGAAGCTGGGGCTCCAGCCAACGGTCCCACCCTCGCACCGCGCCAACGACAGCGAAGGGCACGAGCACCATCGGCAACAGCGAGGCCAACCGGGGAGGGTCGTTGTACCAGACGCCAGTGAAAAATGTCCGAAGGCTACCGAACGGAAATGACGCCACGATCACGAACAACGACGCGATCACCACGAACATGCCAATGAGCCAGTACTGCTGGCGTCGTCGAATTACTGAGATAAGCCCCGCAACCGCCAGCAACGCCACCGCCCATGACACTGACCGACCGATAGCCGAACTTGTCAGCACCTCGCCGATCGCGCGTCCGGTAGTTTCAATGGGGGGCCAAAAGGCGGCAACCTCGGGAGGTCGTATGGCCTTCCAGAGGACAACGACGGCGCCCAGGCCGAGCAGCAGCAGTAGTGCCATTCCACCAAGGCGGAGGGCTACATGCTGCGAGCGGCGTCGAATAGCGACAACTCCCCTGAACCATAAGATCAGGAGAGGGGGCAGCAACATGGCCAGGAGTGCCATCGTGCTGCTCGGGTGGGCCAAGGTGAGGCCGGGAAGCACCGCGGCGAAGAGGAGCCATGAGACGGCCGCCGACCCAGAACGCGACCAGCCCAGTCCCAGGGCTTGAATTCCCAATGCTACGGCTATCGGTAGAAGGGCGTTCCCTAAGAAGTTCGGGTAAAGGACCCCGAAGTCCAAGAGCAGGAGCGGAAAAGCGCCGAAAGCTGCAGAGAGAATTCCCGCCGCGACGCTAACGGCTACGCGTTCACCGAGGACCTTGTGCGCGAGGAGAATGCACCCGAGAGGCCAAACGATTGAACCGACAATCAAATTGATGACGTTCACTGAAACAGGGATCGATGCACCTGTGGTGACGGCAATCAAAGCTACGAGATCGTGCCAGGCCGCGGGGTAGAAGCCTCCGCCGGTCATGCCGCTAACGGTGATCGATGAACCGGACCCTGTATCAAGGATGTAACGCACGGCGTTGAGGTGGAAGACATTGTCGAAGGTCTGCGAAAAAGCTTCCGGGCGACCGAAGGCGACGACGAGACGACGTGATATGAGGAATGCCGCTGCAACCAAGGCCAGCGTGTGTCCCCCCACATTCAGCCACTTGATCGGGGTTTGGGTTCGGGGACGTTCAGCCGCCCCAGCTGGAGAGAGCAGTTTCGTAGCCACCCACGCGATAGCGGCAACTATCAGTGCGAATATCCCAACCGGGACAATCGACCACCGCATGTTGATCAAGGGAGCGATCAACGCAGCTACCGCAACAATTGAGACTGTAATGGCCGGCGCGACAGCCAGCAGTGCGATCCCCCGTAGCCTACTGACCCAGCCCACGCAGAGTCCCGGTACAAACAGCACCCCGATCCCCAGGCAAAGATGCGGGACTATCGACCACCATGACACGAAATTCCTCCATAAATTGTCTGGCGCGGGCGAGAAATGGATCGCCGTCGCACCTCCCGAATACTACGTGACTGAGTCCGAACGGTTTCCGCTCCGCCGTGGCAGAGGCCAAAGCGTTTTTGAGGTGACTGTCACCATGCAGGAAGTCGTTCTCAGTCTGGTCAAGCCTCTCCCCTGTCCAAGGGCGGCGGCCGGCAAAGCACACGTCCTGACAACGTCGCACTTCGTCCCCTCAGGTCCCTGAGGTCTTAGCAACTACGAACGCAGCAGGGCCACGGCCTCTTCGATTGGACCGTCGAACATGAGCTTCCCATGCTCGAGGACGACTCCACGCTCACAAATTCGGGAGATCAGATCGAGATCGTGACTAACGACAACCAGGGTTTTTCCGTCGCGGGCGAGTTCCTGGATTTTGCCGATGCACTTTCGCTGAAAAGGTTCATCGCCGACGGCGAGAATCTCATCGATAAGGAAGACCTCGGGATCGGTATGTACAGCCACGGAGAAGGCGAGGCGCAGGTACATGCCGGACGAGTAGAACTTGACCTCGGTATCGATGAACTGGCCGATCTCAGAGAATTCGACGATGTCGTCGAACCGGTCCTTGACCTGCTGCTCGGTCATGCCGAGGATAGCCCCGTTGAGGAAGACGTTGTCCCTGCCCGACAGATCGGGGTGGAAGCCGGCGCCAACCTCAATCAGGCCAGCAACGCGCCCCCGGGTCTTGACCGTGCCCGAGTCGGGCAGCATGACTCCCGAGATGTGCTTCAACAGGGTCGACTTTCCCGAGCCGTTCAGACCCAGCAACGCCACTGTTTCGCCCGCCTGGACTTCCACGGACACGTTCTTCAACGCATGGAACTTTTCGGAAAGGTCGCCTTTCCGCCCCTTCGCCAACCACACCACCGCCTCCTTCAGAGACCTCGTGTGGCGTAGTACGAACTGTTTGCTGATGTTAGATACTTCGATCGCCGTGACCACTCAAAGCTCCTGTGCGAAACGGCCCTCAAGGCGCCGAAAGGTGAATTGACCCAACGCAACGATGACTACCGCAACGACGAGGCCGACCGGCAGCCACAGGCCGAAAAGATTCGGGGGCATCGCTGCCGAACCGTCCGTCGTCGGAAACCAGAACGCGTAGTGGAAAAGCTCCACCCCTATGGTGATTGGGTTCGCTTGATAGATGGCGAAAGCGGTGCTTCCAAGCTTTTGCTCGACCATGGACCACGCGTACATGACCGGGGACGCCCAGGTTGCAACCATCAGTAGCATGTCGACGAGGTTCTCTGAGTCGCGGAAGTAAACATTGGCCGCACCGAAAAGCAGACCCAGCCCAGTCGCCAGCATTCCCACAATGATGAACCCGGCCAGCGCAGCAAGAAGCTGGATCAGATTCGGGTGCCATCCCGCAAAGACGCACCCCACTACGAGGACTACGAGTTGAGGGAAGAAGTGAACTGCCGAGACCCACACGGATGCCACCGGGAACAGCTCGCGTGGAAGGTAGATTTTCTTGATCAAATTGCCATTCATCACGATGGACCGTGCTGCGTTGCCCAGCGCTTCTGAGAAGAAGTTGATTAGTACGATGCCGGAAAACAGGTAGACGGCGTAGTTGGCCAATCCCTCCGGATTCCTGGCACTCCGCTCCAATCCGAGGAAGATACCCAAGGCTACATAAAATACGACGAACTGTACGCCCGGCTTCACATAGGACCATAGAAGACCAAGGACAGAGCCGCGGTAACGAACCTTTAGTTCTTTCCGTACCAACAACTTGAGCAGGAAGCCGGACTGCTTGATATCACGCAGTCCGCCGCCTAATCCTGGGGTCGTCAACTCCCCGGTAGAAATTACGCTCACTTGATCTCATTCTGGGTGTGCTGCTCGAACGTTTTCCGCCACGACTCGATCGACGTCAGCTCATTCATGGAGGCCTTGTACTTCTGGCTCAGGGCCCCCCATTCCCGGAGCAGGGCCGCGTGAAGACGACCGCTCTCGGTGAGCATCGTGCGGAGCTGCTTGGGGTCGCGGCGGTACCAGGAGGCACCAGTTCCCTCTGCATTGGTCACGACCGCACTGTCATACTGGGCCATGCGCCACCAGCGGTTGTCTTGGTGGGCAATCGTCGTCTGCGGACGTTCGGAACTGGTACCCGTGACGGGCTTCACCAGCTGCCGGGCGATTGTTTTGGCGGCCCAGGGCAAGAGGGTGATCCGGGACGGCTGCGAGGGGCCGTGGCCGCGCCGCGGCGGCTTGTCCATCTTCGGTGCGGGGAAGTCCTCGGGATTGGGGCGGAAGACGGCGTCAGAGTGACCGGACATCATGGAGCGGATCTCGGGAAGCTTGGTGGACAGCAGGTCCGGCAAGGCATCCGGGCCCTTCAATACGTCCTGGAGCGCCCACTGCCTACCTTGTGCGGTCGCGTACTGCATCGACACCATGTGCTTTACGTCGCCGAACTGCGACGCCCGGACGACGTCGCCACCGAACTCGTAGGGGCTGTGAAGAAGGGCTGCCACGACCCGGTTCCGAGCGTGGAAATAGGCTTGCCAGCCCACGAGGTCATCCTTGTCGATCCAGGACACGTGCCAGACGGCAGAGCCCGGCAGCGACACGGTCGGGTATCCGTGTGCCTTCGCCCGCAACCCGTATTCGGCGTCGTCCCACTTGATAAAGAGTGGAAGTGAGAGACCGATTTCCTTGATGACCTGAGTGGGAATGAGGCACATCCACCACCCGTTGTAGTCGACGTCGCAACGACGGTGCAGCCAGGACGTCTGGCGCAGGTTCGATGAGAGGAAATCATGACCCAGGATCATGTCCTCGCTGGGGAGAGCAGGCTGGAACCGGTAGGGATTCACCACTTCACCGAACGTGTGCAACACCGTCCGGTTGTAGAGATCGAACATGTGTCCGCCGACGAGGGTGGGCGTCTTGCACCGGTCGGCGAAGGTCAGAAGCCGGACAATGCTTTCGGGTTCGACAACGATGTCGTCGTCCATAAGCAGAACATAGTCACTGCCGTTTTCGACGGCCTCAAACATCCCTCGGGCAAATCCGCCGGAGCCGCCCAGGTTGGACTGGTTAATGATGCGGAGCTTGCCCGTTAGAGACTCTTTGACAGCCTCGAAGCCGGGAGCATCCGAAAGCTTCTGTGTCCCTTGGTCGACAATGAGAATCTCTTGTACGTGAGCGAGGGCTTCTGCACTGTCGGCCAGCAGACGCAGGTTGTTCAGACAGAAATCAGTCTTGTTAAGGGTCGTAATCTGCAGCGTTACCGAGCCAGGAGTCTTCTCGGCCTTGGCCCCTTGCCATTCAGCGTCGCGCATCACAAGAGGCTCTGTGCCGGCCAACAGGTCAAACCAGTACCATCCACCGTCTCCGAAAGGAGCCAATGAGAGTTCAAAGTGGCTCTCCGTGCTCCCTTCAACACGCCGGGTGTCGACGCGCTGCAAAGACCCTCGAGCATTCGACTTGTAGACGATGACGGAACCGGTCCCCTCGGTCCGGACCTGCAGGCGTACCTTGTCCACAGTGGTCCACCGACGCCAGTAACTGGCCGGGAAGGCGTTGAAGTAGGTTCCGAAGGAGACTCGCTCGCCCGACCGGACGGAGGTGGAATGCCGGGAAAGGAAGTCCTCGACGTGAGCTTCCTTTGTGGGGCTGCTAATGGTTCGCGGCTTGGCGGCCTTGCCGTCTCCGTCGCCGATCGTCGGGAGCTGAATTCCGGTGGCGGTGCCCATGTCCATGTACAGGGGCGCCGTGTCCATCTGGCTCGCGCTGGGCAAAATGACGCGCTGGAGAACACTCCACTGAGCGCTCACGTCTTCGGTTGCCTCGTTTGCCGATTCCTTTTGGTTGGCCGTTGACATGCTCATGCGTCCACTCCTCCGCTTTCAATCGTGGCGCCGGCCTCGAAGTGCGGGCGGATCTTGTTCTCGAACATCGTCAGGGCTGAACCGATGGCCATGTGCATGTCCAGGTACTTGTACGTGCCGAGGCGCCCACCGAAGAGGACGTCCTTTTCTGCGGCGGCAAGGTCGCGGTACTTCAGGAGGCGGTCCCGGTCCGTGGGCGTGTTGATCGGGTAGTACGGCTCGTCGCCCTTTTCGGCAGCGCGGGAGAACTCGCGCATGATGACGGTCTTCTCCGTCTGATAGTCGCGTTCCGGGTGGAAGTGGCGCGGCTCGATAATGCGGGTGTAGGGGACGTCGTCGTCATTGTAGTTGACTACAGAGGTGCCCTGGAAGTCGCCGACGTCGAGGACTTCTTCCTCGAAGTCGATGGTGCGCCAGGAAAGATCGCCTTCGTCGTAGTCGAAGTAACGGTCCACCGGGCCGGTGTAGACGACCGGAATGTTCCCGACGACCTTGTTCTTGGAGTATTCGTGCGATTCGTCGAAGAAGTCCGTGTTCAGCCGGACTTCTATGTTCGGGTGCTCTGCCATCTTCTCGATCCATGCGGTGTACCCGTTGGTCGGAAGGCCCTCGTACTTGTCATTGAAGTACCGGTTGTCGTAGTTGTACCGTACCGGAAGCCGGGAAATGATGCCCGCGGGCAGGTCCTTGGGGTCCGTCTGCCACTGCTTGCCGGTGTAGTGCTTGATGAACGCCTCGTACAGCGGGCGGCCGATCAGCTGGATCCCCTTGTCGTTGAGGTTCTGCGGATCGGTGCCCGCGAGCTCGCCGGCCTGTTCCTTGATCAGATCCTGGGCCTGGCCCGGGGTCATGTTTGCACGGAAGAACTGGTTGATCGTCGCCAGGTTAATCGGCAGGGAGTAAACCTCGCCCTTGTGGACGCCGTAGACCTTGTGCACGTAATTGGTGAACGTCGTGAACCGGTTCACGTACTCCCACACACGATCGTTGGAGGTGTGGAAGAGGTGGGCACCGTAGCGGTGAACTTCGATTCCGGTCTGCTCCTCCTTTTCGCTGTAGGCATTGCCGCCGATGTGATGGCGGCGGTCGATGACGACGACCTTCAAGCCCAGCTCAGAGGCGGCCTGTTCTGCGATTGTCAGGCCGAAAAAGCCCGACCCTACGATGACGAGGTCAGCGGTCACAAAATCTCCTGGTTTGAATGCGGGCAGCACAGCGTTAGGCAATGTCTGCTGCTCTAGCGTACCCGAGTCAGGCCCTGAAACTGCGTCCGAGCACCGCGACGGGGGCCTCCGCAGTGACCCTGGGTTGTCCACATACCGCTTGTTCGCCCGCCCCGCGCAGTCGACAAACCCTACTCTGGATCGCGGAGGAAGGAGCGAAAGAATCCTTGCGATGATCTTGCAGTGCACCCTGGCGGGCGGGCCGCGGTCGGCGATCCTTTCGCCGGTTGAACTGACCGTCGAACTGCCCGATGGCTGTGCGGGCAGCCGGCTCGAAGAGGCCCTCAGGAGGAAGTTCGCGACGTCGCTCCTGCGGGTGGCCGGGGTGCCCTTATCCGACTTGTCGGCGGGAACTCCCCCGCTGGTCAACGGCGCGGTGTTTGTCGACGGACTGATGCCTTCGGCTGAAACCGCGCTTCCCGACGGCGCCGAGCCGACGCTGACACTGGCCGTCATCGGCGGTCCAGCCGCGGGAACGCTCCTACCCCTACGACGCGGCACCTACCGGCTTGGCCGAAGCGGCGTCGACCTCGTCATTCCGGATCCGGGGCTCTCCCGCGAGCACGCGAAGCTTGAGATCACGCCTGCGTCCGCCACTCTTGAGGATCTTGGAAGCGCTAACGGTACGTGGGTAGACGGCCGGAGAATATCGAAAGTTCCGCTCATCACAGGCGCGGAGATCCGGTGCGGTAACTCGGTATTTAGTCTCCTTGGGGGCACTGGCAGCGGTCAACCTGCGGTTGCCGACGACGCGGGGGCGGACATCTCCGCGCCCATTCCGCTCCCCGCTCCGCCCTCCACGGGTCACATTTCCACGCTCCTCATAACGTCCTTGCTTCCGCTACTCGCCGGAATCATCCTGACCCTTGTCACTGGGACGTGGATGTTCCTTGCCTTCACCGCCTTTTCTGCCCTTCCGGTGCTGGTCTCGGGGTTTAGCGGACGACGGCGCCGCCGGCAGTGGCGCTCCGAAGTCGCAGCCGCCGCGCTGGCTGACGCCGATCGACGTCGTCGCGCCGCGCCGTCGATTGGCGCCCTGGTGACCGCCTCCGCAGCTTTGCGCCAGGACAATTCCCGGGAATCAGCCGGTGATGGCCTCTATATCGCCGAGGGTCTTCCCGGTCGCACACCGGCGGTAGGGCAGGTGTGGCTGCGTCTGGGATTGGCCGAGCAACTGGCCAACGTGCGGCCGGTATCAGACATAGGCAATTTCCGGCTGCCGGTCAACGGAAGGTTGCCGGTCACCCTAGATCCCGGGATCGAGACATGGCTCTCGGGTCCTTCTCAGGCGATGGGAGGCCTCATTCGCTCCTTCGTCATCCAACTCGCCGCCTATCCCCGGACCGCGCAGACCCCGATATATCTCATCGGCCCACCCGGGACACTTCTTCTTTCCGCGCGGTTCCTTCCGAGGATTTTTGCGACCACCGTGGAAGCAGACGCCCTTGACTCGCTCAGGCGAACAGTGCTTTCAGTGCCAGGTCCGCCCGGCGTCGTAATCTGTCTACCCGGCTCCCCCGCCTCAAAGGTGCTGAGCGCGGAGACGGCTGGGTTGGGCTGGCAACTCATCACCTGCGACCCAGGGGGTCCTCCCGCGGCACGGTTGGGACAGAAGGTGAGCCTCACGACCACCGCCGGCCAGCTGACCACGGCCTCGGGGGTGACAGAGTTCGTGCCCGACCTCGTCTCGGAGGCAGTCTTCGATAGTTTCTGTCGTCGCCGGGGCGGGCTACCGGTCGCACCGCCGGCGTCCGGCGGCATACCTGCACGCTGCGAGCTGCAGGAAACGTTGCCGCTCACCAAGGAGGCGATGACCCGCCGATGGGCCTCTACTGCAGTGCCCGCCGCACACCGAAGAGGGCTTTCCGTGCCAATGGGCCAGGGTGCCGCCGGGCCAGTGTTGATTGATTTGCAGCGTGATGGGCCACATCTGCTCGTTGCCGGTACGACCGGCTCCGGAAAATCGGAGTTCCTCCGGACCCTCGTGCTCGCCCTCGCAGCCTCCCACGCCCCGAGCCAGGTCAACTTCCTCCTCATTGATTTCAAGGGTGGCTCCGGTTTGGGCCCGCTGGCCGAGCTACCTCACTGCGTCGGCGTTCTCACCGACCTGGACGGCCACGAAATTGACCGTGTACTTGTCTCGCTCCGGGCGGAGGTACGCCGCCGCGAGCGACTCCTCGCCCGGGCGGCCGTTCCCGATCTCGCCAGCTACAGGTTCGGCGGCGACAGGCCGACAGCACTCCCACATCTCATTCTCGTGATCGACGAATTCCGAATGCTGGTCGATGAGGCACCGGCCGCACTGTCCGAACTCATGCGCATCGCCGCCATCGGCCGCTCCCTGGGCATCCACCTCGTCATGGCCACCCAGCGTCCCCAGGGAGCGCTCAACGCAGACATCCGCGCCAACGTCACCAGTTCTGTCGTCCTGCGGGTCCAGTCGGAGGCCGAGTCGCTGGACGTCATGAGTGTGAAACTGGCCGCGGCCATCCCCGCCGATGTTCCCGGCCGGGCTTATCTCATTCGGGGCAATGCGGCGCCCGAAGAGTTCCAGACGGCAACCCTCGGCGGGACGGCGCACGACACCGAGGCGGGCCACGTCACCGTGATGACCGCCGAAGAGTTCCTTATTGCTCGCCCGCTGCCGGAAGCCCATGGCGACGGAGCACCGGTTGATACGGCTGACGTTGCAGCATCTTTTATCGAACTGACGCGCATACTGTGGCTGGACGACGGCGGCGAACCTCCGCACCGGCCCATCGCGCCACCCCTGCCGACAAACGTTTCCTTCCCGGGTCCGGCGTCCCTCAGTCGCTCCTCCGGTGATCCGGGCCCGACTCGGGGGTCTGGCTTCCGTTTGGGAATCGCCGACCTGCCTGAGCAGCAGAGTCAGAGCACCGTCGGATGGTCACCTCCTGATGACGGGCATCTGGCCTTGATTGGCGGACCTACCCAAGGGCGGGGCACGCTCTCCGCAGGCCTGAGGCTGCTGCTTGCCCAGTGGGCTGCGGATGCAATCATGCCCGCATACATCCTCGACGCCGACGGTACCCTGGCAAGCGCGGCCAGCCACCCGCTGGCGGGAGCAGTCGTGGGACCCGGGGAAACGCGACGCGCCGCCCGACTCCTGGCCAGGTTGAGCGAGGAAATGGGCCGCCGGCTCGCTGCATCGTCCGCTCCGACCGCGGCGTTGTTGTTGGTCGTCCACGGCTGGGGAACCTGGGTATCTGCGTTTCGTTCAGGCCCGTACTCATGGGCCGAGGACCTCTTTCAGGACCTGATCCGGGGCGGACCCGGAGCAGGGATCACCGTCAGCGTCACCGGGGAGCGGGAGCTGGTGACCGCCAGGTTCTTCGGGTCGCTGCCCAACCGGATCTACTTCCCCTCCACCGCGACCCCGGAGGGTCGCCTGCTCTGGCCGGCCCTACCGAAAGTTCCGGCTATCCCGGGCCGGGTCGTCCTCTCCGGGCCGTTCGCGGCAAGCTCGCGTCCCGATGCCGAGCGTCCCGTGCCGGACTTCACGGCACCTAAGGATCGAGACGACGGGGTTGTGACGGGACAGACGCGCTACCGGGGATCGACCGGAAGCGATTACGACGACGGTCCGGCCGACGACGCCACAGACGGCGACACGCTCCGGGTGGTTCAACTCTTCGAACCGCCGTCGTGGGCCGGACCGGCAATAACCGGTGACCTCGTCGACACTGAAGCTCGGCGGGCCCTTCCCTTCCGAGTGGAGGCACTCCCCGACCGTGTCACGGTGCGGGACGTGGCTTCCCTCCTTTTCACGAACGCGACGGAGGTGGGCCCGACGGAGAGAAACGGCAGGGACGATGGCCGATTCTGGATCGGCCTCGCAGGCGACGAACCGGCGCCCGTGGGCATCACGCTGCCTTCCTCCGGTGTCGCCGCCGTGTTGGGGGCACCCGGGACGGGCAAAAGCATGCTCATGGTAACCCTGGTCACTCTCAACCCCTCGATGAGCTGGCTGAAGCCGGACAAGCAAACTCCGCAGGACTACTGGACGGGCATCTGTCGAGAAGCCGAAGCGGGAACGTTGGACCGGCAGGCGGTGGCGCTCGCCGACGACCTCGACCTCTCCACCTCGGAGGTCAACGCCGCGCTGCGGGACCTCAACGGCCGGGGTTGGCGGGTGATTTTCACCGCAAGCTACGGTCCCCTCCTGCAGCAACGGGTGCCACTGGCGCTGCAGGCCCGCGTTTACGGCAAGGGCGTCCTGCTTCGGCCCCGCAGCCAGATGGACGGCGACCTCTTCGGTATACGGTTCGACCCCGAGTCGCATCAGCCCGCCGGACGGGCGGTCCTCATCGGCGACGGTACGGCGACGTGGGTTCAGCTCGCCGTTCCGGAGCCATCAGCGCTGTCCAGGAAAGATGCCAAAGGAAATGCCCCCGAGGTAACGCCGGAGGAGGGGCAGGGATGAAGCCCGGATCAGGCGAACGGGGATGACGCCCCCGCGACGAACCCGGGAGTGGTGCCTACAGGGCCGGCGGGGACCCACCGACCCGTGAGGCGTAGGCGATGACGCGTTTGTCGAACAACAGCACGATCGCGACGGCGGCCGGCACCAGCATCGCAAGCCCGGCCAGCGGGTACCCGCCCATCAGCGTGGGGAACCCGATCGTGAGCGCAAACAGCTGGGCCACCAGCGCGCCCGCGCGCGGCCAACGGTAGCCGCGGAATAGGAAGTGGCCCACCGCGAACAGCCAGGCCGAGAAGGCCAGCAACAAGCCGAGGGTGAAGACCGCACCCCAGAAGGAAAGCACCGGCGCTCCGGTCAGCAACTGCAGCGCATACCAGCCGGCCGCCACCAGGAGGGCCGCTGCCTCGAGGGCAGCAACGGCCGAAATCACGACGATGCCGGCGGGACGGGAAGGCCGGGCCGGGTCCGGTGCGCCGGCGGGCGAACCGCCAGTGTTGTCGGGCTCAACCGGGCCCTGGGGATTCTCTGCGGGTCTTGACACACTGGCACCATACCCGACATAGTCAAAAACACTTGGGGGACCGCCGATGCATGTGATGCATCGCTCACGAATCGGCGGCATATGGACCGCTAAAACCCCTTGTTTACGCAGCGTTAACATGACACGCTTAATCCAGATGACCGAGGGGGCCCACTGGGCCCCTTTCTTATGAAGCCTCTAGTGAATAATTTCACAAGAGGCCGAACGAATTCCCAGGAATGGAGTTACTGATCAGCATGGATTGGCGTAACCGCGCAGCGTGCCTCGACAAGGACCCGGAGCTGTTCTTCCCGGTAGGAAACACCGGACCTGCCCTCCTGCAGATTGAGGAAGCCAAGAGCGTCTGCCGCCGCTGCCCCGTCGTGGACACCTGCCTGCAGTGGGCCTTGGAGTCCGGCCAGGACGCCGGCGTCTGGGGCGGCATGAGCGAGGACGAGCGCCGGGCCCTCAAGCGCCGCGCCGCCCGCGCCCGCCGCGCCTCCTAGCTCGGACGCCGGGCTCCCCCGGCGCACAAAAGCACAACGGAAGCCCCGGACCGAAGGGTCCGGGGCTTCTGTCGTTATCAGCTAAGAATCACCGCGAGGCCAGGCTCAGCACCACCTGCACGGCCGTGCCCCCGCCCTCGCGCGGTTTCCACTGGATGCTGCCGCCCAGCTCGGACGTCACGAGGGTACGGACAATCTGCAGTCCCAGCCCCTCGGTGTAGGACCCCGCAGGCAGCCCGACGCCGTCGTCCGCCACCGTCACGGTCAGCAGCTCATCGCCGTCCTCGCTCTCCGAGCGGTCCGCGAGCAGCCATACCGTCCCGGCCCGTCCCTCGAGCCCGTGCTCGACGGCGTTGGTGACCAGTTCGTTGATGACAAGGGCCAGCGGGGTCGCGAAGTCACTCGGCAGCTCGCCGAACATGCCGGAGCGCTGGGTGCTCACCTGCTGGGACGGCGACGCGACCTCTGCGGAAAGCCGGAACTGCCGCCCGATGAGCTCGTCGAAGTCCACGCTCTGGGTCAGGCCCTGCGACAGCGTCTCGTGCACCAGGGCAATTGTGGCCACCCGCCGCATCGCCTGTTCCAGGCCCTGCTTGGCCTCGTCGCTGACCATCCGGCGCGACTGCATCCGCAGCAGCGCCGCCACCGTCTGCAGGTTGTTCTTCACCCTGTGGTGGATCTCGCGGATGGTGGCGTCCTTGGTGACGAGCTCCATTTCCCGCCGGCGAAGCTCGGACACGTCGCGGCAGAGCACCAGGGCGCCGAACCGCTGCTGCTCATCCCGCAGCGGGATCGCACGCAGGGACAGGCTGACGCCGCGCGATTCGATTTCGCTCCGCCACGGCATCCGGCCGGTGACCACGAGCGGCAGCGTCTCGTCCACCATCCGACGATCTTTGAGCAGCCCGGCGGTGACCTCGGCCAGGGAACGTCCCTCCAGGGATTCCCCGTCGCCGAGCCGGCGGAACGCCGAGACCCCGTTGGGGCTGGCGTACTGCACGATCCCCTCGGCATCCAGCCGGATCAGGCCGTCGCCGACTCGCGGCGCACCGCGCCGGGATCCGGTTGGCGAGGCGAAGTCCGGCCAGAGGCCGAGCGTGCCCATCCGCAGCAGGTCGTAGGCGCACTGCCGGTAGGTCAACTCGAGCCGGGACGGCATCCGCGAGCTGGACAAGTCCATGTGCGAGGTGACCACCGCGAGCGTCCGGCCGTTGCGCACCATCGGCACGGCCTCCACCCGCATCGCCATGTCGCTGCTCCAATTGGTCTCATTGGAGCGCTCAATGACGCGGCTTTCCCATGCCTTGTCGACCAGGCGTTTCAGGTCCGAGCGGATGCCCTCCCCCACGAAGTCGGTGTGGAACACCGTGTGCGAGGTGGAGGGCCGCACGTGCGCCAGCGCCACGTACCCCAGTTCGGGGTGTGGGAACCACAGCGCCAGGTCGGCGAAGGCCAGGTCGGCGACCATCTGCCAGTCCCCCACGAGCAGATGAAGCCACTCGGCGTCCCCCGGCCCGAAATCAGCGTGTTCCCTGATGGGGTCGGTAAAGATTGCCACAGCACCTCCATTTGCGACGCGGGGACCGGCAGGATCCTAGCGTCGAACGATTGACCTCAAGAGCCTCAATGCTACCGACAGCGACGCCATGTCATCGGCCTCGAGCGCGTTGACCTCGTCAAACATGCTCTTGGCACGCTCGAGTTGCTCGACGTTCTTGCTCTCCCACGCCACCAGGCGTTCCTCGGCTGGCATCTCGGCCGGCGTCGCCTCTAGGACCGCGGTCGTCATGTCCGACACCGTCGAGTAGAGGTCGTCGCGGAGGGCCGCACGGGCCAGCGCCTGCCAGCGGTCCTTGCGCGGCAGCTTGGTGATCCGCTCGAGCAGGGAGTCGGCGTGGAACCGGTCGAAGACCGTGTAGTACACGTGCGCGATGTTCTCCACCGGTTCCGGGCTGGCGTGCACGATCTTGGCGATGTCCAGCAGCACGAAGCTCTCGAACAGCTCCGCCCAGCGGTGCGCCAGGTCCTCCGGAAGCTCCCAGCCGCGGGCCTTCTCCAGCCACTGCTGCACCCGCTCGCGGTCACCGCCGCGCAGGTACTCCAGCAGGCGGGCACGCATCGGGTCCAGCAGCGGCTTGAAGTCGGCGACGATCTCCTCGATCGGCCGCGCCGCGTTGCCCTGGCTGAGGACCCAGCGCACGGCCCGGTCCAGGAGCCGGCGGATGTCCAGGTGGACGGTGCTCCAGTGTTCGGTCGGGAACGACGCCGGCAGTTCGTTGAGCTCGCCGACCATGACGTCGAGTTCGTAGACCTCCCGGAGGGCCACGAACGCCTTGGCGACCGCTGCTTCCGTGGCCGAGGTTTCCTCCATGGCCCGGAACGCAAAGGTGATGCCGCCCATGTTGATCATGTCGTTGGCGACGACGGTCGCGATGATCTCCCGGCGCAGCGGGTGGGTGTCCAGCTCGGCGTCGAACCGTTCGCGCAGCTGCTTCGGGAAGTAGGAACGCAGCGTCCGGCGGAACCACGGGTCCTCGGCGAGGTTGCTCTCCCGCAGTGCCGTGGCGAGCTCGATCTTGGCGTAGGCGGCCAGCACGGAAAGTTCCGGGGAGGTCAGGCCCTGGCCCTGGTCCAGGCGTTCGCGCAGCGTGGCGGTGGTGGGCAGGGCCTCCAGGTCACGCTTCAGGTCCGCCGACTTCTCCAGCCAGTCCATCAGCCGCTCGTAGCTGGGGCTCCATTCGGCCACGCGCATCCGGTCGTTGAGCAGCAGGATGTTCTGGTCGATGTTGTCCTCGAGCACCAGGCGGCCGACCTCGTCGGTCATCGAGCCGAGGAACTCGGCCCGCTCTTCCGGGTCGAGCTTGCCCGCGGCCACCATCCGGTCGACGAAGATCTTGATGTTGACCTCGTGGTCGGAGCAGTCAACGCCTGCGGAGTTGTCGATCGCATCGGTGTTCAGGATGACGCCCTGCAGGGCCGCCTCGATCCGGCCGCGCTGTGTCATGCCCAGGTTGCCGCCCTC
The DNA here is from genome assembly GCF_044628475.1 of Arthrobacter sp. BPSS-3. Classification (NCBI taxonomy): domain Bacteria; kingdom Bacillati; phylum Actinomycetota; class Actinomycetes; order Micrococcales; family Micrococcaceae; genus Arthrobacter; species Arthrobacter sp. BPSS-3. The sequence goes on from NZ_JBIMMV010000010.1 coordinate 29,117, forward strand.
GCCGACCACCTTCACGCGCAGCTCGCGGCCGTCAACCCGGATGGAGTCGTTGGCCTTGTCGCCGACTTCGGCGTTGGTTTCGGTGCTGGCCTTGACGTAGGTGCCGATGCCGCCGTTGTAGAGCAGGTCGGCGGGCGCCAGCAGGATGGCCCGGAGCAGTTCCGGCGGGCTGAGCCGGGTGGTGCCGTCCGGCAGCCCCAGGGCCGCGCGGACCTGCGGGGAGACGGGGATGGACTTGGCCTGGCGCGGGTAGACCCCGCCGCCCTCGCTGATCAGCGACTTGTTGTAGTCGTCCCAGGAGGAGCGGGGCAGGTCGAAGAGCCGCTGCCGTTCCTCGAAGGATGATGTCTCGTCGGGGTTCGGGTCGAGGAAGATGTGCCGGTGGTCAAACGCGGCGAGCAGCCGAATATGCTTCGAGAGCAGCATGCCGTTGCCGAAGACATCGCCGGACATGTCGCCGACGCCGACGACGGTGAACGGCTCGGACTGGGTGTCGAGATCCAGCTCGCTGAAGTGGCGCTTGACCGACTCCCAGGCGCCGCGGGCTGTAATGCCCATGGCCTTGTGGTCATAGCCCACAGAGCCGCCGGAGGCGAAGGCGTCGCCGAGCCAGAAGCCATACTCGGCGGCGAGGCCGTTGGCGATGTCGGAGAAGGACGCGGTGCCCTTGTCCGCCGCGACGACAAGGTAGGAGTCGTCGCCGTCGTGCCGGACGACGTCGGCTGGCGGCACGAGGGCCTCTCCCTCGGGGGTGGTCACGACGTTGTCGGTGATGTCGAGCAGGCCGCGGATGAACGTCTTGTAACTCTCGATCCCTTCGGCCATCCAGGCGCCACGGTCGGCGGCCGGATCCGGGAGCTGCTTGGCGTAGAAGCCTCCCTTGGCGCCGGTGGGCACGATGACGGCGTTCTTGACCGTCTGCGCCTTGACCAGGCCCAGGATCTCGGTGCGGAAGTCCTCGCGGCGGTCGGACCAGCGCAGGCCGCCGCGGGCGACCTTGCCGAACCGCAGGTGGACGCCCTCGACGCGGGGTGAGTACACCCAGATCTCGAACATCGGGCGCGGGAACGGCAGTCCGTCGATCCCGGCCGGGTCGAGCTTGAAGCTGACGTGGGTCTTGTTTTGGTAGAAGTTGGTCCGCAGCGTGGCCTGGATCAGGTTGGTGAAGGTGCGGAGCACGCGGTCGGCGTCGAGGGTGGCGACCTGTTCGATCGCCGTGTCGAGCGCGGCGCGGACCTCGGCCTGCCGGGCCTCACGGTCGCCGTCGTTTACGGCCGGATCGAACCTGGCGGCGAAGAGGGCGTTCAGGCCGCGGGCGACCTCCGGGTTGGCCAGGAGGGTGTCGGCCATGAACTCGAAGGAGTTGGTGTTGCCCATCTGGCGCATGTACTTGGCGTAGGCGCGGAGTACCACGACCTGGCGGGGGTGCATTCCCTCGCGGAGCACAAGCCGGTCGAAGCTGTCCGATTCGACGGCGCCGGAGACGGCGGCGCCGAAGGATTCCGCGAGCAGGGTGCCGGTCGTCACCGGGTCGACGCCGGCCGGGTACTTCAGGCCGAGGTCGTAGAGGAAGAAGTCGCGGTGGTCCGCGGTCTCGATTTCGAAGGGTCGCTCGTCCAGGACCTCGAGGCCGAGGTTGTGGAAGAACGGCAGGATCTGGCTGAGGCTCTTGGGCTCGAGCATGTACAGCTTGACGCGGGCGTCTTCCTCCAGGATTGCTCCGGCGCCCTCGGGCAGGTACACGTGGACGCCGGGCTGCTCAGCGGCGTGGCCGCCCTCGCGTTCGGCGGCGGCACCGTACTTCTCGAACCGGGCGATGTCCTCGAGCGCGTCCTCGACCTCGTAGTCGACCCGGTAACTGGCCGGGAAGGCCTCGGCCCAGACCGTGGCGAGTTCCTTGGAACCGTTGTCGCCGTCGGCCTCTGCCCGGGCGCGGAGGACCTCGGAGATACCTTCGCTCCAGGACCGTGCTGCGAGCACCAGCCGCTTCTCCAGTTCCTCGGTGTTCACGTTGGTGGTGTCGGCGTCCTTGGGGAGCCGGATCCGGAAGAACAACCGCGCCAGCGCGGATTCGGTCATCCGGGCCTCATAGTCGATGGAGACGGCGTCGAAGGTCTCGCGCAGTTCCTTCTCGATCCGCAGGCGGACGTTGGTGGTGTACCGGTCGCGGGGCAGGTAGACCAGCGCCGACATGAAGCGGCCGTACACGTCCGGGCGGAGGAACAACCGCGTCCGGCGGCGTTCCTGCAGCCGCTGGATGCCGGTGGCGATGGCGGCGAGGTCCGGGATCTCGATCTGGAAGAGCTCGTCGCGCGGGTAGGTCTCGAGGATGCCGAGCAGATCCTTGCCGGAGTGCGAGTCCGGCGGGAAGCCGGCGTCGCGCAGGACGGCGTCGACCTTTTCCCGCACCACCGGGATGTCGCGGACGGAACCCGCGTAGGCGGTGGTGGCGAACAGGCCGATGAAGCGGCGTTCGCCGTCGACGTTGCCGGCGGCGTCGAAGCTCTTGACGCCGATGTAGTCCAGGTAGGCCGACCGGTGCACGGTGGAGCGGGAGTTCGCCTTGGTGATGACCAGGGCGCTCTTCTCGCGGGCCTTTTTGCGGCCGGTTTCGGTCAGGTGCTGGATCTGGTGGCGGGTGTCGCTGCTGTCGCGCAGCAGCCCGAGGCCGCTCTCCTCGCGCAGTTCGAGGACGTCCTCGCCGGATTCGTTCCGCAGGTCGTATTCGCGGTAGCCCAGGAAGGTGAAGTTGCCGTCGTCGAGCCAGCGCAGGAGTTCCTGCGCCTGCCGCAAGCCGGCCACGTCGGCGGCGTTGGTGACCTTTTCGAGGCCGTCGGAGACCTCGTGGGCCTTGTTGCGCATCTTCGGCCAGTCCTCGACGGCGGCGCGCACGTCGCCGAGCACCCGGTTCAGGCCCTCAATCAGTTCCGCCCGGCGGGCGTCGTCGACGCGGTCGATTTCGACGGCGATCCAGGATTCCATGTGGGAGGCGTTGTCGCCCTCGGCGATGAGGTGCGAGAGGTTGGGCATCGCGGCCGTGTCGCCGCTGGAGATGCCGAGGTGGGAGGGGACCCGTGCCACCTTGACCAGCCGTCCGGTTTCCCGGTTGCGGGTGACGACGAAGAGCGGGTGCATCACCAGGTGGATCGGGGACTTCTGCCGGACCAGTTCGGCGTTGACCGAGTCGACGAGGAAGGGCATGTCGTCGGTGACGATGTAGACGACGCTGGCATCCGCCTCATCGATGATCTCGATGTTGGCGTGGCCGGGCTGCCGGGCGCCGGCGGTCCGCAGGTGGGCCTGCGCGCGGGCCGAGAGCGTTTCCTGGCCGTAGCCCTTGGCATCCTCCTCGGCGAGGTGCTCATAGTAGTCCGCGAAGAACCTCTCATCGGCTCCGATCGAAACGGGTTGATCCTCCACGCTGGACCCAGACGACATCGACAAACGCCTCCACTAAGAAAGTTCGCGGCCGCACCGTTGCAGCCCTCATCAGGAGCCTAGTCTTTAGCCCACCGGCTTGCTGTGGAAGAAAAGACAGAGCTTTTCGTTTTTTGCTGGGCAGGTGCACAAACCAAGTGCGCGATGGCCCTGCGGAGAGGCGAGTCGGGGGCCGTTTCGTGCAACAGCGAGCCGGCCAGCAGGGCGGCGTCGCACGCCGCGGCGTCGGAGGGCAGGAAGGCGCTGATCGGCGCCGCCGGCCCGTAGCGGGCCCACGCCTCCTTCAGTTGCCGCTCCGGCGCCCGCCCGACGGCGGCGGGGCGGACCTTGTTGAGGATGACCCGCGGCAGCGCCTCGGGTACGGCGGCCGAGAGCTCCGCCAGGCCGCGGACCAGCCTCGGAACACCGACGGGGTCTGCGGAGCCGACGGCGTAGACGGTGTCGGCCAGCTGCAGGCTGCGCAGGGTGGCGGCGTTGCGGCGCGGTGCCATCGAGTCGAAACTCAGCTCCTCGTCGGCCTCGAGGCAGAACCCGGTGTCGATGACGGTGACATCGGCGATCTCGCGCGCGCGGCGATACACCAGGGCCAGGGCCGCGGCGCGGAGTTCGGTCCAGCGGTCCGCACGGGTGATTCCGGTGAGGACCCGGAAGCTGCCCGCCTTCGTGGCCACCGGCAGGGCCAGACGGAGGAGGGCATCCGCATCGAGGGAACCCTGGTCCGCGAGACGGCACGCCTGGGCCAGACCGGCCGCCTCGTCGAGCAGGCCCAGCGCCGCGGCGACGCTGGCCCCGTAGCTGTCGGCATCGACCAGCAGGACCGACCGGCCGTCCGCCGCCAGTTCGCCTGCCATGTTGACCGCGAGCGTGGTCCTCCCGGGTGCCCCCGCCGGCCCCCAGACTGCGATGATCTCTCCCGTGGCCGGCTGCGTCCCGGAGGGCTCCCCGCCGTCGGAACCTGGCACCTGCCCTGGGGTACGCGGCGCGGCGGCGCCGGTAAAGGCGTCACTGCCGGCCTCCGGCGCGGCCGCGGAGAGCCCTGCCACCGCGGCGGCGATGACCGCCGCCAGTTCTTCGGCCGCCACATCGGCGGGACGCGCCGTCACGCCGATGCCACGCAGCCGCGCCGCCTCGTCCGGGCTGTCGGTCAGGGCGACGACGGCCACCCCGACGGCGGAGAGCCGGTCCACCAGCGAGGCTGTGAGCTCCCCCGCCTCCCCGGCGACGACGGCGGCCCGGGCCAGGCCGCTCTGGCAGGCGGCAAGGAGTTCGGCCAGTTCCTCGCAGCGCCGGACCACCGAGACGGGGCCGTGGAGCCGCTCCAGGCTGCCGACCAGGGTTTCGGTGCCCTGCCCCACCGTGACGACGGGAATGCTCATTGGCCGGATCCGCCCGGATTCCACACCACCGAAATCCTGGCCTTGTTGGCCTGGGCGCCCAGCAGCCTGGGCATCTGGCCGTCAGGGACCAGCACCATGACGACGGTGGAGCGCTGCGCGCCGAGGGCGTTGCTGCCCGGGGTCAGTTGCGCGATCTCGGCCCCGCGGAGCAGCAGGGCGGGTTCGCTGAAGCCGTTACCGTTGTCCGGCAGGGCGACCCACACGTCGACGCGGGAGCCGGCCACGGCCTGCGGCGGCAGGGCCTCGTCCACGGTAACGGCCACGGGTTTGCGGGCCAGGGCATCGGGCTGGCCGAAGCTCTCCCGCGGCAACAGCTGGTCCTTGCCGATCCGCTGTATGGCGACCAGGCCCTCGGAGAGTCCCTCCTCGGGGGTCAGGTAATTCCCCTCGACGTCTCCGAGGCGGACGTTGACCCGGTGCAGCTTCTCGGGGGTCAGTTTCTCCCCGACGGCGATCGGCTCACTGGCCGCGAAGGCCTCGGTGGTCCGGTCCGCGGCAGCGACCAACGACACGACCCCGGCCGTTGACGCCAGCACGAGCAGGACGCCGACCAGCAGCCTCGGGTCTTTCCACGACGGCTTCTTCAGCCTGGCCCCGCCGCCCTCTGTCACTGCCATGCGCAGTTCCCCCATCTGTGCGTCCGCGCCGCCGGCGCCGGTTTCCCCATTGTCACGAATTGTGGGCCCTGCGGGAAGACCGGGAACCAGGGAACTGCAAAGTGTGGATAACCGCGTCAATGTCGACGCCCGGTGGCAAAATGGGAGCATGCCCCGATTCCTCACCCTCGCGGATGTCGCCGAACAGCTGCAGATCAACTCCCCCGCCGCCTATGCGCTGGTGCGGAGCGGTCAGCTCAAGGCCATCCAGGTCGGCGGCCGCGGGCAGTGGCGGGTGGAGGAAGCCATGCTGGAGCAATACATCCAGGAGCGGTACGCCGAGGCCAGCCGGATGATCGAGGAAGCCAAGGCCAAAGGCTCCTGATCCCGTCGACTTAGGTCCCTCCGCGCCCCGACCGGATGGCCGCGAGGGCGCCGAACGGCACCGTTGACACGGCCCGGACATTGGCGGCGCGGCGTTCTTCACCGGGTTCCGTCTCCGCCAGGTCCAGGAAATCCCTTCCCACCCGGTCGATAACCCCATGCAAGGCCGGGCAGCCCGCCGCTCCGATCAGCTGAACGGTGAGCCGCGATCGATCCCTGGCCAGTTCCCGCAGTGCACTCGCCAGGCCAAGGCGGCCCGACGGCGGCCCCGCCGGAACCGCCTGGAGCGCCAGCCCGGTGAAGCGGATGGCGGCAGCGTGCGGAATCAGCACTTGCTGCCAGCCCGACGCCAGCACCAGCCAGCCCAGGCCCACATGCTCGAGCCGCCCTTCGCAGATGTCACCCGTTGTGAGGTGGACCGCGATCTCCTGACCCGCCGTGCCGCGAAGCCGGTCGGCCAGTTCCACGCCGGTGGCGTCGATCCGGGCGCGTTCGTCCACCTCGGCGTCTAAATCGAGCCGTCGTTCGGCGGCGAGTTGCGCTTCGAGGTCCGAGAAAAGGGCGTCCCACCGCATGCGGGCCAGCGTAGGCACGTCCTCCGGACAGGGTCAATGGGCTGTCTTCGCGTGCATTCGCCCGCCTCCGGGCGGTATCGGCAGGTTATGCACAACCCGTCGCTAGCCCTAGACACCCGATCGCATACGGGGTCAAACTGTGAAAAGTGCATCAAATGACATCAAAAAGCATCAAACAATAGATAATTCGCTTAGATCCCTGGGAGGCCGGGATGACGATTCGGCAGCATCCACCAGCCGGCATTTCCAGCGGCCGCTCCGGCGATGCAGTGGTGGCGGCGCTCATCCTGCTCTCAGGTGGGCTGCTCACGGGGTCGGGAATGATCCTGGCCGCCCACCTGCGGACCGCCGCGGTACGCAGGCAGGCCGTGGGTTTCGACACCAGCCTGGGCGTCGCGGCCACCACGGCCGGGCTGATCGTGGTCGTCTGGTGGGTGCTCTCGTTTCTCATCGCCTTTAGCTCGGCGTTGCTGGAGCGCAGCGGCCGCGCCCGGGCTGCCGCCGCCACGGGGAAATTCAGCCCGGTGTTCATGCGCCGGCTGGCCCTGGCCGCCATCGGTCTTCAGCTGGTCACGGCTCCCCTGGCCCGGGCGGCCACCGTCCCCGACGTCGGGGGCACCGGCACTTCCCTGCCGGCGGCCGTGACGGCCGCCTGGGCGCCGCAAGGAAACACCGCAACGGTCGGCCCACGTGCCCCGTCGCCACCCCGGCCGGACCCACGGTGGCTGCCCTCCCCTGTCCCCGCTCCGCCGGGCGCCCTGGTCCAGCCACAGCTGCGGCCGGATCAGCCGGACGCGGGCGGACGGCAGGTGACGGTCAGAGCCGGGGACTCGCTGTGGAGTCTCTGCGCCGCGGAGCTTGGGCCGCTGGCCTCCGACGTCCACATCGCAACTGCATGGCCGGAGCTTTACCGGACCAACCGATCCGTCATCGGCCCCGACCCCGGGCTGCTTCGGCCGGGCCAGGTGTTGGTCATCCCGCCCGCGCTTTCATCCAGCTCACCCTCCGCAGAAGGAACCCCATGAGCCCGCTCGCTGAACCCCGTCCCGGTTACGCCGCCCTGCAGTCCCCCGCTGCCCTTCGCCCGGTCGACCCGGACCGTGACATCGAGGCGCTCTGCCGCTCGACGGTGCAGGCGGCCATCGAAGTCCTGGCCGGAACCCGGCCGGCGCAGCAGCTCGCCCGGCGGTTGGATGAACGGTGTCTGACCGCTTTGCAGCACCGCGCCGCCCTGACCCGCCGGGTCGCTTCCGGTACGTCGCCGACGGCGGGTCGCCTGCACCGCAACCCGTGCGTGCGGTCGGTCCATGCCTGCCGGATCTCCGAGGATGTCTACGAGGCCAGCGCCGTGGTGTCCGACGAACTCCGGGTCCGGGCGGTGGCCTTGCGGCTGGAGCGGAGCAGACTCGTCTGGCGGGTCACCGTACTCGAAATCGGCTGAACCCGGAGCCCAGGCTGACGGCACAAAAAACACCGCGGGTCCGGAACATTGCGTTCCGGACCCGCGGTGCAGGTGGCTGGACCCGTTGCCTAGCGGCGCTTCTTCTTGCTGGCGCGGCGCGGGGACTCCTGGGCCGCAGCCTTCGCCGGGTTGCCGGAGCGCCCGGAGGACTTGGCCTCGACGCGGGTCTGAGCCGTGCCGTCCTCGCTCGGAGCCGTGTACTGCAGCTGCGCCGGCTTCTCCGGAGCCTCCAGACCGGCGGCGTGGATGTGCGGTTCCTGGTGTTCGGTGTGCTGGCCCGACTCGTCGGCAACCACCACGTCCTGGGCCGGGGTGACCTCGACCTCGAGGTTGTAGAGGAAGCCGACGCTCTCCTCGCGGATGGCCTCCATCATGGCCTGGAACATGGTGAAGCCCTCGCGCTGGTACTCCACGAGCGGGTCACGCTGGGCCATCGCCCGCAGGCCGATGCCCTCCTTGAGGTAGTCCATCTCGTAGAGGTGTTCCTGCCACTTGCGGCCGATCACCGAGAGGACCACGCGGCGCTCGAGTTCGCGCATGCTCTCGGAACCGATCTGCTCCTCGCGGGCCTGGTAGACCAGGCGCGCGTCGGAGAGGATCTCCTCCTTGAGGAATTCGACCGTGATCCGGGACTTCCCGCCGGCCTCGTCAATGACGTCGCGGGGCGTGAAGCTAACCGGGTACAGGGTCTTGAGGTTGGACCAGAGCAGGTTGAAGTCCCAGTCGTCGCCGGTGCCTTCGGCCGTGGCGGCGTCGATGAACGCGTTGATGGTGTCCTCGATGAAGTACTGGACCTTCTCGTGCAGGTCATCGCCCTCGAGGATGCGGCGGCGGTCGCCGTAGATGGCCTCGCGCTGGCGGTTCAGGACGTCGTCGTACTTGAGGACGTTCTTGCGCTGCTCGGCGTTGCGGCCTTCCACCTGGCCCTGGGCGGAGGCGATGGCGCGGGAGACGAGCTTCGACTCAAGGGCGACGTCGTCCGGAACGGAGCTGCTCATCAGGCGCTCGGCGGCGCCGGAGTTGAAGAGCCGCATCAGGTCATCGGTCAGCGACAGGTAGAAGCGGGACTCGCCCGGGTCGCCCTGGCGGCCGGAGCGGCCGCGGAGCTGGTTGTCGATGCGGCGGGATTCGTGCCGCTCGGTGCCCAGCACGTAGAGGCCTCCCAGGTTCAGGACCTCCTCGTGCTCGTCCTTGACGGACTGCTTGGCGGCCTCGAGGGCGGCGGGCCAGGCAGCCTCGTACTCCTCCGAGTTCTCCTGCGGGTCAAGACCGCGCTTGGCGAGCTCGGCGACGGCGGTGAACTCGGCGTTACCGCCGAGCATGATGTCGGTGCCGCGGCCGGCCATGTTGGTAGCCACAGTAACGGCGCCCTTGCGGCCGGCCTGCGCGACGATCGAGGCCTCACGGGCGTGGTTCTTGGCGTTGAGGACCTCGTGCCGGACGCCCTCCTTGGCCAGGAGGCGGGAGAGGTATTCGCTCTTCTCGACGCTGGTGGTGCCGACCAGGACCGGCTGGCCCTTCTCGTGCCGCTCGGCGATGTCCTTGACGACGGCGTCGAACTTCACTGTCTCGTTCTTGTAGACGAGGTCCGGCTGGTCGATGCGCTGCATGTCCCGGTTGGTCGGGATGGCGACGACGCCGAGCTTGTAGGTGCTCATGAACTCGGCGGCTTCGGTCTCGGCGGTACCGGTCATGCCCGCGAGCTTGTCGTACATGCGGAAGTAGTTCTGGAGCGTGACCGTGGCGAGAGTCTGGTTCTCGGCCTTGATCTCGACGCCTTCCTTGGCCTCGATCGCCTGGTGCATGCCCTCGTTGTAGCGGCGGCCGGCGAGGATACGGCCGGTGTGCTCGTCGACGATGAGGACCTCGCCGTCGAGGATGACGTAGTCCTTGTCGCGCTTGAACAGTTCCTTGGCCTTGATGGCGTTGTTCAGGAAGCCGATCAGCGGGGTGTTGGCGGACTCGTAGAGGTTGTGGATGCCGAGGTAGTCCTCGACCTTTTCGATGCCGGCCTCGAGGACACCGACGGTGCGCTTTTTCTCGTCGACCTCGTAGTCGGTGTCGGGCTGGAGGCGCAGGACCACCTTGGCGAACTCGCTGTACCAGCGGTTCGTGTCGCCCTGGGCGGGGCCGGAGATGATCAGCGGGGTACGGGCCTCGTCGATGAGGATGGAGTCCACCTCATCGACGATCGCGAAGTTGTGGCCGCGCTGGACCAGCTCGGACTTGTCCCAGGCCATGTTGTCGCGCAGGTAGTCGAAGCCGAATTCATTGTTCGTGCCGTAGGTGATGTCCGCGGCGTACTGCTCGCGGCGGTGGGCGGGGTCCTGGTTGGCCAGGATGCAGCCGCTGGTCAGGCCGAGGAAGCGATACACGCGGCCCATCAGGTCGGACTGGTACTCGGCGAGGTAGTCGTTGACCGTGACCACGTGGACGCCCTTGCCGGCGAGGGCGTTCAGGTAGGCCGGAGCGGTGGCCACCAGGGTCTTGCCTTCACCGGTCTTCATTTCGGCGATGTTACCCAGGTGCAGGGCGGCGCCGCCCATCAGCTGGACGTCGAAGTGGCGCATGCCGAGGGTGCGTGAGGAGGCCTCGCGGACGGCGGCGAAGGCCTCGGGCAGCAGGTCGTCGAGCTTCTCGCCGTCGGCGTGCCGGGCCCGCAGCCGGTCGGTCTCTTCGCGCAGCTCGGCGTCGGTGAAGGTCTGGAAGGAGCTTTCCAGGGCATTGATGGAGTCGGCGTAGTTCCGAAGTTGCCGCAGGGTCTTTTTGTCACCCGTGCGGAGAAGTTTTTCGATCAGTGATGCCACGTGAAATTGCTCCCAGTCTCAAGCTGCCGAATTCCGGCGTGTTTAGTCTACGGGAGGGACACAGCGCTGACCGCGCCTGTTCCCTCAAAGCGGATGCAGGCCAGCCACCGCCTGTGCGAGCGCCGGCGCCAGATCGCCCACGGGGGCCACGATAATCCGGTCCAGCTCCAACCACTCTGCCATGAGCTGCAGTTCTGCCGCGAGTTCGACGGCGGTGTCACCCGGCGCGTCCGGTTCCGCGAAAGTGCCGCGGACCAGCAGGCTGCCGCCGGCACGGTCCGCTTTGAGGTCGACGCGGGCGACGATGCCGTCGCGGAGCAGGAAGGGCAGGACGTAGTAGCCGAAGCGGCGCTTGGGCTCCGGCGTATAGATCTCCAGCCGGTAGTGGAAGCCGAAGAGTTCCTCGAGCCGCCGCCGTTCGAAAACCAGGGAGTCGAACGGGCTCAGCAGTGCACGGCCGGTGGCGGTGCGGGGCAGCCGCGCTTCGACGTGCCGGTATACCGGCCGGTCCCATCCGGCGACGGTCACCGGTTCCAATCGTCCGGCGTCGACGAGTTCGGCGAGCGCCTCCGCGGCGGCCCGCTGCGGGGTGCGGAAGTAGTCGGCGAAGCAGCGCAGGGTTCCGATCCCGTGGGCCTGCGCCGCGGCGTCGATCAGGCGGAGCATCGCCGCACCGGCGTCGGGCCGGCCGCCGCCCTGCTCGCTGTTTTCCGGTCCCGCGCCCTCCGGTTGCATGCTTACCGGTTTCCCGCTCTCCGGTCCTGGGATTGCCGGTCTCCCGGAGGCGGCCGCGGCCGCTGCGGTGGACGGCAGGACCCGGGAGGTGAGGGTGTAGCGGCGTTCGAAGCTGCCCGTCCGCGACGCCGCCGTCACCGTCCCCTCCTCGAAGAGATGCTCGAGGACCCGCTTAATGGTGTTCCAGTTCCAGCCCCAGTTGTCCGTGCTCCGGGTTTCCACGTGACCCAGCCGGGCGGTGAGTTCGGCGGCGGTCAGCGGCGGCCCCGCGGCCAGCTCGGACAGGATCCGGCCGGCAACGTCGCCGCGTTCCTCCGGGTCCATGGCGTGGGCGCCGACCCACTTTCGGTTCTGCCACAGCCTCAGGTCCTCGAAGTGCTCTGGGCGGATGAAGCTGGCCTCGTGCGCCCAGTACTCCATCATCCGGCGCGGGTGCACCCCGGACAGACGTTCCAGGATGCTCCGGTCGTAATTCCCGAGCCGGGAGAAGAACGGCAGGTAGTGGCTGCGTGCCAGCACGTTGACCGAATCGATCTGGACCAGCTGCAGGCGGGCAAAGGTCCGGCCCACCGCCCGTGAACTTACCGGGGCGGCGGGCCGGACCTTGTCCAATCCCTGGGCTGCCAGTGCGATCCGCCGTGCCTGCTTCAGGCTCAGCGTTGCGGCCACATCTTTCCCTTCGTCGGTTGTCCCCGCCTATGCGGTGGCAGGCTCTCCTTCAGAACGATAGGCGATGATCTTTTCCTCCAGGGGAGCCTCGCCCGGGGCGCAGGTCTGGTCGAGGCTGATCACGCCGTAGGTCCAGCCTTCGCGGCGGTACACGACGGAGGGAGCCTTCGTTTCCTTGTCCACGAACAGGTAGAAATCGTGGCCAACCAGTTCCATGTTGTCGACGGCTTCGTCGAGCGTGAGGGAGGCCGCGGGGAAGACCTTACGGCGGATGAGGACCGGCGAGTCCCCGGCGGGGAGATCGTTCTCCACCTCGTAGGGGGATTTCTCCTCCGGCTTCGCCTCGGACCAGTGGGCCGCCTCCTCGTAGATCGGTTCGCGGGTGCTCGCCGGTTCCAGGGAGGCCGTCGCCTCGGTCACGGATTTGGGGGTGTGCCGGCCGTGGTGGACCTTCTTGCGGTCCTTGGCCCGGCGCAGCCGCTCCAGAAGCTTGTTATAGGCCAGATCGAAGGCGGCGAATTTATCCGCCGCGCTGGCTTCGGCACGGATCACTGGGCCGCGGCCCAGGACTGTCAGCTCAACCGTGAGCAGCTCTGCAATCTGCCGGACTTTGGTTTCCTTGGTGACCTTTGCATCCACCCTCTGGACCTTGTCGCCGAGGGAATTGATCTTCGAGATCTTCTCCTCGGCGTACTCGCGGAACCGGTCGGAGACCGTCAAATTGCGACCGCTGATCATGAACTCCATGGTGCCCTCCAAATGACTTCGGTGACACGACGGCGGCACTTCGGGGGCTCATCTGACGGACAGTCGAGCCCCTTTCCGAGCCGCTATCGACAGGTACATCTGTTCTTGGTACCCATGTTCGACGTTAGTTCATCGCCACCTGTTCTTCACCCTTTTGCGGTTTATTTTTTTCCATTGCGACCCCGTCCGGCGCCCTGCCGCGGGTCTTGGGTTCCGACACGTGGGAGGCGGGCGGGCGTGTCGCGGCGAGCACGACCGCTCCCCTGACGTCGGCTCCCGCGGAGCGGAGAACCCGGGCCGCTTCCGCCAGTGTGGCGCCGGTGGTGAGGACGTCATCGATGAGGATGCAGGGGCGTCCGGCCAGCGCCGGCCTGGTCATCCCGCGGCGGATCCGCATCGACCCGCGCAGCCTCCGGGTGCGCCCGGCGCGGTCCAAACCCTTCTGAGAAGTCCCGCCCTTCCGAGTCATCCCGCCTTCCTGAGCAGTCCCGCCCTTCCGGGTGGCCCCGTTCCACACCGCCGCCAGGCTTCGGGTCTTGCGCAGGATGTCGGCGGTTTCCGTCCCGGGCGGCAGGCGCCCGAGGGCCGGGGCACGGGAGAGAACCAGGTGCACCGGGCTGAATCCCCGACGTCGGAAGGCGGCGGACGTCGTGGGCACCGGGACGAGCAGGGTTCCCGGGGGCGTTCCGGCGGCCACGAGCGCGGCGCCCAGACCCCGGGCGAGGTCCTCGGCCACCGCCCGCGGGCCGTGTTTCTTGAATGACAGCAGGGCCTGGGAGAGCTCGGCGCGGTAGACCCCGGCCGCCACCACCGGCAGCAGGACCGAACCGTCCATGTCCATCAGGGCGGGGGCGCGGGCCTCGGCACGGAACGGCCTGCGGGTCAGCTGCCGGAGCCTGCGGCCGCAGGCCGGGCACAGGACCCGGTCCTCCGCCCCGCAGCAGGCGCATTCCGCGGGGAGGACGAGCGTCAGCAGTTCGCCTGCGGCGGCTGCCACGGTGTCGGCCAGGCGGGCCAGCCACGATCGGTAGCCGCCGCGGTGCCGGGCGGCCTCGGGCGCCGGGAGGAGGTCCGGGTCCGTGCCCCGCTCAGGGCGGCGGCGCTGCGGCTGCGGGTGCGCGGTGGGAAGCTGGGTCATGGCTCCAGCCTGCACCGTCTCGGTGGCCGCGCCCGGGTCAGGATGCGGCTATGTGGACAACCGGCCGGGACTGCCCACGGGCCCTACCCCGGGAAGGCCGGGTCGATGGCGCCCTTGAGCTGCAGGGACCAGCCGTTGCCGAGCCGCTGGAAGATGCCGTCAGCCGACTGGCCGTAGATCTCCGCCGTGCCGTTGCCGGCGCTGAGCCCGGTGAGGCCGGCCCACGGGGCCAGCTCCTGCGGGGCGGTGCCGGTCATCGACAGCAGCTCCGGGGTGACGTTTTCCGTCGCGGCCCCCTTCATCACGGCCACCGTCAGGTCGTTGACCCACACGCCCTGGTCCGGGTCGTGCGCGGTCAGCAGCGTCACCGGAGCGGTGAGGTCCTTGGGCGTGCCGTCCGCGTTGCGGATGATGCCGGTGAGCTGCACGCGGGTTTTGCCGTTCAGCGACGAAATCACCATCGCGCGTGTCCCGTCCCGGGCCACCCGGAATTCCTTCACCACGGCTCCGGCGAGCCAAGCGCCGGTGAGCGTCACCGTCGGCACGGTAGCGCCCCCGGCCACCCCTGTAGGGCGGTAGGCGGCGACTTCGGTGGCACCGTTCGCCCCGGGACCGGCGCTCCAGACCCAGTCGAAACGGTCGAACGAGGGCCGGGACAGCGTGCCCCGGGTCGCCAGGGCCCGGGCGGGCTGCCCGGGAATGATCGAGTACAGCGTGGTGCGGCCGGCGTTCAGGAACGCGGCGGCCTGGCTGGCCGGCGACTCGGCGGGGAACCGCGGTCCCAGGGCGCTGACCGACGCGATATCCGGGAGGGGTCCGATCTTGTTGTTCTCCACCCGGACCAGGTCGTTGTTGCTGACGGCGATCTGCCGCGCCGGCACGTCCTTGTCGCGAATCGGGGGCAGGACGGAGCCGTTGTCGTCCACCCGGACCAGGTCCTGGTTGGCGCGCAGCTCGACGTTGATCACGTCGGGCTGGCTACGGAAGGTCAGGGCCAGCTGGGTCTGCATCCTGAGCCGGTCCTCGTTGGAGGCGTCGGTGAGGTCCTTGGCCGTCAGGTCCACCTGGGCGGCGCCGGAGACCACGGGCACGGATTCGCGGGCCAGTTTGATGCCGGCCGGGAAGGCACTGACCGCCGCGCCCTTCAGGTAGGGGGCGGGGCCGCCCAGCAGGGCGCTCGTCATGGCCTTGACGGTCTTCTTCTTGATGAACCAGCGCACGTCCGGGACCGCATACGTGAATGTCGGGTCGTAGAAGTAGATCGGGTACGCGCCGTAGATGACCTTGAAGGTCTCCTCCGGGATCGCAGTGCCGTCGGGAATGTCCGCGATCCGCCACTCGCCGTCGACCTTGGTCAGCGTCGCGGGGACGTTCTCGGTGGTGCCCTCCGGCAACTGGGTGGCGATCCCGTCGGCGTCGACCGTGTACGCCAGGTCCAGCCGGTAGTTGTAGACGTTCTCGACGGCGGTGGGCACGACCTGCGCGGAGCGGTAGACCAGCACCCGCTGGTCCGGTTTCCACTTCACCGAGGACGCCTGGGTGAGGTACTGCCGCGCCACCGCGTAGTCGTCCTCGTAGCCGCTGCCGGCCAGGTAGAAGTCCTCGATCACGGATTCGGGTCCGGCGCCGGGGCGCGGGGCGACCGGGAAGAACACCGGGGCGTTGTTCGGCTTGCCGGCGCTCTCGTCGCTGCTCTTGCCTACCGGCCCGGAGCGCGGAATCTGCGCGCAGGCGCCCAGCAGCAGCACCATTGCCAGCAGGGCCGCTGCGAAGCGGACCAGCTTTCCGGCGCGCGTGCCGGCCGTGCGTCCCGTGGTGGTCCTCATGCCTGGTCCTCCCCTGCGGCCGGGCCGTTCGCCGGGCCGCCTGATGTCCCGCCCGCACCCGTGCCCGGAACCGGACCGCTGCCCGTGCCCGGGACAGGGACCGGGCCGGGTACCGTGCCGGGGGCGGCGCCCGGGGCGGCGTGGTTCAGCAGCACCATCTGGTTGCCGGCGCCGCCGTCGAGTCCGACGTCGGCCGGCTCGAGCTGCAGCGGCGACCGCCCGATGCTCTCGCCCTGGCGCAGCGGGAGGGTGAGCCGGAAGTTGGAGCCGCTGCCCTTCTTGCCCCAGGCCTGCAGCCAGCCGTTGTGCAGCTTGGTGTCCTCGGTGGCGATCGACAGGCCCAGGCCGCTGCCGCCGGTGGTGCGGGCCCGAGCGGGGTCGGCACGCCAGAACCGGTCGAAGACGCGGGCTGCCTCTGCCTGGGTCATGCCGATGCCGTGGTCCCGGACGGCGACGGCGACGGCGGTGTCGTTCGCGGCGACGGAGACGTTGACGGGCCGGCCTTCGCCGTGTTCGAGCGCGTTGAGGATGAGGTTGCGCAGGATCCGGTCGATCCGCCGGTCGTCCATCTCGACGATGATACTGCCCTCGGGCGCGTGCAGGGTCACCTCGGAGCCGTATTCGGCGGCCACCGGGGCGACGCCCTCGAGGACATGGTCCACCAGCTGCAGGATGTCCGTGGGTTCGGCGTCGAGCATGGCCACACCGGCGTCGAAGCGGGAGATTTCCAGCAGGTCCGCCAGCAGCGACTGGAAGCGTTCCACCTGGTGGTAGAGCAGCTCGGCGGACCGCTTGTTGATCGGGTCGAAGTCCTCGCGGGCGTCGTAGAGGACCTCAGCGGCCATCCGGACGGTGGTCAGCGGGGTCCGGAGCTCGTGCGAGACGTCCGAGACGAAACGCTGCTGCATCTGGGACAGGGTGGCCAGCTGGGTGATCTGTTCCTGCAGGCTGGCGGCCATGTGGTTGAAGGAGGCGCCCAGGCGGGCCACCTCGTCCTCGCCCTTGACCACCATGCGTTCCTGCAGCTGGCCGGCGGCGAGCTTTTCGGAGACGACGGCGGCGTGGCTGACCGGGCTGACCACGTTGCGCGTGACGTACCAGGCGACGGCGCCGATCAGCAGCACCAGCACGGCCGCGCCGACCAGCAGGACGTTCTGGATCTCGTCCAGGGTCTTCTGCGCCGTGTTCAGGTCGTAGATGAGGTAGAGCTCGTACACGGTGCCGTTGAAGGTCACCTTGTTGCCGACGGCGATGCCTGGCCGGTCCTCGGTACCCACCGGGAACTCGGTGGAGGCCCAGAACTGGTCCTTGCCCGATTGCTGCACCGCCTTGCGCAGGTCCGGCGGGATCACGGCGATGGTGAGCTGGTCCGAGGCCCGGGATTCCACCCAGCGGTTGCGCGGCTTGGTCTGCTCCGGCATCGCCTCGAAGACGTAGCGGCGCTGGATGACCGAGCCGCGGCCCTCGACGGCGTTCAGGGTGTCATAGACCAGGGTGATGACGCTGGACTGGTCCGTGACCTGGGCGCCGTCGAAGGTGTCCTGGACCTGCTTGACGTTGTAGCGGGTCTCCGATTCGGCCTGCGCCAGCCGCTCCTGGAAGAGGTTGTTGGCGATCTGGTTGGAGAGATAGGCGCCCACGACGGCGAAGGACCCGATGGCCAGCAGCAGCGTGGTCAGCACGGTCCGGAACTGCAGCGACCGGCGCCAGCGGCGCTGCAGGGCGCGCAGCAGGTAGCGGGTGGCGGGCAGGGTGCGGGAGGCGCCGATGAGCACCAGGCGGAGCACGCGGACGGCGACGATCCGGGCGCGGCGGGCCCAGATCCCGGCGCGGAACAGCACGGACCGGCCGTGGCGGGTGGTCAGGGCTTCATTCTCCGGCCGCTCCGAAGCGGGCTCGGAGGACGCCGGCGACGGGGTTACCGGCCCGGAAGTCACCGGCGACGGGGCCTCCGGTCCGGTACTCTCCGGCCCGGAAGTGGCCGGTACGGGATCGGCCGGTGCGGGGGTGCCGCTGCCGGGCTCACGACCCCGCTTTGTAGCCGACACCACGGACCGTCAAGACAACTTCGGGGGCTTCGGGGTCGCGTTCGATCTTCGAGCGCAGCCGCTGGACGTGGACGTTCACCAGGCGGGTGTCCGCCGCGTGGCGGTAGCCCCAGACCTGCTCCAGCAGCAGTTCCCGGGTGAAGACCTGCCACGGCTTGCGGGCCAGGGCCACCAGCAGGTCGAACTCCAGCGGCGTCAGCGAGATCCGCTCGCTGTTGCGGCTGACCACGTGGCCGGCGACGTCGATCGTGACGTCGGCGATGCGCAGGGTCTCGGGGGCCTTCTGGTCGCCCGGGCGGAGGCGGGCGCGGACGCGGGCCACGAGCTCGGCGGGCTTGAACGGTTTGGGGACGTAGTCGTCGGCGCCGGATTCCAGGCCCCGGACCACGTCGGAGGTGTCCGCCTTCGCGGTGAGCATCACGATCGGCACGTCGGACTCGGCGCGGATCTGGCGGCAGACCTCGATCCCGTCGATCCCCGGCAGCATCAGGTCCAGCAGGACCAGATCCGGCTTGGCGGAGCGGAAGACCTCGAGGGCCTGCCCGCCGTCCGCGCAGAAGACGGGGTCGAAGCCGTCGTTGCGCAGCACAATGCCGATCATCTCGGCCAGGGCCTCGTCGTCGTCCACTACCAAAATCCGTGCCTTCATACGTTATATATTCCCTTATTGAAATGGCTTTGTCGTATTCGTGCGGCTCCCGGCATGGCGCGGACCGCCGGCCGGGGCAGGTAGATTCGTCCCAGGGCCGGCGGGCGGCCCGCAGTCCGAGGAGGATGCCGTGAACCGTGTGGACCCCATCTACCGGCTGGGCCTGGGCGGGGACTTCGCCCGGCTGCAGCCCGAACTCCAGGACTACTTCTCCCTCGTCCAGGGCTCCGGCCACTACGGGGTGGGCGAGGGCGTGTTCGACGTCGTGGGCTGCCGGCAGCGCTGGCTGCGCCCCTTCATGCGGGCCGTCACCGGGGAGCAGGCGTTCTTCCCCGAGTACGGCGAGGGCATCCGGTTCCGGATCGAAAACCACGCCCACCTGGACCCCTTCGGCCGGCCCAGCCTGACGGCACGGCGCGAAATCTTCTTCCCCGGCGTCACCCGGTTCTTCTCCGACACCACCAGCTGGGACACGACCGGCGGCCGGCACCGGCTGGTGGACTACGTGGGCCGGTACCGCCGGCTGGCCACGGACCTGAATCTCAGCGTCACCCCGGAAGGCCGGCTCCGCGGCATCTCGGAAGCCTCCCGGTTGCTGCTGGGTCCGCTGCGGCTGCCGCTGCCGGGCCCGCTGGACGCCAAGGCCTACGCCGAACAGTGGTGGGACGCCGCGGAGGGCAAGCACCGGATCCAGGTCAAGGCCATCCAGCCGCAGGTCGGCCTGGTGCTGGTGTACGCCGGCCGCTTCGACTACCGGCTGGAACCGTACCCGGACGGCACAGGGGCCCCCGGATACCTGCCCGCGAATGCCCGGCCGGACCGTTGGGAGTCCCGGGTCTGAGGCGGGGGCGCCGGGCCGCTAGCCCAGGGCGATCTGGTTCAGCGCGTCGGCCGCGTGCGTCAGCCGTGCCAGCACCCTGGTGGCCGACGCCGGCGAGTGGCCGGCCAGTCCCCCGGCGGGGGTGAGCCGGACCGCGCCGAGCGAGGAGGCCGGCAACCCGAGCTGGCGCCAGGGCCGCCACAGCGCCTCGGCCAGGGTCCGGGCGGACGCTGGTTCCGCCGCGGGGTCCTCCACCGGCAGCACCCCGGCCCAGATCTTTCGCCCGGACTCCACCGCGCCGGCGAGGTGTTCCCACTGGCGGGAGGTCAGGGCACGCAGCGGCACGGCGATGCCATCGGCGCCGGCGCCGAGGATCCTCTCGATGGGTGCTTCCACCTCGGGGACCGCGATGACGACCTCCTCCGCGCCGGCGGCGTGCAGGGCGTCCACCACCAGGCGCCAGGATTCGGTGACCTCGGAGCCGGCCACGGCCCGCAGGGTCCGGTAGCCGCTGGCGGTGGGAATCGTCCCGGCCAGGACGGCGGCGGCGTCGGGTTCCTCCAGCTGGACCACCAGCCGGGCGCCCGGCACGGCGGCGGCCACGGCGCGCAGGTGGGCGCCGACGCCGGCGGCGAGGGACTCGGCGAGGTCCCGCCGCGCCCCGTGGTCCAGCAGTGCCCGTTCCCCGCTGTGCAGGTGCAGGCCGGCGGCGAGGCTGAGCGGCCCGCGGAGCTGGATCTTTAGGGCGTCGGCGGACACCGTCTCGGTGCCGGCGACGTCGGCGAGGACGTTGATGTCGGTGGCCAGTGCGGACCGGGCGCGGCGGGCGTCCCGGCCGGGGCGGTCCACCAGGCGCCAGCCGTGCGGCTGCACGTCGACGGCGAGGCCCTCCAGGAGCGCGGCGGTCCGGCCAAGGGCGTCGGAGCCGACGCCGCGGGAGGGCAGTTCGGCCAGGAAGGGCAGGTGCGGGGCGCCGAGTTCACCGCGGATGATGCGGGCGGCTTCCAGCGGGTCCGTCCCCGGCCAGGGCCCGTGGGCGGTGGCGGTGACCTGGGCGGCCCCGGTGTCGGTGCCGCTCACGCCTGGGCGGAGACGGCGGTCCCGGCGGCGTCCGCCCGGCCCGCGGCCTGGTGGTCCTCGGCGATGGCCTCGTGGTGGCGGATGACCTCGCCGATGATGAAGTTCAGGAACTTTTCCGCGAAGGCGGGGTCAAGGTGCGCCTCGGCGGCGAGCCGGCGGAGCCGGGCGATCTGGGCGGTTTCGCGGCCCGGATCCCCCGCCGGCAACTGGTGCTTGGCCTTGAGGTGGCCCACCTTCTGCGTGGCCTTGAACCGTTCGGCCAGGAGGTAGACCAGGGTCGCGTCGATGTTGTCGATGCTGGAACGGATGGAGAGCAGCTCCGCCATCACCGCGGGATCGACCTGGCCGGCCAGGGAACTGGCGGCGGGGTCGTAGTCGTCATCGGCGTCGTGGTGGAGGCTGTGGCTCTGCTCGGTCATTGCTCCAGTCTAGGGGCTGGGCGCCCGATGAACCGGGTGTTAAGCGGCGCTGCCCGCCGTCCGGTGTGGACGGCGGGCCCCGCTGCGGTGGCGGGTGCCGGCGTTGGGCGTCAGCTGCCCAGGACGGCGCGGAACTGCTCCCGGCGCCGGGCCTGCTCCTCCGGGTCGGGGACCGGGAGGGAGGCGATGAGCTTCTTCGTGTAGTCGTGCTGCGGGTTGCCCATGACCTGGCTGCCCAGCCCCTGCTCGACCATCCGGCCCTTGTAGAGGACGCCCACCCAGTGCGAGAGGATGTCCACCACGGCGAGGTCGTGGCTGATGAACAGGCAGGCGAAGCCGAACTCGGCCTGGATGTCTTTGAACAGCTCCAGGACCTTGGCCTGCACCGACACGTCCAGCGCCGACGTCGGTTCGTCGGCGATCAGCAGCTTCGGGTTCAGGATCAGGGCCCGTGCCAGGGAGGCGCGCTGCCGCTGGCCGCCGGAGAGTTCGTGCGGGTACCGGTCCGCGTAGGCCGCGGGCAGCTGCACGGACTCCAGCAGCTCGCGGGTCCGCTGCCGGGCCTGCGCCGGTGTCGGCTTGCCGTGGATGACCAGGGGTTCGGCGATGCACTCCCCGATGGTCAGCTGCGGGTTGAACGACGCCGCCGGGTCCTGGAACACGAAGCCGATCTGCTTGCGCAGCGGCTTGAAGCTGCGCTCCTTGAGGTTGAGCATCTCGTAGTCGAGAACCTTGAGGCTGCCGCCGGTGGTCTTGTTCAGCCCCGCGATGGCCCGGCCGATGGTGGTCTTGCCGGAGCCGGACTCGCCGACCAGGCCAAAGACCTCGCCCTCCGAGAGGGTGAAGTTCACCCGGTCGACGGCCTTGAACGCCGGGCTGCCGAGGCGGCCAGGGTATTCGATGGTGAGGTCCCTGGCCTCGACCAGCACCTTCCCGCCCTGGTGGGCGCGTTCGGTCATCCCCGCCGAGGCGGAGTTGCGGCCCAGGTGGGGGACGGCGGCGAGGAGCTTCTTCGTGTAGTCCTGCTTCGGCTCCGCGAACAGCACCCGGGAGGTGGCCTCCTCGACGACGTCGCCCTGGTACATCACGACGACGCGGTCGGCGAGGTCGGCGACGACGCCCATGTTGTGGGTGATGAGCACGATCGAGGTGCCGTACTGGTCCCGGAGGTCGCGGAGCAGCTCGAGGATCTCGGCCTGCACGGTCACGTCCAGGGCGGTGGTCGGCTCGTCCGCGACGATCAGTCCCGGGTTCAGGGCCAGCGCGGCGGCGATGACGACGCGCTGCTTCTGGCCGCCGGAGAACTGGTGCGGGTAGTAGTTGACCCGCGTCTCCGGGTCCGGGATGCCCACCTTGCGGAGGGCTTCGACGGCGCGGGCCTTGGCGTCCTTGGCGCTGACCTTGCCGCCGTTGCGGCCGGCGTGCGCGCGGATGCCTTCGGCGATCTGCCAGCCCACGGTGAACACCGGGTTCAATGCGGTGGAGGGTTCCTGGAAGACCATCGCGACGTCGCGGCCGCGGATTTCCCGCAGCTTGGAGGCGCCGACGCTGATGACGTTGTTGCCGTTGATCAGCACCGCCCCGGAGCTGATGGCCGTCTCCGGCAGCAGGCCCAGGATGGTCTTGGCGGTGACGGTCTTGCCGGAGCCGGATTCGCCGACGATCGCGACGACCTCCCCCGGGTTGACCTCCAGGCTGACGTCCTTCACGGCGTAGACATCCCCGGCGTCCGTGGCGAAGGTGACCTTGAGGTGGTCGATGTCCAGCACGGGGCCGGCGCCGCGGCCGTGCTGGTCGGCTGCGTGGCCGATATTGGTGGTCATGACGTGCTCACTTCTGCTGTTGGTGCTGCCGTGGCCGGGCCGGGGCCGGCGGCATTGGATCCGGCAATGTTGGTTCCGGCCTTGCCGGAAGCCTTCTTGCGGCCGCGCAGCCGGGGGTCGTTGAGGTCGTTGATGCTCTCGCCCACCAGGGTCAGGCCGACGACGGTCAGGACGATGGCCAGGCCGGGGAAGACGCCGGTCCACCAGATCCCGGAGGTGGTGTCGGAGAGGGCCTTGTTCAGGTCGAAGCCCCACTCGGCGGCCGACGTCGGTTCGATGCCGAAGCCCAGGAAGCCCAGGCCCGCGAGGGTCAGGATGGCCTCCGAGGCGTTCAGTGTGAAGATCAGCGGCAGGGTCCGGGTGGCGTTGCGGTAGATGTGCCGGGTCATGATGCGCACGTTGGAGGCGCCCACCACCTTGGCCGACTCGACGAACGGTTCGGCCTTGAGCCGGATGGTCTCGGCGCGGATGACCCGGAAGTACTGCGGGATGAAGACCACGGTGATGGAGATCGCCGCGGCGAGGATGCCGCCCCAGAGGCTGGACCGGCCGCCGCTGATCACGATCGCCATGACGATGGCCACCAGCAGGGACGGGAAGGCATAGACGGCGTCGGCGATGACCACCAGGATCCGGTCCAGCCAGCCGCCGATGTAGCCGCTGACCAGGCCGAGGATCACGCCGATGAAGATCGACATGATGACCGCGACGACGATCACCATGGCGGCGGTCTGGGCGCCCCAGACGACGCGGGAGAACACGTCATAGCCGCCCACGGTGGTGCCGAGCAGGTGCTTGCCGCCCGGCGCCTGCTGGGCGGGGAACCCGCCGTCGGCGTCGGAGATCTGGGCGAAGCCGTAGGGCGCGATCAGCGGGGCGAAAACGGCGGTAAGGAGGAAGATGGCGGTCAGGATGAGGCCCGTGACCAGCATGCCGCGCTGCAGGCCGACGCTCTTGTTGAAGTGGGACACGACCGGCAGGCGCCGGAACCACGGTTCCCTGCGGTTTTCCGCGGCGATGGTGGATTCAGTGCTCATGTCAGTACCTCACGCGGGGGTCGATCAGCGCGGCGACGATGTCCACGATGAAGTTGGTTACGGCCACGATTACGGCCAGCAGCACCACGATGCCCTGGACGGCCACAAAGTCGCGGGCCGTCAGGTAGGTAGCGAGCTGGAAGCCCAGGCCTTTCCATTCGAAGGTGGTCTCGGTCAGCACGGCACCGCCGAGCATGACGGCGATCTGCAGGCCCATGACCGTGATGATCGGGATCAGCGCGGGCTTGTAGGCGTGCTTGGTCACCAGGCGGTATTCGCTGACGCCGCGGGAACGCCCGGCCTCGACGTAGTCCTTGCCGAGGGTGCCGATGACGTTGGTGCGCACCAGGCGCAGGAAGATGCCGGCGGTGAGCAGGCCGAGGGCGACGGCGGGCAGCACCGCGTGCGCGGTGACGTCGCCGAGCGCGGCCATGTTGCCGCTGCGAAGCGAGTCCAGCCAGTAGATCCCGGTCGGCGCGGACAGCGCGGTGAGGGCCAGTTCCGTGGAGGTCTTCGCCCGTCCGGCGACCGGCAGCCAGCCCAGCCACACGGAGAAGGTCAGCTTCAGCAGCATGCCGGCGAAGAACACCGGGGTGGCGTAGCAGAGGATCGCGAAGATGCGCAGCACGGCGTCGGGGGCCTTGTCGCGGCGGTGCGCGGCCACCATGCCCAGCGGGATGCCTACCACCAGGGCCACCAGAAGGGCGTTGATGGACAGCTCAAGGGTCGCGGCGCCGTAGGTGGTGAGCATCTCGGAGACCTGGCGGTTGTCCGAGAGCGTGGTGCCGAAGTTGCCGGTGATCAGCTGGCCCAGGTACTCGAAGTACTGGACGAAGATGGGCCGGTCATAGCCGGCGGAGTGGATCCGCTCGGCGAGCTGCTCGGGAGGGAGCCGGCCGCCGAGGGCCGCAGTGATCGGGTCGCCCGTGATCCGCATCAGGAAGAACACGAGCGTCACGAGGATAAGGATGGTCGGAAAGATCAGCAGGAACCTGATCAGGATGTATTGGCCCAGTCCCCCGCCGGACGACTTCTTCTTGGTCGGCATCAGGCCGTCGGCATCGCTGGGCGGTGCCTCGATAAGTGTTGTCATTGGTACCTAAATGTGTGTTTCCGTCGGCTTCGTGGGCCTTGGGAATCGGTTGTCCTGCCCTCAGCACGGAGGCGGGACGCCGCGCGGGCGCCCCGCCTCTGTGGCTGGTCAGGACCGGATGGGGATGGGACCTACTTGGAAATTACGCCAAGCCGGGTCTTGAAGGATGCGTCGAGGGTCTTGTCGACGCCCTGGACGTCCTTGCCGGCAACCATGAGCTGGGCGCCCTGGAGCAGCGGCAGGGAGGGCAGGTCCTTGGCGACGGCCGTCTGGGCGTCACCGAGGACCTTTTCGCGCTCACCCTTGTCAACGGTGGTGAGCTGCTTCTTGATCAGGTCCGTCACGGCCGGGTTCTCGTAGTGGTTCTTGAGGAAGTTGCCCGGGATGAAGAACGGGGTCAGGTAGTTGTCGGCGTCGGAGTAGTCCGGGAACCAGCCGAGCTGGTAGACGGGGTAGACGTCCTTGGTGCGGTCCTTGGAGTAGGTGACCCACTCGGTGGACTGCAGGTCGACCTTGAAGAGGCCGGACTTCTCCAGCTGCTCCTTGATCATGGCGTACTCGTCGCCGGAGGACTTGCCGTAGTGGTCCGGGTTGTACTGCAGCTTCAGCGTGACCGGGCCGGTGACGCCGGCGTCGCTGAAGGCCTGCTTGGCCTTGTCCAGGCTGGGCTTGCCGCTGCCGTCGCCGTACATGTCCTTCATCGGCTTGATGGCGCCGACGAAGCCGTCCGGAACGACGGAGTATGCGGGCAGGTAGGTGCCCTTGTAGACCTGGGTGGCGATCGCGTCGCGGTCGACGATGTCGGCCATGGCCTGGCGGACAGCCAGGGCCTTCTTCGGGTCGGCCTCGGGGGTCTTGGCGCCGAAGGGCATGGTGTCGAAGTTGAAGACGATGTAGCGCAGCTCGCCGCCCGGGCCCTTGTGGACCTTGACCTTGGAGTCCTTCTCGAGGTCGGCGGCGTCGGTCGCGGTCAGGCTGCGGCCGGCGACGTCGATGTTGCCCTGCTGGACATCGAGCTTGAGGTTGTTGGAGTCGGCGTAGTACTTGATGGTGGCGCTGTCGTTCGCCGGCTTGCCCAGGAGGCCCTTGTAGTCGGGGTTGGCCTTGAGGCTGATCAGCTCGTTCTTCTTGTAGCTCTCGATCGTGTACTGGCCGGCGAAGGGCTTGGCCTTGACGATGTCGTCGTCGCTCATCAGCTTGTCGGCCGGGAAGACTTCTTCGTCCACGATCGGGCCGGCGTTGGCGGCGAGCACGCCCGGGAAGACCTGGTCGTTGCCTTCCTTGAGCTTGAAGACGACGGTGGTGTCGTCCTTGGCGGTGACCGAGTCCAGGTTGCCCAGCAGCGATGCGGGGCCGTTGTCATCGTTGATCTTGACGACGCGGTCGATCGAGAACTTCACGTCCGAGGAGGTCAGGGCGTGGCCGTTGGCGAACTTGAGTCCGGACTTGAGCTTGACGGTGTACTCGGTGGGGGTGGTGAAGGAGGCAGACTCGGCAATGTCCGGGCTGGAGTCGGCCGTGCCCGGCTTGGAGTTGAGCAGGAACGGGTAGATCTGGTTCATCACCATGAACGAACCGGCGTCGTAGGAGCCGGCCGGGTCGAGGGTGACCACCTTGTCGGTGGTGCCGTACGTAATGGCGCCACCGGAGGCCGAGCCACCGGAGGACGTTCCGCCGCCGGAGGGGCCGGTGCAGGCCGTCAATGCAAAGGCGGAAACCCCGGCCAGCGCGATGGCGCTCTGCAGGGCCTTTTTGTTCATTGCCATCTGTGAACTTTCTGTTCGATGAGTGCTCGTGGACCGCCGAAAAGCTCGACTCGGGGCGGCGCACGGTCCTGATTTTCTGATTCAACCAGAACACCGCAGGGTGTACCGCTAAATCTTGTGAGTTGAGACACAAAATTTACACCACGCGGGGCATCTCATCGTTTCCTTCAGGTTTCGGGCCGGTTACCGGCCCTCCAGAAGGAAGGCTGCAGCGGCTAGAGGGCCGCCCTCTGCAGGGAGCGGGCGGCGTCGATCGTCGCCTGCCCGAGGACCCGGCTGCCCTGGTAGAGCACCACGGTCTGGCCCGGGGCAACGCCGCGCAGCGGCTCCGCGAGGGTGACCACCAGCTCGCCGGAACCGGCGTCGTGCTCCATCCGTGCCGACGCGGGCACGGGGTCGCCGTGGGCGCGGACCTGGGCGTGGCAGTCGAAGTCGTCGCCGGTGGCGATCTCGGCGATCGGCAGGCCGGCCCAGGAGACCTTGATGCCGCGGATCTCGTCGATGGCCAGCAGCGCCTCGGGGCCTACCACCACCTTGTTCTCCTTCGGGCGGATCTCCAGGACGAAGCGGGGCTTGCCGTCGGCGGCGGGCGTGCCGAGCTTGAGGCCCCGCCGCTGGCCGACCGTGAATGCGTTCGCACCGGGATGTTCGCCCACCTTGGCGCCGGTCTCGTCCACGATGTCGCCGCCGGTCATCTCGATCTTCTCGGCGAGCCAGCCGGCGGTGTCGCCGTCGGGGATGAAGCAGATGTCGTGGCTGTCGGGCTTGTTCGCCACGGACAGGCCGCGGCGTTCGGCCTCGGCGCGGACCTCGGCCTTGGAGGGGGTGTCCGCGAGCGGGAACATCGAATGCTTGAGCTGTTCGTGGGTGAGCACGCCCAGGACGTAGCTCTGGTCCTTGGCCCAGTCAGCGGCACGGTGCAGCTCGGGGTTGCCATCGGCGTCGGTGATGACCTTGGCGTAGTGGCCGGTGCAGACGGCGTCGAAGCCCAGAGCGATCGCCTTCTCCAACAGCGCCGCGAACTTGATCCGCTCGTTGCAGCGCATGCACGGGTTGGGCGTGCGGCCGGCGGCGTATTCGTCGATGAAGTCCTGGACCACGTCCTCCTTGAACCGCTCGGAGAAGTCCCAGACGTAGTACGGGATGCCCAGCACGTCGCAGGCCCGCCACGCGTCCCGGGAGTCCTCGATGGTGCAGCAGCCGCGGCTGCCGGTGCGCAGCGTTCCCGGCATGCGGGAGAGCGCCAGGTGGACCCCGACGACGTCGTGCCCGGCTTCTACGGCGCGGGCTGCTGCGACGGCCGAATCGACGCCGCCGCTCATGGCTGCAAGAACTCGCATACTGGCTTTCTCTGGGGAGTGGGAGAAGGGCGCCGGAATAACACACCGCCCAGCCCCGATTCTACCGCCGCGCCGGAGGCTGCCCCAAAAACCGCCCCGGACCGCCGTCGGCGCTGGCCCGGCCGGCGGCGCCGTCGGGAAGCCTAGCCCAGGGCGTTCCGGCGGGCCAGGGTGCCCGCGGTCTGGATGCTGGATTCGTGGCCGGCCATGCCGGCCTGCCGGGCCCGGGCGTACGCGCCGGGCAGCGCGGCCAGCAGCGCGTCGACGTCGGCGTCGGTGGAGGCGTGGCCCAGGCTGAAGCGCTGCGCGCCGCGGGCGGTGTCCTCGTCCAGCCCCATGGCCAGCAGCACGTGGGAGGGACGCGGGACCCCGGCGGTGCAGGCGGAGCCGGTGGAGGACTCCACCCCGGCGAGGTCGAGGAGGAACAGCAGCGAGTCGCCCTCGCAGCCGGGGAAGGTGAAGTGGGCGTTGCCGGGCAGCCGGCCCTCCCCCGGGGCGCCGCGCAGCACCGCCTCCGGCACGGCGGCGCGGACGCCGTCGATCAGCCGGTCCCGGAGCGCCGTGATCCGGGCGGTCTCCTCCCCCAGCCGGGCCGTGGCCGCCTCCGCGGCGGCGGCGAAGGCCGCGATCGAGGCCGTGTCCAGCGTGCCGGAGCGCACGTCACGCTCCTGCCCGCCGCCGTGCTGGACCGGGGTGAGGGTGACGGCGCGGCCCAGGACCAGGGCCCCGACCCCCACCGGGCCGCCGATCTTGTGGCCGGAGATGGACATGGCGTCCAGGCCGCTGGCGCGGAAGTCCACCGGCAGGGATCCGAAGGCCTGCACGGCGTCCGAGTGGACGGGCACGCCGGCGGCGTGGGCCAGCCGCACGGCCTCGGCTACGGGCTGGATGCTGCCGACCTCGTTGTTGGCCCACATGAGCGTGAGCAGGGCGATCGACTCCGGGTCACGCTCAAGTTCGGCCGCGAGCGCGGCCAGGTCGAGCACGCCGTCGGAGTCCACGGGCAGCCAGGCCACCTCGGCGCCCTCGTGCCGTTCCAGCCACTCGACGGTGTCCAGCACGGCGTGGTGTTCAATCGTGGAGCACAGGATCCGGGTGCGGCGGGAATCCTGGGCGCGGCGGGCCCAGTAGAGGCCCTTGACGGCCAGGTTGTCCGCCTCGGTGCCGCCCGAGGTGAAGATGATCTCGGAGGGGTGCGCCCCGGCTGCGGCTGCGAGCGCCTCGCGGGCGTCCTCGACGGCGCGGCGGGCCCGGCGGCCGGAGCCGTGCAGCGACGAGGGGTTGCCGGTGCGGGCAAGCTCCCGGGTCAGGGCGGCGAGCGCCTCCGCGGCGAGCGGGGTGGTGGCGGCATGGTCGAGGTAGGCAGGCACCCTCCAATTCTACCGGCGGCCCGTCCCGCCGTCGGTGGCCGCCCGCGGGGCCGCTACTGAATCCACTGCGGAACGACGTCGAAACGGGTGCCGGTCCGGTCCCGGCGCGCTGGTGTACATTCGAGCGGTGAAAGCGCCCCTGTACCTGGTCCTGGCCACCCTGTTCTGGTCCGGAAACTTCGTCGTCGGGCAGGCCGCCGTGGCGTCCATGTCGCCGCTGGACCTGACCTTCTGGCGCTGGACCCTGGCCGCGCTGCCGCTGCTGGCATTGGCCCACGTCGTGGAGAAGCCGGACTGGCGCGCGGTGCTGCGCCGCTGGCCGGTGCTGCTCCTGCTCAGCGCGTTGGGGATGAGCGGCTACACCCTCCTGCTGTACGGGGCGCTGGGTTTCACCTCCGCGGTGAACGCCTCCCTCATCACCGCGGCGAACCCGGCCCTGATCGTGGTGCTGGCGGTGCTGTTCCTGGGCGAGCGCACCACCCGGCTGGGCTGGCTGGGCATCGGCCTGGGGCTGCTGGGGGTGCTGCTGGTCCTGACCCAGGGCCGGCTGGAGCGGATCCTGAGCCTGTCCATCAACACCGGTGAGCTGCTGATGATCGGCGCGATCCTGGTCTGGGGCTGCTACACGATCATCGCCCGCCGGCTGGCGCTGCCGCCGATCGCCGCCACGGCGGTGCAGGTGGCCATGGCCTCCGTGACCCTGGCACCGCTGGCGCTGGCCTTCCACGCCCGGCTGCCGGACACCCCTGCCGAGGCCTGGTCGCTGGCCTACATCGCCGTTTTCCCCTCGCTCGGCGCCTACCTGTTCTGGAACCTTGCCCTGCGGACCACCCCGCCCGGGACGGCCGGGAACTACCTGAATCTGATGGTGGTGTTCACCGCCGCGATCACCGTGGCGCTGGGCACGGCGCTGACGGTGGTGCAGATCCTCGGCGGGATCCTGGTCATCGCCGGGGTGCTGCTGACCGGGCTAAGGGGCCAGCCCCGGGCCCTGCCGCTCACAGCAGCCCCGGCTACGGCCTCTTCGGCGTCCCCCGCCCGTCAGGACGACGGCGGCAGCACGGCCAGGCGCGCGGCGACGTCGGCGCGGGCCGCGGCCAGCGAGCCCCGGTCCGGGCACGCCACGGACACGTAGACCGACGAGCCTGCCTTCGCGAACATCCGGGCGTAGCTGACCGCTGCCCGCGTGCCGGCCGCGCCGCCGTCGTACACCAGTACCTCCACGCGGGGGCCGGGCTTGTCCGCGTCGCCGCCCCAGCGAAGGGTGTCGGTGGCGAGGTAACCGGGCAGGATGCTCGGGTCCAGGTAGTGGAACAGCGCCTCGGTGGAGGCCTTGTCATCCCCCGGAACCGCCAGCGGCCCCTGGTTGGTGCTGACCCGGGCCGCCGCCTGGCAGCCGTCGGCCTTCTTGTAGATGCTGGCCCCGGCCGTGCCCTGCCCCCCGGCGGACCAGCCCGGGGCGTCCTTGAGCCCGTCGGAGAGTTGGACGGGGACCCCGGAGGCGAGGCTTTCCCCCGCACTGAACGGCAGGTCGCGGGCGGCGACGGCGTCCGCGTCGTGGCCCGGGGTGACGGTAGGGGTGGCGGGGGCCGGCACGCCGGTGGAGGTGGCGGGCGCCGGGGCGGCCGGGTCGGGGATGCCGACGCTGCACCCGGACACGGCCAGCAGCAGGACCCCCAGTAAGGGGAGGGCCGCGGCCGGGGCGCGGCGGAGCGGGCAGGCAGGCATTGGACTCCTAGGCCAGCACCCGGAGGGCCCCGGGCACCACGTCGATGGTCAGGGGCAGCGGTCCCAGCCGCTCGCCGTCCGCGTAGGCGACGACGCCGTCGGCCTCCAGCACCACCCGGCGCACCCGGCGCAGTTCCACGGCGGGGTGGCCCACGTGCCGGCCGGTGAAGACCTTCGGAAAGACCGCCAGGAGCGCAGCACGGGACAGCGGGTGCACCACGAACAGGTCCAAAAGACCGTCCTCCAGGCTCGCCTCCGGGGCGATCGCCATGCCGCCGCCCATGGAGCGGCCGTTGGCGACCGAGACCAGCATGGCGCCCTGCCGGCGGCGCTCGCCGTCGATGGTCAGGGTGTAGTCGATGGCGGTGAATCCGGCCAGTTCGCGGAGCATGGCCAGGTTGTAGCGGGACTGGCCCCGCGGCCAGCGCCAGCCGTTGGCGCGTTCGTTGACGGCCGCGTCGAAGCCCGCGGAGAGGACGCCGGCGAACCAGTGCGTCCGGCCGGCAGTCACCGCGCGGCCGGCGTCGATCCGCCGTCCGCCGGAGCCGAGGGCCGCGAGGACGCGCTCCACCGCGGCAGGAATGTCATGCCGCGGCAGCTCCAGCATCCGGGCCAGGTCGTTGCCCGTGCCGGTGGGGATGATGCCCAGCGGGGTCCCGGCGGCGGTCCCTGCGCCGGCCGAGGGGGCGCCGCCGTCAGCCCCGGCGACGGCGGGAACGGTGGCGAGCGCGTTGACGCCCAGGTGGACCATGCCGTCGCCGCCGACCACCACCAGGGCGTCCACTCCGCCAGCGACGGCGTCGGCCACCCGCGCGGCGAGGGCGGCATAGCTGTCCTCGCAGAGCAGCTCCACCTCCGCGCCGGCAGCCCGGAAACACTCCGCCGCTGCCCCGCCGGCGTGCCGGCCGCGGCCGAACGAGGCGCGGGGATTCACGGCGAGGGCGATCTTCATGGCCTGAATTATGCCAGCCGCCGGGGAACCTTCCACGGCTCCGCGCTCGTTGTTCCCCTCAAGCCGGTTAAACTGGCGACGCCGGAGCCGCCGGCGGGAAGTCCCCTCGAGGCAAAGGAACGGTGCGTGACGCAGGGCAGCAGTTCGCATTACCAGGTCCTTCGGATTCCGGTCACGGCGACGGAGAAGGACATCAAGGTGGCGTACCGGAAGGCCGCACGCACCGCCCACCCGGACCACGGCGGGGACCCGGCCACGTTCCGTCGCGTCACCCTGGCCTACGAGACCCTCATCGACGCCCGCCGCCGGGCCGACTACGACCGTTCCTACGGCAGCGGGACCTCGGCCGCCAGCCGGATTCCCCCGGAGGACGAGGGCGCGCACTTCGACGCCCCGGCCGCCGGCAGCCGCGCCTCGGCCCACGTGCGCCGGCCCAACACACCGCGCAGTACCGCCGCCGACGCCCCGGTGTATGTCCCCTCCTTCGAGGAGCTGGCGGCGGCCGGCGAGGTGCCGCTGATTCCGGCGTCGACGGCGCGCCAGCAGGTCCACGGGATGCCCCGCCGCCGGGGCATCTTCGGTGCCGAGGCCCGGATCCAGCGCGAACTCCGGACGGTGCAGCTGCTCTCCCGGCAGGTCCTCCCCGGCATCCCGGCCGCCCGGCTGATCAACGGGCTGCAGTCCCCGGCGGACAACAGCCACATCGACCACGTGCTGCTCTCCGGCTACCGGATGGCCATCATCGGGTCCATGCTGCTGCCCCCGGGCGCGTACGCCTGGGATGGTCGCACCCTGAACCACGGCGGCCGCTCGGTCGCCCCGCCGCAACTGGCCCACGTGGTCCGGCGGATGCAGGACATCTTCCCCGAACTCAACGTCACCGGCTGGACCGTGGTGCACAGCACCGACGGCAACCTCCACGAGCCGGTGATCGACCGGCCCGGACGCCGGCGGGGCGGGGAGGACGCCCTGGAGACCGTCCAGGTGGTCAACGCCGCCGGCCTGGCCCGGGGACTGAAACAGTTCCTCGGCTCGGGTCCGGCCCCCAACACGGTCCTGGTGCCGGTCCTGGCCCGGCTGCTGCGGGGGATGCACTAGCGGCCGGGGCCGCTGGCTAGGATGGGAACGTGTTCCGCATCCTCTTCGACAGCCCCGAAATTCCCGGTAATACCGGCAACGCAATCCGCCTCGCGGCCATCACCGGGGCGCAGCTGCACCTGGTGGAGCCGCTGGGCTTCGATTTCTCCGACGCCAAGCTCCGGCGCGCCGGCCTGGACTACCACGACCTCGCCGTCGTCACGGTGCACCCGGACCTGGGCACGGCGTGGGAGGCCCTGCAACCCGAACGGGTCTTCGCCTTCACCTCCGACGGCGACACTTCCTACACGGACATCGCCTACCGCCCCGGGGACGTGCTGATGTTCGGCAGGGAATCCGCTGGCCTCTCCGAGGAGGCCAAACACGACCCACACGTCACCGCACGGGTCCGGCTGCCCATGCTGCCGGCACTTCGTTCGCTGAACCTGGCCAATGCCGCCTCGATCGCCGTCTACGAGGCGTGGCGGCAGAACGGTTTCGCCGGCGCCAAGCTCTGAACGGCCCCGTTTAAGTCCC
Organism: Arthrobacter sp. BPSS-3; assembly: GCF_044628475.1. Classification (NCBI taxonomy): domain Bacteria; kingdom Bacillati; phylum Actinomycetota; class Actinomycetes; order Micrococcales; family Micrococcaceae; genus Arthrobacter; species Arthrobacter sp. BPSS-3. The sequence continues at coordinate 62,630 of NZ_JBIMMV010000010.1, forward strand.
TCCCATCCAACTCCGGCGCGGCGCCGAATCCTTCATGGACACCACAAACGCCAACCAAGGAAAGGAGCGAGGAGCGGCCGGTGAGCACACTCCAGGTACACAGGTCCGGCGGACCGCACCGGGCGGGGCACTCCCCGCACGCCCGGCCTGATCTCCGCACGGGCGGCGGCGGCCTATGCTTGAAGGTGATGGAAACTCCGAACGCCCCGAACCGCGAGGCCGCTCCCCCGACGAGCACCACCGATGTGAACCACCGGCTCGGCGTGCTGCTCGACCAGATCGCCGGCGGCAGTCAGTCCGCCTTTGCCGAGTTCTACGAGCTCACGTCCCGCCGTGTCTTCGGCATGGCACGCCGTGTCCTGATCGATCCCGAACTCAGCGAGGACACCACGCAGGAGGTCTTCCTCCAGGTCTGGCAGAACGCGGCCAAGTTCGACGCCGCCGCCGGCAGCCCGCTGGCCTGGCTGATGACCATCTCGCACCGGCGCGCCGTGGACAAGGTCCGCTCGACCCAGTCCGCCAGCGACCGGGAGGCCCGCTACGGTGCCAGCAGCCAGGACATCGACCACGACTCCGTGTCCGACGAGGTCGGCGGCCGGCTCGAGGCCGAGGCGGTGGTCCGGTGCCTGGAAACGCTGACGGATACGCAGCAGGAATCCGTCAGGCTCGCCTACTACGGCGGGCTCACCTATCGTGAGGTGGCGGAGAAACTGAACGCCGCCGTGCCCACCATCAAGTCCCGCATCCGCGACGGCCTGATCCGACTGAAGAACTGCCTGGGGGTGAGTTGAGATGAACGACATTAATCCGCTGAACGGCGGGCGACCCGCCGGCGGTTTCTCCGCCGACATCGCCACCGATCTCGCCTCCGGCCGCGCCGTCGACTTGGCCGAGGTGTACGCGCTGCACGCCCTCGACGACGGCGAACGCGACGCCGTCGACCGCTATCTGTCCTCCGCCCCCGCCGCCGAGCGGGCCGAGTTCGAGGAACGCGTGCGTCAGGCCCGGGAGACCCTGGCCATGAGCTTCACCGCCGAGGAGGAACCACCGGCCGGGCTGTTCGACAAGATCTCCGCCGCGCTGCCCACGGCCGCTTCGGCGTCGACCCCTGCGACCCCGGAATCGGGTGCCCCGGAGGCCGGGGCACCCGTCGTAGCCCTCCCGGGCGCCTCCGCCCCGGTGGTCGCCCGGCCCGTCCGGGACGCGGCCCAGGCAACCGGCACCGACGACCTTGCCGCGGCCCGGGAGCGCCGGGAGCAGCGCCGCCGCCCGCAGGGCATGCGTACCTGGCTGATCGGCGTCGCAGCGGCGGCCGCCGTCGCCGTCGGCGGGGTGGGCGTGGGTGCCTACATCGCCAACCAGAACGACCCGATGGCCCAGGTGCTGCAGGCCGGTGACGTGAAGAAGGAAACCATCGACGTGATCGGCGGCGGCACGGCGTCGCTGACGCTGTCCTCGTCCAAGGACGCCGTCGTCGTCAAAATGAACGGCGTGCCCGCTCCCCCGTCCGGCAAGGTCTACCAGATGTGGCTGATCCCCAAGGACGGGTCGGCCCCGGTCTCCAAGGGGCTGATGGACGCCGAGGCGCTGTCCAAGCCCGCCGTGGTCACCGGCATCGGCTCCGCCGCGGCGCTAGGCATCACGGTGGAACCGGTGGGAGGGTCCAAGACACCCACCATGCCCACGGTGGCGGCGGCCTCGCTGGGCGCCTGAGCGGCCGCGCGAACAATCTCTACCACGACAAAAGCCGCGCCGACCCCGGAATTCCGGGACCGGCGCGGCTTTCTCGTATCAGTTGAACGGCGCTAAATCACCAGCGAGAGCAGCATCACGAAGCCGAAGCCCACCACGGAGATCAGCGTCTCCATCACGGACCAGGTCTTGAAGGTCTGCCCCACGCTCAGGCCGAACAGTTCCTTGACCAGCCAGAAGCCGGCGTCGTTGACGTGCGAGAGGAACAGCGAGCCGGCACCGATCGCCAGGGCCAGCAGGGCTGCGTGGGTGGGGGTCAGCGAGCTGGCCAGCGGACCCACGATGCCGGCTGCGGTCACCGTGGCCACGGTCGCGGAGCCGGTGGCCAGGCGCAGCGCCACGGCCACGATGAAGCCCAGGACCAGGACGGACATGTTGGCGCCCTCGGCCCACTTCTTGACCGCGTCGCCGACGCCGGCGCCGATCAGGGTCTGCTTGAAGCCGCCGCCGGCGCCGACGATCAGCAGGATCGCGGCAATCGGGCCCAGGCTCGCGCCGATCTTGGTGGTGATCTTGTTGCCGGTGAAGCCGACGGCGTAGCCGAAGGTCACGATAGCGAGCAGCACCGCCAGGGTCATGGCGACCAGCGGCTGGCCGACGAAGTCGAAGAACACCCGCACCGCGGGGGCGGTCTTGGGGTCCGGCCAGACGATGTCCACGACGGCCTTGAGCAGCATCAGGACCACCGGGAAGATGATGGTCAGCAGGGTCACCAGGAAGCTGGGCTGGCGCTTGACGCCCTCCAGGTCGGCCCCGTGCCGGGTGTCGATGCCGCCGGCAACCTCGGGGGCACCCACCGGCACCCAGCGGGCGGCGAGTCGGGCGAACAGCGGGCCGCAGATGATGACGGTGGGGACGGCCACCAGCAGGCCCAGGGCCAGGGTGGTGCCCAGCTCGGCCTTGACGGCGCTGATCGCGATGAGGGGTCCGGGGTGCGGCGGCACGAGGCCGTGCAGCACGGACAGGCCCGCCAGGGCGGGGATGGCGATGCGCATCAGCGGCATCTTGGACCGCTGGGTGACCAGGACGATCACCGGCAGCAGCAGCACCAGGCCGATTTCGAAGAACATCGGCAGGCCGATGATGACGGCCACCAGGGTGATGGACCAGACCACGCGGTTGCCGGTGGCCTTGGCCAGCAGCGTGTCCACCACGCGGTTGGCGCCGCCGGAGTCGGCCAGCAGCTTGCCGAGCATGGCGCCGAGGGCGATCAGCAGGCCGACTTCCTTGAGGACGCCCCCAACGCCGTCCTCGAAGTTGCTGATGATCTTGGCCAGTTCGACGCCGGAGGCCAGGCCCACGAACGCGGAACCGAGGACCAGGGCCAGGAACGGGTGGAGCTTGAATTTGGCGATCAGGACGACGATGAGCGCGATGCCCACGGCGGCGACCACCAGGAGTTGGGTGTCGTGGCCGGACCAGGCCTCGACGGCAGCGGGAAGCTGCAGGGCAAGAGATTTCACAGGGTATTCCTAAAGGGAGGGGGTGGCCGGAAAGGTCAGAGCGCGGCGGTGCCGGCGGCCTCGAGGTGGAGCCGGTCGATGATTTCCTGGGCCTCTTCGGCGGGCGTCGCGCCGACCGAGAGGGTGATGGCGTTCTCGTCCGCGGCGGGCTTTTCCAGCGCGTCGAACTGGGAGTCCAGCAGCGCCGGCGGCATGAAGTGTCCGTGCCGGGAGGCGAGCCGGTCCGAGATGCGGTCCTTGCTGCCCTCGAGGAAGACGAAGGTGACGCCCTCCCCGCGGAGCACGTCGCGGTACCGCTTCTTCAGGGCCGAGCAGGTCACGACGCCGGGCCGGCCGGAGTCGGTGTGGTCCCGGATCCATTCCGCGATGCGTTCGAGCCAGGGCCACCGGTCCTCATCGGTCAGTGGCTGGCCCGAGTGCATCTTGGCGACGTTGGACTCCGGGTGCAGGTCATCGCCCTCGGCCAGATCCCAGCCGAGACGCCCGGCCAGCAGGCCCGCGACGGTGGATTTACCGGATCCGGAGACGCCCATGATGACAAGGACGGGGTGCTGCGCAGTCTTCGCCATTAAAGTCTGCCTTCCATAAATATGATTTAAACATGGTCAGCATATGGCAGTGGGGGCGGGCAAACAAACACTAGAACCCGGCGATGGTCTCCGGCCCGTTGACCGCCACGACGTGGAACGCCTCGGCGCTGCGGCCGGCCGGCAGTCCGCCGCGCTGCGCGGTGGACTGCAGGAGCCCGCGGACGGTGCGGTCCATGGCGTCGACGTCGGGGTGCTGGCTGACGTGGACGTGGATGGCGGCGAGCTTCTGCTCCACCTGGCCGGTGACATCGACGAAGTGGTTCTCCCGCTCCTCCGGGCCGGCGAAGAGCCACAGCCAGGGAAGCTTGTAGGCCTCCAGGCCGGCGGCGGCCAGCTCCGGGTACGCGAACGGGTTCTCCACGGCCGGGTAGACCGCACGGGTGACGGCCTCCCCCACGGCCAGGTGGTCCGGGTGGCTCTTCTGGATCCGGGTCCAGTTCCGTTCCGGGTGCATCGCGAGCACGACGTCGGGCCGGATCGTGCGGATCAGCCGGACCACGTCCCGGATCACCTCGTGGGTGGGTTCGAGATAGCCGTCGCGCTGGTGCAGGTAGTGGATGTCGGTGACCCCGACGAGGCCCGCGGCGCGCTGCTGCTCCTCGATCCGCTGCCGCACGATCTCATCACGGGTGTCCGGGTCGAAGCCGCCGGCGTCGCCGTCGGTCATGATGCAGTAGCTGACCTCCACCCCGGCCGCGGTCCAGCCCGCGATGGTCCCGGCGGCGCCGAAGTCGATGTCGTCCGGGTGCGCGGTGAAACAAAGCACCCGCCCGATCCGGTGCTGCGCCGGGTCGAACGGGCTTTGTGCCGATGTGGCGGTGGTGTTCAAATGCCTAGCCCTTGCGTTTGTTGATCTCTTCGGTGGCCTGTGGCAGGACCTGGAACAGGTCTCCGATGATGCCGAAGTCGGCGATCTCGAACACCGGCGATTCGGCGTCCTTGTTCACCGCCACGATCACCTGGGCGGTCTGCATGCCGGCCTTCTGCTGGATGGCGCCGGAGATCCCGGCGGAGATGTAGAGCTGCGGGGAGACGGTCTTGCCGGTCTGCCCGATCTGGGCGTCGTGGCCGATCCAGCCCGCGTCCGTGGCGGCGCGGGAGGCACCGACGGCCCCGCCCAGGGCGTCCGCGAGGTCCTCGAGCGGGCCGAAGTTCCCCTCGACGCCGCGGCCGCCGGCCACGACCACCCGGGCCTCAGTGAGGTCGGGACGGCCGCTGGCGGCCTTGGCGCTGCGGGCGACCACGCGGGCCGCGGCGCCGGCGTCGGCCGGTACCTCGACGGTGGCGGTCTGCGGCGCCGTGGCCTCGGCGGCGGGTTCGGCGGTGATGCTGTTGGCCTTGACGGTCAGCAGCGCCACGGCGGTGGTGGCGCGGGCAGTGGTGGTGTAGGACCCGGCGAGGACCGGCTTGTGGGCGGTGCCGTCCGGATCGACGGCGACGACGTCGGTGATGACCCCGGCCTCAAGCTTGATCCCGGCGCGGGCCGCGATCTCGCGGCTTTCGGCGGTGTTGTCCAGCACCACGGTGGTGGCCCCGCTCTCCCGGACGGCTGCGGCCAGGAAGGCGGCCTTCGGGGCGACGAGGTAATCCTCCAGGTCCGCGGTGGAGGGCCGGTAGAGGGCGTGGACGCCGTAGTCGCCGAGCGTGGCGGCGGCGCCGTCGTGCAGCTCGCCGGTGACGGCGGCGGAGGCCTCGCCCAGGCTCCGGGCGAGGGTGAGCAGTTCCAGGCTGGACTTCTTCAGCGCCTCGCCCGGGTTGTCAATGAAAACCAGTACGTGTGCCATGGATGATCCCCTTAGAGCAGCTTCTGGGCGGCGAGGAAGTCGACCAGCCGGATGCCGGCGTCGCCCTCGTCGGTGATGATGGTCCCGGCGGTGCGCGGCGGGCGGGCCTCGGCGGTCTCGACGGCGGTCCACGAGCCGGAGCGTCCCACCTGTGCCGGGTCGACGCCGATGTCCGCGAGGGACAGGGTGGTGATGGTCTTCTTCTTCGCCGCCATGATGCCCTTGAAGTTGGGGTAGCGGGGGTCGTTGATCTGGTCCGTGACCGAGACGACGGCGGGAAGGTCCGCCTCGACAGTGAGCGCGGAGGTGTCCCCCTCGCGGCGGGCGGTGAGGGTGCCGCCGTCGATCTCCAGGCTGGCCGCGAAGGTGACCTGCGGCAGTCCCAGCCGTTCGGCCAGCTGCGCGGGGACCAGCGAGGTCTCCCCGTCGGTGGAGGCCATGCCGGTGATGACGAGGTCCGCGGGCACGTCTGCGCCGAGGTGTCGGACGGCAGCGGCGAGGGCCAGGGAGGTGGCGGCCGCGTCGGAGCCGGCGAGGGCGTCGTCGGAGAGGTGCACGCCCTCGGAGGCGCCGATCTGGAGGGATTTCTTGATGGCATTGACGGCCCCCGCGGGTCCCATGCTGAGCGCGATGACTCTGTTCCCGGCGGCCTCGCCGCCGCGGGCCTCGATCAGCTGCAGGGCCGCCTCGAGGGCGTACTCGTCCAGCTCCGAGAGGATGCTTTCGGACCGGTCCAGGGTGTTGTCCGGGCCGCCGAGGTGTCGGTCGAACTGGGCGTCCGGTACGTGCTTGACCAGCACAATGATCTTCAAGGGTTCTTCCACTGTGTCTACAGCAGCCTTCCGTGCGGGGGCAGCCAGCCGGGTGGGTGGTGGCCTGGGAGCGGTTCCCGGCGCCGCCGGGTCTTCCTAGCTAACCATATAGCGGCGGCCATTTCCGGCCGGGGTTAAGCCGGATGTCAGAAGGGGCCGCCCGGTACCTTGCGGTCCGGACGGCCCCTTCCCGGCGCGGGTCCCGGCCGTCGCTGCGGCCGGGCTGTTGCCAGTGTTACTGGTCGGCCGCTGTTACTGGTCGGCTGCTGCGCCCAGGGTGACGTCCACCTGCTTCTCCTGGCCGCCGCGGAGAACGGTGACCTTGACGGTGGCGCCGGCGGCCTGTTCGCGGACGGCTGCGGTGAGCTGGTTGGGGTCGCTGATGACCAGGTCCTGGAACTTGGTCACGACGTCGCCGACCTTGATGCCGGCCTTGTCCGCGGCGGAACCGGGCTCCACCGTCGCGACGTCCGCGCCCACCGAGAAGCCGGAGGCGGAAGAGCCGGAGGGCTTGGCCTTGACGCTGACGCCCAGCTGGCCGTGGCTGGCCTTGCCGTTGCTGATGATCTCCTGGGCCACGCGCTTGGCGTTGTTGATCGGGATGCTGAAGCCGACGCCGATGTTGCCGTTGCTGCTGCCGCTGCTGGAGTCACCGCCGGCCGAGGCGATGGCCACGTTGACGCCGATGATCTCACCCTTGCTGTTGACCAGGGCGCCGCCGGAGTTGCCAGGGTTAATGGCCGCGTCGGTCTGGATCACGTTGATCGAGATGCTGCCCTGGTTGCTGGTGCTGGGCGCCTGGCCGCCGCCCGGAGGGGCGAACTGGAAGCCCTGGTCACCGCCCTGGGAGTTGTCCGCGCCATCCTTGGGGGCGGCGGAAGACGCGACGCTGATGGTGCGGTTCAGGGTGGAGACGATGCCGTCCGTCACGGTTCCGGTCAGGCCCAGCGGGGAGCCGATCGCGACGGCGGTGTCGCCGACGTTCAGCTTGCTGGAGTCACCCAGGCTGGCCGGTACCAGGCCGCTGGCGTTGTCCACCTTGATCACGGCGAGGTCCGAGAGTGGATCCGTGCCGACGATCTTCGCGCTGTAGACCTTGCCGTCGTTGAGGCGGACCTCGACAGCGGCCTTGGCGGTCTTGCCGTCCAGGGTGACGACGTGGGTGTTGGTGAGGATGTGGCCCTCGCCGTCGAGGATGATGCCGGAACCGGTGCCACCCTCGGAGCCGCTGGTGGCCTTGATGGTCACCACGCTGGGCGAGGCCTTCTGCGCCGCGGCGGTGATGGCGTTGACGTCGTCCTTGTTATTGACGATCACCGTGCCGGGCTGGGTGCCGCTGCCGGTGGAGGAGACCTGCCGGCCGCCGATCAGGGCGCTGCTGCCGGCCACGACGCCGCCGCCCACCAGGCCTGCCGCCAGCATGCTGGCGATCAGCACCGGGACGCCGAAGGCGGCCTTGCGCCGCGGCGCGTTGTTGGGGTGGTTGAACGAGGAACCGGGAGCGTTTTGAGGGTGGGCCTGCTGGCCGTTCCAGCCGGCAAAGTGGCCCTGCTGGTTCTGGTGCTGGCCGTGCTGGTGCTCGCCGTAAGCGCCCGACTGCTGTCCCGGGGCGCCGAACTGCTGCGTTGGCGGGGACGGGTTCTGGGCTGACGGGTTCTGGCCGTAGGCCGGCTGGTGCTGCGGGTAGACCGGGCGCGGTGCGTCCTGGCCCTGCTGGTCAATCCGCATCGTGGGGTTCTCCTGGCCGGAACCCTGCGCAGGTGCGCCGTACCGGTCCGTGCCCTCGCCCGGCTCCCGCTCCGGCTGTGCTGGATCCGGCGAGCCGCCCTGCAGTGGGTTCTCAGTCATGGAACTTCCTTTCATCCGTGTCTGCCATTAACTATGGTCGCTCAGACTGGTACAACTGCGGACATTCGCTGGGAGGTTCCTGAACGCCGCGGCTTTTCGCTGGTGGCATATTCCCAGCGATGGACTGCCCCCGGGGGGCACCATAGAATCAAATGGAATTGCCACAGCGACCTGCGGCTTCACACCTGCGTGGGGGCGCTGCCGCAGTTCTGGGACGACCGGCACGGACCGTGCCGGCCACCGAGGCGCTGAAGGGTTTGCAGATGCGGTCAATGATGAAACGTTTCCTCGCGGGGGTTGGAGTCGCCGGCCTGCTGGTCCTGCCCGCCGCGCCGGCCCTGGCCGAGGACCCGGTCACCATCCCCTCCGGCCAGAACGTCGTGGACAACGCCAACGTGTTGGGAAGCCGCAAGGGTGAAGTCCAGGACGCGGTCCAGAAACTCCTCAAGGACCACAAGTACAACCTGTACGTCGTGACCGTAAAGACCTTCGAAAACCCCGCGGACCCGAAGGGCTGGGCGCAGGCGGTTGCCACGAAGAAGGGCATGGGCCGGGCGGACGTCATCCTCACCATGTCCGACGACGGCAAATACTACTTCTCGCCGAACTCGGCCAGCGCCATCTACTCCAAAACCAGCACCATCACCCAGAACGCCATCGCCGCCAACCTCGGCGGCGGCAAGCGCGACTTCGCCCAGGCGGCCATCGACACCGCGGCTGCCGCGGGCGACGCGGCCGGCGGCGGCAGCGGCACCGTGCCCTCCGGCGCGGGAGCCGGCTCCGGCGTGCTGGTGGGTGTCGGCGTCGTCGCGCTCGGCGGCGCGGGAACCTACCTCTACCTGCGCAACCGCCGGAAGAAGGCCGTCACGGCAGGTAGCGCCGGGGAGGGCCAGCAGGCCGAACTCGACCCCCTGGCCGGCCTCAGCGTGGACGAGCTGCGCCGCAAGAGCGGCTCGCTGCTGATCGAGGCCGACGACGCGATCAAGTCCAGCGAACAGGAACTCGGCTTCGCCCAGGCCCAGTACGGCGACGCCGCCGTCGGCAACTTCACCAAGGCGCTGCAGGACGCCAAGGCGCACATGACCGAGTCCTTCAAGCTCCAGCAGCAGCTCGATGACCACATCCCCGACACCGAGGCACAGCAACGCTCCTGGTACGGCGAGATCATCCGCCGCTCCGAGGCCGCCCTGGCATCCCTGCAGGAGCAGAAAGCCGACTTCGACTCCCTGCGCGAGCTGGAGAAGAACGCGCCCCAGGCCCTCGCCGCCGTCGGAACCGGCGCCCGCGAGGCAGAGACGAAAATCGCCGCGGCCGAACAGTCCCTCACGGACCTGCGCGCCCGGTACGCGGACAGCGCCCTCACTGCCGTGGCGGACAACATCACCCAGGCGAAGGAGCGGCTGGCCTTCGTCCAGAACGCCTCCTCCACGGCGCAGGACAAGCTCGACGCCGGCGACACCAGCATGGCCGCCGTGGCGGTCCGGGCCGCCGAGGAAAGCCTGCACCAGACGAACGTCCTGCTTGGCGCCATCACCAAGGTGGCCGCCAACCTCGACGAGGCCCGCAACGGGCTGGAAACCGCGGTCGTGGACACCTCCCAGGACCTCGCCCAGGCCCGCGCCATGATCCAGTCCGGCGCGCACCCGGAACTCGCCGGCCCCGTGGCCGGGGTCGAGGCGGCCCTGGCCCAGGTCAAGTCCGAGATCCAGGCCGGCAGGATCGATCCGATCGCCACCCTGGAACGGGTCGAGGCCGCCCACCAGAGCCTGGACAGTGCGCTGACCGGCATCCGCGACCAGCAGGAACAGACCCGCCGGGCCCAGGCCTCGCTGCAGCAGAGCATCATGTCCGCCCAGGCCCAGATCAGCGCCACCTCGGACTACATCACGGCCCGCCGCGGCGGCGTCGGCACCGAGGCGCGGACCCGGCTGGCGGAGGCCCAGCGCAACCTCGACTACGCCCTGTCCATCTCCCGGACGGACGCGGTCACGGCTCTTCAGTACGCCCAGCAGGCCCACGCCCTCGCGGCGCAGGCCGCCCAGCAGGCCCAGGCCGACGTCGACCAGTTCGGCGGCTACGCCAACCAGGGCTACGGCCGGGGCGGCATGTTTGGCGGCGGCGGTGGAGGCGGCGGCCTGGGCGGCGCCATCCTTGGCGGCATCCTGATCAACTCCATCCTGCACGGCGGCGGCGGAGGCGGCTGGGGTGGCGGAGGCGGCGGCTGGGGCGGCGGTGACTCCGGCGGAGGCTGGGGTGGCGGCGGAGGCGGCGACTTCGGTGGCGGCGGCGATTTCGGCGGCGGCGACTCCGGCAGCTTCTGAGCGGACGGGACCACGCTCACAGAGACTAGCGCCGGCGGACCCGGTCCGGCCGGCGGGTAGAGGCAGTACATCCACAGATCACCGATTCCAGTGACCCCACTGGAGAGGACGAGAGGTAGCACCATGGTTAAGCAGTCCATTTTCGGCCGCATGGCACAGCTGGCGAAGGCGAACATCAACTCGCTGCTGGACCAGGCCGAGGATCCGCAGAAGATGCTGGACCAGATGGTCCGCGACTACACCAACAACATCGCCGAGGCGGAGTCCGCCGTCGCCCAGACCATCGGCAACCTGCGGATGCTGCAGGATGACTACAACGAGGACCTCAAGAACGCCCAGGACTGGGGCAACAAGGCCCTCGCCGCCTCCCGCAAGGCCGACGAATACCGGGCCAAGGGCGACTCCGTGGACGCCGAGAAGTTCGACAACCTGGCCAAGGTGGCGCTGCAGCGCCAGATCACCGCAGAGAACGAGGCCAAGTCCGCCGAGCCGAGCATCGCCTCCCAGACCGAGGTGGTGGATAAGCTCAAGCAGGGCCTGGACCAGATGAAGAACAAGCTCAACGAGCTGACCAGCAAGCGCAACGAACTGGTGGCCCGGTCCAAGACCGCCGCCGCGCAGAGCCAGGTCCACGACGCGCTCAAGAGCATTGACATCATGGACCCGACCTCCGAGGTGGGCCGCTTCGAAGAGAAGATCCGCCGCGAGGAGGCGAAGGTCCGCGGCCAGCAGGAGCTCGCCGCCTCCAGCCTGGACGCCCAGTTCAACGCCCTCGAGGACCTCGGCGAGCAGACCGAGATCGAGGCCCGGCTGGCCGCGCTGAAGTCCGGCGGCAGCCAGCAGGCCCTCGGCGCCGGCAACGGTTCCCACACCGGCTCCACCGTGGACGAGGCCGACTTCGACAAGCTCTGATCGATGTCCCGACGGCGCGTGACGCGCCGCCGGACGACGACGGCGAGGGCCGGGTTCCGCTGCGGAACCCGGCCCTCGCCGTCCCCGGGGCGTTTCCCGCCCGCCCCTCGTCATGGACCTGGTGCGGTGTGCTTCCCGCGGTGCGCTTACTGCGGGGCGGCATCCAGTAGCGTTGAGCCATGTCTTCGACTTTGGTTTGGCTACGCGACGATCTGCGCCTGGATGACAACCCGGCCCTGGCGGAGGGGGCCGCCGCCGACGGGCCACTGACGGTGGTCTACGTCCTGGACGAGCAGTCCCCCGGCATCCGGCCACTGGGCGGCGCCACGAAGTGGTGGCTGCACCATTCGCTGGAGTCCCTGGCCGCAGACCTCAAGGAGGCCGGCAACCGGCTGGTGCTGCGCCGCGGCCGGGCGGATCGGATCATCCGCGACCTGGTCAAGGAAACCGGCGCGGCCCGCGTGCTGTGGAACCGCCGCTACGGCGGCCCGGAGCGTGCCGTCGACGCGGGCCTCAAGGACTGGGCGGCCACGGAGGGCCTCGAGGCCGAGAGCTTCCAGGCCAACCTGCTGTTCGAGCCGTGGACCGTCCGGAACGGCTCCGGCGGCCCCTATAAGGTCTTCACCCCGTTCTGGAAGGCCTGCCTGGACTCCCACGACCCCCGGCAGCCGTTGGACGCCCCGCAGCAGCTCCCGGCCCCCGCCAAGACCGGTGAGCGACGGCTGCCGGCCACCGACACCCTCGCCGACTGGGAGCTCCTCCCCCAGCAGCCGGACTGGAGCCAGGGCCTGGCCAAGGAGTGGACCCCCGGCGAGGCGGGCGCCCACGAGCGGCTGGAGACCTTCCTGGACGGCCCCGTGGCCGAGTACGGGACCGGGCGCGACCGGCCCGGCGTCGAGGGCACCAGCAGGCTCTCCCCGCACCTGCGCTTCGGCGAGATCAGCCCGTTCCGGGTCTGGCACGCCCTGCGTTCCCGCTTCCCGCACCACGCCCCCGCCGACGTCGGCGTGTTCCGCTCCGAGATCGGCTGGCGGGAATTCTGCTGGCAGCTGCTGTACGAGAATCCCCAGCTGGCCACCCGCAACTTCCGGCGGGAGTTCGACGGCTTCGCCTGGGAAAAGCCCTCCGCGGCGGACCTCCGGGCCTGGCAGCAGGGCCGGACCGGGTATCCGCTGGTGGACGCCGGCATGCGGCAGCTCTGGCAGACCGGCTGGATGCACAACCGCGTCCGGATGGCGGCGGCCTCGTTCCTGGTGAAGAACCTGCTGGCGGACTGGCGCACCGGTGAGGAATGGTTCTGGGACACGCTGGTGGACGCCGATTCCGCCTCAAACCCCGCCAACTGGCAGTGGGTGGCCGGCTCCGGCGCGGATGCCTCCCCCTATTTCCGGATTTTCAATCCGGTGACGCAGAGCAAGAAGTTCGACGCCGCGGGCCGCTACCTGCGCGCCTACCTCCCGGAGCTGGCCGGCCTGGACGACAAGGCCATCCACGAGCCGTGGAAGGCCGCGGACGGCGCCGGGGACTATCCGGAGCCGGTGGTGGATCTGCCCGAGTCCCGCGCCCGGGCGCTGGAGTCGTACCAGAAGCTCAAGGACGGCTAACCGCCGGGGGCCCGGGCGGTGTTGTCCCGGCCCCGGCCCGGAACAGCGCACCGGGCCGCAGGGCCGCGGGAACGCGAAAGGCCCGGATCCTCAATGGATCCGGGCCTTTCCTTTGTTGCGGGGACAGGATTTGAACCTGTGACCTCTGGGTTATGAGCCCAGCGAGCTACCGAACTGCTCCACCCCGCGTCGCATGATCAAGCCTACCCTACGTTTGGCCCGCCCCCGACCACCGTCCCCGGTATCCCCCTCGGCGTCCCCCTCCTGGACCCGGAGTCCCGGCCCGTGGTTCCGAACCCGGGCCTCGAATCCGAAAACGCCGGTTAAAGCAAGAAGTCCGGAACATTTCTGTTCCGGACTTCTCTCCAGTTGCGGGGACAGGATTTGAACCTGTGACCTCTGGGTTATGAGCCCAGCGAGCTACCGAACTGCTCCACCCCGCGTCGCACCAACAACATTACCTGCCGGTGAACGCGGGGCCAAATCGGGGCGGCGTGATCTGCATCGCACCGCCCCGATCCCGGGGTGGCCGGCGCCCCGTCACGGGAGGCCGGCCACGAGGCCCGCGGCTACTTGGTGGGCGAGGGCGAGGTTGTCGCCGTCGGCGACGCCGTGGGCGAGGGGCCGCCGCCGCTGGCCGGCGGCGTCAGCTTCCCCTCGGCGTCGATCGCCCGCTGCAGGGCGGCGGAGAGCTTCTTCTGCTGGTCGCCGTAGGCCGCGAAGTCGCCCTTGGCCAGGGCCTCCTGGCCGGCCTTGATGGCGCTGTTCGCGTCATCAAGTGCCGCCTTGAGGTCCGCGTTGGCGTTCGAGCCGCCGGTGGGCGGGGTGGTCCCGGTGCCCGGGCCCGGCGTCGCCGGTGTCTGGCCGTTGTTCGCCGCGTCGCCCGCGGTGGCGCCGGAGCTGCCGCCGAAGAGCTGGTTCAGCGCCTCGTCCAGGGTCGGGGCGAAGCCGATCTTGTCGCCGAAGGCCACCAGCACGCGCTGCAGCGTCGGGTAGGAGGTCTCCCCCGTCGACTTCAGGTAGACCGGCTGGACGTAGAGCAGGCCGCCGCCCACCGGCAGCGTCAGCAGGTTGCCGTTGAGCACCGCGGACGCGCCCTGCCGGAGGAGGTTCAGCGCCTGGGACACCGTGGGGTCCGAGTTGAACTTGTTCTGCGCCTGGCCCGGGCCGGGGACGTTGGCCTCCGGCGGGATCTGCAGCAGCCGTAGCTGGCCGTAGCTGTCCGCCTTCACGCCCTTCTGGTTGCCGGCGTCGGAGTCCGCGGCGAGGAAGCCATAGAGGACGTTTCGGGCGTTGCCGTTGACCACCTGCGGGATGAACGAGGAGGTGAGCTGGAAGGCCGGCTTGTCCTGGTCCGGCATCTGCAGCGACATGTAGAACGGAGGCTGCTTGACGCCGTCGTCCTTCACCGTGGGGTCGTTCGGAACGCTCCATGCATCGTTGTTGGTGAAGAAGTTGTCCGGGTTGGTCACGTGGTACCGGCCCAGCAGCTCACGCTGGACCTTGAAGAGGTCCTCCGGGTAGCGGACGTGGCTCATCAGCGCACCCGACATCTCCGAGTACGGCTTCAGCGTGGACGGGAAGATGCTCTGCCAGGCCTTCAGGACCGGGTCCTGGTCATCCCAGGCGTAGAGGGTGACGGAGCCGTCGTAGGCGTCCACCGTGGCCTTGACCGAGTTCCGGATGTAGTTCACCGAGCTGCTGGGCAGCGCGGCGGTTCGGCCCGCGGAGGTCTGCGAGTCCCGGGTGGCGTCCGAGAGCTGCTCCTGCTGGGAGTACGGGAAGTACGGGCTGGTGGTGTAGCCGTCCACGATCCACTTCACGCGGCCGTCCACGACGGCGGGATAGGCGTTGCCGTCCACCGTCAGGTACGGGGCCACCTTCTCCACGCGGTCCTTGGGGCTGCGGTCGTAAAGGATCTGCGAATCGGCGTTGACGCCGTCGGAGAGCAGGAGGTCGGAGGACTGGAACTTCACCGCGTACAGGATCTTGTTGAAGAAGCTGCCCACGTTCGGGCCGCCGTTGCCGGTGAAGGTGTACTGCGTGCCGGCGTCGCCCTCCTTGGCGGCGGGGCGGTCCTGCTCGCGGTGCGGCGCGCCGTCCGGGGCGCCGACGATCGAGTAGTCCGGGGAGTTTTCGCCGAAGTAGATCCGCGGCTGGTACGTGGTGTCGGTGCCGAGGACGCCGGTAGACGGGATGCCGGACTGCAGGAAGTCGGGCTTGCCGTCGGCGGTGAACTTGTTGCCCTTGGCCGCGACGACGCCGTACCCGTGGGTGTAGACGACGTGCTTGTTCAGCCAAGACTGCTGGTTGCTGGCCAGGCCGCTGGGGTTCAGCTCGCGGACCGCGATCACCGTGTCCTGGATCTTGCCGTTGACCTCGTACCGGTCCACGTTCAGGGTGCTGGGGAACTGGTAGTACGGCCGGTACTGCTCGAGCTGCGAGAACGCATCGGAGATGAGGTTCGGGTCCAGCAAGCGGATGTTCGCCGTCGTCTGGGCGTCCGGGGCCAGCGCGCCGGTGGTGGCGTTGGTCGTGGCCTCATAGCGCTTTTCCTGGATCTTATCCAGGCCGTAGGCGGCCCGGGTCATGGCGATGTTGCGCTCGATGTAGGTCTTTTCCAGGGTCTGCTCGGAGGGGCGGACCTGGAACTGCTGGATGACCCACGGGTAGACGCCGCCGGCCAGGATGGAGGTGATGACCAGCATGGCGGTGCCGATGACGGGGAGGCGCCACTTGCCGATCACGGCTGCGACGATGAAGAGCACGGCCACCAGTGCGGCGGCAACGGCGAGGATCGCCTTGGTGGGGATCACGGCGTTGACGTCCGTGTAGAGGGCGCCGGCCCAGCGGCCGCTGTTGTTCAGCACAGCCGAGTAGCGGTCAAGCCAGAAGTTCACGCCCAGCAGCAGCAGAAAGGCCGCGCCGGTGACGGCCAGGTGGATCTGGGCGGCGCGGCTGGTAAAGACGCCGCGTTCCATCAGCCGGATGCTGCCGTAGAGGTAGTGGGTGAGGATCCCCGCGATGCCGGCGACGACGGCGACGCTGATCAGGAAGCCGGTGACGAAGCCCAGGAACGGCAGGGTCATCATGTAGAAGCTGATGTCCAGGTTGAACTGCGGATCATTCTGGCCGAACGGCTTCTGGTGCAGGAACAGCAGCACCTTCTGCCACTGGCTGGCGGCCGCACTGCCGGCGAAGAGGCCGAACAGGACGGGCAGGCCGATCATGACCACGCGGCGGATCGGCTCGAGCTGGGCCTGGTAGCGGTTGAGGTTGTCCCGGATCTCGGAGTCCGGGGCGTAGACGGGCCGGGCGGTGTAGGCGATGCGGATGGCGAAGAACATGGCCGCGAACATCACCGCGAAGCCCGCCAGGAAGATCAGGATCCGGGACACGTTCTCGGTCACGAAGACTTCGAAGTAGCCCAGTTGCTGGTACCAGAGGACGTCCGTCCACACATTGGCGAAGAAGATGAAGCCCACGACGAGCAGGGCCACAATAATCAGCGTGGGCGTTAGGGCGCCTCGCCGCTGCTGTTGCCTTCCGGGTGGGACGGTGCTGGGACGGGACAAACTCGATACCTCATAGCTGGTCGTCGGTGCTGCTGTTTTTTCAGTTGTCTCTTGTGCCACGAGCGGCACGGAGGCTTAGTTCCGGGGTCAGTCTAGTTCCTGGTGCAAGCGGGCAGCTCGGCCGTGTCGCCGCCTGACGCTGAGAGCTCAACGGCGTGCCGTGCGTCGGTCAGGGTCTCGACCTTCACCACCTGCAGGCCGGCCGGGATGTGGCCGACGACTTCGTCGCAGTTGGCCGCCGGCGCGAGGAACAGGGTGGCCCCGCCGGAGCGGGCGCCGACCATCTTCTGGTCGATGCCGCCGATCGGCCCGACGGCGCCGTCGGGGGTGATGGTTCCGGTGCCCGCGATGTGCTTGCCGCCGGTGAGGTCGCCCGGGGTCACCGTGTCCACGATCCCGAGGGCGAACATCATGCCGGCGCTCGGGCCACCCACCTTGTCCAGGGAGATTTTTACGTCGAAGGGGAAGGTGAACTTGTACTGCAGCACCACGCCGAGGAGGTAGCGGCCGTTCTCGGACTTGGCCGGCGTGATGGTAAGCGTCTGCTGGCTGCCGCCGCGGTCCACCACCACGGGGACCGGTTTGCCGTTACCGGCGGCTAGCTCGGACTGGATGACGCTCAGCGCGGAGATCGGCTTGCCGCCGATGGAGACCAGCAGGTCGCCCTCCTGGATCTTGCCCTTGGACGCGGAGTCGTCGGGGATGCTGGCCACTTGGAGCTTCTGCCCGAACGGGATGCCGAGTTCCTTCAGGGCGGCCGCGACGGCGTTCTCCTGGGAGGTGGTCATGGCCACGGCGCTTTCCTGCTGCGACTGTTCCTTGGTGACGCCGCTGGGGAAGATCAGTTCCTGCGGGTAGACGGCCTTGGCGGGGTTCAGCCAGGCGGTGAGGGCCTCGAAGACGCTCACGGGTCCGTTGGGGCCGCCGTCGACGTACACCGTGGTGAGGTCCAGGTTGCCCTTGGCCGGGTAGGACTCGTGCCCGGTGACGGTGATGACCGGCTTGCCGTTGTCCGTGCCCAGGGTGTTGAAGGTGGGGCCCGGGGATTCGATCACATAGGGAACGGGCAGGCTGAGGGCTGCGACGCCGAGTCCGATCGAGAGCAGGCCGGAGACCACCATGGCCGAGGGTCGGCGCCCTCCTCCCCCGGCGCCGCCCTGCCGGCCGGAGCGCGCTCCGCGGCGCGGCCAGAGGCCCGCGTGGTCGGCGCCGTCGCCGTCGGTAGCGGGGCTGTCGACCGTGCTGTTGGCGGTGCTGTCGGCCAAGGGGCCGTTACCGGGCTGCCCGTCCTGGGTAAACGTCACTGAAGGACCTCTCGTGCCGGCGGCCGGCACCCCTGCCGGGGGTGGTCCGGACGCTGGGCCGGCGCCCGGAAACGGCGCGTCAGCCATGCAAATATTCCAGAGCCCCACACTACGCGCTCGCGGGGTGCCGCAGTGCTTTGCCGACAGCGAACGGCGCCGGTTTCTGCAAGACAGCCGCTGAGCGGGAGGGGTAGCGTGAAGTTGAGTACCAGTCACACCGACGATCGGCGGGATCATGACCTCTAACCCACACCAACCGTCCAACGGGGACGACGAGCCCAAGGATCCGCTGGCGGAAATGCTGCAGAACCTGATGGGCGGCAAGGGCATGGGGAACATCGATCCGGCCGAACTGGCCAAGGCCGCGGGCCTGCCCGATGACCCCAACCTGCTGGCGCAGATGTTTTCGCAGGTCCAGGCCATGATGAGCGCCTCCTCCGACGGGCCCGTCAACTGGCAGCTGGCGCACGAGAACGCCCGCCGGGTCGCTGCCAGCGGGTCCGACCCCTCCGTCACCGCCGCCCAGTCCCGCGAGGTGGACGAGGCGCTCCGGCTGGCCGAGCTGTGGCTGGACCAGGTCACGGAGTTGCCCTCCACAGGGCTGATCGGCCGTGCCTGGTCCCGGGCCGAGTGGGTCGAGGAGACCCTGGGCACCTGGAAGCGGCTGACCGAGCCGGTGGCCAACAGCATCGCCAACGCACTCTCCACCGCGATGACCGAACAGATGCCCGAGGAAATGAAGTCCATGATGGGCGGCGCCTCCTCGATGCTGCAGAACATGGGCGGCGCGATCTTCGGCATGCAGCTGGGCCAGGCGATCGGTGCACTCTCCGCCGAGGTGGTCAGCTCCACCGACATCGGCGTTCCGCTGGCCGACCTGGAGATGGCGCTCCTCCCCGCCAACGTGGCCAAGTTCGGTGAGGGCCTCAGCCTTCCCGAGAACGACATCCGGCTCTTCCTGGCCGTCCGCGAGGCCGCCCACGCCCGGCTGTTCGTCCAGGTCCCTTGGCTGCGCGGGCACCTGCTGGGCGCCATCGAGGCCTACGCCCGGGGCATCCACATCGACACCTCCAAGATTGAGGACCTCGCCCGGGAGCTGGACCCCAGCAACCCCGAAGGCATCCAGGAGGCCCTCTCCCAGGGTGTCTTCATGCCGCAGCGCACCCCCGCCCAGGACCAGGCACTGGAGAAGCTCGAGACCGCGCTCGCCCTGGTGGAGGGGTGGGTGGACGAGCTGACCGCCGCCGCCACCGAGAAGCTGCTGCCTCCTGCGGCGGCCCTGCGCGAGACGGTCCGCCGCCGCCGTGCCACCGGCGGACCGGCCGAACACGCCTTCTCGTCCCTGGTGGGCCTGGAGTTGCGGCCGCGCCGGCTGCGCGAGGCCGCGACGCTGTGGGCCCAGTTGAAGGAGGAACGCGGCGTGGAGGGCCGGGACGCCATCTGGCAGCACCCGGACCTGCTGCCCACCGCCGAGGACCTCGATGACCCGAAGGGCTTCAGCGAACGCCGCAAGCTGGCGGAGGCCTCGGACACCGAGGTCGACGACGCGCTGCAGAAGCTGCTCAGCGGCGGCTTCGACGAGGCCCCCGAGCCCGGCACCGGCGACGGCGGGAGCGACGGCCCGAGCGACAAGGGCGACGGCGACGGCGGGAGCGACGGCCCGAGCGACAAGGGCGACGGCGACACCAAGGGCGACGCCGGCGACGCCAACGGGGACTCCCCCAAGGCCTAGTCCGCCAAAGCTTAGTCCGCCGGGCGGCGTCCGGGCCTGACCGGCCCGGGCTCCCCCGCGGTCCAGCCACTGGGGGCCGGCGTCGCGGCTTAGCCGGCCGGGGCTTCCTCGACGTCGTCCTCGTGGGCGGGGAGCCCGCGGGCGGTGGCGAAGGAGACGCCCTCGAGGAAGGCCTTGGCCCGCTCCGTCTCGGGGTAGGCCGCCAGCAGCCGCCAGAATGCGGCGTTGTGCGCAGCCACCAGCAGGTGCGCGAGTTCGTGCAGCAGCACGTAGTCGATGACCCACTGCGGCATCTGCTGCAGCTTGTGCGAGAGCCGGATGGTGCCCTCCGACGGCGTCGCCGAGCCCCAGCGGGAGTTCTGGTTCGTCACCCAGCGGACCGACCCGGGCTCGGCCCGGCCGCCCAGGTAGGTGGCGGAGAGCTCCGCCGCCCGGGATGCCAGGGCCGCGTCGCTGCCCGGCCGGCGCCGGCCGTTCCCCTTCTGCCCCCGGCTTCCCTGGGCGCGGAGCTTGGCCAGCATCCGCTCCACCCATTCGCGTTCCTGGGCGCCGCTGAAGTGCGCGGGGATGGCCACGACGGCGGTGCCGTTTTCCCAGAAGGCCGCCACCGTGCGTCGGCGCCGGGCCGAGCGGCGCACCTCTACCGGCGCGCCGTCCGCCGTCGTCGTCGGCGTTCCCGCAGCCCTGCCCGGCATCAGGCGGTGGTGCTTTCCGCGAGGATGGCCAGGACCGCCTCGCCGTACTTCTCCAGCTTGGACGCGCCGACGCCGGGCAGCGTGGCGAGCTCCTGGAGGGTCGCCGGGCGGGCCTCGGCGATGGCCGTCAGGGTGGCGTCGGTGAAGACCACGAATGCCGGGACGTCCGATTCCAGCGCGGTGGCCTTCCGCCACTGGCGCAGCGCGTCAAAAGTCTGTTCCTCGTAGCTGGGCGGGCACTGGTTGCACCGGCCCACCTTGCGTTCGGCGCCGCTGCTGAGCATGCTGCCGCACACCCGGCACGACGCCGGCGCGGCGGCCTTGCGGCGTGGGGCCGGGCCCTTGCCGCGGGCGCTGGAGGAGGCGACGGAATCCGGCCTCAGCCCGTCCAGGAAGCGGGAGGGCTTGCGGTTCGCCCGGCCGCCCGGGGTCCTCGCGGTGGACCAGGACAGGTACAGGTGTTCCTTGGCCCGGGTGATGCCGACGTAGAGGAGCCGGCGTTCCTCGTCGACGGCTTCCGGGGTGTCGGCGAAGGAGATGGGCATCAGGCCCTCGCTCAGGCCCACCAGGAACACCGCCTCCCATTCCAGGCCCTTGGCCGCGTGCAGCGAGGCCAAGGTGACGCCCTGGACCGTCGGGGCGTGCTGGGCGAGGGAGCGTTCCTGGAGTTCGTTGACGAACTCGGCGAGGCCGAACTGCGGCCCCCGGGCCGCGACGAGCTCGTCCGCCAGCGCCACCAGGGCGGCCAGGGATTCCCAGCGTTCCCGCAGGGCGCCGCCGTTGTGCGGAGCCTCCTCGGTGTAGCCGAGCGAGGACACGATGTCCCGGACCAGCTGGCCCAGCGGTTCCGGGCCGTCCGCGCCGTCGATGGCCCGGGTGGCGGCCCGCAACTGCAGGATGGCGTCCCGGACCTCCTTCCGGGCGAAGAACCGTTCCCCGCCGCGGAGCTGGTAGCCGATCCCGGCCGAGGCGAGGGCCTGCTCGTACGCCTCCGACTGTCCGTTGGTGCGGAAGAGCACGGCGATCTGGCTGGCCGGCGTGCCCGCCTCCAGCAGTGCCTTGATGTTCTGGGCGGCCGTGGCGGCCTCCGCCTCGTCGTCGGAGCATTCGGTGAAGTGCGGCACGGGACCGGCGGGGCGCTGCGCGACGAGCTGCAGCGGCGTCGCCCAGGCCGCGTCCGCGACGGGGCCGCCGCTGCGCCGGCCGGCGAGCAGGTCGTTGGCGAGCCGGACCACCTGCGGGGTGGACCGGTAGTCGCGGACCAGTTTCACCACGGTGGCGTCCGGGTACTGGGCCTTGAAGCCCAGAAGGTGCTTGGGGGACGCACCGGTGAACGAGTAGATGGTCTGGCTCGCGTCGCCCACGACGCAGAGGTCGTCGCGGCCGCCCAGCCAGAGTTCAAGGAGCCGCTGCTGCAGCGGCGAGACGTCCTGGTATTCGTCCACCACGAAGTGCCGGTACTGTTCCCGGACGGTGGCGGCGACCTTCGGGTCCTCCTGCAGGATGCCGACGGTGATCAGCAGGACGTCCTCGAAGTCAATGACGTTGCGGTCCGTCTTGACGTCCTCGTAGGACTGGAAGACGCGGGCGACGGCGGTCAGGTCGAAGCCGCCGGGGGTGCCGCGGCCCTGGGCCTTCTCCAGGTAGTTGGCCGGGGTGAGCATGGAGACCTTGGCCCATTCGATCTCGGAGGCGAGGTCGCGGATGGAGGCCCGGTCTGTGCTGAGCCGTAGCCGGCGGGCGGCCTCGGCGATCATCTGGGCCTTGTGGTCCAGCAGGTTCGGCAGGGCACCGCCGATCGCCTGGGGCCAGAAGAATTGCAGCTGGCGGAGGGCGGCGGCGTGGAAGGTGCGGGCCTGGACGTTGCCCACGCCGAGGTCACGGAGCCGGCTGCGCATTTCCGCCGCGGCCCGGGCGGTGAACGTGACGGCCAGCAGCCGCTGCGGGCTGTAGACGCCGGAGTGCACGCCGTAGGCGATGCGGTGTGTGATGGCGCGGGTCTTGCCGGTGCCGGCGCCGGCGAGGACGCACATGGGCCCGGTCAGGTTGCTGGCCACCTCGCGCTGTTCGGCGTCGAGTCCGCCGAGGATGCGTTCCTCCAGGGAACGCTCATCCGCGGCGGGAAGCCCTTCGGCGGGCGGGGTGCCGGGAAATGATCCGGCGGAGAAAAGATCTGTGTTCACGTCTGCTGCTCAAATATCGGAGTGTCAGGGGGTGCCGGGGGCGTCCTGGATGACGCCGCCGTACCAGTGTTCAATCAGGGCCCGGGCAATGGAGAGCCGGCTGGAGATGGTGATCTCTCCGCTGGAGACCGCGGCCTGCAGTTCCTCCCGGCTGAACCAGCGGGCGCGGGTGACCTCGACGCCGTCGGGCCGGGCCTCCGTGTCCCCGGTGGTGGCGGTGAAGCCGAGCATCAGCGATGCAGGGAACGGCCAGGACTGCGATCCCAGGTACTGGGAGGCGGTCACCCGAACGCCGACCTCCTCGCCGATCTCGCGGACGACGGCTTGTTCGAGTGATTCGCCCGGTTCGACGAAGCCTGCCAGCGTGGAGTAGTTCTTCGCATCCAGCGGTCCGCCGCCGCCGAGCAGGAGCCGTCCGTCCGGGCCGACCACCGTGACGATGATCGCGGGATCGGTGCGGGGATAGTGCTCGGAGTTGTCCGCCGGGCACCGCCGCACCCAGCCGCCGGCCTCGATGGTGGTGGCGGTCCCGCAGCGCGGGCAGTGGGTGTGGGTGGCGTGCCAGTTGGCGATGGCGCTGGCTTCGATGAACAGGGCGGTGTCCGGGGCGTCGAGGCGTCCCGCCACCTCGCGGAATCCGGCCCATTGCGCCCCGGCGGGGATCCCGTCGACATGCTGCTCGAACGGCTCCGCGCGGACCTCGAACTGCTCCGGCAGGATGAACAGCACGAACTCGGTGCCGGGCCGGGACGCCGGAGCGGGGTTCCCGCTGTCCGCGTCGAGGGAAGCCCCGAGGTAGACGACGTGGAGGGGTTCGAAATCGGTGCCCTTGAGTCGGCCCGCGAGCGCCTTGGCGTCGAGGAACACCAAACCGTCCCCGCCCACCAGCGCCTGGCGGCGGGAGAGCACCATGGCCTGCACGCCGTCGGCGTCCAGGAGTTCGTCGAGCATCCCGGGCCGCATGCGTGCGGCGGAGCGCCGGTCGATGAGGGCGGGCCGGACCGGAAGGACGGTCTCCCTCAGGTGGTTGGCCGGCTGTCCGGTCCCGCCCTGCCGGGACGCGGCGGGCGTCGTGGTGGTGGACGCGGACGGCTCCGGAAGACTCATATCTCCACCGTACCCACCCCCGCTGACAATTGACATTTGCCAGGAAGGCCGACGGCGGCCCAGCGAGGCCCGTGTCTGCCGGGTCCGGGGGGCGTTTTCGGGCCTAACTTTCAGACTCGCCGCCCTGCCTCGCCGTGTTGGGCGCCGGTCAATCTACCGTGGGAACGTGAGAAGAAACCCAATCGAACTGGCAGCGGTAGCGACGGCAGCGGTCCCCGGACTGACCCCTACGGCCGTGTGCTCCGCGCCCGACGATGCGGCTGACTTCGACTCCGCCCTGCTGCTGGATTCCGAGGGGAAGCGCTGGCGCGTCCGGTCGCCGCGGCATGCGGAGGCCAGCGCACGGCTGGAGACTGAGTTCCTGGTGCTGCGGGCCTTCACCCCCGGGATCCGTGCCGAACTTCCGTTCCTGATGCCCACCGTGGCCGGAACCGTGCGGCAGGGCGAGTTGAGCACGTTTGTGTACGCCCACCTCGCGGGACGCACCCGCTCCGTGGAGGAGCTGGGCGCCGGGACGCCCGCGCTGGCCCGGGAGGTGGGTGCCGCCCTCGCCGCGATCCACGATCTTCCGCATTCGCTGGTGAGCAACGCCGACCTGCCCACCTACACCCCAAACGAGTTCCGCCAGCGCCGCCTCAATGAGCTGGACCAGGCCGCCACGACCGGGAAGATCCCGCCGCTGCTCCTGCGCCGCTGGGAACACGCGCTGGAGGACGTCACCCTGTGGCGCTTCAATCCCAGCGTCGTGCACGGCGACCTGCACGAGGACAACATCATGGTCGACGGCGAGAGGGTCACCGCTGTGACCGGCTGGACCGACCTGCGGATCGGCGACCCCGCCGACGACATGGCCTGGCTGGTCGCCTCCAACGACCAGGACTTTGTGGACAGCGTCCTGGCCGCGTACTCCTCCGCCCGACGGGACACCCCCGATGCGCACCTGTTGCGCCGGGCGGCCCTGTCCGCGGAGTTCGCGCTGGCCCAGTACCTGGTCCGTGGTTTGGCTGCCGGGGACACCGCGATGGTCGAGGAGGGCGAGTCGATGCTGGCGTTGCTGGCCGACGACGTCGCGGCCCACGGCGGCCAGCCGATCAGCGTCGAACCGCTGCCCGCTCCGGCGCCCGCACAGTCACCGGCGGTCACGGTGCAGCCGATCGAGCCCGCGTCGGAGACGCCCGAGACGGCCGCGTCGGAGATGCCCGGGATGGCCGCGCCGGAGGCCGCCGCGGGGCAGCCCGCCCCGCTCGCCGCGGCTCCCGCCGTGCACGTGACCCCGATCCCCGACACCCCCGAGGAGGACGAGCAGTCCTTGGGTGGCGAGGAGTCGTCGCACGGTGTTTCCCGGGACGCGGGCTCCCGGCATGCGAAGGGCGGGGACGACGGCGATGACGCCGGCCGCGGAGCCACCCAGGCTGACGACGCCGACGTCGCACCTTACCGCCCCACCGCGGAGGACCGCTCCGCCGCGGACCGCAGCGCAACGGACTCCGACAGCCCTGCCGGTGCCAGCACTCCTGCTCCGGCCAGCGGCGAGGACACGTCCACAACGGCGCTGACCGTCGTGCCGCTCCACCGCCACTAGCCCGTCCTACCTGCCGGGGCTGGCCACCGGCCTGCCGAGCGCAACGGCGACAATCCGTTCGAGGTCCGCCGCGCTGCCCAGGTCGTGCGGGCGCACCACGGCGTCGTCGGCAACGTAGTAGAACGCCGCCCGGACGTCCTCGAGGGGCACGCCCTTCAGCCGTGACCAGGCGAGCCGGTACACGGCCAGCTGGACCGCCTTCGTCGTGAGCTGCCGCGCCGAAGGCCGGCGGCCGGTCTTCCAGTCCACCAGGTCCCAGCCGCCGTCGGCGTCGCGGAAGACGGCGTCGATGCGGCCGCGCACCACCACATCGCCGATCCTGGTCTCCACCGGAACCTCCACATGCACCGGAGCCCGGTCCGCCCATTCGGACCGCCGGAAGGTCTCGACCATGGCCTCCAGGCCGTAGGCCTCGTCGATGTGCCCGTCCGAGCCGGGGGCCTCCCCCAAATCCAGCATCCCCGCCGTGCCGAAGTACTCCTCCACCCAGGAGTGGAATGCCGTGCCCTTGCGGGCGGATATCCCGGGCTCGCGCGGCACGGGCCGCCGGAGCCGGGCCACCACGGCGCCGGGATCTTCGTCCAGGTCCACCAGGGTGGAAGCGGAGATGTGCCCGGGCAGGTGCACCTCGTGGACGGTGGTGCGCCGGTTGCGGCGGTCCAGCAGGGTGGCAGCCTCCTGGGCCCAGCCGCCGGCGGGCCCGCGCAGCGGCTGTCCCGGCGGGGCGGGCGCGGGCAGGTGCCCGGCCCCGGACCGCTGCAGGTGGTCCAGGACCAGGACAGCCGCGGAGTCCATGGCCGCGCGGCGACCCGGCCGCAGGCGCAGCCGTGCCCCGGTGCGGGGGTTGACCGGGCCCTCCAGCGGGTCGTAGGGCCACCCGGCCAGCTCGAGTTCCGAGGTCAGCGGGCTTTCCTCCGGCAGTGCGTCCTCCGTGACCGAGAGCGGGTGGACCGCGGCACTCCCCCGGCCCACCAGGGCCTCCAGTTCCGCCAGGAACGGGGACATGTCGGCGATGCCGGCCCGGGAGCCCACCCACGCGGCGCTGGAGACCCAGAGCACGTGCTTGGCCCGGGTGTAGGCCACGTAGGCCAGGCGCCGCTCTTCGGCCTCGCCGTGGGCCTGGACGTCGGCCTTGAAGTCCTTTTCGGCGTCGAGCCAGCCCTTCTGGTCCGGGTGCTCGAGGTCCCACTGCGGCAGGTCCGCGCGGTCGCCGCGCAGGGGCCAGGGCAGGGCCGCGGAGCCGCTGCTCCAGCGGGAGTCGCGGCTGCTCGGGAAGGCGCCGGCGTTCAGGCCGGGGACGAACACCACGTCCCACTCCAGACCCTTGGAGGCGTGCACCGTGAGCAGTTGGACGGCCTCGTGGTTGGCCTCGGGGGCCGCGGCGTCGAGGCCGTTCTCCTCGGCTGCGGCCGCCTCGAGCCAGGCCAGGAAGGCCAGGACGTCCACGCGCTGGGAGGTGTGCAGGAACCCGGCGGCCGCGTCCTGGAAGGCGTCCAGGTTGCGGCGGGCCTGGTGGATGCTGATCCCGGGCCGGGCGGCCACCTCGATGTCGAGCAGCATGGACCGTTCCACCTCGCCCAGCAGGGTGGTCAGGTCGTCGCCCATGAAGCTGCGCAGCTGCCGGAGTTCGGCCGAGAGCCGCTGCAGCCGGCCGAGGGCCTCGGTCCCCAGCTGCCGTCCGTGGGCCGAGGTCCAGCCGGGCCGGGGCAGCCAGTCCAGCGCCTCGACCAGGCTGGCACCGTCGGTCAGGTCCGTTTCGATGACGGCCGTGTCGGCGTCGTCGAGGTCCTCGTCGGCGCCGGCCCCGGGCGCCCCGCGCCGCCGGGCCAGGAAGCTGGACCAGTCGCGGAAGGCCATCAGGTCCGCGGGTCCGATCCGCCAGCGGGCCCCGGCGAGCAGGCGCATCAGCGAGTCCGACCGGCCCGGATCCGCCAGGACGCGGAGGGTGGCGACGAGGTCGACGATTTCCGGGGTGTCCAGCAGACCGCCGAGGCCGACGATCTCGTACGGGATGCCGCGGAGCTCGAATTCCTTGCGGATGCACTCCATCTGGGCGCGGCGCCGGCAGAGCACGGCCATCGCGGGCGGTTCAAAGTCCCCTGTGCCGGCGCTGCCGCTGAAGTCGGTCCGGCGGTAGGTCAGGACGTCGCCGGCGATGGCGGCCGCTTCCTCCTCATCGGTGCCGAACCGGCCCATCACCACGCGGCCCTCCACCGCGGCGGGGCTGGGTTGCAGCGGCGGAACCTCGACGGCGGGGGCGGTGTCCCGGGCGCCGGCGGGACCGGCTTCCCCGGCGGCGCGGCTGAGGGGTGCCGAGATCACGTTGGCGGCGTCGAGGATGGTGCGGCCGTTGCGCCAGGCCGTGGTCAGGTACGACGTCGGCGCCACGGCGAAGCGGCGGTCCGTGCCCCCGTCGCCGACGTCGCCGCCGGCACCGGAGCCGGCCTCACCGACCAGTACCGGGAACTCCCGCACGAAGTGGAAGAGCTGCCCCGCGGAGGCGCCGCGGAAGCCGTAGATGGACTGGTTGGGGTCCCCCACCGCGGTGACGGCGTGGCCGCCGCCGAAGAGCCGGGAGAACAGCACCAGCTGGGCGTGCGAGGTGTCCTGGAATTCGTCGAGTAGCACCACCTTGTAGCGCTGGCGTTCGGTCTGCGCGGCCAGCGGGATCTCGCTGGCAACCCGGGCGGCCAGGGCCACGAGGTCGCCGAAGTCGAGGGCGCCGCGGGCCCGCTTGGCCTCCGCATACCGGCCCACCATGTCCGCCACGCTGGCGCGGGTCCGGAACAGGGCGCTGAGCTCGGCAGCGGCCTGGGTGGGGTTCTTCCTGGCGGTGGCCAGGTACGGCAGGGACTCGAACTCCTGGACCCGGTCCAGCAGCCAGGCACGGACCCCGGCCGGCTCTTGCAGGTGTTCGGCGCACTCCCCCGCGAGCTGGATGACGGCCTTGACCAAAGTGGACTTGGCGGCGCGGAAGTGCTCGTAGTCGCCGTCGTAGGCTTCGACCACCTCGCTGGCGAGCTGGAAGGACTGCGCGGCGCCCAGGAGCACCACGTCGCGTTCGACGCCGAGCCGGAGGCCGTAGTCGGAGACGATCCCGCTGGCGTAGGAGTGGTAGGTGGAGACTTTCGGCTCCAGCGCCTCGGTGCTGAGCAGCCCGGCGGGGAACACCGAGTGGTCCCGGTCCTCGGCGGCGATCCGGGCCAGGGCGGTGAGCTTCGCCCGGATCCGGGTGGCCAATTCGCCGGCAGCCTTGCGGGTGAAGGTCACGCCGAGGACTTCTTCGGGGCTGACCCAGCCGTTGGCCACCAGCCAGACCACCCGGTCCGCCATGGTGGCGGTCTTCCCGGAGCCGGCGCCGGCGATGACCAGCCGGGGTGCCAGCGGCGAGGAGATGATCAGGGACTGCTCCGCCGTGGGGCGGTTCTTTTCCCCGAGCATGGCCGAGAGCTCCTCGGGGCTGAACCGTGGATCCGGGAGGCTCATTCGGTGACCTGCTTTCCTCGGGCGCAGAGCGGGCAGACCTCGGGCAGGCGGCACCCGTGGCCGCCGTGGCCGCCCTTGGCCGGGTCGTGACGGGCCTCGAACGTGCTGCCGGACATGACCCGGGCGGAGTCGTTCACCAGGTCCAGGGCCCAGTTGGCGTCCGGGTCCAGCGGCGGCTGGTGCTGCACGCCAGGGCTCTTGGTGGTGGTCCCCAGCTGGGCGAGGACGGCGCCGCCGGGCCGGGGCGGCGGCCCGTCGTCGGGGCCGGCGAAACCGCCGGCGAGGACGGCCGCCTGGTAGGCGCCGAGCTGCGGGTGGCGTTCCAGCTCGGCCTTGCCGGGCTGACGTTTGCCGGTCTTCAGGTCCACGATCACCAGCCGGCCCTCGCCGTCGATCTCCAGCCGGTCCACCTGGCCGCGGAGCACCGCAGCGCGCGCGGGCCAGCCGTCCCCGTCGTCTGCCGCTCCGGCGGGGACGACGTCGGCCAGCTTGACCTCGAAATCCTGCTCCACCCCGAGCAGGCTGCGGCCCTCGCTGCGCATGACCAGGACGTACTGGGCGAGCTTGCGCACCATGCCCTCGGCCCGCTGGAAGTCCAGTTTGCCCTCCCAGTTGTCCTTCATGCCCAGGGTGGGCCAGCGTTTGACCAGCTCGGCCACGTATTCGCCGCCGGAGGCCTCGGGAAGGTCCTGCGCGATGGCGTGGACGAGGGTGCCGAGGCTGCGGGCGAAATCGGTGGCGGCCTCCCCGCCGGCGGCCTGGACGAACCAGTCCAGCGGCGACTTCTGCACCGTCTCGACCTTGGAGGGTGAGACGAAGACCGTGCCGCCGGGCGGCACCACCGGCTCCGCCGTGGACAGCGGAGCCAGGCCCCACCACTGGTCCGGATGGGCGCCGGGCACGGGTGGTTCGGCGGCGGCGAGCGACCCCAGGATGGCTGCGGCCTCCTCGCCCTCGGCGGTCCCGGCCTGGGCGTGCTGGCGCAGTTCCGCGACCAGGGCCCGCAGCGTCAGCGGCCGTTCCACCGGGGTGTAGCCCCGCCGGTCCTGGCCCGGGGCCAGCGGCGCTGCGTAGTCGAGGAAGGACGAGGGCTGCTCGTCCTCGGAAGACACGGCGGTACAGATCAGCACCTCGCGTGCGCGGGAGACAGCGGTGGAGAAGCTACGCAGTTCGTCGTAGCGGATGTCCCGAAGCCGGCTGAGCGGATCGAGCCGCAGGGCGTAGTCCACTCCGTGCTCCACCGCGTCCGCGAACAGCGTGCTGCCCAGCAGCTCGCCGCGCAGCCGCGTGTTGGGCCAGACGCCTTCCTGCAGTCCGGGCACGATGACGACGGGCCATTCCCGCCCGGCGGCGCTGGCTGGGGTCATCAGCTCCACCGCGTCCTCCAGCTGGGCGCGGGCGGCCAGCGTGTCCATCGGCAGTTCCTGGCTGAGCAGGTACTCGAGGAACTGTTCCGGTCCGGACCCGGGCAGCTGGTCCACGTAGCGTTCGGCGGTGTGAAAGAGGGCCATCATGGCGTCCAGGTCCCGGTCCGCCCGGGCCCCGGCGGCACCGCCGGCCAGGGCGGCCTCGGTCCAGCGCTTCGCCAGGCCGGTGGCGTTCCACAGCGCCCACAGCACGGTCTCGGCGTTGGCGCCCGGCGCGGCGGCGGCCTCGCGTCCGGCGTGGATCATCCGGGCGATCCGCCGCGCCGAGCGTCCCTCCAGGCCGGTCGCGGCAAGCGCTCCTGGTTCCAGCAGCGCCTCGACCAGCAGGGCATCGCTGGCGCGCCCGCCGCCGCCGAGCAGTTCGTCCTGCCGCAGCGTCTGGCGCAGCCGCCGCAGCTCGATGGAGCTGGCCCCGCCGATGCGGGAGGTCAGCAGCGACACGGCAGCTTCGGCGGTCAGGGCCTCGGGGTCCAGGGCGACGGCGTAGGCGTCCAGCAGCGGCCGCACCGCAACCTCGTCCCGGACGGCGGCCTCGGCCACGGGAATCCGCACGGGAATGCCCTGCCCGGCCAGGTGCCGTTGCAGCTGGCTGAGCTGGCCGCCGTTGCGGACGATCACGGCGATGTCGCCCAGGGCGCGGCCCTCGTTCAGCTGAGCCTCGAGGATCCGCTGGGCCACATAACGCAGTTCGTGGACCGGTGAGGGCAGCAGGTGCCCCTCTACGGTGCCGGACACTGGCGGGTTTGGGGCGGCTGGGTTTGGGGCGGCGTGGTCCGGTGCCGCGGGTGCCGGGTAGTCCAGCCGCCGCGCGGTGGCGCCGCCGGAGCGGAGCGAGATCCGTTCGGCGACGGCCTGCCAAGCCTGCCCGACGGCGGGGGCCTGACGGTGCGCCGTCCAGAGCGGCCGTTCCAGCACGACGCCGCCCGGGGCGAGCAGCCGGGGCAGCTCCGCCACCAGGTCCGGCCGCGCACCGCGGAAGCCCTGCACGACGGTGTCCGGGCAGTAGGTCACCAGGGCGTCCTTGCCGGAGGCGATGTCGGCCAGCAGCTCGAAGACTGCCGGGTTCGCCTCCTGGATGTCGTCCACGAGGATCAATTGCAGCCGGTCCCGTTCGGCGGACAGGAAGTCGGGCGCGTCCTGGAAGATCTGGCGGGCGGCGGTGATGATGCCGGCTGGGTCAAAGGATTCCGGCATCCGCAGGTCCAGTACGTCGCGGTACTCGGCGTAGAGCGCCGCGGCGGCCTCCCAGTCCGGCCTGCCGCAACGGCGGCCCAGGGCGGCGAGGTCCTCGGCGGTGCGCCCGGATTCGATGATCCGGTCGAAGAGCTGCCGCACCTCCTGCCGGAAGCCGCGGGTGGGCAGGGCGGCGCCGAGGTCCTCCGGCCAGGGCAGCTCGAAGCCCGGACGCGCGTGGCCCTCGAGGAGTTCCTTGATGATCAGGTCCTGTTCGGGGCCGGAGAGCAGCTTCGGCGCCCGCGGCAGGGGCAGCACCCCCTCGGCTTTGGCCCGCCGGATCAGGTCGAAGGCGTAGGACGCCCAGGTGCGTGCCGGCGTCGTACTCAGGCTACGGTCCAGCCGCGCGGTGAAACGGTCCCGCAACGCGTCCGCGGCCAGCCGCCCCGGGGCCAGGATGAGCATCCGTTCGGGATCCAGGCCGTCCCGCCGGGCACGGTGCACCGCGGCCTCCACCAGAACCGTGGACTTCCCCGTGCCGGGCGCGCCGGGCACCAGGACCGGCCCGCTTCCGCGCGCGGGTTCGACGGCGGCGCGCTGGTCCGCGGACAGCTCCGGGGCCTGCGCGTGCCGGGTCCGCGGCGGCAGCAGCGTAAGCCCGGGCATGGGGGTGCCGGGGACAGCTGTTTCTTGCACGGCCTGGTTGGGCACGGTGGTGCAAGAATCGGTAAGGCTGATGCCGGCGGGGCGGTGGCTGGGGCTACTCACACAAACATTTCATCATCGGGCACCGACAGTTTCCGGCTGGCGGGCTCCAGCCGCTCCGCCACGGCGTCGATCGCGGCAAATTCCTCGTCGGTCGGCGCCCATCGGGCAGCCGCAAGGTCCACCCGCCACCGGCCCTCGCCGCTGCGCTGGAAGTCCAGGAAATCACCGCGCAGGGGTGTCCCCTCGGCCAGGTAGTGGGCGAGCGCGTCCCGCTCATGGGCGGGCGGCGCCTCACCGCTGGCCCGGATGATGCGCCACCAGGGGATCGAGCTGCCGTGGTGGCTGAGCACCGCGCCGACCTGCCGGGGGCCGCCGGAACCCAGCAACTCCGACACGTCGCCGTAGGCGAGGGCGGTCCCGGCCGGCACCATCGCACCGAGCTCCAGCACCGCCTCCACGTACTCCATCCGCATGCCATCAAGGGTACCGTCGCCGCCTCCGCGCCCCGGCCGCAGGTCGCTGCCCAGGACTGTCCGTGGCAGCAGGTAGCGTAATTGCATGAGCACTTGGCACACCCTCCCCCGCGCAGCATTCGACCTTGAAACCACCGGCCGGAATTCCCGCGCGGCGCGGATCGTGACGGCGTCGGTGACCCTGGTGGACGGGGACGGCGCCGTCATCAAGGAGCACGAGTGGCTCGCCGATCCCGGCGTCGAGATCCCCACCGAGGCCAGCGACATCCACGGCGTCACCACGGAGCGGGCCCGCAGCGAGGGCCGCCCCGCCGCTGAGGTGGTCCGGGAACTCGCCGGGGTGCTGCAGGAACTGTTCGACGCCGGGGTTCCAGTCATCGCCTTCAACGCCAGCTACGACTTCACGGTCCTCGCGGCGGAATCCGCGCGCTACGGGGTGCCCCAGCTGCACCGTTACCCGGTCCTGGACCCGTACATCATGAACAAGCAGGTGGACCGCTACCGCAAGGGCAAGCGCACGCTAACGGCCCTCTGCGAGGAATACGGCGTGGAC
This sequence comes from Arthrobacter sp. BPSS-3, assembly GCF_044628475.1. Taxonomy (NCBI): domain Bacteria; kingdom Bacillati; phylum Actinomycetota; class Actinomycetes; order Micrococcales; family Micrococcaceae; genus Arthrobacter; species Arthrobacter sp. BPSS-3. The sequence goes on from NZ_JBIMMV010000010.1 coordinate 95,714, forward strand.
CTGGACAACGCCCACACCTCTGCCGCCGACGCGCTCGCCACCCTGCGGGTCCTGGACGCGATGGCCGGAAAGTTCCCGAAGCTTCGGATGCCGGCGGCCCACCTGCACCAGCTGCAGGTGGAATGGGCCACCGCCCAGGCAGCGGACTTCCAGAGCTACCTTCGGAAAACCAAGCCGGCCGCGGTGATCGAGGGTGACTGGCCCGTCCTGCCGCCCGAGGACGCAAGCCGCGGCAGTTTCTAGCCGCTACCCCGTCGCCCGAGCTGCGGCGTCATAAATCGACATGTCCGCCCCGAAGATCGGCCGGAACCCTGCTTTTCGGCGTCCCATCGGCAGAATGAGACGGACCACACACAGCTTCCACACAGCCGGGACGCGCCCGCCACGCCGGACGGGATTCTGTGCATTGGACGGTGGCCGCCGCTCTCAAGCCGCACAGCCCACATGACACTCGCGTTATTCGCTTATCCCACCCCAGGGCGCCCGGAAATTCGATTTGATCCGGCCCAATGCCCCGGTGACACAATTATCTTTTGCGGTGCCGCCCTGGTGCGGCATGCCCTCCGGCGGCCGGACCTGCTGTCCCGCCGCCGCCCCAGGACTTCAGACGAAAGTGATTGCGTGATGAAAAGCAAAGCCTTGAAGTGGCTCACCGCCCTTCCGGTGGTCGTGGCCCTGTCGGTCTCCCTCGCCGCGTGCGGCGGCGGGTCCGCCCAGAGCTCGGGCTCCCCGACTGATGCCCTCCAGGGCAGCGACCAGACCTCCCTGGACAAGTACACCACCAAGGATGTCCCGGCCCTGGACAAGATCGACAAGTCCAAGCTCGGCCTGATCAGCGAGGGCACCCTGCGCGTGGGCACCCTCTCCGACGCCCCGCCGAACATCTTCATCGATCCCTCCGGCAAGTTCACCGGCTACGACAACGAGCTGCTGCGGGCCATGGCCGACAAGCTGGGGCTCAAGATCGAGTTCGCCTCCACAAAGTTCCAGGCGCTTCTCAGCCAGGTGAAGAACAAGCAGTTCGACGTCGGCTCGTCCTCGATTTCCACCACGGACGCGCGCCGCGAAACGGTTGCGTTCACTAACGGTTATGACTTCGGCTACATGGCTCTTGTGACTAAAGAGGACGCCAAGGTCCAGAAATTCGCCGACCTGAAGGGCAGCCTCCGCATCGGCGTCGTCAGCGGCAGTGTGCAGGAGGACTACGTCAAGAACACCCTCAAGCTTGAGCCTGTTTCCTTCCCCGACTACAACACCGTGTTCGCCAGCCTCAAGAGTGGGCAGGTTGACGCCTGGGTGGCTCCGTCCCAGCAGGCCACCGGCCAGGTCAAGCCCGGCGACGGTACCAAGATTGCCGAGAAGAAGCTCAACACGCAGAACTTCACCGCCTACGCCGTAGCCAAGGACAACCCTGCCCTGCTCGACGCGCTTAACTCTGCCCTCGACGCCGTGGTTGCCGACGGAACCTGGTCCAAGCTGACCGCCCAGTGGTACACGGACCGCCCGACGTCCGCCGAGCAGACCCCCGAGGGGTGGAAGCCGGGCAGCAAGGCCGTCAAGGTCCCCGCGAAATAGTCACCGGCTACCAGGAGAGATAGCGACGCCATATGGATTACCTGACACGACTCGGAGAGACCTTCTTTGACTGGGGGAAGATCGCTGAGGTCTTGCCAAGCATGTTCACCGTTGGCCTGCCCAACACCTTGGTCCTTGCGATCACCTCTGGACTTATCGGTGCGTTCCTCGGTCTGATTCTGGCTCTCATGGGAATATCCCGTAATCCCGTGGCACGGTGGGCGGCCCGGGTGTACACGGACGTTTTTCGTGGACTCCCGGCCGTCCTCACCATCCTGGTCATCGGACTTGGATTCGGACCGATTTTCCGCGAGATATCGGGTAGCAACAGCCCCTACCCCATGGGCGTTGCGGCTCTGTCGCTCATGGCCGCCGCGTACACGGGCGAAATCTTCCGCTCCGGCATTCAGAGCGTAGACAAGGGTCAGCTTGAGGCGTCACGGGCCTTGGGGTTCGGTTATGGCCCGTCCATGCGCCTAGTCGTGGTGCCGCAAGGTATCCGCCGGGTACTTCCTGCCCTGATGAACCAGTTCATCGCTCTGATCAAAGATTCCTCGTTGGTATTCACCTTGGGCTTGCTGGCAACGGAACGGGAATTGTTCCAGATCGGCCAGGACGCCGCCGCACGCAGCGGGAACCTATCCCCGTACGTGGCAGCGGCTATTTTCTACCTCGCCATGACCATTCCACTCACTCACCTGGTGAACTTTATTGATTCCCGGCTGCGCTCCGGCCGGCCGGAAAAGAAGCAACCGGACGAGGCTGCCGCCGTCGTCGGAAAGGGAGCCCAGGCATGAGCGAATTCGCGTCCGGATCACTGACGGCTAAGAACATCCACCTGTCCTTTGGGTCGAACCACGTCCTGCGCGGCATCGACCTGCACGTCGAGAAGGGCACCACGGCCTCCGTGATCGGCCCTTCCGGCTCCGGCAAGTCGACGCTGTTGCGGGTGATGAACCGGCTGATCGAACCGGACCAGGGCGACATCCTGCTCGACGGCCGGTCCGTGCTCAAGGACAACCCGGATGAGCTGCGCCGCCGCATCGGCATGGTCTTCCAGCAGTTCAACCTCTTCCCGCACAAGACCGTCGAGGAGAACGTCTCCCTGGCCCTGCGCAAGCTCCGCGGCATGTCCAAGGACCAGGCCCGCGAGGAGGCCCTGGCACAGCTGGACCTGGTGGGCCTGAAGCATAAGGCCGATTCCCGGCCTGCGAACCTCTCCGGCGGCCAGCAGCAGCGCGTGGCGATCGCCCGGGCGCTGGCCATGAAGCCCGAGGTGATGTTCTTCGACGAGGCCACCTCGGCGCTGGACCCGGAGCTGGTCAAGGGCGTCCTGGCACTCATGGCCGACCTGGCCAAGGGCGGCATGACGATGGTGGTGGTGACCCACGAGATGGGCTTCTCCCGCAACGTCTCGGACACCGTGACCTTCATGGACGCCGGCAAGGTGGTGGAGTCCGGCGCCCCGGAGCAGGTCTTCACCGACCCGCGGACCGAACGGCTCCGCGGCTTCCTTGCGGACGTCCTCTAGGCAGCACCTCCTTAAGCGACTGAAGGCACCCGCCGCGGCGGGTGCCTTCAGTCGTTTCAGCGCCGGTCAGGCGGTGGCGGCCGCGGCGGCCTTCGCGGCGGCCGGGAGCGCGTCGAAGATCCGGTTCATGGCGGCGTCGTCGTGCGCGGCGGAGAGGAACCATGCCTCGAAGACGGATGGCGGCAGGTACACCCCGGAGTCCAGCATGGAGTGGAAGAACGGCGCGTACCGGAAGACCTCCTGGCCCTGGGCGTCGTCGTAGTTGTGGACGCCCCGGGCGGAGGTCCCGAAGGCCACGGAGAACAGGTTCCCCGCCCGCTGGATGGAGTGGTCGACGCCGGCGGCGTCCAGCGCCTCCGACAGGGCGCCGGAGAGTTCCAGGGAGCGGGCGTCGACGAAGTCGTAGACCTCCGCGGTTGCGTGCGTGAGGGTCGCGACGCCGGCGGCCATGGCCACCGGGTTACCGGAGAGCGTGCCGGCCTGGTAGACCGGGCCCACGGGTGCGAGGTAGTCCATCACGTCGGCGCGGCCGCCCAGGGCCGCCGTCGGCATCCCGCCTCCAATGACTTTCCCGAAGGTCAGCAGGTCCGGGGCCCACGGTTCGGCAGCGTCGGCCGCGCCACCGGTGAGGCCCCAGTAGCCGGCGTAGCCGGTGCGGAAGCCGGTGAGGACCTCGTCCAGGATCAGCAGCGCGCCGTGCTCCCTGGTGATCCGGGACAGGCCCGCGTTGAAGCCCTCCCCCGGGGTCACCACGCCCATGTTCGCGGGTGCGGCCTCGGTGATGACGGCGGCGATGTTGGGCCCGTGCGCTGCGAAGGCGGCCTCGACGGCGTCGAGGTCGTTGTAGGGCAGCACGAGGGTTTCCGCGGCCGTGGCGGCGGTGACGCCGGCGGAGCCCGGCAGGGCGAGGGTGGCCAGGCCGGAGCCGGCGGCGGCGAGCAGGCCGTCGAGGTGGCCGTGGTAGCAGCCGGCGAACTTGATGACCAGGTTGCGGCCTGTGTAGCCGCGGGCCAGCCGGATGGCGGTCATGGTGGCCTCGGTGCCGGTGGAGACCATCCGGACCCGTTCCGCGGCGGGGACGCGTTCGCGGACCAGCGCGGCGAGGTTGGCCTCGTCCGGGGTGGAGGCGCCGAAGGAGAGGCCCTGGTCGACGGCCTCGTGGACGGCGGCGAGCACGGCAGGGTGGGCGTGGCCCAGCAGCGCCGGACCCCAGGAGCAGATCAGGTCGACGTACTGGTCGCCGTCGGCGTCGGTCAGGTAGGCGCCCTGGGCGGAGACCATGAACCGCGGCGTGCCGCCCACCGAGCCGAAGGCCCGGACCGGGGAGTTCACGCCGCCGGGCATCAGCCCGCGGGCTCGGTCGAACAGTTCCTCATTGCGGTGGTGGCTGGAAGTCATGAATCCTATTCTTTCAGTTCCGGGAGCCGGAGGTCCGGCTGCCCGTCTCGGTCTCCCCGGCCAGCAGGGCGGCGACGCGCGGAGCCACGTCGGTGCCGAACAGCTCGATGGAGCGCATCATGGCGGCGTGCGGCAGGGTGCCGTTGCTGTATTTGAGGTCGAAGCGGTCCGCGCCCAGGTTCCGCTTGAGCAGGGCGATCTTCGCGGCCACCGTCTCCGGTGAGCCGACATAGAGCGCCCCCTCGGGGCTGCAGAGCTGGTCGAACTCGGCCCGGCTGCCCGGACCCCAGCCGCGTTCGGAACCCAGCTGGTTCCGCTGCGCCAGCCAATGCGGGAAGAACTCCTCCCGCGCTTCCTCGTCGGTGGCGGCGATGTGACCGGGCGAGTGGGTGGCGACCTGCTGCAGGGGGTGGCCGTACTTTTCCATCGCCTCCCGGTACAGCCCCGCCAGCGGCCCGAAGGCCCGGGGCGCCCCGCCGATGATGGCGAAGATGATCGGGTAGCCGTACTGGGCGCAGCGGAGGACGGACTCGGGGGTACCGCCGACGCCGATCCAGGCCGGCAGCAGGTGGTGCTCCAGCGGCGGGTAGACGCTCAGCCCGTTGATGGGCGCCCGGGTGCGGCCCTCCCACTTGATGGGTTTCTGCGCCCGGACCGTGTCGAAGAGTTCGAGCTTTTCCTCGAACAGGACCTCGTAGTCGGCCAGGTCCAGGCCGAAGAGCGGGAAGGACTCAATGAAGGAGCCGCGGCCCAGCATGACCTCGGCACGGCCGTTGGCGATCGCGTCCACGGTGGCGAAGCGCTGGAACACCCGGATGGGGTCATCGGAGCTGAGCACGGTGACCGCGGAGCCGAGCCGGATCCGCTTGGTGCGGGCGGCCGCGGCGGAGAGGAAGACCTCGGGCGCCGAGACGGCGAAGTCGCGGCGGTGGTGCTCCCCCACGCCGAAGGCGTGCAGCCCCACCTCGTCGGCGAGTTCCGCCTGTTCCAGCAGCTGGCGCAGCACCTGGGCGTGCGGGACCGGCTGGCCGTCCGGGAAGACACCGACGTCGCCGAAGGTGTTCAGGCCCAGCAGGATGGTCTCCGGGCCTACCGGCGCGGTGGGGTTCGCGGCGGACGCAGGATCCGGCTGCACGGCGTGGTTCACCGGGCCTCCTTCAGCCAGCCGGCGAGCTCGTTGGCCCAGTAGGTCAGGACCATGTTGGCGCCGGCGCGCTTGATGCCGAGCACGGACTCGGTGATGGCGGCGCGGCGGTCGATCCAGCCGTTCGCGGCGGCGGCCTCGATCATCGAGTACTCGCCGGAGATCTGGTAGGCGGCCACCGGCACGGGGCTCATGGCGGCGACGTCGGCGAGGATGTCGAGGTAGCTCATGGCGGGCTTGACCATCACCATGTCGGCGCCCTCCTCGAGGTCCAGTTCCACCTCCAGGATGGCCTCGCGCCGGTTGGCGGCGTCCATCTGGTAGGTGCGGCGGTCGCCGGTGAGCTGGGAGTCCACGGCCTCGCGGAACGGGCCGTAGAACGCGGAGGCGTACTTGGCGGCGTAGGCCACGACGGCGGTGTTGGCGTGGCCGGCCTGTTCCAGCGCCTGGCGGATGACGGCGATCTGGCCGTCCATCATGCCGGAGGGTCCGAGCACGTGGGCGCCGGCCTCGGCCTGGGCCACCGCCATCTGTCCGTAGATCTCCAGGGTGGCGTCGTTGTCGACGTAGCCGTTGCCGTCCAGGACACCGCAGTGGCCGTGGTCGGTGAATTCGTCGAGGCAGACGTCGCTCATCACCACCAGTTCGTCGCCCACCTCGGCCCGGACGTCGCGGATGGCCTTGTTCAGCACGCCCTCGGGGTCCAGGGAGGCGGTGCCCCGGGCGTCCCGCTCGGCGGGGATACCGAAGAGCATGATGCCGCCCACGCCCAGCTCCACGGCTTCGGCGGCGGCGCGCTTGAGCGAATCGGTGGTGTGCTGCTGCACCCCGGGCATCGACGCGATCGGGTTGGGCTCGGTGAGGCCCTCGCGGATGAAGGCGGGAAGGATCAGTTCGGCCGCGTTGAGCCGGTGTTCTGCCGTCAGGCGGCGCATCGCGGGGGTGGTGCGGAGCCGGCGGGGGCGGTGGGTCGGGAAGCTCATGGCTGGTCCTTCACTGTGGTGGGCGGTCGGGGGAAGTATGCGGGTGGTTCGGAATCAGGGCGTGGACTACGGCGGCCACCAGCCCGGAGGCGGTGGGTTCCTCGGCGACGGCGGCGACCTCCAGGCCGAGCGCCGCGGCCTGGGCCGCCGTCGAGCGGCCGATCGCCACGAGCCGGCACTCCCCCAGCGGCGTGAGCCCGGAGTGGATCCGCCGGGCGGCGCTCGGGGAGGCGGCGACGACGGCGTGCAGGGTGCCGGCGTCCACCGCGTCCCGGGCCTGGGCCGGGGTCAGGACGCGGGCACCATGGCCGGGTTCCCGGGCGGAGGGTCCATCTGTGGCGGCGGTGGTGGCGATGCGCCGGCGCGGGTCGGCCGGGTAGTCCACCGTGCGGTAGGCGGTGACGGCCTGGACGGCGGCGCCCCGGGCGGCGAGGCCGCGGCGCAGGGCCGGGTCGGCGATGTCGGCCTGGGGCAGGAAGACGCTGCCGGCCCGGTCGGGCCAGATGTCCAGCAGCCCGGCTCCTGACTGTTGCCCTGCCGGGGACAGGTCGACGGGGATGTCCAGTGCTTCGAGGACGCGGCGTGTGGCCGGGCCGATCGCGGCGATCTGCAGGCTGCCGGGAAGCCAGGCGTTGAGCGCGGAGCCACGCTCGGCGGCCAGTTCCTGGAGGACCTGGACGGCGGTGACGCTGCTGACCACCAGCCAGGTGTAGGCGCCGGCGCCGAGGGCGTCGAAGGCCACGCCCAGGGAGTGCTGGTCGGCGGCCTGTTCGAAGTCGATCAGCGGCAGCAGCAGCGGTTCGGCGCCGGTGGCGCGCAGCGCGGAGACCAGCGCCCCGGCCCGATCCGGGCTGCGGGTCACCAGCACGCGGGCGCCATCCAGCGGCCGCGGCACGGCGGTGCCGTCCGCCCCGGAAGTGGCGCTGCGGCGTCCCATCAGGCTGGTGGTCCTCCTCAGGAAGCGGTCAGGTCGGCGATGTCCGCCGCGCCGGCCGCGAGCAGTGCCTCGGCGAGCTCGATGCCGAGCAGGGTGGCGCCCACCTCGGTCAGCCCGTCGGTGGCCTTCTTGTCGCGGACGCTGGCGGTGCCGTCGACGGCGCAGACCACGGCGTCCAGGTGCAGCATGCTGCCCTTGCGGTAGGCGTAGGCGCCAACCGGGGCGGCGCAGCCGGCCTCGAGCCGGGCCAGCAGGGCCCGCTCGGCGGTGACGGCCAGGCGCGTGTCCGGGTCATCCAGCGCCGCGAGGGCCTGGGCGAGGACGCCTTGGGAGCCCTCGGTGGACCCGGCCTTGCGCGGGGCGTCGGCTGTGCGGCATTCGATGGCGAGTGAGCCCTGCCCGGCGGCGGGGAGCATCACGTCGGGGTCGAGGTATTCGCTGACCGCGTCCAGCCGGCCGATGCGGTGCAGCCCGGCGGCGGCGAGCACGACGGCGTCGAGGTCGCCGGACTTACCCGGCACCACGGCGTCGGTGGCGTTACCCGGCAGCCCGGGCACGCGGCCCAGGCGGGTGTCCACGTTGCCGCGGATGTCGCGGATGTCCAGGTCCGGGCGCGCCGCGCGGAGCTGGGCCGCACGCCGCGGTGAGCCGGTGCCCACCGTGGCGCCCGCGGGCAGCTGGGCCAGCGTCAGTCCGTCCCGGGCGCAGAGCACGTCGCGGACGTCCACGCGTTTCGGGGTCGCGGCCAGGCTCAGGCCGAGGGCCGGGCCGACGGGCAGGTCCTTGAGCGAGTGCACGGCCACATCGCAGGCGTCCTGGAGCAGGGCGTCGCGGAGGGCGGCAACGAAGACGCCGGTGCCGCCCATCTGGGACAGCGGGCCGGTGAGGACGTCACCGTCGGTGCGGATGTGCACCAGCTCCACGGGGAACCCGCCGACGGCCGCCAGCTGGTCCGCGGTCTGCTGGGTCTGGGTGAGGGCGAGCTTGCTGGCCCTCGTGCCGATCCGGACGGTCACGGCGCGGCGTGCCCGGTCACTTTGGCAGCCGCGGCGACGTCCGGGTAGGGATCGTGGCCCGTGCCGACGGTGGTGTCGGCGCCGGAGATGGTCGGCTTCTCACCGCGGAAGTTGGCGCAGCAGCCGGGGCGGCAGACGTCGTACCAGGGGCCGAGCTTGGTCAGGTGCGGACGCTCGGTGATGGTGTTGGAGCTGGTCCGTTCCGAGATCAGGTCCACGATGCCGGCGACGAACTTTCGGTGCGTGCCCGGGGTGGGGACGCGGGTGGCGGCGACGCCGAGCTTTTCGCAGGTCTCGAGGGCCTCGGTGTCCAGGTCCCAGACGACTTCCATGTGGTCGCTGACGAAGCCGAGCGGCACGATCACGACGCCCTTGACGCCCTGGCCGGCCAGGTCCTCGATGGCGTCGTTGATATCCGGTTCCAGCCACGGCACGTGCGGGGCGCCGGAGCGGGACTGGTAGACGAGGGACCACGGGGCGGTGTCACCGGTCTGGGCTTCGACGCGGCGGATGACCTCGCCGCCGGTGGCGAGGTGCTGCGCGGCGTAGGCAGAGTCCTGTTCGAACCGGCGCGGTTCGCCCTCGGAGCGGCCGGACGCCTCGGCGTCGCGGGTGGGGATGGAGTGGGTGGCGAAGAGGATGTGCACCGGGGCGTCCGGAGTTCCGGCGGCGGACAGCTGGGCGCGGACCTCGGCAAGGCCGGCGGCGGTGCCCTCGACGAACGGTTCGACGAAGCCGGGGTGGTCGAAGTACTGGCGGACCTTGTCCACCTCGAGCTTGCCGTCCAGGCCGGTCTCGGTCAGGGCCATGCCGATGTCCTCGCGGTACTGGCGGCAGCTGGAGTAGCAGGAGTAGGCGCTGGTGGTGATCATCAGGACCTTGCGGTGCCCGGCGTCGTAGATCTCCTGCAGGGTCTGCGGGATGTAGGGGTCCCAGTTGCGGTTGCCCCAGAACACGGGCAGTTCGATGCCGCGCTTGGCCAGCTCGGCCTCCATGGCGGCCTTGAGCTCGCGGTTCTGGGCGTTGATGGGGCTGATGCCGCCATTGGCGCGGTAGTGGTGGGAGACCTCTTCGAGGCGCTCGTCCGGGATGCCGCGGCCGCGGGTGACGTTGCGCAGGAAGGGGATGACGTCTTCCTGGCCCTCGGGGCCGCCGAAGGAGGCCAGGAGCACGGCGTCGTAGTCCTTGGGGGCCATGCGGCCCGCCTCGGTGACGGGGTTGACGGAGGTCAGGTCGGTCTCAGCGGTCACGTTGCTCTCCAGCGTCATTGCAGTTTCCTTGGGATCGAACGGGCTCATGCGAGGACTTCCGCGACCTCGGCGGCGCTGACGCGGCGGCCGGTGTAGAACGGAACTTCCTCGCGGACGTGGTGGCGGGCCTCGGTGGCGCGCAGGTGGCGCATCAGGTCCACGAGGTCCACCAGTTCCGGGGCTTCCAGGCCGAGAATCCATTCCCAGTCGCCGAGGGCGAAGGAGGACACGGTGTTGGAGATGACCTGGGGGAAGTCGCGGCCCAGGAGGCCGTGGTCGCGGAGCATGGCGCCGCGCTCGGCCTCGGGCAGCAGGTACCACTCGTAGGAGCGGACGAAGGGATAGACGCAGAGCCACTCGGCCGGTTCCACGTTCCGGGAGAAGGCCGGGGTGTGGTTCTTGGCGAATTCTGCCTCGCGGTGGACGCCCATGGCGGACCAGGCGATCTCGGTGCCGGCGAAGAGCTTGCTGCGGCGGATGTCCCGGATCGCGCGCTGCAGCGCCTCCGGCTGCGGGCCGTGCAGCCAGACCATGATGTCCGCGTCAGCGCGCATGGCGGAGACATCGTAGCTGCCGCGGTGGATCACGCCGTCCTCGGCAAGCCGGCCGAGAAGTGCCTCGAAATCCCCGGCCGCATCGCCGCTGCGGAGGACATCGGAGGAGCGCTTGAAGACGGTCCAGAGCGTAAAGAACTGCTCGGCTGATTCTTCGGTTTTGGTGACAGATTCGGCAGAAGTGTGGCTCATATGTACCAGTCTGCCCCCTCCCCGAGACGAAGTCGAAACAGGGAACTTCTACAAGCGGTAGAAGTGACGAATGTCACACAAGCGGCCTCGGAGCCGGGCGTGTCAGGCCCGGCGCATCCGGAGGTAGACGGCGCCGGCGCCGAGGGAGACGGCCACCAGGCAGATGCCCCAGCCCACCAGCGCGGAGCCGCCGAAGGGCTGCACGTCGGAGGCGGCCTGCATGCTGTCGCCGGACCGGGCGCCCGCGGCCGGGGCGGCCTTCGCGGCTGCCCGGGTGCTGGCCGACGTCGGGCTGCCCGCGGGCGTGGGCGTCCCGGCGGCGCCGGGGGCCGCGGTCGCCGTGGCTGCGCCCGGAGCGGCGGGGGCTTCGGTGGGAGCCGGCGCCGGTGCGCTGCCTGCCCCGGCCGCCGGGGCAGCGGGAACGGCGGGGGCCGGGACAACCGGCGCCACGGTTCCGGGCGCGGCGGGAGCCGTGGTTCCGGGTGTGGCAGGGGCCGGGGTTCCGGGGGTTGCGGGAGCGGGTGCCGACGGTGAGGAGGGCTGGCTGGGGGTGCCGCCGGGCGAGGGCGAGGAGGACGACGGCGGGGCGGTGCTCCGGGTAGGGGTGGGGCTGGACCCGTCGTCGGAGGTGGGCGTCGGTGACGGGGTCCACGAGCCGCTCAGTCCGTCGATGAGGCCGCCGAGGCCCACGGAGACGGACGCGGTGGGGGCATCGGGGCTGGGTGTGGGCGTTGCAGCCTGGGTGGCGGGGACTCCCGCCGTAAGGACCAGCACCGCTCCGAGCACCGCTGCTGCCGTGCCGCGCCGGAGTCCCCCATGGCCGGCCGGCGGACTAAAATCTTCGGACCTGTGCGTAACCATGGTCATCGACTGTAGCGGCCCGTCAGGGGGCGGGGAAAATTTGCCGAACCGTTATTTTGCCGCTAGCGGAGGCAGGTCCGGATCCCTTACAGGAGGCCGCGGGACCACGTTCAGGGTGCGGAATCCCGGGCGACGGCGGGCAGCAGCGGGGCAATCTGGCGGGGGGTGTCCGCGACGATCGCGGCGAGACCGTTGCCGGCGACCCAGCCGCCGACGACGGCCAGGTCCCCCTCCGCGGCGCAGAGTTCCCGGACCCGGGCCACGCGCTGTTTGTGCCCCAGGGACGCGAACGGCAGGGCACCCGCCCAGCGCACCACATCCCACCCGGCGAGGTCGTCGCGGGAGAGGCCCACGCCCAGCAGCGTGGAGGCGTCCCGGAGGGCCGCGGCCAGCAGGTCCGCCTCGGCGTCGGGTTCCGGCATTGCGCCGGCGGTCGCGCTCACCGGGGCACCCGGCGTGGCGCCCCGGCCGTAGGAAAGCCGGAGGACGTGGCGGCCCGGGGCGGTGGATTCGTCCAGCCAGGCCCACTTGGCGGTGGCGTGGGTGAGGGCCTTGGCCTGGATGCCGGGGCTTTGCGGGGCCACCAGCACGCCCGTGCCGCGCGGGGCGGCATCCAGCTCGGACCGGTCCAGCACCAGGGTGACCAGCTTGACGTCCGGGCCGGCCGCGGGACGCAGGGCGGTGATTTCGGGGAGGACACCGGAGAGGAGGCCGACGGCGGCCGGGCCCTCGACGGCGACGACCAGCCTCCCGGCCCCGTACTCCTCTCCCCCGGCGGTGACCTGCCAGCCGGTGGGGGTCCGCCGGACCCCGGCGGCAGGGGTCCCCGCGAGAAGCGTGACGCCCAGGTCCGTGAGCTCGGCCAGCAGCGCCGTGACCAGCGTGTGCATGCCGCCGCGGAGGCCGGCGACGGCGGAGCCCGCCTTCTGCAGGGCGGCGCTCCCCTGCGGGGCAGTGCTCTCCTGCGGCGCAGCGCTCCCCTGCGGGGCAGTGCTCTCCTGCGGCGCAGCGCTCCCCTGCGGGGCAGTGCTCTCCTGCGGGGCCGCAGGGGTGGCGGTGGTGGAGGCCCGGCGCTGGGCCTTGACCGCAGCGGCGAGGGATCCGTGGGTGCGCAGGCCGGAGCGCAGGCCGGGGGCCACCATGTCCACGTCGAGCAGTGACGGGTCCGCCGAGTGCACGCCGCCCACCACCGGCGAGACCAGCCGGTCCAGGACGCGGCGGCCCATCCGGGCACGGACCAGGGCCGCCACGCTGGTGGCGGCGCCCCCGGTCCCCACGGAGGCCGGCAGGAGCGTGTCGACCCAGGCTCGGAGGGAGCCGGCCAGGCCCAGGGTGCGGCGGACCTCGGGGTCCCAGGGGTTTGCGGGGATGCCCAACACGCCGGTCCTGGGCAGTTCGCGCGGGCCTTCGGGCAGTTGCACCCATGCCCCGCCCGGGTTCGGGGCGACGATCTGCGGCCCCAGGCCCAGTTCACGGGCCAGCGCGGCGACGGCGTCGGAGCGGGTGGCGAAGGATTCGGCGCCGCTGTCCAGGGTCAGGCCGGCGACCACGTGGCTGCCGACGCAGCCGCCCCAGGTTCCGGTGGCCTCCAGCACGGTGGTGCGGACGCCGGCCCCGGCCAGTTGGCGGGCGGCCAGGAGTCCGGAGATGCCGCCGCCCACCACCACCGCGGTGGGGGCGGGGCTGGCGGACATGTCGTCGGGGGCCACGGGGCTCACTCGGGGGCGATGGAGTGGATGAGTTGCACCACGCGGGTCAGGACGTCCGGGTCGGTTTCCGGCGGGACGCCGTGGCCCAGGTTGAGCACGTGGCCGGGGGCGGCGGCACCGGCGGCGATGACCTCGCGGACGTGGGCCTCGAGCACCTCCCACGGGGCGGCCAGCAGGGCCGGGTCGATGTTGCCCTGCAGCGGCACGGTGCCGCCCAGGCGGCGGTTGGCCTCGTCGAGGGGCAGGCGGTAGTCGACGCCGACGACGTCGACGCCCACGTCGCGCATGGCGACCAGCAGTTCCGAGGTTCCGGTGCCGAAGTGGATCAGCGGGGCGCCCAGGTGGCGGACGTGGTCCAGAGCCCGGGCCGAGGCGGGGGCCACGAAGCGGGTGTAGTCGTTCAGGCCGAGGGAGCCGGCCCAGGAGTCGAAGAGCTGGGCGGCGGAGGCGCCGGCCTCGAGCTGGGCTCGCAGGAACATGCCGGAGGCGTCGGCGGCCCAGTTGGCCAGCGCGGTCCAGGTCTCCGGGTCGGCGTGCATCATGGTGCGCGGGCCCAGGTGGTCGCGGGAGGGGCGGCCCTCCACCATGTAGGCGGCTAGCGTGAAGGGGGCCCCGGCGAAGCCGATCAGCGGGGTAGTGCCAAGCTCGGCGACGGTCAGCCGGACGGCCTCGCGGATCGGTTCCAGCGCCTCCCAGGTCAGGGTGGGCAGCGCGGCGACGTCGGCGGCGGTGCGGACCGGGGTGTCCAGGACGGGTCCGACGCCGGGGACGATGTCGACGCCGACGCCTGCCAGCTTGAGCGGGATGACGATGTCGGAGAAGAAGATTGCCGCGTCCACGTCGTGCCGGCGGACCGGCTGCAGGGTGATTTCCGAGGCCAGCTCGGGGCGGAGGCAGGAATCCAGCATGGCCACGCCCTCGCGGACCTTCAGGTATTCGGGCAGCGAGCGGCCGGCCTGGCGCATGAACCAGACGGGACGGCGGGAGGGCGTGCCGCCGCGGTAGGCGGTGATCAGCGGCGACCCGGAGGTGCGGCCGTCCATCAGGGGGTGGCCGGCGTCGAGCCCGCCCTGGGCGCCGGGGGTGCCGTCCGTTCCGTCCAGTGTCGAGTCGTGGGGTGCCGCCGCGCGTGAAGTCATGCCTTTGATTCTGCCCAAAACCGGCCCCAAAAGATAACGACAGGCTGTCAAACGGCGGCCGCGGGCGCCGGATGTGCTGCGGCTCACAGCCGGGAGTGCCCAGTCCCACGTCCGGAAACTCTTCTACCGGAGGACGAAAAAGCTATGATGGTCGTGCTGTGGTTCTTTTCTCATTGGTGGCTACACACGCCGACATCGATCTCGAGACCGTTGCTCAGTTGAGCACCGGTGCCTCCGGCCTTGCCACTTCAGCCCTAGCAGAATCCCCTGCCGTCGCCGGCGCCGTCGTACTCTCCACCTGCAACCGGTTCGAGATCTACGGCGAGGCACCGAACCCCGACGACGTCGAGGCGGCCCGCGCCGCCCTGATCTCCCGGATCAGCGACACCAGCGGCCTGAACAAGCAGCTGGTGTCCCGCGCCTTCAACACCCGTACCGGCGCGGACGTCAGCCGGCACCTCTTCGCCGTCAGCTCCGGGCTGGATTCCGCCGTCGTCGGCGAACGCGAGATCGCCGGCCAGGTGCGCCGCGCCTTGATCTCCGCCCAGCACGAGGGAACCGCCAGCTCCGGCTTGGTCCGGCTCTTCCAGGCCGCCTCGAAGACCGCCAAGGACGTCGGCGCGCAGACCGCCCTCGGCTCCCGCGGCCTCTCGATCGTCTCCGTCGCCCTCGACCTGGCCACCGACCTCTCCGAGAGCAACGACTGGGCCGGCAAGAAGGTCGTGGTCTTCGGCACCGGCGCCTACGCCGGCGCCACCATGTCCCTGCTGCGGGAACGCGGCTGCACCGACATCTCCGTCTTCTCCTCATCCGGCCGCGCCGCCGGATTCGTCGCCACCCGCGGCGGGACCGCCCTGGACAGCGACTCGCTGCCGGGCGCCGTCGCCGCGGCGGACATCATGATCGGCTGCAGCGGCTCGGACAGCCGGGTCGAGGCGGACGAGCTCGCCCGCATCCGCTCGGCCTCGCCGCAGCCGCTGATCGCCATCGACCTGGCGCTCACCCACGACTTCGACCCCGCCGTGGCCGAGCTCGACGGCGTCGAACTCCTCACCCTCGAATCGGTCCGCCTCGCCGCGCCGCAGGAGCAGGCCGAGTCCCTGACCCAGGCCAGCGGCATCGTGGCCGGCGCCGCCACCGCCTTCGAGCAGGAGCGGGTGGCGCGGTCCGTGGACTCCGCCATCGTGGCCCTGCGCCGGCACACCATGGACGTCCTTGACGCCGAGATGGAGAAGGTCCGCGCCCGTCACGGCTGCACCGCCGCCGCCGAGGAGGTCGAGTTCGCCCTCCGCCGCATGGTCAAGCAGCTGCTGCACGTCCCGACGGTCCGCGCCCGTGAGCTGGCGGCCAACGGCCAGCAGGCCGACTACGTCGCCGGCTTGGAGGCCGTCTACGGCATCACCGTCGAACAGCCCGCCCAGCCAGCCGCCGGCAAGGCACCGCGGGCCGCGGAGGCCGGCTGCCCGGTCGACCACAGCGAATCCGCCTGACGAATCCCCTGCCTGGCGTTTCTCCCGCCTGACCCGCCCCTTGACCGGCCCTGCCACCCGACCTTCCCGCGGCCGCTGACTATGCGAATGCGTTGATGCCGGTCAGTTCCGCCGACTTCTGCCACAGCCTTTCCGCCGCCTCCCGGTCGATCGCGTGGGCGTCGACGCCGCGGACCCTGGCCTCCGGCGAGCCCGGCACGGTAGGCGCCGCGATGTCGCAGTCCTCGCAGTAGACCCCGCCCATTCCCGCCAGCCGCGGTGAGGTGGCGGCCCAGACCGAGGTGGCCGCGCCCTGCTCCGGGGTTTTGAAGCGTTCGTTGACGTTCCCGGCCTCGTCCATCCAGCCGGAGGCGATCATTTCCTCGCGGGGCAGGTGGCGTTGCAGTTCGGTCATGATGCCGCCGGGGTGGACGGCGAAGGCACGCACTCCGGAGGACTTGCCCAGGGCGTCGAGTTCGACGGCGAAGAGCGCGTTGGCCGTCTTGGCCTGGCCGTAGGCCTGCCATTTGTCGTAGCCGGAGTCGAAGTTCAGGTCCTCGAACCGGACCGGCGAGAGCTTGTGGCCGGTGGAGGACAACGCAACCACCCGGGCCCCGTCCCCGGCGGACAGGGCGGGCCACAGCAGGTTGGCCAGGGCGTAGTGGCCCAGGTGGTTGGTGGCGAACTGTACTTCCCAGCCGGGCCCGACGCGGGTTTCCGGGCTGGCCATGATGGCCGCGTTGTTGATCAGGATGTCCAGGCTGCCGGCCTCTCCAAGGAAGCCGGAGGCGAGGAGGTCCGCAGCGAAGCTCCTGACGCTGTCCAGGTCGGAGAGGTCCAGGGCGGCGACGGTCACGCCGTCGAGGCCGGCCCGGTCCAGCACCTCGCGGGCGTGTTCGGGCCGGCGGGCCGGGACCATGACCTTGGCGCCGGCGGAGGCCAGTGCCCGGACCGTTTCGAGGCCCAGCCCGGAATAGCCTCCGGTGACGACGGCGGTCTTGCCGTGCAGGTCGATTCCCGCGACCGCTTCGGCCGCCGTCGTGCGGGGCCCGAATCCGGAGCCGAGGGGGTGCTGCGGGGTGGTGCCGTTGTCCGTGACCATGGAGCTGCCTTTCAGTAGACGGGTTTGCCGGGCTCGACGTCCCGGACCCAGGCGAGGATGCCGCCCTCGAGGTGGCTGACGCGCTCGTAGCCTGCGGCCCGGGCGGCGGCCAGGACGGCCGCGGACCGGGTGCCGGCCTTGCAGTGGAACACGATGTCCGTGTCCTGCGGCAGCTCGGCCCACGCCTCGCCGGCGAGGATCCGGCCCTGCGGGATGAGCCGGGCGCCCTCAATCCGGACGATGTCGTACTCGCCGCTCTCCCGGACGTCCACCAGTTCGAACTGCCGCAGGCCCGCGTTGCGGGAGGCGAGCATGGTGGCCAGCTGGGTGGCGGTGATGGTGTGCCCGGTGTCCGTGCCGGCGTCGGCGGCGGGGGTGATCCCGCAGAACGCCTCGTAGTCGGTCAGTTCGGTGACCCTGGGCGCGTCCGGGTCGCGGGAGACCTTGATTTCGCGCCAGCTGCCGCCCAGGGCGTCGAAGAGCGCCACCCGTCCCAGCAAGGAACGGCCGACGCCGGTGATGAGTTTGACCGCCTCGGAAACCATCAGGGAGCCGACGGCGGCACACAGCATGCCGAAGACCCCGCCCTCGCCACAGGAAGGGACGGACCCGGCCGGCGGCGCCTCGGGATACAGGTCGCGGTAGGTGGGGCCGTGCTGCTCCCAGAACACGCTGACCTGCCCGTCGAAGCGGAAGATCGACCCCCAGACGTAGGGCTTGCCCAGGATGGCGGCCGCATCGTTGACCAGGTAGCGGGTGGCGAAGTTGTCCGCCCCGTCGATGATCAGGTCATAGCCGGCGAACAGTTCCAGGGCGTTGGACGCGTCGAGCCGGACGTTGTGCAGGCGGACGTCAACGAGGGGGTTCAGGGCGGCGATTGCGTCCCGCGCCGACTCGGTCTTGGGCCGGCCGACGTCGGCGACGCTGTGGATCACTTGGCGCTGCAGGTTGCTCAGGTCGACGTCGTCGTCGTCGATGATCCCGAGCGTTCCGACGCCGGCGGCCGCCAGGTACAGCAGCGTGGGTGAGCCGAGCCCGCCGGCGCCAATCACCAGGACTTTGGCGTTCTTCAGGCGGCGTTGGCCCAGGGATCCGATCTCGGGAATGATGAGGTGGCGGGAATACCGTTCCACCTCCGCCGCGGTGAGGTCGGCGGCCGGTTCCACCAGCGGGCCGGGAGCCTGGCCGGCCGCGGGGGAAGTACTGTTCTCGGTCAACTTCGAAGCCATACTTCAATCTATGCCCGAAGTTGCCGCCAGTCATATTACCCCCGCGTATTGTGGAACCAACAGCGAGGAAAGAAGGCCCAGAGTGGTTCATCAGGCACCGGTTGATCGGGGACAGACCGGAAAGCCGGCCGCGCAGCCGCGCACCGGTGGGCAGCGTTCCGCCCGCCTGCCCCGCGATGAACGCCGGGCCCAGCTGCTGGCCGCCGCGCAGGAGGTCTTCGTCGCGAACGGCTACCACGGTGCCGCCATGGATGAGATCGCCGAGACCGCCCACGTGAGCAAGCCGGTCCTCTACCAGCACTTCCCGTCCAAGCGTGAGCTTTACTTGGCGCTGCTGGACAGCCACCTCTCCACCCTCACCGCGCTGCTGCTGGGGGCCTTGAACTCCACGACCGACAACGACGAACGCGTCCAGGCGGTCATGCGGGCCTACTTCCGGTTCATCGCCCACGACGACCAGGCGCACCGGCTGGTGTTCGAGTCCGACCTGGTGAACGACGCCGACGTCGCCCGCCGGCTTGAGACCTTCAACAAGACGTTCGCCGACGCGATCGCCAAGGTCATCGCCGAGGACACCAAACTCCCGCTGCTGGAGGCCCAGCTGCTGGGCCGCGGCCTGTCCGGCATGGCCCAGGTCAGCGCCCGGTACTGGCTGGAAACGGACGGCAACCTGGACCTCGATGTGGCCAGCGACCTGATCTACCGTTTAGCTTGGCGCGGAATCAGCCGCTTCCCGAAAGAGTCCTAGACTACAAATAGAAAACCCCCTTTAGGGGAACGTGAACACTTTGATTGGCTGGGAGGCCTTGCTGTGGAAGTAAAGATCGGCATTCAGAACATCGGCCGCGAAATCGCCCTGGAGTCCGGCCAGGACGCCGACGCCGTGGCGGCGCTGGTCAGCGAGGCCATCGCCAAGGGCACCGAGCTGCGCCTCACCGATGAGAAGGGCCGCCAGGTAATCGTGCCGGCCGGCGTCCTCGGCTATGTCGAGATCGGCGCCGAAGAGGTCCGCCGCGTCGGCTTCGGCGCCCTCTAGGACCCGCTGTGCTCTCCCTCATCGTGGTGGCGATGGTGGCCGTTGCCGCCGGCTTCGTCGTCTGGGCCAATGACAAGCGGCATGCCAAGTACGGCATCGCCGTACCCGCCGGTGTCGCCCTCACGGTGGGGATGCTCAGTTGGATCATCTTCCAGGCCGCGGGCCTCGGCTATCAGCCGGGCCTGACCTGGATCCCGTGGATCCTGCCGCTGCTGCTCGCCGCGGCCGCCGCGGTTGCCGCCGTCGTGCTCCTGGGCCGGTCCCGCACCGCCCAGGACACGGAGCGGCTGAACGCCATCCTGCGCTCCTAGCCCCCTACAGCGCCTGCTGCAGCACCCAGCGGTTGCCGTCCGGATCGCTGAGGTGGGCGAACAGGACGCCGCCCATGTCCTCGATTTCGCTGACCTCCGCCCCGCGGCCCACCAGCTCCGCGCGCGTCGCCGCCAGATCCGGGGTCACCAGTTGCAGCCCCTCGAGGCTGCCGGGCTTCATCCCGGTCATGCCCGTCCCGATCACAATCGACGCCGCGGAGCCGGGCGGGGTCAGCTGGACCACCCGCATCCCCGGGATGTGTTCGACGTCGTGGTCCAGCACGAACCCCATCCGTTCGGAATAGAACTCCTTGGCCGCGTCGACGTCGGCCACCGGAACCTGAATCACTTCTAGGCGCATCTGCATGCGCCTAGGCTACGCAGAAAACAGATATTGGTGGGGTGGGGACCAATCCGTGGGGCGGGTGTTACCGAAGTACTTCTGACAGACCAAGCCGGTCCCTTCGGTTTGATCAGGCCGCGTTCGCGGGCCTGGGCCGGGCTTTTCCCCATTCGT
>NZ_JBIMMV010000011.1:0-93985 GCF_044628475.1 Arthrobacter sp. BPSS-3
TTCCTTCGGTTTCCCAGTGGTGTCCGCAGTCTTCACGGCATCCAGTGTCACCGGCATATCCAGCTCATTCCTGCCAAGCAGACCGCCTGGCGTGTCGAGCCGGATACACCGTTAATTCCACAGTCCCCCCGCGAGACGGGGCAGGGCGAAGATGTCTTCCATGGTGGCCAGCAGGCTGTAATGGTTGTAGGGGCGGTCCGAGCTGCTGCCCGGGGCGGTGAATGGGGAGAGCACCAGGGCGCCGACCTTTCCTCCGGTCGTGCCGCCGGTGACGCCCGTCGAGGGGCCGACGGCCCCGCCGTCGGCCTCGTCAAAGGTGATCACGAGCATGCCGTCCTGCTGGTAGGCGGGGGAGGCCAGGATCGCCGGCACCTGGCTCTTCAACCATTCATCCGCCGTACCGAGGCCGCCGGCGGTCCCGTCCACGCAGGGACTGTCGTGCCCGTCGTGGCAGAGGTTAGGGGTGATGTAGGAGAGGTTGGCCGTGGTGTTGACCGACTGCAGGTCCTTTGCGAGCTTGGAGTAGTTGACGACGTTTTTGGCGCAGTCCGGGGTGGAGGTCAGGGAACGGAAATAAACGAACGGGTTGTGGCGGGTGCCGTACTGGTCACCGGGGGAGGCCGCCACATGTTCGTCGACGGCACCGAGCTCCGGGTGCTGGCAGGGTGCGGACATGTCTTCCATGTAGCCGCGCCAGGCTTTCGCCTTGGCGCTCAGTTGCCCGGCGATGGTGGGCACCTCGGCAGGGAACACACACCCGTCGCCCATCAGCCGTCCCTGCGAATCAACACCCGTGCCGGTAAACGGCGTGTAGACGGGGCAGTCCTTTTTGGTGCTCATGTTAGGCGGCTGCCCGGAGATCTGGGCGAGATAATTGGGCAGCGAGTTGTGCGAGATGCCGTAATAGTTGGTCAGCAGCACGCCCTGGGCGCGCAGAGTTCCGGAGAGGTACGGGGCCGGGGAGCCGCTGTCCCACACCCGGTCATAACCCTTGTTCTCCAGATTGATCACGAACACGTGGCCCGGCGTGCCGGCCCGTTGTCCCTGCACCGGCCCACCCTGCGACTGGCAGGCCGCCGCCGTGACGACGAGGGCGACCATCGCCATCAGCGTGGCGGTCTGGGATCGCCGCGGGAGCGTGCTCTTCCATAGCGAACGAGTTCGGGCTGTCACGCTGAGCTCCTGTCCTCAGAATGTTCCTCGACGGATACCCCTGCGGCGACGCCGCCGCAAAGTTCCCGGCTTTGCGACTGAGCCTGCCAGAAATGAGCCTTTGGATGCTCTGATCTTCCTGCGGGCAACCTGTGAAGGAGCAGCCGCCGGAAAGAGCTTCGGCGGTCCACGGCGCCTGCGTCCCTTGTTCAGGATCTTTCGTGCTCCCGTCCCTGAGCGGCGGCGGTACGTCGTCGGCTCTTGAGCAGTTCCACTGCGATGGGGACGAAAGAGATTACAACGATGACAACGAAAATCAGGTCAATGTTCGAACCGATCCACTCGTAGCGTCCCAGCCAGAACCCGAGCAACGTCACCCCTACGCCCCACAAGGCAGCCCCGATGGCATTAAAGGCGAAGAAGGAACGGTAACTCATCCCGGCGACGCCGGCCGTGACCGGAAGGAACGTCCGCACCACCGGAACAAAGCGGGCCAGAACAACGGACCGGCGTCCGTACTTCTCGAAAAAGCGGTGCGCCTGGTCCACGTATCTGCGTTTGAAAAACCGGGAATCCTCTTTCCGAAATACCGCAGGCCCCGCTTTGCGGCCGATCAGATACCCGGCCTGGTCGCCTACGAAAGCGGCCACGAACGCGGCGGCCGCCAGAAACAGAATATTCACCTGAATAGTGCCGGTGGCCACCAGCAATCCCGCCGTGAACAGAAGCGAATCCCCCGGCAGGAAGAACCCGACCAGAAGACCGGTCTCGACGAACAGGAACACACACACGACCCCGACGACCCATGGAGCCAAGGCAGGATCACGCAGGAACTCGTTCGGATCAAGCCACGGCGGGAGCAGCCCGGCAACGGGTCGGGACAACACACCGGCAGGCAGCGCCAAAGAAACCATGGCCCTCACCGTAGGGCAACCATGCTGAGCAGACGCTGAGAACAGCTGCCCGGTGCAATCCGCAACGACCGGGCCCGTTCCTCAAACCCGGCACTCACACGCCGCCGGTAAATTCCCTGCCCGGGCCACAGCCGCTTCAGCTGACGCGACGACCTCAAGCCCGATCACGTCCAGGCGCGCCAAGCTGCGGACGTCCCGTTGAAGGGCATGTAGATCCGTCGACAGCCCACCCCGCCCGCACCCGGCCGCGGCCGCGGCAGCAAGACCTGTGCACCTGCCGGTGATAGCCTCTGCCTCGGCCGTGAGCCGTTCGGAAAGTTTCACCTCGAATACCTCATGACTGGCGCCATTGTCCGTCGTGGTGGCCATGACAACGATGTCACCGCCGCCGGCCAGGGCATGCCTTACGGCGGCATCCACGGCCGGACGATGCATCACGGTATCCGGGATAGCCCAGACACCCCCGGAAACGGCGACACCTCCGCCGTCAGCGAGAGCGGCGTAAACGCGGCGCCGATACCGGGGTGCAGCGCCACGGAGCCTGACTATCAGCACCAACCACGTCATGGACCCCAGCTTATCGGGCGCCGTTGGCCACACCCGGCCGCTCCGAATCCAGTGTGCGCACGGACTGCCCGGAACAATAGGTGTCCGCCACCCTTATCCGCGCCGTACAACCTGCCCCGGCGGCCAAAGAGACTCCGAAGCATGGGCATTCCGACGGGAGGGCCCTACATGCCTCGTAGCCCTACATGCATCACAGGCCCTCGGTACTTCAGCGGCAGCACAGCAGGAAGAAAAAGCCTCCGCCGCGGTCGCCGGAAGACTGCGGCCCCGGTAAGTGTGCGCCCGGTCCGTAGCTCCTAATGGCCGACCAGCCGCCCGCACAGCGTCGAAGGGCTGGTGCGTCCGACCCCGGTGAAGCCGCCGAAACAGCGCCCCGAATTGACGCCGTCTTTTGGTGGACCATACAGGAAGCTCGGTTATGCTGGCGCAGATCGTGCAACTGCCGTCCGGCTGACCAGCACGTGCCTTCCATCCCGGCCGGTACCGATGGTTAGTCAGAATGTGATCAGATCTAGGAGGTTGGGTACACATGACCACCGCCAACCCTGCACCCCGGGGACCTTTGTCCACGGCGCCGGATAGCCCCGCTGTCCGGGTCGTGGTCGTAGAAAATCCGCATTGTCTCCAGGAGGACCTGGCCGTCGCCGTGAAGCAGGTCCGGGACACCGCAGAGTCGGGGGACAGACGAGGAAT
Organism: Arthrobacter sp. BPSS-3; assembly: GCF_044628475.1. NCBI lineage: Bacteria > Bacillati > Actinomycetota > Actinomycetes > Micrococcales > Micrococcaceae > Arthrobacter > Arthrobacter sp. BPSS-3. The sequence goes on from NZ_JBIMMV010000011.1 coordinate 3,327, forward strand.
CCTAATGACCCGCCTCGGCCAGTCGCTGTTCACGGTGGAGGCCAGCCCCGACGTACCGTACGGAACCACCCTCGAGAGGGACCTCTGGAGGCGCCGCGCCGTCCCGGGCTCTGATCAAGCAGCACCGGTCCTGTGATACCCGACCCGGACCAGGTCCAGGGAAGTCTGTGGAGAACGGACCCGATAACGCTGCGGGAAATCGTCCTGGACAGGGAGGCGCTGTGGGCCCGCCTCGACTCCTGCCCTGCCCTTGAACGGGTGTGGATCTTATCGCTTCTCGGCCAGCCAGAGGAAGCCATACGCGCCGGCCACGCACTGGCGGCAACAGCCCGGGACCGGCTCCTACCCCTGTTGGTGCTCGCCCGCGCCTACCAGCGCCAATACGCCTGGCATGAGGCGGCCCGGGTCCACGAAGAAGCACTACAACTGGCCGGGACCCGCGTCCGCGAGGCCATGGTCCGATACCAGATCGGCAGGCGACTGTTCGACGAAGCCCGCTACCGCGAGGCAGCTGCCGAATTCGAATGGGCACGCGACCTCTACCGAACCTCGAACACACCCGGGCAAATGGTTCGCACGTGCCAAGACGCCCTCGACAGAGCCCGCGAGCTGCTAACCGGGCTCTAAGCCCGGCCGAACGCAAACCGGGACGACGCCGGACCATGCCAGGGCTGTCTGTTCAATGACCACTACCCGGCGCTGGTCTGCTGGAGCCCACCGATCACCAACCGGCCACAGCCGGCCCACTTCGGCCCCTGTAGGGGCCCTTACAGCTATCCGAGTACCCACAGCGTTCCAGTTCTGGCCGCAGGAACGAGAGACCACCGAACCCGGGAACCATGAAGCCCGAAGCGTGGTGGTGAGGGCGGCGTGCATCAGACAAAGCACGAAGAAAGCGCTTCCCACGACCGGACCGAAATTCCCTCTACAAGCACATACCGGCGCCCGGAGGACGCCAGCGTAATAACCGGCCCGGCGTTCGGTAGGCGATTCCCTCGCGGCAGCGAGGCGACGAATATCGCCGCAAAAGACCGCCATCTACCGCCGAAAATTGTCGTTTTCAGAAGTCGTCTGCACTCGCTCCCGCGGAATTCCGGCGTAGTGCAGACGAGTACGGACACGGAGATGTCACAAGTCCCCTGCACGGAATTGCATTCCGCTCAATAGTCCTCTGCACCAACCGTCACTTTTCAGAAGTCGCCTGCACCAAACAGCGGCGACTATTGCGTCGAAGCCCCAGTCGCGCCCGTTGCCGGGACCCACCGGTAGAGCGTCGGGACGGAGACGCCGAGGCTCGTGGCCACTTCCCGGGGCGGTGTTCCCTGGTTGATTAGTTTACGGGCTGAGCGGATCTTGGCTTCCGTCATGATGCGTTTGCGGCCACCTACTCGTCCCTGTTCGCGCGCGGCTCGGAGTCCGGCTTGGGTGCGCTCGACCATGAGCTCCCGTTCCATCTGGGCCAGGGATGCCATCACGTTGAAGAAAAAGCGCCCGGAGACCGTGGTGGTATCGATCGCGTCGGTGAGGCTGACGAAGCCTACGCCGCGGTTGTTTAGGCCGCCGGCGAAGTCCAGGAGGTCTTTCACGCTCCGGCCCAGGCGGTCTAGCTTCCACACCACCAGGGTGTCACCGTCGCGCAGGGTGTCTAGCGCCTGGCCGAGTCCGGGGCGGTGAGACTTGGTGCCGCTGATCGTGTCTTCGTAGATTTTGTCGCATCCGGCCTTCTTCAGGGCGCCGATCTGCAAGCCCAGGTTCTGGTCCCGGGTGGAGACTCGGGCGTAGCCGATTCGGTGTGAGGTCATGGGTGTTCTCTTCTCAAAAATCAGCCTGGTGTGTTGGTTCGACTGTACCGTTTTGAGAACTATTTGTGAGAACGACCGGCCCTGAGCTCGGTTTTTCGTCCCAACGGCGGTTTTCCGCAGAAAGATGCCCGTTTGCAACAGCTCGCTGCGAACACCACGATTCTCAAATCAACCTGTTCTTGAAATCCTTCGTTTGTGAGAGCACCCACTGGCAGCAGTTGCGGGGGCGGTAGCGGTCATGGGGAGCGCCAACGCGCTAGGCCCCGGCTATCGGGGAGGGTCGGTGCGAGGGGCAGTCCAGTATGATGGCGTCAATTGAGCAGAGGGGGCGCACGTGGGCGGGCTTGCTGGCGGCTCCAACATGCGTCAATCAGGGCTGTCGCTGCCAGTCGTCGCCGCCTTGATCACGATGGTTCTGCTGGTTGCCTGCTCTGCAGTGACCTGTCTGGCCGGGATGCACGCGGGCGCAGGAGTAGACACCGGAAGTCAATCGCACGCAATAGCCAGTGCTGACCATCTCTCACACGAACACGCGTTTGATACCTCAGCTCCAGATCTTCTGAGCCGCGAGGGGCCGGCCGTGCCCGGGGTAGACCTCGCAAATGTCCACGTCGAACCAGCGGAGTCGTTACCTGCCGGTGACGAAGGGTGCGCGCACGACATTTACGATCCTCGAGACGGAACTCTAGTCCGCAGCGCAGCCCCGGACGTGCTAATTCTGTCCGCAACCTCTGGCGGACCCGTCCGCGATGGCAATGTGCAGGGTCGGCTCGCCGGAGTTCAAGATGCCGTGCCCGTTGGCCTTTCGCTCGTTCAACTTTCGATCAGCCGGACGTAGAAGCAGCGCACTGGAAGCCGCCCTATTCCGGCCGGCTGGCCTGCACCTGCGTTGGCCGTCCCGCAGCTCCGTCGAGCCGTCGGCTGTTGCTCCCGTTGGGCGCCGGAGCTCACGGGAGACCGGTGATTCCGCATCCACTGCTTCAAGCCCCCTTTCAGATCATGCACGCCACGCGCTGAGTTCGCGTGGGTCTACGGAAAGTCTCTTGTCATGACCAAAACGCAATCCCTCGTTGTCGCCACCGATGGCTTCCATTCCATCTCCGAAGCGATGATGGCCCTCCAGAAAATGCTCGATGAATCACTCGCCGGCACCTTGAGTCTGTTGGAAGAGGAGGGCAGCAGACTCTGGTCTATTGAGTCGGGTACCCACGCTGTGACTTCAGTTCCGGCGGGCATTCCAACTGCGTCTTCGCAGTCCGTCCGCCCAGTGGCGGTCCAATACGTTGCGTCTGCGGTCGTCTTGATCACGTACCAGGAAGGCGGGAGCGCCTAACGGTCCGAACGTTCTTACCGGACTTCGATAGCCCCCATCATGCCGAGGTCCTCGTGATCCAGAATGTGGCAGTGGTAAGCCGAGCGTCCGCGGAAGTCCTTGAAAGCTACCCGGACCTTCACACGCCCGTTTGCGGGTACGTTGACCACGTCCTGCCAGATGGCGGTGTTCGTCCTTTGGCCGTTTTCCTCGATGATTTGCATCGGCCAGACGTGCAGGTGGAACGGGTGGTCCATGGGGCTGGTGTTGGTCAGCGTCCATTCCTCCACATTCCCGGCCGCTACCGTGGTGTCTGTTCTGGCCTCGTTGAACTCCCTGCCGTCGATCGTGAAACGCATCATGCCACCGCCCCCACCCATGCCCATGCCGGCGGCCAGGACGATCTGCCGGCGTGCCGCGACGGCGGCAGACCGAAGGTCTCCCAGCCCCTTCTGGGCCGGCACGGCCGCCAGGGCTGCGACCGGTTCGCCGGATACGCGGAGGGTGGCCAGCGCGGCGCCGTCCGGCTGATCTGGAGGGTTGCGTGCTCCGGATCCCGGTCCCATCATTCCCGGCATGCTTCCCCGGTTCTGGTAGAGCGCCCGCAGCACGGAGTCTCCGGTCGTGGTGGTCACGAGGAGGTCTGCCCGGTTTCCGGGCGTCAGGAGAAGTTCATCCACACTCTCGGGTGTCGGGAAGCGGCCGGAGTCCATGCCGAGGAGCTGCAGCTGCTGTCCGTCGAGTCGTAGGCGGAGGTAGCGGGACACGCACGTGTTGATGATGCGCCACCGTTCGCGTTGTCCTGGGCGGGCACTGAATTGCGGGTTGCTTTGACCGTTGACGAGGATCAGTTCACCCTCCCGGCCCATCATCCGTTCCATCGCAGGGACTTCCGGGATGTTCCCCAGGCCGTCCAGGGTGGTGTCCGAAATGACCAGTACCCGTTCCGCACTTGACTCGATGGGGTCAGGGTCTTCGACGATGATTGCTCCGAAGAGCCCGGCGAAGATCTGATCGGCGACCATGCCGTGGTGGTGGGGGTGATACCAGTACACGCCCGGGGGATGGTCCCCGGGAAGCTTGTATTCGTAGTCGAAGGTGCTGCCAGGTTCGACCGAGACGAAGACGTTGTCCCCGTTTCCCTCCGGGGAAACGTGGAGGCCGTGGACGTGCAGGTTGGTGGCCTGGGTCAGCCTGTTGACGAGCCCGATCCGCAGGACATCCCCGGCGCGTACGTGAAGCGTCGGGCCGGGGATTCCGCCGTTGTAGCCAAGGGCCGCGGCCTGCCGGCCTGCCAGCAGAATCTGTCCGGGTGCGGCTTCAAGCCGCACCTGCAGCTGGCCGTTGGTGCTTCGTTCCTCCGGCGGCTGGGTCAGGTCGCTTCCCGTAACGGGAGTCTGCCGCGACGACAGGGTCCAGATCATTCCGGCGCCGCCGGCCACCGTTCCCGCAATGCCGAGCCCGCCCAGCAGCACCGCCTGTCGGCGGCTGATGGGCTTCACTACGGGCCCTCACCGAGCACTTTGAGGTTTTCGCGGTACTGGTCTGCGGTGAGTTCTCCTCTTGCAAAGCGCTCGTCGAGGATCTGGCGGGCCCTGCTCCCTCCGACCGGCGGCGGTGCTCCTGGCCCCTGGGGGCCTGGAGGTCCGTATCCATTATTACGGACGCCGCCGCCAAAGACTCTGACCGCCAGCAACACCAGCAGCGCGATCCCGATAAGTAGCAGAAGAGTCCAGAGCCACATCCATCCCATGCCTTGTCCGTAACCCCACATCATGACCGGTGCCTTTCGTTTCAGAGATACTCCGACTCTTCGCCCGGCCTCGGCTGAGAGGTAGAGTCCGAGGTCCCGGTCCACGCGGGCCGGTTTCAACGCATCCGCACCGGCCGGCGGATGGGCCGGCTGATACTTAGGCCAGTGCAGCCAGGAGGGAGGTGCAGGCCGCTTCGCACCGACGGCAGGCTTCGGCGCAGATCCTGCAGTGTTCGTGCATACCGGAGTGCTTCTCGCACTCCTCGGCGCAGGCGGCACAGGCGGTGCGGCAGGCCTCCAGAATTGCGCGGCTGATGCCAGCGTTGGACGCTGTTTGGCGGGTCATGACGGCGCCGGTGGCGGCGCAGATGTCCGCGCAGTCCAGATCCGTGCGGATGCAGGAGACAAGGTCAGCGACCATGTCTTCGGCAAGGCACGCGTCAGCGCAAGCTGTGCAGGTCTGGGCGCACTGAATGCACGCGGCGATGCATTCGGCCAGCTTTGTTTTCTCGGCGCTTTCTGCCGCCTGCGGGTGGACGTCGAGCATGGCAGTGATGTGGTGGGTCATGACGCAGCTCCTGTCGCGCGGTGATGGGGCGGCCGGCCTGTCCGGCCGTCACGCTCACCCTAAACCCCTGATGGTCACGTCGTCAGCCCCTCTCTGAGGACGGGCCAGGGTCCGCCTGCCAGCGGAGCACCAGCCTGGCCCCAGCGCGATGATGAGGCCCGGAAGGAACAACAGAATGCGCAGGAACGCGGCGGTGTATTAGCCGGACTTGACATGGGCAGGTTCTGCGGCCCTTGGAAGGTCTCAAAGGGCTGTGCCGAGCCGCAGCTGGGAGCGCAGGACTTCCTCGCGGAAGGTGGACGACACAATGGCGAGGCCCGTGTACGGCCACGCGTGGTGCGGTCAGGAGGCCTCGGCGGGCCGGAACGTGACTCCTCCGTCGGTGGAGGCGACGAGCCCGCTGGCCGTGGCGGCCCAGATGGTGGGGCTTGCCTCCGGGCCTTTCGCTGCTGCCACCGCCTGGACCGTGTCGTCGATTTTGCCCTTTCGGGTCCAGGTCGCGCCGGCGTCTGCCGAGGTGTGGACTGTCCCGTCGGGTTCGATTCCGACCGCCTCGGCGGGGCTGGCGAAAGCGGCGAACTGGACCACAGGTCCGGAGTCCACGGCGGTCCAGGTCTTACCGCCGTCCGTTGAGCGGCGGATCCCTTGGGGGGTGGTTGCCAGGACAGTGTCGCTGGTGGGGTGTCCGGCGAGGGCGGCCGGGACGAAATCCGCGGCCACCGTGGTCCAGGTTTTCCCGTCCGGGCTGGTGCGCAGTGCGCCGTCGAAACCGACGATTCCGGATTTGGTCGCGGTGAGCGCGTGGAAGTCGGATTCACCCTGACGGGAGAGCTTTTCCCAGGTTTTACCGGCGTCGGTGGATCTGATCAGCCCGAGCGGGTTGGCCATGTCGGAGCCTTCCCCGGGGTGTCCGGAAGCGTAGAGGACGCCGTGATCGGTGCCGCCGGTGAAACCCATCAGGTCGTTGGTGGCGCCGATTTTGGCAGCGGGCTGTTTCGTGATGTCGAACAGGCCATCGTGGGTGGCCAGGAGCACCTGGCCGGTTGTGCTGACGCTCAGCCCGTGCACGTGGGCGTCCGGCAGGGAGCTGGCGGTGCTGCCTGCGGGCGAGGGGTCTGCCGGGACGGAGGACGGGCTGCATGCGGACAGGGCAAGGATGAGGCCGGCGCCGGCTGCCAGAACAGCTGTGGCGCGGACCCGGGGACAGGAGGGATTGGGCATGGGGACTCCAAAGATTCAGGTAGGGCATGGCAGGGGTTGGGCGCCGGCCCGCGACGGGCCGGCGCCTTAGGACACCGGTCAGAGGGCGGCCAGCAGCTCCTGCATTTCCTTGATTTCGGCTTCCTGGGCCGTCACAATGTCTTTGCTGAGTTTGATAGCGTCGGCGTTCTTTCCCTGGGACATTTCGGTCTGGGCCATCATGACGGCGCCTTGGTGGTGGGCGATCATCCCGGTCAGGAAGAGCTTGGCCGCTTCGGTGCCCTGGGCGGCCTCGAGCTTGCTCAGATCGTCATCGCCCATCATCCCGTCGCCCATGCCATGGCCGGAAGCCATCTTGGCCGGTTCGTTCCAAGCCTTGAGCCAGCCCGTCATCTGCTCGATTTCGGGGGCCTGCGCGGCCTTGATCTTGGTGGCGAGGGCGGTGATCCGGGCATCCATGCCCTGTTTCTTGAGCATCATCTCGCTCATCTCCACGGCCTGTTCGTGGTGCGGGATCATTCCCTGGGCGAACATGGTGTCGGCCTCGTTGTGTTCGGTAGCGGCGGCCGGTGCACTGCTGGGCATCATCCCCGGGCCCATTCCCGGCGTCGAACTGGTGGAGGACGCAGGGCTGCTGGAGGTGGCAGACGGTGCGGAGGGGCCGGTTGAGCAGCCGGCAAGGGCCAGTGCGCCGGCAACGGCGGTCGCGGAAAGCGTCAGAAACTTCGTGTTCATCATGGCTGTTTAAGTCCTTCAAGACATTAGAGGGCGCGCGGGCGCCAGGGGATGTGTGCATCAGTGATGCGCCCGGCTCAGAAGAGGAGAGTCAGGCAGGGGCGGGCGCCGGTCAGGTCACAGCGCGGGGCCTCGTTTTACGTTCTGCTGATGCAGAGATCGCCCGGTGAAGGACTGCCGGGGAGATAGGACCACAGCGCGCTGATCGTGCTCTGTGACCCTGCGTTGGTGTTCCGGACGATGATTCCGGTGCCGGGCAGCGGTGCGGCCAGCGAGCCCGTCTTCGCCGACGGGGTGCAGCTCGAGGTCATGGACTGCATGCTGGTGCAGTTGTTCGAGTCCGTGCACTGCACGGTCCGGGCACCCGCTTCGTCCTGTGCTGCGGGCGTCTCCGGGGCGGAGGATGGTCCGGGAGGATGAACTCCGGTGTGGCCGGCAGGGGATGAGTCGTGATGGGCGTTGACGGTTGCTGCCGCCGTGGCCGGGGAGTGCATGGCATGGGTGGCGGTCATGACGTGCATACCGAAAATCCCGGCAATCAGGGCCAGGACCGCGGTAAGCAGGCCCGCACGGCGGAGGAAAGCGATCGCGGTGGCGTGTGCCGGTGCGGTCATGACGGTCCTCTCTTCCTGTGGCGGGCTATCTGTTTCAAGGCTACCGGCCCTGTGGGAGGGCCCTTACCGGTACAACGATCCTGTAAAAGACTTTGTTTCTGTCGCTGGCCGGTGCACGTGGTCGGGCGGTCCGATCTTGCGGGTAAAACCCTGCGGGGACCGCACTGAGGGCAACAGTTGCGGGACTTGGCGGAGGGCGGCGCTCATGGGCGGCGACGGTGTCTTCAGAATCGTGGCCGGGGTCGACGGTTCTGCCCCGTCGCGCCTGGCCCTGGAATGGGCAATCACGGAGGCCCGGCTGCGCAACGGCCGGGTCAGGGCCGTGACCGCCTGGGAGGTCCCGCCCGCCACCGGCATGGAAGGCCTGGTCTGGGACCCGGACGTCTTCCCCCAGGCCGCACGCCGCCTCCAGAACGAGGCCCTGAAGCGCGTGGACAGCGAAGGCGTGACGGTGACCGGGGATGTTGTCCAGGGAAATGCGGCCGCCGTGCTCCTGCGGGCGGCCGGGAACGCTGACCTGCTGGTTGTGGGTTCCCGCGGTCTCGGAGGATTTACCGGATTGCTGCTCGGCTCGGTGTCCACGCAGGTCCTCCATCACGCGCCCTGCCCGGTGCTCGTGGTCCGGACCGGTCCCGGACCGCAGGCGAAGAATGAGTGATCCGTTGGCCCGCAGGGGAACCCATCCGGTGAAGGCAGCGGGCCGTGACCGGTGACCACTCCTCCCACCGGCACCCGCCGGCCGTCCCCGACGGCGGGACCGCTCCGGGGCCGACCCTCCGCGGCAGGCTCCACGCGCTGTGGCATACGGTCGTCGGCGCGGTGGGCCTGATCATGGGCCTCCTTCAACACGTCCTGCACCACATTGGACTGCTCGCCGGAACCGCCTTCGTGGCCGGATCCGGCGGCACCGCACTGTTCGGGGCACTAGGGCTTCTGGCATCCATTCCCTTGCTGGTCCGCCTCTACCACCGGTTTGGCAGCTGGGTCGCACCGGCACTGGGACTCCTGGTATTCGCCGCCATGTTCTCCCTGTCCGCGTTTGTCATCGGCCCGGCCATCAGCGGCACCGGAGGGGACGTGACCCCGGCCCCGGTACCCACCCCGGGCCCGGTACCCATGCCGGGGCACACCAGCGGGCACACCGGAGGGCACTGAACACCCAGGACACCCTTGGAGACCCGGGGATCAGGGCCTTTCACCGGCCAGGGACGTGGAAGGCTACTTCGCGCCGGTCAGGACGTAGCCGGAGGAGCGCACGGCCTCAGCCAGCGCCTCCTGGTCGGCGGTGCCGGTGACCGTGAGCCGGGAGGTGCCGCCCGGGGTCAGATCAACCGTGGCCAGCTCGACGCCGGAGACCCCGGATACGGCCTTTTCGACGGTCTGGACGCAGTGTCCGCAGGTCAGTCCTTCCAGGGTGTACTGCGAGCCGGGAGAGAGAACCGCCGCCTCCGGGGCAGCATCCTGCGTTTCGTCAGCGGGGGAGCAGCAGCTGCAGCCGTGCTGCGCAGCGGAGGCCAGGGGCAGCTGGGTTCGTGTTTCGGTTGTTCCACACATGTCAGTTTCCTTCGGAGCGAGGGATAAAAGGGCTGTTGTGGTTGAACGGCTGTGGCGGCCTGGGAACCGGACAAACCTCGTCACTGACAACACTGAAAGGATACCCCCTAGGGGTATATAGGGCAAGAGTCCGCATCTGCCGCCATGTCAGCGAAGAGGTATTGACGCATACCCCTAGGGGGTATATCTTCGGCTTAACCGGAAAAGGCCGTCCCGGGCGAAAGCCCATACGCAATGAAGGTCCAGCCACGGGTGGACAGAGCCCGCCGCCCTCCTCATTGCCAAAGGACGCACCTTGCCTTCACACCCCAGCCCCGCCCCCGATCACCAGCCGGCACCGGCCAACAGCCGCAGCCTGCCTTCTGGTCCGGCCGTCCCGCCGGGCAGCACCGGCGCCAAAGGAGGAGCGGTGACCACGCTTCTGAAACGCACCGTCGTGGAAGTCCGTGGCCTGCAATGGGCCACCTCCAAAGCGGTCGTGGAACACGTCCTGCTGCAACGGCCCGGAGTCGCCGCCGTCGACGCGAACCCGGTCGCCCAGACCGCGACCGTGAGTTTCGACCCGTCCGTGACCTCCGTGGAGCAGATCTCCGGGTGGATCCGGGACTGCGGATACCACTGCCGGGGCGAAGCGCTCCCCGACCACGTCTGCTACCCGATGGACGAAGAAACAGGGCACCCCGGGCATATACCCGAAACGGCGGAACCGCACGCGGGGCATGCCCACCCTGCAGCGGACAGCCATGCCGGCCACGGCCCGGGCCCGCACGGTGCGATGCCCAAGACCCCGCAGGAGACGATGGGCCACGGCGGACACCATGGCGGAATGTCGATGGATGACATGGTCAGGGACATGCGCAACCGGTTCCTGGTCGCAGCGATCCTGTCAGTGGGCGTGACGCTCTGGTCCCCGATGGGCCGGGACATGTTCGGCTTCACCGCGCCCGCCCCGTTCGGGCTTCGTGACGACGTCATGGCCCTGATCCTGTCCCTTCCCGTCATCTTCTACTCGGCATGGATCTTCTTCGACGGCGCCTACCGGGCACTGAAGGCCCGAACCCTGGACATGATGGTCCTGGTCGCGATCGCTGTGGGCACCGGATGGCTTTACAGCGTCTGGGTCACCTTCACCGGCGGCGGTGAAGTGTTCTACGAAGCCGCCACCGTCCTGACCTCATTCGTGCTGCTGGGCCACTGGTTCGAGATGCGCGCACGCGGCGGGGCGAACGAGGCCATCCGCACCCTGCTCGAGCTTGCCCCGCCGGTCGCCGTCGTCATCCGCGACGGCGACACCGTTGAGATCCCCACCTCCGAGGTCCAGGCCGGGGACCTGCTGCTGATCCGGCCGGGATCAAAAATCCCGGTTGACGGGGAGGTCGAGGACGGCCAGTCGGAGGTCGATGAGTCCATGGTCACGGGCGAGAGCCTTCCGGTGACCAAGACCATCGGCTCGGAGGTCATCGGCGCCTCGATCAACACCACCGGCACGATGCGGGTCCGGGCCACCAAAGTCGGCGCCGACACGGCCCTCGCCCAAATTGTGGCCCTCGTCCAGGAAGCCCAGAACTCCAAGGCACCAGGCCAGCGGCTGGCCGACCGGGCCGCGTTCTGGCTGGTTCTGGTCGCCCTGATCGGCGGAACCCTGACGTTCGCCGTCTGGCTCGCCCTCGGCGCCGGCGTCGAAACGGCCCTGCTGTTCGCGATCACCGTTGTGGTGATCACCTGCCCCGACGCCCTCGGGCTTGCCACGCCGACGGCCATCATGGTCGGCACCGGCCTTGGCGCCAAACGTGGCGTCCTGTTCAAGAACGCCACCGCCCTGGAAGTCTCCGCCCGAATCGACACCGTCGTGATGGACAAAACCGGAACCCTGACCAAGGGTGAACCGGAAGTCACCGACGTCGTCGTGGAGGGAATCGGTGAAAACGAACTCCTGGCCCTGGCTGCCGCCGTGGAGCAGGAATCCGAACACCCGCTTGCTGCGGCCGTGGTGCGGCACGCCCGCGAGAACGGCGCACCCGTCCTGGCTGCTTCGGATTTCCTCAACGTTCCCGGGCACGGTGCCGGCGCGGTCGTGGACGGGCACCGGGTGCTGGTCGGCAACCGCAGACTCATGGCCAACGAAGGCATCGACCTGGGCCCGCTGGCCGCCGTGCGCGATGAACTTGCCGCCGCCGGACGGACTGCCGTGCTCGTCGCCGTCGACGGCAAGGCCGCCGCGGTGATTGCTTTGGCCGACGCCGCGAGGGAAACCGCGGCCGCGGCGGTCGCGGCCATGCACGAGGCCGGGATCGAGGTCGTCATGCTCACCGGCGACAACGAAGCGACCGCCCGGAGGATCGCCGGCCAGCTGGGCATCGACACCGTCATCGCCGAGGTGCTCCCGGGAGACAAATCGGCCAAGGTAGCCCAGCTGCAACAGGCGGGGAAGAAAGTCGCCATGGTCGGCGACGGCGTCAACGACGCCCCGGCCCTGGCCCAGGCAGACCTCGGTATAGCGATCGGAGCCGGCACCGACGTGGCCATCGAAACAGCCGACGTCGTCCTAATGCGCTCCGACCCGCTGGATGTCCCCATCGCCCTGCGGATCGGCAAAGGCACCCTGCGCAAAATGCGCCAGAACCTGGGCTGGGCCGTGGGATACAACGCGATAGCCCTGCCCATCGCGGCAGGGGTCTTCGCCTTCGCCGGCCTTGTCCTCAGCCCCGAGATTGCGGCCCTGTCGATGTCCGGGTCCAGCTTCCTGGTCGCCGTCAACGCCCTGCTGCTTAAGAGGCTCCGGCTGCCCCGGCCGGAAACACCCGAGGCCACCACCGCGCATGCTGACCGGCCGCTGGCCCCGGCCGGTAACCGCTAAGCGACCGCGGCCATGGACCTCCGCCTCATCACCCGTGTGCTGTTCCTGCGGGCCGCATGGCGGAGGCGGGACCACTGGGACGCAGCCCAAATCACTGCCCACCAGGACCATGCCCTGCGGGAGCTGCGCCGGGCAACCTACGCCGGTTCGGAGTTCTACCGGCGCCATCACGCCGGCCTGCACGATGCCCCTCTGGGCCAGCTGCCGTCCGTGACGAAAGCGGACCTGATGGCCCACTTCGACGAGGCGGTCACGACACCGGACCTGAGGCTGGCGGATCTGGAGAACCATCTGCGGTCCCTGGCGCAGGGCGGGGGAGACCCGGGAGTGCCGTGGAAGGGCCGGTGGTGGGCTGCGGCGACGGCCGGAACCACCGGCCGTCGCGGGACCTTCGTCTGGAACCGTTCCGAATGGGGCACGATCCTGGCCTCCTACGCCCGCGCCAACGACTGGGCCGGGATCTCCGCCGGGCCCACCCGTCCGGTGAAAATGGCGCTGGTGAGTTCCCGCGTGCCCACGCACCAGTCCGCCGTCGTCGGGGCGTCCCTGCGCTCCGGACTCGTCCCCACCCTCCGTCTGGACGTCACCGCACCCATGGACGAGACGGTCGCCGCGCTCAACCGGTTCCAGCCCCGAATCCTCGTCGGATATGCCTCAGCACTGAAACCCCTCGCGGGTGAGCAGGCCGCCGGGAGGCTGCGCATCTCACCGGAGGGCGTGATGTCCGCCTCCGAAGTGCTCAGCCCGCACACCGCCTCAGAGCTGGAGGAGGCGTGGGGGAGCGCCCCTTTCGATGTTTACGCCGCCACCGAAACGGCCGGGATCGCCTCCCCCTGCACCTACCGGAACCGGCACGTCTACGAGGACCTGCTGATCATCGAACCCGTGGACCAGGCCGGAAACCCGGTGCCGCCGGGGACGACCGCGGCCAAGTTCCTCGTCACGGTCCTGTTCTCCCGCACCCTGCCACTGATCCGTTACGAAATGTCCGACACCGTCAGGCTGGGAGGTCGGGGCTGCCCCTGCGGGCGCTCCTTCACCGTCCTGGAGGACATCGAAGGGCGCATCGAAGACGTCCTGCAGCTGCCAGGGAAGGCAGGCACGGTCAATGTCCATCCGATCGTGTTCCACCACGTCCTCGACCAAGCCGCCTATGCGGGGTGGCAGGTCATTCAGGAGACCTACGGGCTGCGCGTCCTGATGGCGGGCCTCGCTCCCGGAGCCTCCATCCAAGGGGTTTCGACTGCCGTAGCCGGCGCGCTCAGGGACGCCGGCGCAGTGGACACCCAGGTGAATGTGCACGTTGTGGAACGCCTTGAACGGACCGCTTTGGGAAAGCACCCTTCGTGCGAGGTCTGACGCGCCCGCGATGACCGGTCCTTCTTCCTGGAGACAGCAACTCCTGCCCGGCTTGCGGGGACTCGGCGTGCGAAGGGACGTACCGCGGAGGACGCAGCCTGCCTCGTCGGCCGGAGCCGCGCAAGGCTTTACCGCCGCCAGCAAGTACTCGCTGTACGCGAAGCACCACAACGTAGGTGCTCCTGAACATCGGGTAACGGACGCCATCGTGCCCCAGCCTCGCCCGGGGGGCGGCGCCAGGGTTAGGCCCTCGGACCTCGCTGCGCTCGGGCTGTAGAAGCGTTTTTCTGTTTTTTGCTGCTGTCCTGCGGATCGTACGTGCCCGCTCCACCGGCTCAACCGTCCTGCGGACGGCTGCGCAGCCGATGCCTTGTGTCGGCGCTTCGCTTATTTCCTCCCACAATCCATCCGCTGCTTGCCCTTCGGGTTGCCCCGGCTCCGTCGGGCACAGCTACGCGTTGCTCCGCCAGCAGGCAAAAAACGCCGGGGGAGAGGGGACGCTGGCCGGTCACCACAGCCGCCCCACCCACCGGATCCTCAGCAAAGGACGAGAGAAACCATGAACGATCGCATTGCACGCGCAGCCCTGACCCGACTCTTCGAACCCGGCGACCGTGTCGGTCGGGCCCTCGTGGGCAGGCTCGGCGCGTACGCCGCGTTGAGGCTTGCCACCGGCGCGCAGCCCGTACACGCCATTCCGGAGGCCACGGCCGAGGAACTGTCAGAGGCCCTCAAACGGTGGGCTCCGCGGGTTCCGGAGGTGGACCCGGAGAAGGATCTGGCCACCATCGAACGACTGGGCGGCGGGTTCCTCATCCCCGGAGATGAACACTGGCCGGAAGGCTTGGACGATCTGCCCGACGCCCCGTACGGGCTTTGGTACCGGGGCAACATCGACAACGGCATCCCAGCGCCTTCGAAGTGTGTGGCCCTGACCGGTTCCCGGGACTCGACCAGCTACGGCGCCTCAGTGACAGGGGATATGGCCTACGGGCTGGCGCAACGCGGAATCTGCGTGATCTCAGGCCTTGCCTACGGCATCGATGCGCACGCGCACCGGGCCGCGTTGGCCGGAAGCCAGGGAGAAGGACCGGCAACCCTCGCGGTACTGGCCGGAGGCCTTGACCGGGACTACCCGTCCGGTAACGCTGAGCTCGCGGCCGCGATCCGCGGTAACGGCCTGACCCTCTCCGAGCTCCCGCCCGGTTCCGCCCCGACCCGGCACAGGTTCCTGCAGAGAAACCGCATCATCGCCGCCCTCGCAGGCGTGACCTGTGTCGTGGAAGCCCGCTGGCGTTCAGGGGCGCTGAACACCGCCCACCACGCCGAAACCATTGCCCGGCATGTCGCGGCCGTTCCCGGGAGCGTGCACAGCGCCAACTCCGCAGGATGCCACCGGCTCCTGAAAGAAGGTGCGGCGGTGCTGGTCTCCGATGCTGCCGAATTGGCCGAACTCCTCGCCGGCTAGTCCTTTCAGGTGGCCGTCCCGTTGCCGGGGCGGTCACCGCGAGCGGTCCGCCGTCGTGGCCGGCTTGGGCGGTGGGTTGGCGGCGGCGGACCGCCATTCGCACACTCACGCCCGGGGACCAGGGTGCGCGGCCGCCGATGCCATGGACGTCGTGAGCAGACCCGGGGTGCTGATGGAAGGGTTCGCAGGGCTCACCCAGGAAAGGGCGTCCGCTGGCGCGGCCGGCTGCGGGGTCCAGTGCCGGCTCCGCAGGGCTCCGCCGCCCCCGGCCCTGTTCTGTCTACGACGTTTTGGCTGCTGTCCTGTCGGATTGTACGTGTCCGCTCCGGCCCGTCTAGCCCCTCCTCCGTCGGGGCCTGCGGCGCACGAAATGTCCCTGCGGCGCTCCTTCGTCGCTGATTTCCTCCGGGAATTTCCCGCCCCTTGCCCTGCGGGTAGACAGGCCTCCGTCGGCCACAGCTCCGCAAGCTTCGCCAGCAGCCAAAACAACGGGGGAAAGGGGAAGCTGGCCGGTCACCACGAGCCGCCCCACCCACCACCATCCTCAGCAAAGGACTTTGAACATGAACGACGCAATCCGCATCTCCAGCCCGGCCGACATCCTCGGTTTCATCCCGCACTCCCTCGGGTTCGCACCGCGTGAATCCTTTGTGTTCCTGACCATGCGGGGCACGACCCTCGGCGCCACACTGCGCGTCGACGCGCCCGTGTCCGCGGAACCCGCCGGGTTCGCCGCCTCCATGGTGGAGTACCTCGCACTGGACACTCAGGCCACGGCGTTGCTGCTGGCCATCTACACGGCCAGCACCCCCGGGCCCGGTCAGCCCCGTCCCTTCCACGACCACGTCGAGGCCGTCATTGAGGCCCTGGACAGCGCAGGTACCCCGCTGCAGGACGCGTGGCTGGTCACCCCGTCGCACTGGCAAAACCTCCTGTGCGACAGCGACGCCGGGTGCTGCCCGCTCGAACCGCTGGAATCCATCACTGACGGGCAACTGAACGCGGAACTGGTGTTCCGTGGCAGCAGCTACCAAAAGACGCCCGGCACCAGCTACGCACCGTTCGCGGGCCCGGCAGACAGGGAAGAACAGATCCACCACGCGCTCCCGGGAGTGCTCGGTGCGGACCTGGAACCGGGCCGGGAACTGTGGGAAGAGGCCCTGACCCGGGACAGCTGGACGGACCCGCAGACAGCGGCGGAGCTGCTGGCCTGCTTCCAGCGCCCGGACCTGCGCGACGTGATGTTCTGCAACGTGATCGACCCGGAACGGACCGACGCCGAGGAAAGCGGGAATCTGCTCGTGGGGGAGGGGATCGCCCCGGACTGGAACCGCGTGGACCGGGCGCAGGAAACCGCCCGGGACCTCATCGACGCCGCGCCGGAAGGGTACCGCGCGCCCCTGCTGACTTTGATCGGCTGGCTGGCGTACCTCAAAGGCCAGTCGTCAGTAGCCGGAGACCACTTCAAGCTTGCCCTGGCCGACACACCGGGATACCGGCTCGCGGAACTGATGGACCAGCTGGTGAGCCGGGGAACCATCGCCCCCGTCGCCAAGAACCAGGACACCGCCTACAAGCGGCACCGCTAAAAAGCGTCAGGGCCGGACCGGGGTACCGGTCCGGCCCCTGCGTGCGGTGGCGGCCTCCCCCGCATGCGCTCCTCCGGCCGCCGACGGCGCGACAACGGCGCAACTCAGGTAAGGTATGGCCGGAGTGGAAGCTGATACCAGAGGCCGTACCCGCACCGACTCGAAGCGCTCAGACCACAGGTTCTGATTCCCGGGCTTTATCCAGATCGTATGAACGCAACCCGTGCTTCACGCCGAGGCGAATAATCCAATACAGCGTGACTGCCGCTAAAACCACAGGCCCAAGCACCCACACCACGCCAACGACTATCGAAATGTCCAAAGTACTTCCCCCGAACGTGAGTCTTTGCGTAAAGCCTCTCACGAGGGCAGGAACATCTCCTCCGGCCGCCGATCGCGCTTCCGCGGGCGCAGCACCACAAGCGGGCAACCCGCCGGACGCCGGGCTACAGTGGAAAAGGAACACGATCCACTAAGAGCCCTGGGGGCAGCACATGAGCCACGAGTACATCCTGACGGACGAAGACGCAGCACCTGCCGATGCCACCCACGCCCAGGACATCCTCGAGCTCTCGATGTTGACCATGCCGCAGCCAGGCGCCCCCATCGTTGATATCTCCTGGGAGAAATCCCCGCTGGACCTGTAAGTTTCCTGCAGCGATGACGCTGCAGCACTGAGTTTCCTTTTGCTGAGGGAAAACTGAGGCCGGCCCCAACGGGCCGGCCTCAGCCCTTTTAAACACTAAAAGGGCCTCGCTTCGCTCGGACTGTAGAAGCGCTCTTCTTGTTTTGGCTGCTGTCCTGACGGATTGTACGTGTCCGCTCCGGCCGGTCTAGCCCCTCCTACGTCGGGGCCTGCGGTGCAGGAAATGTCCCTCCGGCGCTCCTTCGTCGCTGATTTCCTTGAGGGAATTTCCCGCCCCTTGCCCTGCGGGTAGACAGGCCTCCGTCGGCCACAGCTCCGCAAGCTTCGCCAGCAGCCAAAACAACGGGGGAGAAGGGGAAGCTGGCCGGTCACCACGAGCCCGTCCCACTCACCGGCAAGACAACTTGGTCCGCGCCCGCACCCGTTTCCACCCGCTTGACAGACATAGAAGCGTCGGGGGGAAAGGGGACGCTGGCCGGTCACCTGAGCCGCCCCACCCACCGAATCCTTGGGCAAAAAGGAGCAACACCATGACCACCAACCCGACCCTCGAAATGCTCGACCCGGCCACGCTGACCGTGGACATCAACGTCCGCAAAGACGCGGCCCTGACCGGTGACTTCATCGCCAGTATCAAAGAACACGGTGTGATGGAGCCGGTGATCGCGCACCGCAAGGAGGATGGCACCGTGCACGTCCTGATGGGCCAGCGGCGCACCCGCGCGGCCGTTGAAGCCGCCCGGCCCCTGATTCCGGTGATGATCATCGAATCCCCCGAGGAAGCCGAACGCATCGTGACCCAGGTCGTGGAGAACATCCAGCGGGCCGAGCTGACCGAAGCGGACGAGGCCGACGCCTACCACCAGCTGTCCCTGATCGGAGTTTCGGCCGCCGCGATCGCCAAGAAGACCGGACGGACCAAAACCACGGTCGAGGGCGCGCTGAAGGCCAAGGCCTCCGACGCCGGAGCGGCCGCCCTGGGCAAGGGCTACACCATCGATGAAGCGCTCATCATGGCCGAGTTTGAAGGTGACGTAGACGCCACCGAGGAATTGGAGTCCGTGCTGGCGGACGAAGCCGACCAGCTCCTCCACGTCGCGCAGCTCCTGCGCGACCGCCGGGCCAGCGAAGCCGCACGCGCCGCGCTCGTTGCCGAGCTCGCGGCGGCTGGGAAGACCATCGTGGAGCACGCAGGGTACTACGACGAGGACGAGAACCTGTACGTCAGCGCCGCGAAGCGTGCCGATGGGGAAGCGGCCACCGACGAGGACGCCAACGCTTACAGAATCACCACCGACTATCGGGGGCAGTACAACGCCGAACCCGTCATCATCGGCTGGAAAGAGCTGGGTTTCGTGTCGAGGTACAAGCGGTACGACGGCGGCACCCAGGCCCAGAAAGGGCCGATGACCGACGAAGAGAAAACCGAGCGCAGGACCCTGATCGCGAACAACAAGGCGATGGAATCCGCTGGGGTCGTCCGCCGCGAGTTCATCAAGACCCTGCTCTCGCGGAAGACCGCGCCGAAGGGCTGGCAGTACTTCACCGTCCACGCCATCACCCACTACTCCGAGACCGCCAGTGGCTATGACGGCAAGGTCGCCACCGAGATGATCGGTGCCAAGACCGGGGAGGATATGGACCGGTGGGGCTGGAACCCGCTCCGGGACCACACCGCCAAAACCACCGCCCGGCCGGAGTTCTCCCTGATCGCCCTGATCTGCGCCGGGTATGAGAAGACCATCCAGAAAGACTCATGGCGCTCCGCTGAGAAGCGGCACTTCGATTACCTGAACCAGCTCACCCAGTGGGGGTACACGGCCAGTGCCGTGGAGCAGATCATCATTGACAAACACACCACCGAGGGCGAATAGTCCGGCATAGGCCGGGTGACTGAAACCCCCAATGCAGAAGCCAGGCCCTTCCACCCGCAAGGGTGGAAGGGCCTGGCGTCCAGATCCTCCCCTTATCGCAACTGCCCGGCCACTGACCCCAGCAGGGGCGAGGAACCTCCCGCACGTCGGGCGGTCCGCCGCCCAGGGCGAACCACAGCAGCCACTCACCAGCGACGGACCGCCATCAACCGCGACCACGCAGCCGGCAAGTCACAGCCGCGAGATCAGGAACAACGACGTACCCACCCCGCGGCAGCATCTCAAACACTTCAGCTCCGCTGAACCACAGATTTCCTTTGCCCAAGGGAAACCAAAGAGGGACGGCACATTGTGTGTCGCCCCTCTTTTCCTTTGGAAAGCAGGGAGCTACCCGACCACATCAACGCGGACGTCTGTTTGTCGGTCTGCCCCGCCGAAGTTGAGATAACCCCTGAGGTCAGGGCTGTCGCCCAACTCTGAGAAATGCATCGCGGGGTACGGCGTCAAAATTTGGTGCTCGTCCTCAGTAGCTCGGATGTAGTCGAAGTTCTCCTGCTTCGCCGCATTGTGGTCAAAGACGAAATATGCGGCCCGTTCGCCGTCGAGAAACTTGATGCCGAATTGCCGCAGGGTTTTCCCATCCTGGCTTTTACCCTGGATGCCCACGAGGAACGTCTCCTCTTTGGGCACGGGACCGCTCAGTTCATATTTCACAAGGACAGATCCGTTGCCCTCAAAGACAGTGACGGCAGTAAGAGTGGGTACAGGGGTTGTCATGTGGACAGCCTAACCTTGGGGCCGGACAGCTCTACCCCAGCAGTTCTCGGGATGTGATTGTCTCGACAAACCAGTAGAAGTCCTGCGTCCCAAGCGGTCCGGAACCGCCCCCCATTATCTGCTGAGGTGTTTCTCCTGGATGCGGTAACGGCAATTGAAGATTCTCGGGAGAGGGGGCCAGCACTTGTGATCGATGGTAGGACGTTGCTGTTAGCCACATGCCGGCACCGTTCCGGATCGGACCGATGCGGGAACTGCCCCGAATAGAGTCGTCGGGGGCGGGCCAGTGTGGTTCTCCATAAGAAACGACGATGTCTATGTCCCAAGCGCTGTTGGGCTGCAGGAGAGTTTTGAGCATCAAGCCATCTCGGTTTTCGCTTAGCTTCGGAACAGGCGCCCTGGATAGAGCGGCTTCACGGAATCGAGGGCGTTGGAGGTCCCAAGTCCATCGCAAACGGGCGACGTGGTAGGCCTGGTGGCTCAGCTGTACTCCATCAAATGCATATCCTCGCCCGAGCTGGTGCTGGACAAAATTGCCGAGAGCACGAGCCTCCCTGACCGCTCTCCTGTCGCTTCTGATGTGGAAGCGGTGACGAGAGAAGCCTTCGGTGGGACCATGCATCGAGAGATGAAAACCACCGGCATGCCGTCCCTCGAAATCAAGGTAAAAGTCGCTCTTCTTGGCTGTGATCCTCCAGATATTGCCACGCGGAAGGTTATCGTCAGCGCTCAAGACTATGAAGATTTCCCGCTTGCTCACCGCATAATCCTTTTACGCTTACTCAAACAGCGCAGCCACATCTTCGGTTAGTCATTTCCGACCGAGCTAATCGTGTTCAGCCACGCCAGGGCCTCCGACTCATCGGTGAAATACCTGCTTGGGCACAGTGGCAGGGGCAGCCCCCGACGCCCGTGGGCAATGACCCGGTCCATTGGCGTTCTGCCAAGGAAAGCGAAGGCCTTGACGGTAACGGCTTCACTGAAGACGCGAACTGCTTCGCGACTGACATAGTCAACGCCGGTGACCTGGAGCAGGACAACGCAGCCAGTACCTCCGGTCAGGGCCAGAAGTTGTTCCCGCACGCGAATTCCGTCGGCCCCGGTGATCCGGCTGCCGGGACGGAAAGTAATCCGGAGAAACGCTTCGCCTTCGACCTCCAGAGAGACATTGGCAGGTCCGGCATCCAAGGTTTGTTGTCCCTGGCTTTCCTCAGCCAGCGGATATTGGTTGTTGTCGGTGCAGGTTAGTGTCGTCATCGAATCCCCCGAATGCCGTTCGACGCTGCCCCGTCGTACGCTTTTGACCCCGGGTTGGCCACGGGGTTGTGTCGCCAAGAATACCCCCGGGGGAATCGCTGGTCCATAGACTGGACCTTCGTTGTGGCAGGTTAGAGCGGCCGACCGTAGGGATAATCCACCCATTGCCCGGTACCGTCTTCTGGGCACGCCAGCTCGGCGCCGTTTAGCGTGGACCAGTAGTCGGCGGGGTAGCGGGCTCCCTGGAGAACGGCGTTCACGTCCACACTCTGCTCTTCGCGTCCGTCGGCAAACCGTACGTCATACCGAATACTGCGGTAGCGAGTTCTCAACCAGCGCCGCTCCCATGAGGCAGTGGCTCGGATGGCAACCGGCATGTCTGAGCTCATCCCTTCATCCTGCCTTACCGCCCGCGCTCACCTGGCCAGCGCGGGAATGGCGCCCATTCCGCAAACGGTCAAAAACGACCCTTATCGAAATGCGGGTGCCGCATAGCTAAGAGCCGATGGGTTTTGACTTGTTTTGGTCCGCACGGGCTTGCTGACGGATCGTCGACGGGCGACTTAGTTGTAGTCAGCGGTGACTGTCTTGGTGGCTCCGTCGAGGCGGATTAGGCCACCGTGGGGAAGAATCCACTGGGTCGGGTGTGGCCGAAGGGCACTCCAACACAGACGACAGCGTCCGGGTTGTAGGCACTTACCTGCTCGGTGATTGCTTCGCTCTGTTCCGCGCGTAGCTGGGCTCGCACGTCGGCTGCCGGAACGGCGGCGCCTAAGCGACTGACTGGCGGCCTGGCAACCAATATGCCGGCGGAGGCTTCGAGGATTCCTCTCTCGCCCAGGGCCCGCACCCACCCCTTCACTTCGTCCGCGGGAGGCAGCTCCTCGCTGGTCTCAAATAGCAGGACCGCCCCCTCGAGGTCCTCCACCGCAGGCATCCGATCAGCCATTGCGATCTGGTCAATTACCTCAAGACAGCCGCCCCACGATCGTCCTTCCACGACCGTCTTCGGACCGGTCCAGGTCCACGGTTCCGTCGGCTCCCGGACACCAAACTCGGTCAGGGCGCGAGGGTCCGTCCAGGTAATTCCGTAATCCTCTGACTCTCCAGGATCGGTTAGTTCGATCGTTCCGCCCTCAATCAGTGCGGCGCGAAGCGAGAGGAGGTGCGGCTCGTCAACACGTGGGCCTGCTCCCAGGTGTACCTGCGTGGAACCACCGTAGTAGCTGGGGATTCCGAGGTCCCACAGGAAGTTGTGCAGGTTTGTGTTGTCCGCTGTAGCCGAGGAAGGGCTTCGGATTGCCAACCACGACGTCGGCGTTAATGTGTTTGATTACCGTGATTTGGTCGTTGCCCCCGATTGTCGCGAGCACAGCTCGGATGCTGGGGTCGGCGAATGCGGCATTGATGTCAGCTGCCCGAGCCTGGGCGCTTGCGCCCAGTTGTCTCGTCGTGGGGTACTCAACTGGAACTAAACCCGTAGATTCTGCCAGACGCCTCATCGCCTGCTCATGGACCTCCTTCGAGATAGCAGGAGAACCCGATCACCCGTGTGAGCCTTGGCCATGGCAGCAAATTGTTTTGACGTCATCTCATCATTAGATCAGGCATGGAATTAATGTCGCGGCGTCCACACCGGCCCGAACTCTGAAGCATTAGGGAAAGACGATGACCTCTAGCGGTCCTTCTTCCGCTGTTGGGACTTCGAAGTTGTCAAAGTACTTGGCAGCCAGTTTCTCGCTAAGTCTGAAGTCGTCTGCGTGACCCGCCGCCCGGCCACGAATGCGTTCAAGAGCGACTTCACGCGGGGTCGCCATATAGATTGTCTCCGGCTCGACGCCCAGGGGCCTCAGCAGGCGGCGGTACTCTTCGCGCATATTCAGCGACCAGAAAGAAAAGTCGAGAACCACGTCGAAACCTGACTGGACAAGTTTGATGAGACGGCTTTGAAGCGCTGCCTCGATCTCGCGTCGTGGGCCTGCTTCCAGCGGCATAGCACGGAACCCCATCCGCCACGCAGCCTCGTCAAAAGAGAGACGGACCATCCCGCCGCTCTCTAGTCTTCGAGCAATTGTGGATTTGCCAGCGCCGGCAGGGCCGCACATGAAAACGACTCGACTCACCTGAGCAATGCTATGCGTATGGGGGAGGGGAGCCGACCTCGTCACCTGAGCTGCCGACCGAAAAATGCCGAAAGCCGAGGCTCTCTCCGCTTTGGTCAAAAACGACCCTTTTTGAGCTATTTCGCGTCGACAACGCGAAACGCTGTGGACTTCGGAGCTCTCTGGCGGTGTTCTGGTGGCGCTCTTTGTCGTCAGTTGCCTATGACCAGGGGTGGCGCGGCTGTTTCGATGACGTCATCTGTGATGGTCGCAAGTTGGTTGATCTTTACTACAGGGATGACCTGGGGGAAGAGTCGTTCGAGGAGCCGGAAATGCCGCGGATGATTCGTTCGATTGCGGCTATTGCTTGGGCATCAATGAAGTCGCCGGGCCAGTCCTAGATTGAATCTACTGCTCTTAGTTGTAGGTGTGTCTTGTCGGGGATTTTCGGACGCACTGAAAAATGTGCCGTGAGGGCCTGTGCGTTCTCGCTCGTGGTCCTGGGTCATAACAGACCGACCAGGGGTAATCGACTGGTTAGGCCCTACTAATTCCATTGCTTTCCGGCGTGGAGCCATCGAAAGCATCGCTTTGGACCTTCCAGCGGTGCGTAATGATCGCAGCGGCAGCTACGGATAGCGGGACGAGCGGTACATGCCAGCAAATCGTTGCGGTGATGCCCGCGGCAAAGATCGCTATCGTTGTGAGCCGTTTGGTGGCCGCCAGACCGGCGATCCTCCGCCGGTGGGTGCGCACGGGATGCCAGCTCGCTCGGGCCCGTTCAGATGGGGGTTCGTGCTCGCGGATCAGGGCAACTAGGGCTGCCGGCGTCCCGGTGATGCGGGCAACGCGCTCGGCCGAGATGCCACGGGCGAGCAGCCGCGGCACAAGAAGGACCCTCACGCTGGGTTGATCGCTTCGTGCCCGAGTTGGGCTGGTGTCTTGCACAATGATAAATATGCGCCTTGGCTGTCATTTGCGCCAGTGAGATTAGCCTTCCCTTCCTGTTTCGTGGTGGTTGGACTCGCGGCGGGACCAGTCGTCGGGGATCGCGGCCTCGAGGGCATCGTCGACTGTGATGGAACCGATAATGCGGCGGTCTTCGGCGATGACCGGCATCGCCAGGAGGTTGAAGTCCGCCATGCGGGTTGTGACGTCAATGACGTCGTCGCCGGGTGAGGCGCAGACCAGGTCGTGGTCAGCGACCTCACCGAGGGTCGTAGCGGGGTCGGCCTGGACGGCGTGGACCAGGCTCAGGGTGCCCTCGAGTTTTCCGTCGCGGGCGAGGGTGTAAATCACGCTTAGAGCCTGGGGTTGGAGGAGGCTGGCTCCGCGGACCGCGGTGAGGGCGTCGGCGATGGTGGCGGTTGATGGAAGCGCGAGGAAATCGGTGCCCATGAGGCCGCCTGCTGTTAGCCCGTGGTAGCCCAGGAGCCGGTGGACAACGGCTCGGTGGGGTTCGGGCAGCAGATCCAGGACAGGGGAGCGGCGCTCCTGTGGGAGGTCCATGAGCGCGTCGGCGGCGTCGTCGGCCTGCATGCGTCCGAGGACTTCGGCGACCTCTGCGTCGGTGCGGTCCCGGAAGAGTTCGGACTGGGAGTCCTCGTCCAGTTCTTCGAAGACATCGGCCTCGAGCTCGGGATCTTTGTGGACCTCGGCCAGGAGTTCGTTTTGTTCGTTTCCGGTGGCTTCTTCGATGATGTCGGCGATCTGGGCCGGCTTCAGTGCGGGGATCCGCCCGGTCACGGCGCGTATCTGGGCGGATCCTGCATGGCCGATGAGTGGTTCGAAGTCCTTCCAGTCCCGCTGCGGGTGTGCCGCGTGGCGGGACCCGAGGCTGAGCCACCGGCGACGGTGAACGTCCAATCCGGTCGCTGCCCATCCGTCCAGGACAGGCGTGAGGTGGACGTCGTAGGCTTTCACGAACGCTGCCCGGGAGACGTCGATGAGGCGGTGTCCGAGGACGTCCTCGGAGAGGAGGACTTCGCCGTCGCGCCTGCGGAACTCGCCCACGTCGCCGGTGCTCACGGCAAGCTGAACGCGGGTGGACTCGAGGACGGCCAGGTTGGTCGCTGCGACAAATACCCGGGTGTTGCCGACGGCGACGACGAGGCCGGTGAGGAGGGGGTAGTCGCCGTGACGGAGGCGGACGATGAGGTCTGCCAGGGTTCCCATGCGGTGTCCGTCGACGTCGGTGACGGGTTGACGTAGGAGGGTGGAGAGGGACTGTGTTGCGGTCGGCGCTGCGGTGGTCATCGAGGGCCTTTCGTGCTCAAAAGCGTCTGGGGTGACTTTATGTCATTGGGGGCAGGTTTGAGAGGGGCTGTTATTAGCCCGCGAGGGCGAGCTGCACGACACGGACGATGACCAGGATCATCGCCACGAGCAGGTAGAGGCGCAGGACGCTGAGACCCGCCCTTCGGGCTGTGGAAAGCTGGGGGCGCCGCAGCAAGGCAAGCGGTGGCATCCGCCACTCGGAGCGCTGGGACCGGTCCATCTGCTCGGGAACCACAAGTTTGCCGGTGGCCCGTGCCCGTGCACGGACCACCACGAGCGCGACGGCTGCCAGGACGGCCAGGACGGCGCCGCCGCCGAGGATCTCCAGGATCGTGGTTCCGTCGATGTCCGGGAAGAGAACCGCCGCGGTGAGAACGACGGAAAGGATCACGAGAACAGCGATAACTGCCGAGGTGAAGATGTTCATGCCGCGTCCGTTGACCCAGGGGCCCATGACTTCCTTGTCGTTGCAAAGCAGTAACAGGAACACCGTCGCGGAAGGCAACAGCACGCCGGCGAGCACCTGCACGCCCACGGTGAGCAGGCCCAAGGGGCTGCCGGGAATGATGACGATCACCGCGGAGAGAAGGATGAGGGCTGCGAAGGCTGCGTAGAAGCCCTTGGCTTCACTGGGCTTGCGATGCAGGGAGTGCTTCAGCCCGAGAACATCGCCCAATGCGTAGGACGTCGACAGTCCAACAGCAGCGGCGCCGATGATTGAGGCGTCGATGAGGGCCAGTGCAAACAGTATCCCCGCGGCGTGACCCACATATTTCCCCAAACCCTCCGCCACACCGCCGGCGTCGGTGAAGTGCCCGAACTCCGGCCGACCCCCGAAAGTGAAGGCGGTGAAGGAAATGATCGCCGCAGCGCCGAGGATCACGATGCCGATTCCAAGCCACAGATCCACGCGTTCGTACTTCATGTAGCGGGGTGTGATCCGCTTGTCGATCACATAAGACTGCTGGAAGAACAGCTGCCATGGGGCGATGGTGGTGCCCACTACAGCGATGATCAGCAGCGTGACGTCGGCGATGTCGGAGCCTGCCGGGATGCCGGGGACCACGAAGTCGTGAGCCATCTGTCCGTAGTCCGGGCCGGCCATGAAGAAGACGGGAACGAGCAGGAGTGAGCCGATGATCAGGGCCATGCAGACCCGTTCGAAACGCTGGAATGAACCCGTGCTGGCCGCGCCTATGACGAACAGGGCAGAGACGACCACACCCGCCACCTTGGGCACGCCAAGGTAGTCGAGTCCAATCGAGATTCCGATGAACTCCGTGACGATCGTGAGCGCATTGAGGATGAACAGGTCAATGGCGCTGAACGCTCCCCAAAACTTTCCGAAGCGTTCGAGGATGAGTCGGGCGTGGCCCACTCCGGTCACCACACCCAGGCGCAGCACCATTTCCTGGTTGACGAACAGGACAGGAACCAAAAGCAGCAGCGTCCACAAAAGGGACGTCCCGTAGTTCTGCCCGGCCTGGGTGTAGGTGCCGAAGGCACCGGCGTCGTTGTCGCCGACCATGACGATCAGGCCAGGACCGACGATCGCGAGCAGGGTCTTCAATCGCCTCTTCCAGCTCGACTGAGCCGAGGAATCCTCCAGCCGGATGGTTCCAAAGGCGCCCTTAATGTCGCCCACGTGGGCAGAGTCGAGGACTGCTGAGGTTCTGCCGTCGGCCGGGAGTGCGGGAGCGGCAGGTAGGGACCGGCCCGGTGGGGTCGTCTTGTTCATGGGGATCTTGGGCATGGGAAACCAGCTTTCCTCCCGGCGGTGGCCGGGCGGTTGTGAAGCGGGCACGCCGGAAGCCCTGAGAGGGCCATCATCGGCATGCTGAGTGAAGGGTGGACCGCGCTGAAGTCCGGTCAGGACGTGAATGTCAGGACGTCAGGACGTGAATGAGGAGGGGGTACTATCGCCACTCGCCACGGCGAACCACCTCCTGGGCATCGACATCGTGTGCCTGCAGAGGCTCGGTCAGAGCGACCGGGCCCTTCCTCGTAAGACCTTCAGCACTCCGCGTCGTGACCCCCGGGCCAATGCCGGGGGAGCCAATCGGGGTTGCCCCTTAGTCCGGGGGAACCTGTCCTGACCCGTGGCGTCTCTCGACGTTGGGGGTCGCTGGCGTTTGTACGCGAAGGAGCCTCAGCTAACAAACGGCACCTTGCGTCGCTCATGATACACACAAAACCTTAAGCAAAAATGACAAGCTGCCGGCCGTCTCCAACGGGCCGGTCCTGTCCCCGATTTCGCATCCGTTCCCAGGACGGAATATAGCCGCCCCTGGGCCAGCACTCTCCTGAGCATGTCTCATAAAACAACAGCTTCCTGAGACGCCAGTACATTTCCAGTGACCGGACGACCGGCCGCGATGGACCAGTAGAGCGGTGTCTCGGAAAGTTGTCCCACCGTGTTCCATCTCGCCGGCGCTGGATTGCTGACTTTGCAAGACAGAGAGCGACGACGCCTCACTACTGTCGGAAGCCGTGATTGTCGGCGGTAAAGGGTGGTTCTTCATGGCGCTGTTTGTCGGGCGACTTCATCGGATGCCTGCAAGACGGAGTCTCGCAGGCGCTTGGTTTGTCAGTTCGCTTAGCGCGGTCGGTGGTGATTTGAAGAGGCTCTCACCCCTGGCATTGTGGAGAGCGGGCCAAAGACTTGCTGCCCACGCTATCTCCCTCTCTTCATGGGTGAATCGCCGGCCCGTGGCTTCTTCGTAGCGGTCTATGAAGGCTTCGGAGGCTTCCATGGGTGCGAGTGTCGGAATGGTGGTGCTCGTGAATGCCCCGGAGGCTGCACCGACTATCGCGGCTTCTGGAAGTGCTACGAGGCTGTCCCAGTCGTGAACCGTCGTGGGGGAGGTGCCCTGCCATCGAAGGTTCTGGCTCTCCCAGTCTCCATGGCCAACAACGAGCGGAAGTGTGGTCTGGGTGAGTCGTTCGGAGACGCTACGGGCGATGGCGTTCACACGCTCTGGTACAAGGTTCTGGTCCATGGCGTCAATGGCTGGATTCGGCGGCCACAGGCTCCCCGTAGGAGGGTTCCAGGAGATCCATGGTGGCGGCGCGCCCAAACCCGTTGGCGCCTCTCCTTCGAGGATTGCCACTAAGCGTGCCAGGAGGGAAGCGGACCGAGCAGCGAAGTCGTGGTCGCTGCCGGCGTACATCTGGCCACTGGAACGCCAGGACTCAGCGTGAACAACCATGTCAGCTCTGAGCCGGTGTGCAGCTGTCAGGGGGCGGGCGCACGGAAACCCGGCGTCGGCCGCGAATGCCTGCAGTTGAAGGCACCTGTCGATTCTCTCCAGGGACTCGGGCCGGACTTTCACGGCCACGGCTTCGCCTCGGTTGGAATCGAAGCGGAACAGATCCGACATCTGGCCCCCGGCCTCAGGCAGGACCGGCGTGAGCTGGCCATGACCGAAGGCTTGAAGACACCACGCTTCCACGTCTTTGCGCATCGAGACAGCGACCATCGCCTGATCGTACAGAAGATAGACCGCACCCCGATTCCGTGCCGCTCTCCGGAACCAGCAAAAACGACTGTATTTGTGGGCTGGTTTGACCTGCCGCGTACCCCCGGCGAACGCGAGTCAATCCCAGGGCATCGGAGTGCGGGCCGAGCAACCGGGTTGCCCCTTTCCAGGCCAGTCGCGTCCGAAGGAGCGGTTGCACGGACACCGTTTAGGGGTGTTCGGGTTCTTCAGCACCCGGAAGCGCGCGGGCTTGACCGTGGGACTATAGTCGAGGGTTGCCCCAACCAGCACGGCGTGTGCAGCTTCGCTGACGAATAGCTCCGCGCCGGGGCACCCGTATTTGGCATCAGAGTCAGAGCCGGGGCCTCGGGTGAAGACATAAGTGTTTCCGCAACAGCCTCCGTCCTGGATGTCCACCCGTGCTCGCCCTCCCATCAATTCCAACTGCCGAATGGCCGTGGCTGTAACGGTAAATGGTGGGAAAACGGTCTCTGCCATAGCGGAAACTCTAAACGAGGCTGAAGTGGGGGACGTGTCATTCGCTGCATGCAGTGCCGCCAGATCGTCACCAATCCGATCGTCAAAACCGACCTTTACCGAGTCTCGCGTGCTCCGAAACTTCTGCGCGACGACTTTTGACTCGTTTGGCGGGATGAGTTGCGGCTTTGGATTTGGTTCAGATTGATTGCTGGCCGCCCGGGTGTGGCCTCCGGGCGGCCATTCTCGTTCAGTCGAGGCTACGGGGCAGAGTTCACTACGGATGTCTGCACGGAGGTCCACGACGTCGCTGTTCCGGCCGGGAAATCAGCCGTGGCCTTGAGCGAAACATTCCGTTCTCCGATCATCAACCCGGTGGCCGGGTCGATGATGATTTCCTGCCGCCCGCCTCCGTCCGGAGACTGGATTCCTATGGCTACACCGGTCTTGCCATTGAGTGTTGCCTGCTTGTCCACGACGGCTACACCTGGGATGAGGGCTGCCGCCTTGTATAGGGCAGCGCGCAGGTCTGCGGGAACGACTCCGGTGCGCAGGCCATCCGCGATGGTGATCAATGCTTCCATCTCAGGCGAGGGGCCGGCGCCCTTAGTGCGTTCCTGGATGAGGTTTAGGAGCGCCCGTGGATCCCTGGGCAGGCTGCCGGCCTCGGTGAGGGGCGTGCCGATAATGACTGTTGGTTTGTTCCCGTAAAAGGCGCCGCCCGGGGCGCGCTGAATGCCGACAATCGAGGGTTGACCTGCCGGCCGCCCCTGGTCTTTTTTCTGTCTCTGGACGGCGTCAGCTTTGGCGGCGTCGCTGACGGGCTCAAGGGGAACGCGCTCTTCGCGGTTCCAAACCCATTCCCCATTTCGGTCTGCTGGCACATAGACCTGGCCTCCGGTCTTATCCAGCCACGCATCCTGGGTTCCATCGGCGGCTACTGAGCCGCTGGAGTAGACGGCCGTGGTTTCGATCTTCAGGTATTGACCGGGTCCCACTATCGGGTCGGAGGTCTGGATGGTGGCTGCCGCGGCGTTGTTCAGGATCTCGGCTGCTTCGGCAGTTGCTCCGGGTTGGTTCGGCAGGACGACTTCGGCCGCTACGATGCCGCCGACGAGGAGGGCGGCGGCTGCCGAGACCATGAGGATGCGGCGTCGGACGCGGAAAGGACTCACCTTGGCCAGTTCGTGTGTGCGGGCCGCTGCCTCGGGACGGGAACTGGCGTCGATGCTGGCCATGAGCTTGTTGCGGCCGCGGGCCAGGGTGGCGGGCGGGGCGGACCCGATGTCGCTACGCATTTCGCGGAGCAGCTGCAAGTCGTCCATTGTCGTTCTCCGTTTCATCAAGTAGTTCGAGGTTCAGTTGGGTTCGCAGGGTTCGACGCGCACGGTTCAGGCGGGACCGCACGGTTCCCACTGGGACGTCCATGGCCGACGCGATGCCTTCATAGGTCAGGTCAGCCCAGGCATAGAGCAGTAGTGTTTCCCGATCGATAGCGGTCATGGCCTTCAGGCTCATGGCGATGCGCCCGGTCGCCGCCACGGCGTCCACTTGGGCAGCAACCCGATCCGAATCGTCGGCCAAGGCCTCTCGTGATGCAGCTTTAGCAGCGACCTTGAGCATCTTGGTTTCGGCGCGGTGATGTCGGCGGAGGAGATTGGTGGCGATGCCGAACAACCACGGGCGGGCGTCATCCCGGTCGAGGTCGTAGGCGTCGAGTTGTTCCCAGGCCACCAGAAATGTCTCTGACGTGACGTCGTCGGCGGCGAACTCGCCGGCTCGTCTGGCGGCGTATCTGTAGATGACTGAGGCGTGTCTGTCGTACAACTCCCCGAAAACCGCGGGGCTGTCCCGGGACCGCCTGATGATGTCGCTGTCTGTGCTCACACTATGTATTGCCCGTTGACCGCAGAAGGGTTCACGGAGCGTCCCCTTCTTCCCGCCCAGTGGATCTCCGACGAAGCGTACCGGTGGACGACGGGCGGACTGCTCGGCCGTTCCGACTCTGGCCTATGTCTGTCCAAAATACGTGTCAAGAACGACCGTTTGTGGGACGGGCTTGTGGTAGTAACAGAGGAGAGGCCGGCCGGAGCGCAGTTTTCCAGCTGTTTTAAGGCAGATCCGTAGCAGGTCGAAAACGGTTGATTCTGATCACGATCTCGTCTAGCAACGTGGGTGGTATCCGCCGCACGAAGCTGACTGGATGGGCTCCTCCAGTGCACTTACCACCGGAGCGTCTTCGCCATCAGCCATGCGGGTCGCATCGAATGAGCCCTGCTGGGCTCCATAAAGTTGTATCCGTTGTTGCGGTAAAACTGTATAAGCCTCTCTACATCTCCGGTCTCGTCCGGATGCACCACCACGAGGTCCCGCCCCGCCCGCATGGCGTCGGCCTCAAAAGCCCCTAAGAGTAGGCTTCCCATACCGCCGGATTGTCTCTGCGAATCCACGTACAACTTCACTATGTAAGAGCAGACCCATGACTCAGGACGGTGCTCATACGCTGCGAGATTCCCCCAGGCCCCTGAGCGATGGCTCCCGGAAATCCACCCAAGTATCCCGTCCCCATCCTCAGCCACGAACTCACGCTCACTGACTCTTCCACGCCGCTCCCGGTACCTCCACCCGTTGTCCCGGTCCCAAGGGGAAATGAGCCTACCAATGGCTTCCTGGTCTTTCCGGACCGCTGGCCGGACTCCCACTCCCATGCCCATCAACGTGCCCTCCGGGCAGCGTGCCGCTTCGCCGTCTTGGCCATAGGCTTGAACTGCCGTGCGCCATCACCTGATGTGCGGTTGATCCATACCTGATCCCGAAATTTGCTCACTGCGCAAGTCTGCCTGACGAGGTGCTTACTCCTAGGAAAGGCCATCTAAAAAAGTTGTTAAGGTTGCCGCAGCGCACCTCTCGGCCTTCGGGCAGAATGGCTTCATGTGCCGGGCCCGCGGGACGGGCGCCAACTTCAATTCCAGACGGGAACACCTACGTCGTGAAGCTACCCCGCGAATTTTCACTGTCACAGGCCAGAATCAGTCGTGCTCAGGACAACATCAAGGAGTTTGCCCAACTCCTCAGCGGATACCTTGAAGGAGGCCCGGCGAGGATACGCGTCGACATCGACGACCGAGGTCGTGGGGCCATCAAGGTTGAGCGCAGCGAACCCATCCCTGACCAGCTGTCCATCCTCCTGGGTGAAGCACTGCAAAACCTGCGCGCCGGCCTGGACAACTGCCTCTACGCGGTAGCTATCATCGACTCTGGAACTAACCCACCTCCAGGAGCGTCCCAGCTTCAATGGCCCATCGCGCTTACACCCAAGGAGTGGGCCGCGAACAAGAAACGGATTCAGCACCTTTCTCCGCACCTGGTCGATGCCCTGCACCGCATCCAACCCTTCCAAGCGGAGAGCCCCGGGTGGAATTGCCTTCGCATCCTGCACGATTTGGCGCGCATCGATCGACACCGGGCCGCCCACGAACTCGCGATGCGGCCGGAAAAGGTCATAGGAACATACGACAAGAAGGTCATCCGCGATTTGAAGATCAACGACGGCGCCCTCGACGACGAGGGCATCGTGGTTACCTTCACCAAAGTTGGTGGTGACGAGCTGACACCGCAGTTGCTGGACCTGCAGTTCGAGTTCGATATTGATGTCCGTGACGTCGAGCTGGCCCCACATATCGTGACGGGCAAACCCTCCCGGCCCTGGGGGTCGTTGGACAATCGCTTGAAGATGATGTGCGTTGCCGTCGAGGACTATGCTGACGGTT
Source organism: Arthrobacter sp. BPSS-3 (assembly GCF_044628475.1). Classification (NCBI taxonomy): domain Bacteria; kingdom Bacillati; phylum Actinomycetota; class Actinomycetes; order Micrococcales; family Micrococcaceae; genus Arthrobacter; species Arthrobacter sp. BPSS-3. The sequence continues at coordinate 36,797 of NZ_JBIMMV010000011.1, forward strand.
TGGTAGAGCTGGCCCACCACCCTGGGTTGGAACGGGCCGTGCAGGATTAGCTGATCGTTTGGATTCGCCCACGTCGTGGTCCGAAATGACCGCCGCAACGATCGGGGCATCTCGGGTGGCCCGTCGACGGACGCCGCCGACACGTGACAGGGGCGCCCTGCTCCTTACCCCAAACGCATACGATGTGAGGAAATGGCTGCTGGCTTGAACCATGGCGTTGCGTTGTGCATACTGGTGATTGTCTGGAGCGTTGAGTTCCAGGAAGTGAGCCCGAGACCCGGCCGGACGACCGTGGCGCTCGGGCTTCGCGCGTATCCAAGCAGTTACACCTCGCGGATTTCCCGCACGACGGGGCGGATGCGGGCGCGCCACTCGCCCCCGCGCGCCCAGCACCAAGCGACCGCGTCAGGAAGGGCAAGGAGCAGTTCAGTATTCCGGTGGACGTGATCGTAGCTCAACCGGTCTTGGACGCCAGCGGCTCTTGTTAGCTCGATCATCTGTTGGCGATCCCAGCTGCGCAGGGACTCGTCGAGGTCGAACACGATTTTTGCCTGTGGATGCCGGGCGGCGTCCTCGACGAGCGCTTCTAGGCAACGGGCGCGTCGTTCCTTCTCGGTGCCGGACCGGCCGGCGTCGTAGACCGTCGCTTGAACCCCGAGCATTTCCCCCATCCGGAGGATCGTGTCGGCGATCTCGCGCCTACGGGACGGGCTCTCGGCGTTCATGTGCAAGCCTCTCTGGCGGGGAAGGACGAGAGTACTAAGTTCCTTTCGGGAGAGTGTGAGTTCCGAGCGGGTGCCGGTCGCTGCCGCAATGAGGTATCCCTTTGCTTTGGTCTCGTCTACGTAGATGTGGGTACTCACAGTGCTTCCTCGGTCGTCTTTTTCGTGTTCTTTGGGGGTCTCTTCTTCCCCGTCGATTTAGGCGCTTTGTGGTGTGCGGGAGCTGTCCTTGCCCCGAGCTCGGCCTGCGCTTTACGCTGGATCTCTGCTCTTGCGTCTTTGCTGAATGGGCCGGAGAGGCTATACCAGTGGCGTTTTGTCGTCCCGGACGCCGATAAGGGAGCCTTGATCCATTCCACGGTCTCGAAGAGCAAGCCTTGGTCTCGCAGGTCCTCGATGCCGGATTCGACCGATCGGGGTGAAAGGCCGTACCAGTCAGCTGTGCCTTGGTTGGTCAGCCAGACGGTGTCCTTGTCGCTGGTCTCGCCCGCGATGATAAGGAGCATGGCAAGACCAGGCATGCTGAGCCGTTCGAACCACTCTTCAGTCCAGAATTCAGGCGGTAGGACGAAATAGGTCTCACGCCGGTCGCCTTTAACGAGCCCCGGTTTGGAGTATTTGGCCTTACCGTCCTCCCGGCGCGGTATGACTACCACGCCACGGGACAATCGTCGGCGTTCGACGAGCCCACGCCGTTCGAGGTCCGACCAGGCTGCGGACACGTTTGTCGCTGTCCAGTTCCGGCCGCGATCTGTAGACAGTGCCCGGGCCCAGACTGCCGCGGCCAGCGGTTCGTCCCGGGTTTCCAACCAGGGCCAGGCAGTTAGAAGCAGCAGATACAGTTGTACGGAGCGGCGTTTGCGCTCTGTCACCATCGGCCCGAGCACGCTGGGACGGTGCTCCGAGTCGTCCGGGAGCTGCCGGAAGATGTGCCGGACCACGGTGTACCCGCGGCCGGAAACCTTCAGCAGGTACTCGCGCGTCTCGGCGGGTGAGGAGATGACCGTGTTCGAAATCATGGCTCAAGAATACGCGTCCATCGAGAATCCCAATACTCGCAGAAATAGCTCGCGAATATTCGTTTCATGCCTGTCTATGCGACATCGCTATGCTACCCCTCGATGCGATACCGCTGATGCAATACCCTGCGACACTTCAAACCACATTAAGGTCTGACTTCATACGTGCGGTGCCCCTGAGTGGGGGGGCTCGGTCTGTGCCCCGCATCAATCCAAGTTTTAATCCTTAATTTCCGCCCCCTTGCCGAACGGCAATGCAGCGGCTCATGAATGCCGGAACACCTGCTGGGCCTATCCTTCGGACAGCAATGCACAGCTGCAGAACTCGAGTGCGGAACGTCCGAGGGGATTTTTGGTCAAAAACCGGGAAGAGCCGAGTTTCGAGGCAGCCGGCGGGGACAAGAGGTAATGAACCGCGAGTTTGAAATAGTGTTGAGCTCAAAGACTGGCGTTGGCACGGGGGAGCAACACCGCTAATCCGAGCAAAGGAACCCCATTGGCCCGCAAAGTTCATGTTCAGTTGATCGACGACATTTCAGGTGAGGACGCCCAGGAGTCCGTTCGTTTCGCCCTGGATGGTGTCGAGTATGAGATCGACCTGGCAGAAGAGAACGCAGTCGGCCTGCGTAAAGCGCTGGAACCCTACATTGCCCACGGCAGGCGTGTTCGTGGCGCTGCAACGGGCCAGAAGAGCCGGGGAACGACGTCCAGTCGCGAGGAGACGCAGCGGATCCGGGAGTGGGCCGTTTCCAACGGTTACAACCCCAGCGCGCGCGGCCGGATCAGCCAGGACATTTTGAAGGCCTACAACGACGCTAACTGACCGGCGGTACGGGGTCCGCCTTCGACGTAGCTCCGTTTCTCCGCTACGGGGCCTTCGGGGTTGACTGTTTATCCGCTTCTCCAGATGCCCTCGCAGCGGCCGGGCCCGCTGGTACCGTTCAACGATGGGACCATTAACAAAGCTGCCGGACCCGTGCTCGTCTTCCTGTCCGGATTCATGCCCTGGGCGTTGTTGTGGCCATCGATCGGAGCGATCCAAGCATTTCTCGTTGGCGTCGTCGTGGCGGTGGCGGCTGGGTTCGTATTGAAGCGCCCGGGGAAGCAGACCGAACGGTGAGTTTCTTGAGAGGGGCCCTCATTGGGCTGGCTGCCTTCTTGCTGCTCAGCGCCGTTGGAGCAATGCTGTACGGCCGCATCGAGGTGTGGCCAACCGATGTTGTCATGATCCTGGTCATTAGTTCGATGGTCTTCGGCGGACGGAAGGCTGCCCAAGGCCGGGGCCGGGGCTGAAGGATCTGACAATCTCCCTAAACGGGAGTCTCCGATGCCCGATGCCCGTCAGGTCGAGATCGATTGGGAGCGCCGGTAGAACGTTGCCCGGGACATTCCGAGGTCGCGGGCGACCTGTGCAGCTGGTGCGCCGCCTTCGACCAGACGCATCGCGCTTTGGATCTGACTGTCTGTAATCCTGCGGGGCCGGCCGCCAAGGTCCTGCCCGGCTTGTCGTCGTTTGTTGATGGAGTCGGTGACGCGTTCGCGTTTGATCTCGTGTTCCATCTGGGCGAGAGCGGCCATGACGGTAAACAGCATCGACCCCATGGGTGTCGAGGTATCGACGTCGCCCCCGCCGAGGTTCAGGACTCGGAGGCCGGCTCCGCGGGTCCGAAGCGCTTCGGCGAAGGCGAGCATGTTTTGCGTGGATCGTCCGAGCCGGTCCAGTGTGGTGATGACGAGGGTGTCGCCTTCGACGAGCGAGTCCAGTGCCCGGTCGAACTGCGGCCGAGATGACCGGGCGCCGGAGACGCCGTGGTCGATGTAGAGGTCGTCCCGTCGAACGCCGGCGGCCAGAAGGTCTGCCTCTTGCCGGTCGGTGGACTGTTGCCGCGTCGAAACGCGCGCGTAGCCGATGAGTTTCGCCATGTCTGTCCTCAAGGTGTCTCATAACTAATGGTGAGTACATCGATTCAAGCAGATGGTTACGAGACGTAGTTATGAGATCGCGGGCGGTGGGAAGTTTCCCGAGAATCAGCGGGTTTAGGAGCGCTGCCGTTCCGGATCTGGCGGGGTCCGGTGAGACGTCTCGTATCCCATGGGTTTTGAGACGCCAGAGGCTAGAACGAACGCGGGGCTGGTCCTTGAACCCAGGATCGGGCAATCCCCCGAGTGGAGCGGCCAAGTCAGGGAGCGTCGGCCGGACCGCGGATTCGAACGGTGAGTTTCCTAACCCAGGATTCCTCGATCAATGAGGCCCAGGAATTTTCCGACCTCTTGTTCGATCGTCTGCCTGGCAGAGGCAGTTACGTCCTTCCCCGCAGACAAGACAAATGGCAGTTCAAGCTCATAGATGGCGACGAGAAGGCTGATGATCTCGTCCCCCCAAGGGCTTGTGTTTACCTCGACAGCAACTCGTGGTGAAACGTAGAAATCCTCTGGTTTCATTACGGAACAACCACTGATGGCGTTGAGGGGGTAAAGAAGAGGGCTTCCCTCGTCGAGGTCGTCAACGAGACAGTCGGCGTAATCGAAGAAACCGAATGTGTCGCCGGCTATGTGTGACTTTTAGTCGGAGTTGGCGGTTAAATCGCAGTTTAGATTGGCGGTTTGTCGTCCCGCCAGGGAGCCATCAACGGGTGAGCGGCAGTTCATGGGACAGCGCGCATTGGGGGCTGACCGGTCGAGCGGCGGTATGTCTCCTGATTTATCCGTTGACTCCGCCGCTGCAGGTCTCGCCGGGTTCGGGTGTCTGCGGACCCTGCTGAAATGCTTTGATGAATGCGAACAGCCGCGGATCTGCCGGGTCTGTGACGCTTAGTTGTTTTCCCCAGGCGGTTGCTTCGATGAGGGATCCCTGTCCGGGAAAGGGACTGACCAACACGTGGCTCTGGTTGGTTGCAAGCCGGGCGAGTTTGGCGATGTCATCGGCGGGAAGCCCGGGTTGGTAGCTGATCCAGACGGCACCGTGTTCAAGGGAGTGCACTGCCCGGGTTTCCTGCACGGGCCGGTCGTAGGCTCCGCAGTTCGTCCACACCGGTGAGTGGTCTCCGCCGACGCCGGGACGTTGCGGATAGGTCGCCGCGGTCTGGACGTGGTTCCTGCTCAGGCCGGCATAGCTGATGACTCCTTCGATCACGGTCGGGCCCTTCTCTGCTGACGGGGTCGGTTGACCGCTGCCGTTTGCGGTGAGCCCGTAGGTGAGCGCGCCGGCTGCGAGGAGGAGTGGCACGCCGACGGCGATCAATGGCCGCTGCAATCGGGCGGGCGACCTGGACCCTTTTGTGTTGGTGGGTGAGCGTTGCTGTGAACCGGGTGTTGACCGGGGTTTCATGAGGCCACCTTCGGGCGCTGTTAACGGTTGCTTGTTTGCGTGACGGGTTGCTGGTCCGCTGCGGCCCGCCTACGGTGCGGTCGTGGCAGGCTTCTGGAAGAGGGTGCCTTCGAGGATGCTGCCGTGGAAGGTCCGCGCGGCGACGATGATCCACGCGGCGACCAGCAGGGTGTAGCCTGCGACGGCCATTGCGTCGAACACGGCGAGGTGGGTGTGGGCGGCGAGGCCGGTCAGGCCGGTGACGCAGGTTCCGATGGGGAAGGTGAAGGACCACCAGGTCAGGGAGAACGGCAGGCCCCGACGGGCGGTGCGGATCGTGATGGCGGTTGCGAGGGCGGCCCACATGAGCGCGAAGCCCAGAACCGGCACCCCGTACAAGACGCCGAAGGCTTCCATCGCCCGGGCCAGGGTCCCGGACACGGCGAGGTGGGCGTTCCCGCCCAGGAGGTTCGCGGCGGTGATGGACTGGCCCAGCGGGCCCAGCACGATCCACAAGGTGGGCACTGCCGCGGCGGCCCCGATCTTGTGCCCGGCGAGGCGGTTCCAGATCAGTGTGGTGATGATGATGGAGGCCAGCAGGCTCAGTCCGAACATCGCGTAGCAGCCCATCAGCAGGGTCAGGCGTGCTTGCCCGGCCGGGACGTAGGGCAGCAGCAGGGCCCCGGTGGAAGCCGAAACCATGGGCGGGACGACGGGCATAAGCCAGCCGCCGAACGCACTGTCCTGTGTGACCTGATGCCGGGTGAACTGCAGGTACGGGACAGCGACGGCGCTGGCCAGCCCCAGAAGGGTCCCGGCGATCCACAGCACCGCATCGATGCCGAGTGCCAGCTGTTCGCCCAGGACGTCTTTGCCCAGCAGCAGGGTACCGGCGCCGACGGTGAGCAACGCCATGGGCGGTGCGCCGTAGAAGTGCGCCATCACCGGATGGCCGTGGTGGCTTCGGGCGGTTTCCCGGTGCCGGATCCAGTGCACCCCGGTCGCGGCACTCAGCAGGATCAGCAGCAGGGACGCCAGAGCCCAGACGACGGTGGCGCCAGTGCGCAGGCCGGGAAACTGCAGGGGCAGCGTCGCGGCCGCGGTCGCGACGATCCCGGTACCCATGATGGAGGCGAACCAGTTCGGGGTCAGGTTCGCGAACAGCTCCGAGGACCTATCCAGACGGCGCAGGACGCGCCGGCCCCCAGTACGGCGACCATGGGTCTGTGCCGGTGGTGTGGAGTGGTGTTCGTCGGCGGTCAGCAGCAGAGATTCCATACCTTCCATGCTCCCGGACCGGGACCTGCCGCAGTAGGGGGCATACACTTGTCAGGGTACAAGCCGGACTTGTATCACATGTGACGTTTCTGAAGGAGATTCCCCGATGCTCAGCCCCCGGATACCGGATCTCTCCGCCCTGGAAATGCTCGCCGCGGTCCATGATCTGGGATCCCTCTCCGCCGCCGGGAAACGCCTTGGACTGTCCCAGCAGGCTGTCTCCTCCCGGATGCGTTCCCTGGAGTCCCAGATCGGATCCGCCCTGCTGACCCGGACACCGCGGGGATCCACCCTGACAGAATCAGGTGCACTGGTCGCAGGGTGGGCGGCGGAGGTCCTCGCAGCCGCGGAACGCCTGGACGCCGGAATCGCCTCGCTCCGATCCGACACCGCCCGGCAACTGAAGGTCGCGGCCAGCCAGACCATCGCCGAACACCTGCTGCCGCTCTGGCTGGTCGCGCTGCGCCGCCAGCAGGAGAGCCTCGGACTCGTCCCCACCGTCGTGGAGTTGACGGTGAACAACAGTGAAGCCACCGTAGCCCTGGTCCGATCCGGACAGGCAGCCATCGGCTTCATCGAAAGCCCGCACCTCCCCCCGGACCTGAGCGCAGCGGCGGTACAGAACGATGACATGGTCCTGGTCGTCGCCCCGGAGCACCCCTGGGCCCGGCGCCGGACCCCCGTCACAGCAGCCGAACTGGCAGCAACCGCGCTGGTCACCAGGGAACACGGCAGCGGCACCCGGGACGCCCTCGAGCACCTGCTCACCGCCGCAGGGGCCCCGCCCCTGGCAGATCCGCTGGTGGAACTCTCCACGACGGCGGCCGTCCGCTCCGCCATCGCAGCCGGCACGGCCCCCGGAGTACTCAGCGCACTGGCCGTCCGCGACGACCTCGCCCTGCAACGGCTCATCGCCGTTCCCGTCCGCGGGCTACCCCTGCGCCGCACCCTGACCGCCCTTTGGCAGACCGGCCCCACACCACCGCCCGGACCGGCCCGTGACCTGGCAGCCATCGCCGCCAGAGCTGTCCCGGGAGCCGGCACCCGCCGTAAGTCATGAAACCAGGCGACTTCGCGAAGTAGGGAGGTTGGGCTGCCTAAAACGACCGTATCTGCTACAAACCAGCCGACTCAATGAAGAGATTCGATGCACCCCCGAATTTTGTAGCGGAACCCAGTGCCGGATTCTATGTGCCGGTTCTTCTGCTGGTTGACGGGTATTGGTACATTTGGGCGCATGGGACATCTGTTGGGCTATGCCCGGGTATCGACCGGGGACCAAGACGCGGCTCTGCAGCAGGACGCGTTGAAGGCGGCCGGCTGCTACCGCATCTTCACGGACACGGCTTCCGGGTCTCTGGAGTCCCGGCCGGAACTGACCAAGGTTCTGGATCAGCTACGGCCCGGGGACACTTTGGTTGTGTGGCGGCTGGACCGGCTTGGCCGGTCCATCCGACACCTGATTGACCAGCTGGCCGATCTCCAGGAGCGTGGCATCGGGTTCCGGTCCCTGCAAGAGGCGATCGATACAACTTCCTCGGGCGGACGTCTCGTTTTCCATGTGTTTGCGGCGCTGGCGGAGTTCGAGCGGGATCTGATCCGTGAGCGGACTAACGCAGGGCTTCAGGCGGCACGGGCTCGCGGGCGCGTTGGTGGCCGGCCCCCGTTGCTGACCAAGGACAAGCTCCGGACCGCCCGCCGGATGTATGAGCAGAAGGACATGACGGTCGAGAAGATCGGCGAGGTTCTGGGCGTCAGCCGGACCACCGTCTACCGGGCACTCCGGCGCGAACCGGCCCCTGCCGTGCCGCGGCGCCGTTCAGGGCAGAAAACAGTCCGGTGACGGCCGGAGGCAGCGGCACCCTCACCGGTAACACTGCCTCCATGCCTGACCAGACAGCGTTTATGCGCTGGCGGATCCTGCGCCGGCATATCGAAGACGGCGTGCCCCTTACTGCCCTTGCTGAGCACGAAGGCATCGGACTTCGGACACTGCAGCGCTGGCACGCGGCCCACAAACGCAACGGCATCGCCGGACTGGCTACTGCAAACCGAGGGACCACCCGACGCAGAAGCACCTCCGAGCTTGTCGCACTCGTCGAAGGCCTGGCATTGGTGAAACCGCCCCTGTCTGTGGCTGCCATCGCCCGCAAAGCCAACCGCGTCGCCGCCGACCACGGCTGGCCACCTCTCTCCTACAGCACCGTCCGCTCCATCACTGCGGGCGTTGACCCCGGCATGAAGACACTTGCCCAGCTGGGAACCGCCGCTTACCGGGACACCTATGAATTGGCATGGCGGCACCGGGCCGAGCGGCCGAACGCGACCTGGCAGGCAGACCACACCGAACTGGACATCCTCGTGCTGAACGCGAACATGAAACCGGCGCGCCCTTGGCTCACCACCATCGTGGACGATTACTCCCGGGCGATCTGCGGCTACACCATTTTCCTCGGGGCACCATCGGCCCTGAACACAGCATTGGCACTTCGGCAGGCCATCTGGCCCAAAGCCGGCACAGGATGGCCGATGTGCGGAATCCCCGACGTCCTCTACGTTGACCACGGCTCAGACTTCACCAGCAACCACCTCACCCAGACGGCGAAGGACCTCCACTTCGAAATCACCTACTCAACAGTCGCCAGACCCCAGGGACGCGGAAAAATTGAACGCTTCTTCAGCACCGTCAATACGGTGCTGCTGGCCGAACTGCCCGGACACCTGACCCGCGGCCACACGCCGCCCGCGCCGGTGCTGACCCTCAAAGAGCTGGATACCGCCATCGGCCGCTTCATAATCGAGGACTATCACCAGCGGAAGCATCCAGAGATCAAGGCGACCCCGCACCAAGCCTGGGTGGGGGACGGCTGGCTGCCCCGGCTCCCGGCAACCATGGACGAGCTGAACCTGCTCCTGTTGACCGTTGCCAAACCCCGGATCGTCCACCGCGACGGCGTGCACTTCCAAGGACTTAGATACGTCTCCCCACTGCTGGCCGCCTACGTCCGCGAACCCATCATTGTCCGCTACGACCCCCGGGACATCACAGAGATCCGCATATTCCACAAGAACCAGTTCATCTGCAAAGCCGTAGACCCCGACCACGAAACCTCAACCCTCACCCTCAAGGACATCCAGGCCGCACGCTCGGCCCGCCGCCGTGAACTGCGCGGACAAATAAACCAGAGCATCGCGGTCGTGGCCCGGCACTTACCGGATTTAACGACACCGAAGCCAGCTTCGGCGCTGCCCTCTGTCGAGCAACCCAAGAAGCGCCCAAAGCTACGCACATACCTGGAGGATGACCTGTGACCACGCAAAGTTTCATCGCCACGAAAGAGCACCGCCGGTTTGTGGAGTTCGCGGACGCGGTGCGCCGCCAGCACACGATCGGCATCTGCTACGGACAGGCCGGGATCGGAAAGACCCTCTCCGCCAGACGCTATGCCAACTGGCACAAGGCACAGAAGCTACTGGAGGAGTGGGGACCCCGGGAAGAATCCGATCACCAGGTCTACGCCGCACTCTCCCGCTCCCGCACCGTCTTCTACACCCCCGCCGTGCTCACCACCCCCAAACAGATCCACGCGGACATCGAGCACACCAGCACACGCGTTTCGATCTGCGTGGACCAACACCTGTCAGACATCGGCAAGGGGACAGGGCCCCACACCCGCATCAATAAACATGTCGAGCTGCTAATCATTGACGAATCAGAACGCCTCAACGCCACAGCCCTTGAACTGTTGCGCGACCGCTACGACCGCGACAGCGTGGCCCTGATCCTCATCGGCATGCCCGGGATCGAAAAATGGTTCAGCCGCTACCCGCAGCTCTACAGCCGGGTCGGATTCGCCCACGAATACCGGCCCCTCGAACAAGAAGAACTGCATTTCGTCCTGCAGCGCCGCTGGCACAAGCTAGGGCAATCCTTGGACCCGGACGACTTCACTGACGCCCAGGCAATTGCCGCCGTCGCCCGCATAACCAGGGGAAACTTCCGCCTCATCGACCGGCTCTTCATCCAGGTCGAACGCGTCATGAAAATAAACGAGCTCAACACCATCACCGACGACGTCATCGAAGCCGCACGCTCAACACTCGTCATCGGAATCACTTGAACCGCCAAACCGACCTGCAGAAAAGCCGCCATTCCGGACTAAAAGTCACACCTGGCTGCGTCATCGTGGCCTCCTCGAGGGCTGGCGAGACGTCTCGTATGCCATGAGTTTAGAGACAGTCGGGAGCGTAGCGGTTAGGGCGCCTTCATGGTGAGTTTCATCGTGCGGGGTCTTAGCCAGCGGCCGGCGGGGGACAGTCCCGCGGGGTCATCCCGGATCCAAGGAAATGGGACCTCATTGGTCAGAGGTCCCGATATTGTTTGCGAGTGAACAATCTTAACGTCCAGCCGCGCCCTCGTGTGCTCTTGGAAAACCTTCCCCCGGAGGTGTCGACCAAAGAATTCTTGGAGCTAGTACCAACGAGCAAGCTCATAACTAGCCATGAGAATGTGCATGAAGACGAGTACGACGTCCTAGTAAGGTTCGCGAACGACGCCCGTCGACCCGGCACGTGAGAGCACCGTCCTTCTCTCTGCAACGGATGGCGAGGCTCAGATGTTCGTGCCGTCCTCGCAGCAGAAGGTCGCCATCGTGACGAGCGCCCGGATCAGCTCCAACCGCGCCCCGACCCGGCATCTTGACCGGGCATTGCAGCGCCCGCCTTGCCCGGCCTCGACCCGGGCCCTCGGATTGCCAGCTCCAGGCGTCAGATAGGACTGATTGGTTCCTGATCCGAGCAAGGGCTTCGCGGGCAAATCGAATGGACTCTGACCGATTGTCAGCACCCCCAAGCTCGGAGCCGATATGCCGCGTCGTGACCGTAGGTAGCGATGCCGACTATTGACCTTACGTTGAGACAACTGGTGCAGATCCCAGCCCTCCATCTGAGGGCTAGATTTGTGAGGTCCGGGCGGAATGCGCAATGGCGTTCGACGCCTGGCATGTGGCCCACTGACCTGCGCGCGATGGCCTACCCTGAGGTATGACCGCTTACTTTGAGTGCAGAACTCGCGCAGCAATGCCCCCACACATCTTGTTTGATCGAGCGCGGAGTATCGATGTGCACAAAGAATCTCTGGCAAAATCCAAGGAAAAAGCTGTTGCGGGCATCACATCTGGACTCATCAACCTCGGAGAGGAAGTGACCTGGCGCGCATGGCATTTCGGGCTTCCTTTCCGCATGACCAGCAGGATTACCGAAATGGAGTATCCACAGTACTTCATTGATGAACAGGTTCGGGGGCCCTTTAATACTTTCCGTCATGTCCATAAGTTCCAGCGGGAAAATGATGGCACGATGATGATCGATGAAATAGAATTCGAGGCTCCGTTCGGAGCTTTAGGGCGGTTGACGGCGCGGCTAGTCCTGAAGCCATATCTGCAAGATTTGATTCAGTCCAGGAACCATTTCTTGGCGTCAGCACCAACTTCCAACTTCTGAGCGCCCTGTCAGTTCATGCGCCGCACAATCGCTCCCGCCGACAAGGCTTTCCTGCAGCCCACTTAGATCCAGGCGTGATCAGATGCCGGAGGCCCAAAACCAATGTGTGTCGTTTTGTGGCCACGAGGCAGGACATCTACCGCGCAAGCAAAGTGCGCAATCCCATACAGCAGAAAACCTCACTCAAGACAGTTCACCCGGGGGATCGACGGCCCGCATTGAAATAGCGCAGCTGGAGCGAACCGCCCCACTTTACTATTAGTGCCATCGAGGCAGCAGCACCCGCCATAACCACTCGCCAGTCAAAAAGTGGCCGCTGGTTGATAATCGCCAAAATCGCCCCTAAGACCAAAATTGACAAAAAGAAAATTGCCAATAGAGAAGTTGATATCAATTGCGCGTCTGGGCGAGAGCTTCGTCGACGGTAGCAGGCAATCAATGCCGAAATCACGAGAAAAAATGGCGCAAAGACCAAAAGTGGCCCAATAAATAGGGACGCGAACAGCAGTAAAGACGCGCTAATCAGCCATAAGGCCAAAAAGGCTCTTCCCAGATGAAGGTGTAGGTCGGCCGGGCGCGTCGGTCCGCAGATAGACGTCGAGGTCTCCCGACGATGGAGGTTCCTACGCCATCCATCCGAAAGACCTCGACGTGCCCGACGCTACCCCGCCGGCCGGCTTCGGCCGCCCTGACCTAACCGCCTTCGCGGCTCATCCCAATCGGCTCTGATCGGGTCTGCTGACCCTCTCGACGAGAACGCAGCGACATCACAGCCACCCAACCCCGACCGTCCGGGAAGCCGGGGCACGTCACATGGGCTGTGCTGCGGGCGTGTCGAGTGGGTAGTCCAGGGGCGACGCAGGAGCGTCGAAGCGACGTGCTGAGAGGTGGTTCCAACCGAGCGCTAGGACACAAGCTACAGGCATGGCGATAGGTCAGGAACGGCGTCGCTCCCTGCGCAGGAGGGAGCGCAGAGTCTCGGCGTTTGCGTAGCCGACCCGTAGCGCGATCTCGGCGGAGGTGAGGTCCGTGGTTGCTGAGAGGTGTCGAGCTCGTTCGGTGCGAAGCCGTTGGACGAAGCCGAGCGGAGTGAGGTTGAGCGCCGCACGGACTCGTCGTTCGAGGGTGCGCCGGCTGGTGCCGAGCGACTGCGCGACGAAGGCGACGTTGAACGGTTCGTCCAGGCGGGCGCGCACGAAGCGTTCGAACTCGACGACGATCGGGTCCTCGTGCCGGAGATGTTCGTAGGCGACGAAAGCCGCCTGCGACGGGCGCTCGTCGATGATGAGGAGCTTGGCGACATGTTGGGCCAGGTCGGGGCTGATCGATCGCACGAGTGAGAGCGCGAGGTCGATGTGGGCGAAGGCGGCGCCGGCGGTGACGAGGTTCCCGTCGACCACGACCATGGTGTCGAGATCGAGGGCGACGGTCGGATAGCGCTTCCGGAACTCCGGCCCCAGGAACCAGCTGGTCGTCGCCCGCCGATGATGCATCCGTCCTGTCTCGGCGACGGCGAACACGCCGGTGCACGCCGCGGCGATCCGGGTGGTCGCGTCGTCGAGGCGCCCGAGTGAGGCGATGACCGAACGAGCATCTCGACTCTGGAGGGCGTCGTGGGTCGCGGCGGCCGTGAGGGTTCCAAGCGCAGGGACGACGACCACGTCGAACTCTCCGGACTCCGGCAGCGGGTGGTCCACCGACAGGGTCATCGATGCCGTCGTGGTCACTCGCCGTTTCGGTCCGAGGATGGCGAGTTCGATCGGGTCGATCCGCGGGTCGACGTCGCCGCGGGCTCCGTCGGCCACCCGCACGATGTCGATGATCGACGCGATAGCCGAACCGAAGCAGCCGTCGATCGCGATCAGTCCGATACGCATGACGTAAACAATAGCAATACTGCCGTATACGCCACTTCCCACCGGCCCTCGCTCGTCATACGCTGAACTCGTCCCACGAAGAACCCCGACGTCAAGGAGAGTCCCTCATGTCCACACCCGCATCACTTCCGTATGCCTTCGTCGCCAAGATCGTCGCGGCCGATGGACAGCACGACGCGGTCGCCGATCTGCTCGCCGGCGCTGTCGCACTCGCCAACGAAGAAGTAGGAACGATTGTCTGGTTCGCGGTCAGGACCCACGCCGACACCTTCTGGATCTTCGATGCATTCCCCGACGAAGCCGCTCGCGACGCCCACGCCAACGGCGCCATCGTCGCAGCCCTGATGGCCAACCAGCACCTCCTCGGCGCAGCACCCGAGATCCTGGCGGCCGACGTCCTCGCGTCCAAGCTCCCGTAGTCCGCCAACGCACGAGACGATCGCGCCCCGCCGAGTCGGTCCGCAGATAGACGTCGAGGTCTCCCGACGATGGAGGTTCCTACGCCATCCATCGGAAAGACCTCGACGTGCCCGACGCTACCCCGCCGCCCGGCTTCGGCCGCCCTGACCTGACCGCCTTCGCTCGACTCGACGGCCTCGGTCTGAGCGTGATCGGGCAACGACTTGAACCGGATCGTGCGGTCCTCGCGTGCCGCGTGGTGGAACCAGATCAGTGGTGCCGACGGTGCGGCAGCGAAGGCGCCGCTCGTGACACCGTGATCCGGCGGTTGGCCCACGAGCCGCTGGGCTGGCGACCGACCGTGCTGGAAGTTGTAGTGCGCCGCTACCGCTGTGCAGACTGCGGACACGTGTGGCGCCAAGACACCAGCGCCGCGGCGGAGCCACGCGCGAAGCTCTCGCGCACCGGGCTGCGGTGGGCGCTGGAAGGGATCGTGGTCGCACACCTCACCGTCGCCCGTGTCGCCGAGGGACTCGGGGTCGCGTGGGACACCGCCAACAACGCGGTCCTGGCCGAAGGCAAGCGGCTGCTGATCAACGACCCCACGCGGTTCGAGGGCGTGAAGGTGATTGGCGTCGATGAGCACGTCTGGCGCCACACCAGGCGTGGCGACAAGTACGTCACCGTGATCATCGACCTCACCCCGGTCCGCGATGGCGCCGGCCCAGCAAGGCTGCTGGACATGGTCGAGGGCCGGTCGAAGGCGGCGTTCAAGACCTGGCTCGCCGACCGCGACGACGCCTTCCGTGACGCGGTCGAGGTGGTCGCGATGGACGGCTTCACCGGGTTCAAGACCGCCGCTGCGGAGGAGATCCCGGACGCGGTCACGGTGATGGATCCCTTCCACGTCGTGCGCCTGGCCGGTGACGCCCTCGACAGGTGCCGGCGCCGGGTCCAACTCGCGATCCACGGGCACCGTGGGTTCAGGGACGATCCGCTCTACAAGTCGCGGCGCACGCTGCACACCGGCTCGGACCTGCTCACCGACAAGCAGAGCGACAGGCTACGCGCGCTGTTCGTTGATGCTCACGTCGAGGTCGAGGCGACCTGGGGTGTCTACCAGCGGATGATCGCCGCCTATCGCCACGAGGACCGGCAACGTGGCCGCGAGCTCATGGAGAAGCTGATCACCGACCTCAGCGCCGGCGTCCCCAAGGTGCTCACCGAGCTCACCACCCTGGGCCGGACCCTGAAGAAGCGAGCCGCCGACGTGCTCGCCTACTTCGAACGACCCGGCACCAGCAACGGGCCGACCGAGGCACTCAACGGACGGCTCGAACACCTGCGCGGCTCCGCACTCGGGTTCCGCAACCTGACCAACTACATCGCCCGAAGCCTGCTCGAGACCGGCGGCTTCGGACCCCAACTCCTACACCCCCGATTGGGATGAGCCACTTTAATTGCCGAGACGCTTGAAGCGGGGCGCGTTTTGGTGCCATGGGCGGGTTGTGGTTTGTCGCCGTGGAGTGGGTGCAGGCTCAGTTCGGGGCGTGTTCTGGGCTTTCCATTTGGCGCCAGGTGCCGCCCGTTAGGGGGCTGAGGGTGACGAGGGTGTAGAGGATGGCGATGATGCCGAACGATAGGCCGAGTCCGATGGTGTCTGCTGCGAAGCCGCCTAGTAGGGCGCCGAGGGGCATGGCCGCCCATGCGCCGGCGTTGATCAGTCCGTACACCCGGCCCCGCATGTGCTCGGGCACGCGTTCGAATTGCACTGTTCCAAGGATCGGGTTGATCGATCCGGCGGCGAGTCCCTGCAGGGCAGTGGTCGCGACAAGTATGGGCAGTGTGGCGTCGAGGGCGAAGGCGGCAGCTGGGGGGTGCCTCTATGGTTTTCGTCAAGCCGCTGGGGTTAGCCGTGGTTCGTAGAGAGTGCCGTCGCGCAGCATGGCGTAGAGGGTGTCGCAACGACGGCGGGCGAGGGCGATGAGGGCCTGGTTGTGGCGTTTGCCTTCGGTTCGTTTGCGGTCGTAGTAGGCCCTGGATGGCGGGTCCTTCAGTGCGGCGAAGGCGGAGAGGAACAGGGCTCGCTTGAGGATCTTGTTTCCTTTCCGCGATGGGTGGTCGCCGCGGATGGATGTCCCGGATCGCCAGGTCACTGGGGCGAGGCCTGCGTAGGAGGCCAGGTGCCCTGCGGATGCGAAGTCTTTGCCGACGATCTCGGTGAGGATCCGTGCTGCGGTCCTGACGCCGACCGCCGGGAGTGACGTCAGGACCGGGTGAAGAGGGTGGGCCTCCACGAGGGCCTCGACTTGAGTGAAGACGGTGTCCCGGGACTCGCGGATGTCGGCGAGCATCCGGGCCAGTTGGGGCAGCACGATCGTGGCCGCGTTCGTCCCCACGACAGTGACTGTTTGCTGGTCCAGGGCATCGATGATTTCGCCGGCAAGGCGTTCGCCCATCCGGGGTGCACGCTTCTTGAGCCGGTTTCCGATCCTGCGCCGGCCTGCATGGCGCAAGGCTTCTGGGGTTGGCCAGGTCCGCAGCAGGTCCAACACTGCGGGGTGGTCCAGGCGCGGGCCCAGGACACGCTCCAGGGCAGGGTGGATCTGGGTCAGCAGGCCTCGGATCCTGTTCGATGTTGCGGTGGCCTGCTTGGCCAAGTCGTCGTCGAAGCCGCAGAGCATGGTCAGTTCGGCGAGCTGTTCATCGGCGATCTGGATGGAGCGCAGGGTGTGGGGCATGGTCCGGGCCGCTTCGGCGATGATGAACGCGTCCCGGGCGTCGGTTTTCGCTTCGCCCGGGTGCAGGTCCGCGATCCGGCGCATCGCCAGCCCGGGCAGGTACCCGACGGTGACACCGGCGGCCTGGGCAACCGCGACGGGGAGTGCACCGATCGTCGCGGGCTGGTCAACGACCAGCAGAATGCGGCCGTGTCGGCCCAGAGAAGTCAGTATTTCGCGGAGCCGGGCCTCGTCGTTGGGTAAAGCCTTGTCGAAGAGCTTCATCCCCATCCGGTCCACTGCAACGGCATGGTGCTCGCCCTTGCCGACGTCCAGGCCGATGAAGACATCAATGCTTTCGTGGTTTCCGATCACCTGTACCTCCCAGTCACAGCAGCTGATACCTGTGCTGGACTGTCCGCGGTGTCAGAGCCCGGCATCCACGTTACGCACGACGATCCCAAACTGTCTTGCCTCTATTAGCGGTCTCTCCGGCACCTACCGGACCCCGGTGACAACACCCCCCGGATCATTGACGACTGGGGGCGGCAATCATGCCGGGGCCGGCAGGCCAGCACACCCTCATCCTGCAACAGGAACGGGCTACGAAAAAGGTAACGGGGCGCCGGCGATTGCGAAGCAGAGAGCGAAGGTCAGGCGCCGGGGCACCCGGTGTGCGATGAATCCGAACGCCACGTTTCCTGCCAGGGCGCAACCGGCCATGACGGCCACGAGCAGGCCAAGGGCAGTGGCGCCTCCGAGACGGTCGTGGGCGTAGAGGGGCATGAGAGAGGAGCTGCGGGCGGCATCGAACATGTTGGTGATCAGCACGAGGCCAATGATGAGTTTCATGAGCGGGTCCTGGAGGATCCAGCGGAATCCTTCGGCCAGGTCGGCCCGGTAGGACGCCCGGGGCGGGGTGTCCGTACCGGTGTTGTCACCGGCTCGGCGACGTGCCGCTTGAAGGTCGGGCACGAAGAGTCTGGTCAGGGTGGCGGAGATGGCGAATGTCGCGGCGTTGATGAAGAGGGCGGTGATGGGTCCGAGGAGAGCCACGAGCAGGCCGGCGATCGATGCGCCGATGAGTTTGGCGAATCGCTCTGAGCCGTCAAGGAGTCCGACGCTCCGCTCGATGCGTACGCCGGCCAGGGTGGTGAGTTTGGGCAGCATGACCCGGCGGGCGGTCTGGCCCGGAGTGTCCAGGAGACCCGCGGTAAAGAGGGGACCGGCTTACGGGCGACCCTAAATTAGTAGCCTGCAACGACCCGCCGCCTTTCTCATCATTGTTCAGCGCTATCGGTCAGTAGCTCTAAGCTCGGTCATTGACGATCTTCCTGACCGAGGTGATGAAAAGTGCCGCAGCCCTATGTCTCTTCCCGGCGCCTCGTCGCGAATTCACTCTCGGCAATGCTGGCAGCGATTGAGGTCTACAACAAGCCGCGAATGGAGTACCGCGACGAAGTCACCGTGGTTCTCGTCGTCAACGCCTGGGAACTCGCGCTGAAGGCGACCCTACGGCAGGCGGGAAAGCGCATCTTCTACCCTAAGAAGCGCAACGAGCCCTACCGAACGCTGGCGGCTGAAGATGCACTAAAACAGGTGGTCATCAACAAGCTCTTCCCGACAGGTGTTGATGGCACGGCCTTGGCAGCCAACGTCACAGCTCTCGTCGGGTACCGTAACCGCGCGGTGCATCTCTACGCCGCCGATCTGGGCGAAATGGTTTACCCCTTCTTGCAGACCAGCGTCCTCAATTATCGGGATTTCATGCTCGACCGCTTTAACAAGGATTTGGCCGATTCAATTACCTGGCAGCTCCTGCCCCTCGGCGCTAAGGCACCGACGGAGCCAATCCAGTTCATGAAGACCGAACCTGCCACCTCCGCCGTGACCGAGGTTCAAGACTTCATCGAGGACCTACGCGAACTACTCGACAAAGCCCAAGCCGCTGGCGCCGACATGCAGCGCGTCGCGGCCGTCTATGACGTTCACCTGAATTCAGTCAAGGCCGTAACGCGGGCCGACTTGATCGTGTCAGTGGCGCATGAAGGGGAGCGGGTGATGGTGAAGAAGACCGACCCAAATCAGACGCATCCCTACACGAGGACCAAGTTGCTCGAGCGGGTGAATGCCAAGCGGAAGGGGCCCGGAAAGGACAGAACGCTGACAACCCATGATCACCAGGCCCTGTGCTGGAAGGAAAATCTGCGTGACGACCCGCGCATGGCATGGAAGCACAGCGACGGCGTTACCTACGTTTGGTCTGGCGACGCGATGCGACACATGGTCGACCTCACGGACGAGCAGTACGCGGACGTCCGGGTCGAGTACCAAGAAGCCCTACGTAAGAGAAAATCCGAAGCCAAAAGCTGAGGGAGGCCGGCTTTGAGCGTGTCACAAAAATTCCCAAGATTTACCTCAGGCGGCTGCGTGCGGGGCATGTGGTTTTCGGGTGTGCTCTTTATGCTCTCGGGGTGGTCAGGTACCTCACGGCGTGATCGACGGGCGAGGCCGCCCTTCGTAGCACATGCCTGGTGGCAGCACCTCCCGGCCCGCTGCCCACAGCCGGGGACAATCACTTATGGGTTATCCACGGCTACCGCCGATGAGGGAGCTTCCCAATGGCTCCCTAAAACCAGCCGTGGATAACCCGGATTGACCCCAACTGGTGGACAGCCCAACCTCACCTTGGGTGCCGGCAACCCAGGAAGAACCAGCCGGTTTCCTTGATCGAAAATCTCAACAGACATTGTCGAGGAAATTCTGGGGAGAGCGGGTTACACGTCGAGCATAGGGCTTCGGTGTATAGCGATTTTTTCCTCGTCAGACAGTTCCTGGAACCAGTCTGGTTGGGCGATAGATACCACACTGACCGCGCTACGGAAAGCTAACTGTATGGCCCCTGGAACGATTCACATCCGTTGCCGCCGGCACAAATTTCGACCTCGAAGCTGCGCGTCAGGACATCTGGGACATGATGCAAGAGGACGCGGCCTAAATCGTGGCGCGCTTGGAACGCGGATCGAAGGTCGGGATGTGTTCTCTCTGCAGCGCCACCACACAAAGGAGACTGACTGTGGATATCGACCCGTCGGCTGAACTCAAGCTCGGCCACATCCTCCATGCTGCGGGGTTGACGCCAGAGGATGCGATGGTTATCCGGCACACCCTCAACCCTGGTGGTCTGGCGACCCGGGAAGTTGCTATGAGTGCGCAGCTGCTGGCGTTCACACGTGAACAGGGCATCAACAACAAAGTTGGTAAAGAGCCTCCAAAGATTTGGCTGAATTTCTTGGCCTCTTCCGGACGTCGCGCACGCTTTATTACCGCGTTCGAGAACCACGGTGAAGTTCTCGAGGAACGAACCGACCGTGTGCGTTTCTTTGACCTGAAGTCCTCTGAGGTGTTCTCGGCTATGAAGAACCGGCTGGTTATCGAATGGACCGGGGACACCGTGAACTGGGCCAAAACGGGCCCCGCCATAGCTTCGCTGCCAGTCGTGGAGATAGCAGATCCACGGACGGAGCCGTTTCCCGGGTTCGATTCGGTCCTCATCAGCTACATGGAGTTGCAGGCCGTAATTTCCGACGACCGCTATCAGCAGTGGCGGACTGCCCTGAGTTCTGTCAAGGGAATCTATCTCATCGCGGACACGAGAACCGGAAAACTATATGTGGGCAAGGCCGACGGAGCCCAAAGACTCCTAGGCCGATGGACGGAATACGCCCGGAACGGCCACGGAGGGAACATCGCCCTCCGTGAACTCACCGGAGCTGACGCCGAACACCCGCAGTCCTTTCAGTTCAGCATCTTGAGAGTGTTTTCGCCCAGTGCCCCTATGGAACAAGTTGACGCCGCGGAAGCTCACTTCAAAAAGGCGCTACTCTCCCGACAAGCAGGACACAACCGGAACTAGAGGGGTTTCAGCGCATCAGGGGGTCGGTCGGGTTGATTAGCTCTGTACGCTGCGAATGGCGTCAGTGATGGCACGCACGGCGGCAGGATTGGTTTCCCAGTTGCTGCCGTCCCGGGTGCAGGCACTGACTGACGTTGCGCCGGTGTCCTGGACGACGCGACGTAACTCGGCCCATGCGGCTTCCAGGTCGGCCATTTGTGCTGGTGACAGATCCTCCGGTTCCGTTGGCTCTGGAGTGGGTTTGGGTCGAGCTGCAATACGTCGCATAGCGAGTAGGTCTCTTAGCCCCATGAGCTCTCCTTCTTTTGCTGGTGGCTCTCTCGGGGGCCGTTCGCGGGACTCCCGGTCGCTTGTGTTCGGAACAATGACTCGCGAGCCGGGTATCTAGCGTGCCACGTTATGAGTTTCCATTGGAGAGCCAGGCGGTGAGCTCATCGTCAGTTGGTTCTCTTGGCTTGACCGGGGTGATCGCCGCCGAGGGCTCCAGGTAGTCATTGATTGAGGTTTGTCCTTCGAGCATGGATGGTTCCGGCGGTTCCGTATTAGCGTCCATGGCTCTCTCCGGAAGATGGTCTTGGGCCCTACCGTAGTCGCTCCCACTGTCATTCTTGGTTATCCGGCCGGGTGGGCAGGATAAGCCCAGGCACCGGCTTGCAGGGGGTGGCATGGGGGAGCCGTCAACGCGGTGATAACATTGGTTATACCAGTGGAGGTTCAAGATGACGCTTACCAGTCCTGAGAGTGCTATTGCTAATGCCCGTCGTGCCCGTGCGCGGCGCGAGTTGGGCGGTTTGGATTACATCCGGAATGTTCGCCTGGCGGTGGAGACCGCTGATCAGCGTGTTGTTGCCCGGGCTTTAGGTGTGAGTCAGCCGGCGATAAGCCGCCTGTTGACGCAGGCCGAGGCGCGGGGCGTGAAGCCTGTGCCCGAGGGTTTCAGTGGTGCGAGTCCGTATGAGATCGCGGAGCGTTACGCCGCCGGCGATATTGACCGTGAGGCGATGATCCGGGAGTTGTCGGCCTGGCCGTACGTGAAGAATGAGGGTGCTGCCGCGGCAGCTGAAGAGTGGGATTCCACCCCGTACGTGGACACTCCTGGATCCTTCGCCGAGGTTGGCCGGGCTTTTGATGAGGGTCTGATTGACGGGGATGCCTATGACCAGATCCTGGACGCGTCCGACGAGGCTGCCGGGGTCTGATGGTTACGCTGTAAGGCGTGACTACAGGAGAGCAGACAGCGGCGCACCGGGCCACTTTGGAGCGGCTGGGCGCGCCCGGGGGACCGCTGGCGGCTCAAAGCAGCACTGCAACAACACAGAACGCTGAGTGGTTCAACGTCCGTCGGGGCGAGCCACGGCAAGACCGCCGGCGTGTGCACAACGAGATCGTGGCCCGGTTCATCGAATCCCGCCCCGATGTCCGGCGGGACCGGAAGGCTATTGTCCTGGCGGGCCCTCCGGGTGCCGGGAAGTCCACCGCCCAGGCCGCGCTTATCAAGGCGACCGGCACAGAGCCGGGGAACTGGTTGCCGATCAACGCCGATGACTTCAAGGACGAACTGTTGGTGCAGGCGCGCCGGGACGGCACTTATGACTCGTTTCTGGTGCCGGAGGAAGTCCGGGCCGTGGAGGCGGCGGGGGAGAGGTTCTACCCGCGTGAGCTCGCGGCCTTGGTCCACACGGAGTCTTCCATCCTTGCTAAGAAAGCGCGCAACGAGGCGATGGAGTCCGGGATGAACGTCATTATTGACGGCACCCTGGGGAATGAGAAGCAGGGACGGATGCTCATGGATCGCCTGCAGGCCGCGGGGTACGACGTCCTGATTGCCGATGTTGAGACAACCCAGCAGCTGAGCGAGGCCCGCACCATGGGCCGGTGGGAACGCGGGTACGTGGAAGCCGAAAACGGTACCGCCACCGGCCTGGACGCGGAGCTGGGCGGCCGCTGGGTTCCCCAGTCTTTCCCTGCGACCCTGTTCAACGACCCCGGCGACAGGGAGTCGGTGTGCGCCGCCAACGCCGCGGTACTGGCGGCGGACTATGGCTGTGTGAGCCAGTACCGGGTGTACCGGGTCGCGGAGAGGGACGGCAGTCCCGCGCTGGAGAAAACCCTGGGCCGGGCCAAAGCAGGGGGTCCGCTCGTGGATAGTGAGACGGCGGCTGCCGTCCGTACGGCCGCGATAGCCAGGGGTCCCCGGCATCTGGGCGGTCCTTCCCGCGTCGATGACTTCGGACGCTAGACACAACTCCGGCTAGCCCTGAGCGACGGCGGTCTCCCGTCACCAGCTGCGGTCCGGGCCGTGGGGGTTCCAGCGGCCGAGGAAGGGTTTGAGGTCCTCGGGCCGGGGTTCGGGCACTGACGGGGCCAACACTGCGGGGTCGCGGAGAGGGTCAAGTCCGTCCAGGACCCGTTCTGCCTCATCCAGGTGGTGGAGGATGCCGGTGCGTATTTCCTCATCCGCGGTCACGACAGCTTCCCTTGCTGCGGCGAGGAACAGGCGGTGCTGGGTGACGGTGGACCAGGTTTGGGAGCGTTCAGTGAAGTGTTCCCAGCAGGCCTGTTCTGCGTATTTGTCTTTTGCCTGTGCCATGGCGGTATCCCATTGCCGGCGACGTTCGGCTTTTTGGAGCTCGCGTTGGTGGGCTTCCTGGTCTGCTTTGAGTTTGTGGATTTCGAATGAGCGGAACAGCTGGGGGAGTTTGCTTTCAAGGGTGATGGTTTTAGCGTCCCGGTGGTGGTCTCCGTTGTAGGAGGTTCCGGGGCCGCGGACGACGAGTTCGAGGTTCCCGGTACTGGTGAAGTCCCAGCCGCGGGTGTCGAGCCACGCGGGTTTGGTCTTGCGTTCGTTCCAGCGCCGCGGCTGTAGCTTGCGGGCGCCGGACGCGGCGATCTCTCGGATTTGGATTCCGTAGATTCCCGCGGGGGTGCGGAGGGCCAGATGGCTCTTCAGCATGGACTGCTTGGCATACTCGCTGACGTCCTTAGCTGCATCCCATGCCCGGAGTGCGTCGACTCCGCGGTTGGCCGCTTCGGTGGCTATGGCTTGGAGGATTCGGCCGGCGCGGGGGAGGTGCTCGGCGGTGACGTACTGCCATTCTTTGTCTGCCAGAAAGGCTTTGACTGCCGGGTGGTATCGGGTGATGCGTTCCGGAACGGGCACGGGTCGGGATTGGACGTGGTCATCGAGGTGCTCGGTGAACACGATGACTTTGGGTCCTTGCCCCCAGTGTCCGGTGGCGACGATTTCGAGTTTCTTGCCTTTAGGCCGGTCAGGGGACTGAAGGCTGAGACGGACAAGCCGTTCATGGGTCTTCTCGATATCGCGGTCCTGCGGGAGGACGATTCTGCCGTCAGCGTCCTGGACCTTTGCGATCAGAAGGTCGGCTTCTGTTTTGGGTGGGGGACCGCTCGCGGACGAAGGAGGGTCAGACGGGTTGACTGACGGGATGTCATCGGCGGCTATCTCCGGCGTGGGTTGATGCCACTGCTGTCCTTGAGTGGTCGCCGTTGCATGCCAGGTCGGGCCTCTGCCGGTGATATCAACGAGTCCCCGCCGTTCGAGGGCCCGGGCAATGACCCTGTGTTGGTAGCCGGAGATAAAGACGTCCTGCGGGCAGCCGGCCTTGACCCACTCCATCACCCGGGCTTGCTTCTCATTGAGGGACACAGGACTCGTTGTCATCCCGTCATCATGCCCGGAAGGAGACCTGCGTCCAAGAGGCGACGGGGTGCCGACACTGGGTGAGCAACCAAGCGGTTTGAACGCGGTTCCTTAGCGACGTTGATTTGAAACGGGTGCTCAGAATCCGGAGGCTGTGCAGGGCCGCCGGTCGCCTTGGCGGGTCGAAAAGCGAACGTTACCTGGCGGATGTGCGCAGCCGGTCAGGTGGGTCCCGTCGTCCCCCTGTGTGCGGGAAAAGCAGCGAAACGGTTGGGCTTTTGCCGTGCCCAGGTGGGCGAGGGGAAACGCTACTTTTCGTCGCTGACTTCGCCGCCGGAGGCGGCATCCGAGGCCGCCGCTGCGGTGCGTGCGGCGTTCCTGCGTCGGCGGCTGGCAGCGGCCGATTCCAGACCCAGCTTTTTCAGTTCCTCCGGGCTCCAGCCGTCCTTCGTGGCACGTACGTAGGCGCGCTTGTCTTCGCGCTCTGCCTCGGCGAGTTGCTCGCGGAGGTCAGCAATCCGCTGTCGCGTCTTGACCAGGTCGGTGACGGACTCGATGCGGGAGTCAAGCAGTGCTTTGGCTTGGTTGCGTTTCTCTTCTATGTCGATGGTTGCCATGCCTCCAGCCTAGCGCGTGGGTCAGACGATAAACCGCGGTGACCACTCCGCAAGCGGGATTGCTGGACGGTAACTTCCGCCCGGGGTGACTCAAAAACGAAGAGCAGGCTTCCCAGAGCAAGCTATACACTTACACGGGTGTAAGTGGCTTGACGCGCTCGACACTGGCGGTCGGGTGCGGCACACTTGGGAGTGTGGTCCCCGGTTTCGGGGGCGCTGCGCTGGGCCAAGGGAAGGGATGGATTGAATGTCGGATGAGCAGGCTCCCCGCCGTTTCAATCTGTCGCGCCGCCGCCGAGAGAATTCGCCCGCTGGGACGAAGAAGCGCCGGGACCTGTGGGTCACTGCCGAAGAGGAAGCGGCTCTGGTTGCCCGCGCCGCGCGGGACAAGGTGACTGTCCCGAATCTGCTGATCAGTTCCGCGCTTTCCGACGCGCAGGAAACGACGGTGGAGCGACGCGCCGCTATCGCCGAGCTGATGTCTCTGCACAATCTTCTGGCTCGTTCGTCGAACAACATCAACCAGCTCGCGCGGCAGGCCAATGCGACCAGCGAATTCCCTGCGGAAGCGCGGGAAGCGCTGAAGCACATCCGGTCCGTAGCGGTGCGTATTGACCGGACCATTGAAGGGCTGATCCAGGGATGATCCCGAACATCACCCGTGGCTCCCGCATGAGCGGCCTCATGGTCTACCTCGCGTCGACCGATGAGAACAAGACGAAGAACGCACACACCGATCCGCACCTAGTCGCCGGCGACGCCGCGATCATGGCGTGGTACGACGACGGCGTTCTGGACCGGGACGACGCCCTGGCTATTGCCAAGCACCTGGACCAGCCGCGCAAGGCGTACGGGGTGTCCGTCCAGATCAAAGACATGCAGTGGGATGCGTCCAAGAAGGAACGCATTCACGTTGGCTACAAGGACGCCAGCGTGTGGCACTGCTCGCTGAGCTTGCGCGCCGAAGAGGGCTCGCTGACGGATCAGCAGTGGGGGGATATTGCCAACGACTTTGTGGACGCCATGGGCTTCACTGAGGCCAGCGGCAAGGAACAGTGCCGGTGGGCGGCGATCAATCACGGCACGAGTGAGAACGGCAACCATCACATCCACCTGGCCGTGTCCCTGATCCGTGAAGATGGCACGAAGGCATCGACCCACGGCGACTACAAGAAGGCACAGCAGACCTGCCGTGAGCTGGAGGTCAAGTACGGGCTCGAACAGCTCTCCAGCGTGCACGCCACCCGCGGCTACGACCGCGCCGAGAAGGCCACCGCTGTCCGCGACGAACGCGAGATGCACCGTGCCTCCCTGGCGCGAAAGGTACGCGCCAGTGCAAGCGCCTCAGCGACCGAAGACGAGTTCGTCCGCCGCGCCCGCGACACCGGGCTGCTCGTGCGCCCGCGCTACGCAAAGAACACCACAGACGTCATCGTCGGCTACTCCGTGGCAGAACGACCCAAGCCAGGACAACGGCCCATCTGGTTCGGCGGCGGCACCCTCGCCTCGGACCTGAAGCTGGGCGCACTCCGTGAGAACTGGATGGACTCACCTCAGCTGGCCACGGCCGCTGCAGCCGAGTGGAACGCCGCCGCCCGCAACCGCCGCACCGTCTCGAAAACCGGTCCCGAGAACGGAACCCCGCCGGAACAGATGTGGGTCGAATTCACCCGGAACGCGACCGCACTGGCAGATGAGTTGCGGTCCATTCCCCGCGACGATCACGCGACCTGGGCGAAAGCAGCACGGGATGTCTCCGGCGCGTTCGCCGCATGGTCATACCGGCTCGAAGCAACGCCCGGACCGCTCGCCGCCACCGCCGCGGAGCTGTCCCGCACGGCCCAGCTGCGGTCGCCTCGCCAGCACGGCAAGCCGGTCGCGCTGCCCTCCATTGCGGGCATGGCCATGTTGTTCATGGCAGCCTCCAGCAAGAACAAGTCTGCGGCGCAGACAGCCCTCATGGTCCAGCTGATCAACACCGCGTTCGCGGTCTACGAAATGCACCAGCAGTCCGGACGAACCCGTGAGGCCCAACGCATCCGGGCAGTCGTCGAGCAGCAGCTGGCACCGTTCACCGCCACCATGCCGAAACCAGTCCTGGTAGGCGCCGAACGGCAAGCCGTGACCGGTGCTGCCGCACGGGCCAGGGCCGTCGACATTGCCCGGCGCGGAGTGGCTCCGATCCGCCCCGGATCGGCAGTGCCTCAGACGCCGACACCGGCGACGCCGGCAAAGACTTTCCAACCCAGCCGACGCGACAGCGGGCCGGGCCAGGACCGATAAGGACGAACACCACTAGTGCAAAGGGGAAGCCGATGAGTGACTCGGACGGAATGGATGACCTTGTGGACGGCGGCCTGCGGCAGTCGCTGATGATCGGCTCACGCATCGCCGAAACACTGGCCCGCCGCCGGCAGGAATCCCAGCGCCAGGAAGAGCACGCCGCCACCCAGGCGGCCTATGAGGCGAACGCCCGCCTCACAGCCGAGCGCAGCGCAGCACGCGCAGCCCTCGCCCCGGTCACCAAGGACCAATGGTGGGACAAGGCCCAGCCGCGGGACATCGCCACGGCCTTCACAACGGCCGAGGCCTGGAAGAACCACGACCCCGCAGCCCTGGCCGCCGCGGAGAAGATCCGGCAGGAAGTTCTCAACCGGTACGGCATCGACACCCGCGACGCCGCGACGAACGCCGCATCCCTCGAGGCCGGCATCCAGAACGCCGCTACCGACAGCACACGGCAGGACGCGCTTGCGCGCAGCCAGGAAGAAACCCGGGCCGCAGTTGCCGAGCACGAAAAAGCAATGAGCCTCCTCGCCGCAGCCAGCATCGAAGACCTCCGCGCCCAAGCAGCGGTGCTCGCACCCGAAATGGAACGCCACCAGGTCCCCGTCGAATACCTGGCCAACCCCGAACTCGCGACCGCAATGCAGATCGCCCACGCGGCGAAAACCCCCGCAGCGATAGAGGCCGCGGACGCCACCGTGAAGGAACGTCTCTACCTCATCGGGAAGGACGGCATCAACGGCCCAGACATCGACCAGCTCCGCAAAGAGACAGCCGAAAACGTCAACGGTGCCGTCAACGAGCACTTCGAAGACCCCGGCTTCGTCCAGGCCGCGAAGGAGATGCACGAAACCAAACTCCTGGCCGAGGCAGGGTTCACCGGCTCAGAGCGCGTCCCGATGGAACAGCGGTATGAGCAGGCCGAGAAAGAATTCTTCACCCGCATGGAAAGCGTCGGCCGCGAAATCGAGGACCGTGTCAGCGGCAACGACAGCAACCGCCTCACAGACCAGGGTCTAAAAGCAGAAAGCGCGTCGGCAGCCGGTTACGGCTCCGCAGAGCACCTAGTGAAGTTCGCCGGTTCGCTGGAGAACACTGGGGCGAACGAAGCCCAAATCCGTGGACGGCTCGTAGCCGCCCGCAGCGAGGGCACCCACCCCACCGTGGCCATCTCAGGCAAGGCTGCCACTAAAGCCCGGAAGTATCGCACCGGCCCATCTGTTGGTGCAGACCGAGGTAAGGGCGGTTTGTCCAGATAATCGGTGGCTTGGTATTCGTGGGCTCATCTACCCCGCGGCGTGCAGCGAGAGCACGAGCTGGTCGATCCCGTCCCGACGCTGTTTCTGTTGGGCACGATCATCGCCTCGAACGACGCGTCGAGGTCCCGGCACCTGAATCTCCACCGGGTCTATCCCCGTCAGCACGATCTTCGCCCGGATGCCGTTGCTTTCCTTGGCTGAGATCGGCCTCTGGCCATGCTCGTGGCCAGCCCGGGCCTACTGGCTCGGGCCCGGCCTATAACCTGCGCAGGAACTGCTCCCAATTTCTGGTCGATGACCTCTCCCGTCACAGGACCGATCGTTGCCCCTGTCATCTTGGTCGTGGACTCCGACGCCGCCGTCTTTTTGGATCAAACCTGACCCTCACACACCGTTCCTCAGACGGTCCCCGGCCGGAACACCGATTTGGGCGGGTTGGCCTCGGAGAAGGTTGAGGAACCGCGTGGCGCCGGTGGGCTTGGTAGGTCATTGTGTGGTGTCGAATAAGGAGGCATGGATTGCCGCAGCCCGCGGCGGAGGGCGGCGACGGTGATGGCGGATTGGATGCAGCTCAAGAAGATGAGGATTTGCATGCCCGACCGCCGAGCAGCGGTCTTTGAGCGCGCGCTTCAGCCAAACAGTTGATGTGGTCGAGGCGGCCATCTTTTTCCTCCTTCCGGTTACCGGCGGGCCACGGCGGCGGTTTGTTCACAGGGCGGTGAGGGCGTGGACTCCCGCATCCTGCAACCCTAGTGAGTTCCGGTTACCCAGGTCGGGTTTCCGTCGGGCCGGTAGATGACTGCGTTTCCGTCATCCTGGATGACGAGCCGGCTTCCGGGGTTGTTATCGGTTTCGCTGTCCCATACGTATTCGTCGTCGGGGCCGTAGAGGACGAGGTTCCCGTCGGCTTGCATGATGCATGTCCCGGCGCCGCGGCCGTTGGTCCCGGAATCCCACAGAGGACCGTCGGGGCCGTAGAGGACGAGGTTCCCGTCGAGCTGGTAGAGAAGTCCGTAGAGCCCGTTGGCGGACCTGATTCCGTGGGTGGGAGTCAGCGTTGATCCTGACTGCAGGACGTGCGATTCGGCGCTGCCTGGCAGCTGGCGTGTTTCCGTTGCCCACAGCGGGGAACCGTCGGGCCGGTAGATGACTGCGTTTCCGTCGTCCTGGATGACGAGCCGGCTTCCGGGGTTGTTATCGGTTTCGCTGTCCCATACGTATTCGTCGTCGGGGCCGTAGAGGACGAGGTTCCCGTCGGCTTGCATGATGCATGTCCCGGCGCCGCGGCCGTTGGTCCCGGAATCCCACAGAGGACCGTCGGGGCCGTAAAGGACGAGGTTCCCGTCCGTTTGGTACAAGAGCCAGTAACGGCGGTTCGGGGAGGCCGCCGCGGTGCCGGGGCGGAGTGCTGTTTCCGGTAGCAAGGTCATGACTGTGCTCCATCGGTCGTGGCGGGGAACGGCGGGCCCGTTTCCGGGTGTTGTTTTACGGCGGGCAGGTCCGGAGGCGGGGGCAGCGGTGCGCGAGCCTGGATCAGGTGGTCTCTGAGTACGGTGATGTGGTCGTCGGGGTGGACAGCGAGCAGGCTGCGTAGCCGGTGCCTGGCGGGCGCGGCTGCTGGATCCGTTCCCGACAGGATGGTCTGGATGATTTCCTCCGCCTGTAGCTCCAGTGTCACGGGGGTGCCATTGTCACGTTCGGGACGACTGGCAGGTGTGTCGTTCAGTGCAGTCAGTTGTTGTTGCGAACTCAAAGTGTTCCCCTTCTTCTTGGGCGTGGGTGGGCTGGAAGGTTGTTTTGGTCTTTTTTCTCGGGTCCTCTTGGGCGAAGAACAGGGCTTTGATGATGAGGTAAGCGGGCAGGAGGCCGGCGTTGCGGACGGCGTCGATGATCCAAGTCTTGAGCTGGCCCTCTGCTGTCGGTCCGCGGGGCGCAGGGGGTCCGGTGCCGGCAGCCGGGTTCGGGCTAGTAGGGATCTGCATGATGGTGTCTCCTGCGGTTTCGTTCCGGTACTACCAGCATGGCTGGCGGTTCCTGAGGGCGTCCTGAGTCTTATTCCTGCACCAGTGCTTGACCAGTAGGGTGCTCCGGGTTAGTCGATTTTTTCTCCGGTGCCTTTGGCTTTCGTGGCGGTGGCGGTGACCGGGGCGAGTCCGGGTGCGGCGGCTTCGACGTTGATTTTTACTTCGTTCGTGGAGGTTCGGTAGAGGCTGTATTTGTTCTCCGGGTAGTGTCCGGTGCCGGTGGTGTTGTCGAAATACACTGTCGCGGAGGAATCGGGTGCCAGGGTCAGGCCGTCGAGTTTCTGGTAGTAGGACTCTGTCTGTCCGGTGGCGGTGTCTTTCATGGTGTAGTACACCTCCAGGCCGGTAAGCGGCGCGGGGGTGGAGTTGCTCAGGGTGAACTGAAGGCGGTCCGGAACTGGCGCGTTGGTTTGCGGGTCGGTGTTGTCTTCGGCCTTGGCCTTGCTGATGGTCAGTCCGGGGGCGGTCCCGGTGGCGGTGATGGGGTTTTTTGTCACGGGAAGTACGGTCGCTGCGGGGGCGGCCGCGGCGGTGCCGGTGGTGGCGGCCGTGGGGCTGCCGGGGCTGGAGGCCCCTTGCCAGATCAGGATGGTGGCCAGGATGGCGATGGTGATGAGGGCCAGAGGGAGGATTTTTTTAAGGGCGGGCGTTTTCATTGTTCTTAGGCCTTTCGGAGGAGTTTGTGCCGGGTGGCGGCCAGGACCGCGGAGCCCGTTGCTGCGGTGAAGCCGGCGAGGAGCCAGAGGGTGTGGTTGAAGGTCTGGGCCCATACATAGGCGGGGCTCTGTTGGTTGTATTGGTTTTTGATACCGAGCCAGGCGAAGAGGGGGCGTTCGTATTGTTTGGTGAGGGAGGTTTGTTCGATGAGGTCGCGGGCTGTTTCGTAGCCGGTGAAGTTGGCCATAACGGCGTGTTCGTGTGCTTTGTCGATTTGGAGGCTTGCGAACAGCCCTCCGGGGATCTGGTTGTCCGGATCCATGGTGTCGCCGATCTGGGGGATCACCAGAACGACGATGAGCCAGAGGACCAGGGCCAGTACCAGGCCGGTGGCCGGGGTCCGGGTGAGGGCGGCCAGGGCCAGCGCGGCGAGCGACCACATGGTCAGGTAGATGGTGGTGTGGGCTGCGGCGAGTACTAGTCGGGTGAGGTCTGTGCCGGTCAGGGGGGCGTTGCCGGCGATGAGCAGGGCCGCGGTGATGACGGAGAACAGGGCTGCGGTGACGGCGGCCCAGATGGTGAAGGCGGCCAGGATTTTGCCGGCGGCGAAGCTGTGGCGTCCCAGGGGACGGGTGAAGATCAGTTGCAGGGTGCCGTTGTTTTTTTCCTTGGCGATCAGTCCGTAGCCGAGGATCACGGCGAAGAGTGCCCCGACGATTTCCAGGTACTCCATCGCTGCCCGCAGCATCTGCAGCGGGAAGAGGTCCGGGGGTGGGGCGGTGACGGTGCCGCCGCTGGCTTTGAGGGCGGCCAGGTAGCTGGTGTAGTCAGCGGTTTTGGCACGGAAGTCTGCGGCCGCTACGAGGACGGAGAGCACGACGATGAGGGCCAGGAAGGTGATCAGCAGCCGCATGGAGCGGTTTCGGGACAGGTCCCGGATTTCCTTCCCGCAGAGCGTGAGGAGGCTAGTCATGGAGTTCCTTTCGCATGCTCGCGCGGCCGGTCAGGACGATCAGGGTGACCCCGGCGGCGAGGAAGGCCAGGATGACCGTGATCCCGCCGGTCATCGTGCCGGTGGCCTGGGGGTCCTGCAGCAGGATCGAGGCGACGTGTTTGAACTGCTCCCCGAGGGACAGGGGGCCGGTGAGGGCGCCGGTGACGGCGAAGATCCCGGTCTGCGGGGCTGTGGGAGGTGTCACCGGGTTCAGCAGCGAGACCGGGTGAACGGCGGTGCCGAGCAGGGGCAGGACGAAAATAATGACGCTCCAGACCACGATGGGGATCAGGAGCGCGGCGGTGTAGCTGGAGGCGTGGAGCCCGGCCAGCATGCCCAGGGCCACGAAGAAGAGCAGGAAGATCCATGCCAGGGCAAAGAGGGCGGTGAGCCGGAGCAGCTGGCCGGGTGCCGGGATGCTGCCGGTGACCGCGCTGATGGAGGCCATGCTGATCAGCGCCGAGGCTGCCAGCACGCCCAGGAGTCCCAGGCTGATGCCGGTAAATTTCGCGGCCAGGTACCCGGCCGGGGACAGGCGCCGGGTCAGG
The DNA here is from genome assembly GCF_044628475.1 of Arthrobacter sp. BPSS-3. NCBI lineage: Bacteria > Bacillati > Actinomycetota > Actinomycetes > Micrococcales > Micrococcaceae > Arthrobacter > Arthrobacter sp. BPSS-3. The sequence continues at coordinate 69,583 of NZ_JBIMMV010000011.1, forward strand.
ACCAGGTCGAGGGTCCGGGCACGCCGGTCCCGCATCCCGGACTGCACACCGGTCACAACGGCCAGGAGAGCCCCGATCAGGAGGATGTAAATGACGGTATTGCGGGCGTAGTAGAGGGCCGGGACGTTGCCGAAGGGGTTAGGGGCACTTGTCAGTCCCTGGCCGGCGGCTGAGTTGTACACGTTCGTGACGGTTGCCTTCGCGGCCGAGCCGATGAACGCCGAGACTGCGGTCATGCCGATAAACACGGCCAGGAGCAGCTGGGGCAGACGTTCACGTCCGGCGCTGCGCAGTTCATGACTGACGGTGGCGGCCCAGGGATTCATGACGGGGTGCCGGCTTCGATGTGGAGGTAGATGTCTTCCAGGGATGCCTGGTCGGGGAAGGCCCCGAGGGTGGCCGCGACGGAGTTCTGGTAGATCAGCCGCCCTGAGCTGAGGATTCCGATGCTGGTGCACGTTTTGGTCACTTCGGCCAGGAGGTGGGTGTTCATGAACACCGTCATTCCCAGTGACTGGTTGAGGCCGATGATGATTTCCCGCAGGTTGGCCACCCCTTGCGGGTCCAGCCCGGAGGTCGGTTCGTCCAGGAACAGCACCGCCGGTTCGTGCAGGATGGCCTGGGCGATGCCGGCGCGTTGACGCATCCCTTTGCTGAAGGTGGACATTTTCTCGTGGCCGTGACCGGTGAAGTCCACGGCCTCAAGGGCCGCTTCGATCCGGGCTGCGGGGGCCGCTATCCCGGAGAGCCTGGCGAAGAACGTCAGGTTCTCGGTGAGGGTGAGGTTGTCGTAGAACTGGACATTCTCCGGCAGGTAACCGATCGAGCGGCGCACCAGGTCAGCGCCGGTGGCCACGTCATGGCCGGCGATGCGGGCTGTGCCGGACGTAGCCGGCAGCAGGGTGGTCAGGATGTTTACGGTGGTGGTTTTACCCGCCCCGTTGTGTCCGAGCAGCCCGAAGATTTCCCCTCGGGGGACCTCGAGGCTCAGGGCCTGGAGGGCCTGCTTGGATCCGTAAGCCTTAGCCAGTGAGCTGGTTTCGATTGCCATGTCCGTCATACACCGCAACTTATGACGACGCCGGTAAGAGAAACCTGAGGACGGGGCCTGAACCCCTGGACCCCGGACGCTCGTTCTTGAACCCCAGGGCGTCAGCGGCTCAGGCCCAGGGCCGGCGCCAACCAGTCCAGGGCCGGTCCCATCGTCTGTCGGGGGATCTCCCAGGAGTGCCCCTGGCCCGGGACCAGGACGGCCCTGACACTCATGCCGGCTTTGGCGGCCGCGTCAGCGGTCCGGGCCTGGTATCCGGAGAACGTTCCATCCTGCGCCCCGGCGGCAAGGTAGATCCTGCTGTGGCTGTAGTGCCCGGCGGCCAGGACCTTCAGGGGCGAGACCGCATCAAAGGCTGCCGTGTTGCCGCCGAACGCCCGGGCGATAGTTGCGGACCGGTCCGGGCCCAGCGCGGGTTCGGCTTCGCCGCTGAGGTCGATCGCTGAAGGGTAGATGTCCGGGTGCAGGGCGGCCATCTGCAGGGCGCAGGTCCCGCCGAAAGAGAACCCGCCGACCGCCCAGCGGGCCGGGGCCGGATCCACTCTCAGGGTGGTCTTGATCCACGCCGGAACATCGGTGGTGAGATAGCTGCCGGCGTTGGCGATCTTCGAATCCATGCACATGGTGTTCCCCGCTGCCGAGCCGTTGACATCCGGGACAACAACAATGGGAGCGAGCCCTTCGTGCGCTGCTGCGAAGGCATCCATGGTTGTTGCTACTCCTCCGGCGGTGATCCAGTCCGCCGGTGAGCCGGGCTGGCCCGCCACCAGGACCAGGACAGGCAGGGCCGGCCGGGACGGGGCCTGGTAGGCCGGGGGGAGATAGACATACCCGGGGCGGGCAGCGAAACCTGAAACGATACCCGGGATCTGCACCGAGCTAATCGTCCCGGCCGCGGGGAGCCCCGGCGGCTTCACCCAGGTCGAGGCCACCGGGCCGGTCTTCGGGCCGGACGCCGGCCCGGGCATGGTGCCGGGGTACCGCGCGCGCGGCCTGCGGCAGCGCCCCGATGGCGGCGGTACTGGCCCCGGTCATGTCACCCAGGGTCCGGTACGCGGCGTAGTAGATGTTCACCTGTAACGCCGCCACCAGAATCAGCGCCGCCATGGCCACCGGTGCCAGGATTCTGCGGCGCCGGGAGCTTCCGGCCAGGTTCAGCCCGGCCAACAGCACAGCCCAGTACGCGAGCCCCATCCACACGGTCACAGGCAGCGGCAGCTCCTGGGCCGAAACCCCCGCGGCGTGGACCAGAACCCAGCCCGTCCCCGCAGCCAGCAGTGCTGCGGCCAGAAACGCCGTGCCGGCGGCCATCCACCAGCGCCGCCGGCGGCGGATCAGCAGGAAGAGCGCGGCCGCCGCGGCAGTAACAGCGGTGCAGGCCGGGACTGCCCCGCTCAACAGCTCCACTCCGGTCAGGGTGATCATACGGGCCCTCTAACAGGTCAGGACATTGTGGCCGCCGGAGGTTTGTTACCGGGGACAGGAAGACCCGCGAAGCCGGGGCGCTTCGCGGGTCCTGGTATGCCGGCGGCGAGGGCGGGGGGTCCGTGCCGCCGGCTGGTTTCCCTGGGAGCCCGGTGTTACGGGGTTCCGGGGGCGTCGCCCGGATCGGTGTGCTCACCGGTCTGTTCGACGTTCGGCCCGGTATCACCGGGGGCTTCAGGGGCGTCTGCCTTATCGGTTCCCTCGGCCGCGCCCGGGGCGTCGGCGGCGTCGCCGGGGGTGGCCTTCTCCACCGTGCCCGGCGCGTCGGCCGTGTCACCCGGGGTGGGGGTATCCGCGGTGACGGACTGAGAGGTGGTCGGTGACGGGGAGGGGGTGGCAGCGTTTGCCGCCCCGATGCCGAGTCCGGCCAGGCCGAGGACTCCTGCGCTGACGATGACGATTTTTGTCCTGGCTTTCAGGTCTTTGACGTTCATGTCCGGCTCCTTTCGTGGCGGGTTGCGGGTCCGCCGGCGCCTCCCGGTGCGGGGGGCTATGGATCCAGTGTGTCCCGCGGGACCTGAGAGGACCCTTAACCCGGTTGAGATCCCGCTGAACCGGATCCGGTACCCTGCCACGGGAGGGGTTTGGTATCTGCACCGTGCCGGGCCCATCCTTGGATTATGGATACTGACCGGGTTCTGCCCTCTGCCGGCGGCGCGCGGTGGGGTGTGCGCAAGCGCGCCACGGCAACTGCGGTTCTGGTGGTCGCGGCCGCTCTGGCCGTGGGCGGGCTGGTCCTGCTCGTGTTGCTGCAGACCTCTTTGGTCGCTTCAACGGAAACGGCCGCCCGGCGGCAGGCGGCGGATGTGATCGCGCAGATCTCCGGGCAGGATGTCGCCGAAGCGGGCCAATACATTGTCTCGACCGCCCACACCGGCCAGTATGTGCAGATCCTTACTCCCGGCGGGGCGGTTTTTGCCGCCTCGGTGCCGGCGGCGAAGACGGTTGCCCTCACTTCCCTGCGGCCCGGTCACGGGCAGACTCTCACGCAGGATGTGTCCGGGCTGCCCAGTCTGCGCGATGATGATGATTTCCTGATCGTCGCGACCGGCACCGACGTCGGCGGTCGCCTTTACACCGTCGTCGTGGCCGCGACGGTGCAGGTCCAGGCGGATACGGTGTCCACCGTGGCCTGGTTCATCCTCGGAGCCACCCCGCTGTTACTGGTAGTTGTGGGCGTGTCGGTCTGGGTGCTGGTGGGCCGGTCCCTGCGGCAGGTTGAACGGATCCGCGGCCAGGTCGCAGGGATCAGCGCCCGGAACCTGGACGGCCGCGTTGACGTCCCGCCGACCAGTGATGAGATCCAGGCGCTGGCGGAGACGATGAACATGATGCTGGGCAGGCTGCAGGCCTCGGACCAGGAACAGCGCCGCTTCGTCTCGGATGCCAGCCATGAACTCCGCAGCCCGCTCGCGACCCTCAGCGCCGGTGTGGAGATCGCCGCCGCCGACACCTCGGGGGCGACCTGGGAACACATGAAAACCGTTCTCGCCGGCGAAACGGCCCGCATGCGGTACCTGGTCGAGGATCTGTTGACCCTGGCCAAAACGAACGACGGCGGCCTGCGCCTGGAAACCACAGATGTCGACCTCGACGATGTCCTGAACGAAGAAGTCCGCCGGTTGCGCTCCACCAGCACCCGCCGGATCGAAGTCAGCCTCGAACCCTCCCGTACCACCGGGGACCCGCGGCGCCTGACCCAGGTCATACGCAACGTCCTGGACAACGCCGACCGGCACGCCGCGTCCCGGATCAGCATCACGTTGCGCAACACCGGCAGCGGGGCACAGATCACGATCGATAACGACGGCCCGCCGGTGCCGGCGGCCGACCGGGACCGGATCTTTGAACGGTTCGTCCGGCTGGATCAAAGCCGGTCCCGCGAAAGCGGCGGCAGCGGCCTTGGCCTGGCCATCGCCGCCGGCATCATGACAGCCCACCACGGCTGGATCCGCACCGGCGAAACCCCCGGCGGCGGATGCCGCTTCGAACTGGGCTTCGCCCCGGCACCTGAACCCCGCCAACCAAAGGACCCGGTCACGGCGGGAGACCCGCGGGCGCCGGAAACCCCGTAAGAGTCCGGCCGGCTTCGCAGCCATCCGGGAGCCCCGGCCTGGCACCGGCGGTATCCGGACCGCGGAAGCCGGGGTTGCGGGACAGAGCGTCACAGCGGTTCCTCAGCAGCGGTGAGGAAATGTGGTCCCCATGAACCTTCGCAGCATACCCGGCACCGCTCTGGCGATCGTCGTCGCTCTGAGCCTCGGAATGGGCTCGGCGTCCGCGGCGGAGCACGGAAAAACCCCGCCGCCGGCGACACCTGCCCACACTGCCGCCCCGGCAGTACACAGCCCCGGCGGCTCTGACCTGGACGTCCTCACCGGCTACCCCAAGGAAGTCCACACCGACGAGCGGCTGATCGAGGAGGAACTCGAATTCGGCGAAGCCGCCCCGCACACACACCGGCGGTTCCACGCCGGCACCGCCTAAGCCAGCCCCGGCCCGACCGGCGCCGGAACCTCCGCAGACGGCCTCAGGCACCGCGCCGGACCAGGACAATCAGGGCAAGGGCGGAGGTTTTTCACCCGGCCGGCCGGTCGGCGCCCAGCATGTACCCCATGCCCCGGACCGTGGCCAGGGTCTGCAGCCCGAACGGGGTATCGATCTTGCGCCGCAGGTAGCCGATATAGACCTCCACCACGTTGTCGCCGCCTTCAAACGCCGGATCCCAGACGTTGTCGAGGATCTGGGCTTTGGACACGACCTGGCCATGGCTGCGCATCAGGTAATGCAGCAGACCGTACTCCCGGGCCGTCAGTTCTATGACGGTATCGCCCCGGCGCACGCTGCGGCTGCCCGGGTCCAACGTCAGCGAACCCACCGTGAGGGTGACAGGCCGCTCCGGCGCGCCCCGCCGGATCAGGGCACGGATCCGGGCAACGAGGACGATAAAGCTGAAAGGCTTCGTCAGGTAATCATCAGCTCCCAGATCGAAGGCGTCCGTCTGGTCGTATTCCCCGTCCTTGGCCGTCAGCATCAGCACCGGGGTCCAGACCAGCCGCTCCCGCAACTCCTTCAGAACGTCGTAACCGTTCTTGAGCGGAAGCATCAGATCCAACAAAATCACGTCATACGGGTTCTCCGTCGCAGCCCACAAACCACTGACACCATCATGGGTGACATCCACCACGAACCCCTCATTGACCAGCCCGCGCCGGACCGTCTCGGCCAGCATCTTTTCGTCCTCGACCAGCAGAACCCGCATGTCCGCACCCCTTTCCTTTGATAGCTGCAGTATCCCGGAGTCCTGTTGTGCGGAACCTGAGAAACGTCGAAGCCCCTCTCAGGTTCTTCTCAGAGCCGGTGCCGCAAGCTGGTGGCACGCCCCGCGCATCAGCACTCGAACTGTCAGGACTGCACCATGGATACCTCCCCGGCCCGCCGGAGCACAATATTTCCCGGACTACAGTCCTGGTGGTGGGTCACCGTGGCCGCCTCCATCTTCGCCACCACCGCCGCGGCCGGAATGGTAGCGAAGTCTTTCGGGCCGGTGTCACCGGAACTGGGACTGGACATTGCCCTGAGCCACGGCCGGAACAGCGCCCTGGTCGGGTTGAGCGAGGCCATCCACTACGGACTGGGACCGGTAGGAGCGGTGACGCTCGTCCTGGTCATCTGCCTGTATCTGCTGGGCGTCCGCCGCAACCCGGTGCAGGCGGTGGCGTTCGGGTCCGTCGTCGCCGCCGGCTGGCTGGCCTCATCAGCGGTCAAAGCACTGGTGGGCCGCTCCCGGCCGCCGGGGGACGTGACAGCGTCCCTGGTCGTTGAAACAGGCCACAACAGTTTCCCCTCCGGCCACACGGCCTTCGCCGTCTCCCTGGTCCTCGCCGCCGTGCTGGTCCTGGCCCGCAGCAAGGGTCAACGGCTGGCAGCGCTGGTCGCGGGTTCGCTTTTCGCGGCAGTCGTCGCGTTCTCCCGCCTTTACCTCGGGGTCCATTACCTCAGTGACGTGGCCGGTTCGGTGTTCATCAGCACCGCGGCGGTCCTGGCCTGGTTGCCGGTATGGAATACCCTCATTGCACCCCGGATCGGCCGCGTGCAGCTGATCCGGAAGTTAGACCGCACGGCCACGGACCGTACCCGGGGGTAAACCGGGCGGAAAGAGGCCCTGGAGGGTCATTCCCGTGTCAGCGTGCTACCCCTCCGTTGAAAGGAACCCTGTGGCTGCGACCCCTCAGGAGCCCGGGAAACCGGTCATTCCAAGGGCACTGGCCTTTGCGCTCCGGCAGCTGCGCCGCGCGCCGGCCACACTTGGCTGGATTTTCATCTTTTGGGCCGCGGGAGCGGTGTCGTCCAGTCTCATCGACGGCCCGTCCGGGACCCTGCGCCCGAACGTGGCCGCGGCGGCACACTCTGTGCCCGGCCACTGGTGGGCGCTGCCCGCCTCAGGTTTCTGGGCGCATAACCTGACCGGGTACCTGCTCGGAAGTGCCCTGACCCTGGTGGTGGGGCTGGCCCTGGAACCACGGATGGGCAGTGCGCGGTTCGCTGCAGCCGCCCTTGGCTCCCAGATCCTGGGAATCGCCGCCGCTCTTGGCTTCCTGGCCGCCGCGCACCAGGTGATGGGTGCCTGGACACGCGAAATGAGCGGGCACCTCTTCCTCGGCCCCAGTGCACTCATCACTGGGGCACTCATGGCCGGCACGGCGACCATGCCCACCCTCTGGCGGCGCCGGATCCGCCTGGCCGTCTTCGCCCTGCTGATTCTGCTGGCCCTCTATACAGGCGGGTTCGCGGATTTGGTCCGGCTCGGAGCCGCCGTTGCCGGCGCCCTCCTCGGCCCGGTCCTGCATGGCAGGGCACCCCGGTTCGGCCGTCCCGTCACCTCCCGGCACGAAGGCCGGGTCCTGGTCGCCCTGCTGGTGGCCGTGTCCGCCGTCGGACCTGTCGTCGCCGGCCTGGCCCCGCACGCCGCCGGGCCCCTCTCGGTGTTGCGGTTCCTGTTTACGAACATCCAGCCCGTAGACCCGCAGACACTCCAAAGCCTCTGCACAGACCCTGGACAGGCCAAGGAATGCGCGAGGGCGCAACTGCAGCTGCGCGCCGGTGCCGGCGGGATCTTCATGGCCGTCCTCCCGTCGTTCTTGTTGCTGCTGCTCTCCGACGGGCTGCGGCGGGGACGCCGCTTCGCCTGGGCCGGCGCCGTGCTGATCGAGCTGGCATTGTCCGTTCTGGCAGGAATCACCATTGCCGCAGCGTTGTCCCCGGTGCCCGCAAACACCGCTGCCGGCGAAGCGGCGGGCCCTATCGAGGTCCCCGGCTACACGCACCCGTTGGCCCTGATACTGCCGCTGCTGCTGCCGGTGGCACTGACGCTGGTGCTGCTGCTGACCCGCAAATTGTTCCCCCTCACCGCCCCGGCAGGAACCTACCGGAGCCTCGCGGTCAGCGCCGGGAAAACAGCCGCCGCCCTGGCCTCGGTCTACCTGCTCGCCGGCATCCTCCTGGCCCCCGGCTTCACGCCCGTTCCGGCGCCGCTTGACCTGCTGGCCGATATTCCCGACAGGTTCCTGCCGCTGGGATACCTGCTCGATCTCTCCCCGGCGTTCTTCCCCCAAAGCACACCCGCGGTCATCCTCTATGAAGGCACCGGCACCGTCTTCTGGGCCGTCACCGCCGTCCTGATCCTCAAAACATTCCTGCACCCGGTCCCGGCCCAGCACGTCGCCGGGACCGCCCGGGCCCGGGAAATTCTGAAAACAGGGCAGGGCAGCACCCTGTCGTGGATGACAACCTGGCCGGGGAACACCTACTGGTTCTCCGCCACCGGAGAAAGCTTCATTGCCTACCGGACCATCGCCGGGATCGCCCTGACCCTTGGAGGCCCGGTCGGCCCCGGGCACCAGGGAGAGTCCTCTTTGGCGGAGTTCACAGCATTCTGCACCGGTCACGGCTGGACACCGTGCTTCTACTCCGTACCCCAACACCTGCGCGACCACGCAGCTTCTCTTGGCTGGGGATCCGTGCAGGTAGCCCAGGAAACCATTCTGGAACTGGACACGCTGTCCTTCAAAGGAAAAAAATTCCAGGACATCCGCACGGCCCTGAACAACGCGGCCAAAAACGGGATCCGCGCCGAATGGACCACCTACCATGACGCACCCCTCACCCTGTCCGCCCAGATCCAGGAAATCTCCGAAGAATGGGTAGCCGATAAAAAAGTCCCGGAAATGGGCTTCACCCTCGGCGGCCTGGACGAACTCAACGACCCCAACGTCCGCCTGCTGCTCGCCATCGACGACACCCACCAGATCCACGCCGTTACTTCCTGGCTGCCCGTCTACCGCAACGGCGCTATCGAAGGCTGGACCCTGGACTTCATGCGGCGCCGCAGTACAGGGTTCCGTGCCGGCATTGAATTCCTCATCGCCTCCGCAGCCCTGGACCTCCAAGCCGAGCGCTGCCGCTATATCAGTCTCTCCGGAGCACCACTGGCCCGGCACGCCGGCACCACACCATCCACCGTGGAAACCCCCGAAACGGGAGGAACCGGCGGTCTCGACCGCTTCCTAGGCCGGCTCGGCGCGGCCCTGGAACCTGTCTACGGGTTCAGGTCCCTGCTGGCATTCAAAGCAAAATTCCAGCCCCGCTACGAACCCCTGTACATGCTCTACCCTGACGCGGCCGCCCTTCCGGCCATCGGCAACGCCATCACCCGCGCATACCTCCCCGCCATCAAACTCCGCGAAACCCTGACGCTGGCCCGCCATGTCCTCGGACGCGCCACATACAAAAAACCGCCCATCAACCAGACCGGCCACCATCCACCGTCCCGAACGGGGAAAGCTCACGCCCCGAAGCCGCCTCGGCCCTAACGACCGGCGCACGCTCCGCCTGACCAAAAACCGACCGCAAACGAAAGGACCCCCTTCACCCCCTTGCGGAGCGGCGTTTCCTAGGGACCGGAACGGTAAAACATCGGTGCCGAAGGTGTTGCCCCGGATCGCCGGCGCCCGCGAGAAGCGGCAGGGCGGAGATGTCTTCCAAGCTGGCCCGTGGGCTGTAATGGCTATAGGGGCGGGCCGGCTTGCTGGCCGGGGCAGTGAGCGGGGAGAGCACCAGGGCGCCGACCGTGCCGCCCGATGTGGCCGCCGGTGACGCCCCTCGCGGGCCCGACGGCCCCGCCGTCGGCCTCGTCAAAGGTGATCACCAGCATGCCGTCCTGCTGGTAGCGGAGGAGGCCATAAGCGCCGGCACCTGGTTCTTCAACCATTCATCCGCCGTACCGAGGCCGCCGGCGGTCCCGTCCACGCAGGGACTGTCGTGCCCGTCTCCACGCAGGGACTGTCGTGCCCGTCTCCACGCAGGGACTGTCGTGCCCGTCTCCACGCAGGGACTGTCTGCCCGTCGTGGCCGAGGTTGGGGGTGATGTAGGAGAGGGTGGCCGTGATGTTGACCGACTGGAGGTCTGTTGCGAGCTTGGAGCAGTTGAGCACGTTCTTCGCGCACTTCGGGTGGAGGTCAGGGAACGGAGTTACTCGAACGGACTGTGGCGGGTGCCGTACTGGTCCCCGGGCGAAGCCGCCACATGCCCGTCGACGGCACCGGGCTTCTGGTGCTGGCAGGGAACGGACATGTCCTCCATGTAAGCACGCCAGGTTATTTGCTTTTCCGTTCAGCTGCCCTGCGATGGCGCGTACTTGGACGGAGAACATGCCCCCATCGCCCATCAGCCGCCTCTGCGAATCAAACCCGGTGCCGGTGAAAGGCGTGTAAACGGGGCAGTCAGTCTTGGCGCTCATACTCGGCCGCTGTCCGGCGGACAACCTGTGAACGTGAGTGGCCGCCTGGTAAGAGCTCCGGCCGGTCCCCGACGCCTGCGTCCCCTGCAGGGTCAGGATCTTTCGTGCTGCGGTTCCGGTCCGGCGGCCGTCCGTCGCCGGCTCTTGAGCAGTTCGACTGCGATGGGGACGAAAGAGATGACCACGATGACGACGAATATCAGGTCAATGTTCGCACCGATCCATTCGTAGCGTCCCAGCCAGAACCCGAGCAACGTCACCCCGATGCCCCACAAGGCAGCCCCGATGGCATTAAAGGCGAGGAAGGAACGGTAACCCATCCGGGCGACGCCCGCCGTGACCGGAAGGAACGTCCGCACTACCGGAACAAAGCGGGCCAAAACAACGGACCGGCGTCCGTACTTCTCGAAAAAGCCGTGCGCCTGGTCCACGTATCTGCGCTTGAAGAACCGGGAATCCTCTTTCCGAAATACCGCAGGCCCCGCTTTGCGGCCGATTAGATATCCGACCTGGTCGCCTGCGAAAGCGGCCACAAACGCGGCGGCCGCCAAAAAAAGAATACTCACCTGGATAGTGCCGGTGGCCACCAGCAGCCCCGCCGTGAAAAGAAGCGAATCCCCCGGCAAGAAGAACCCCACCAGAAGACCGGTCTCAACGAACAGGAACACACACACGACCCCGACGACCCAAGGAGCCAGGGAAGGATCACGAAGAAACTCGTTCGGATCAAGCCATGGCGGGAGCAGCCCTGCAACGGGTCGGGCCAACAGACCGGCAGGCAGCGCCAAAGAAACCATGGCCCTCATCGTAGGGCACCGATGCTGAGAAGACACTGAGAACGGCCACCCGGGGCCCGGTCGGTAACGACTGGGCCCCGCTCTCTTAAAACAGGCACTCCCGCGCCGCTGCTAAATTCCCGGCCCGGGACACAGCGGCCTGAGCGGATGCAACGGACTCCAGCCCGATCACGTCCAGGCGCGCCACCGGGCGGACGCCGTTCAATGTCCGGCAGATCCGTCGACCGCCCACCCCCTTAGGACCCCCCGACGGTGGTCCTAACACCGCGGCATCTGCGTCGTGGTCTCGGTCTTGGCCTCGGCCGTGAGCCGTTCACCGCCGCCGGCCAGGGCATGCCGTACGGCGGCATTCACTGCCGGACCCAGCGTCGGGCGGCGAAAGAGGCTTCGAAGCAGGGGTACGTTCCCGGGACGAGCCCACCCCTCACCGCCCAGCGTGCAAAGATCTGCCCAGTCCGGGCCTCCGGGAGCCGGCGGCAATTCACGACAGCCACACGGGATTCCGCGGGAGAATGATGATAATGACTGTCCCACGGTGCGCCGGCCGAGAGCATCACCTGATGTAAACATCCGGCGGTTGTCGGTCCGGTGTCGTGGTCAACCGTCGAAGCGTTTCCTTTTCCTTGAGGAGAGAAAGCATGAACATTGCCGCACATTGCCGTGGCGACGTCCTGCGGGAGGTCCCTTCATGAGGTCGGACGGGTCCGTCACGGCCGGCCTGCACCTCGAGGCGCAGGTGCGTCGGAGACTTTCTCGGCGAGGCAGTCCGGCCAATGCAGACGTCCTTATCCTCCGCTGTGACGGACACATCCTGTACCGCGAGACCTACACCCGAGCACAAGCCCGCGATCTGCACCAGTTCATCAAAGCCCAACTCAAGGCCTTATCCCTGGCCGATTTTGTTGAGCTGTGGAATCTGCGTGACGCATTTGACGAACCCAACGAGCTCTGGTGAGACCAGGGCACTGCGCCTCGGCGCCCGGCGGGTTCGAAAACGGCCCCGCTAGGTGTGTGCCCGGCTTGCAGTTCCAAGTAGCGACCGGCCGCCAAGCGCGGCACAGACTTGAAGGCGGGAACCTCCGTCTGTCTCCTGACTCTGGCCCGCGGGCTGCTAACCGGCATCAAGCCCCGCCGAACGCAAACCGCGAGGACGCCGGACCATACCAAGACGGTCTGTTCTAAAAAGCCACTTCCCGGCGCTGGTCCGCTGGAGCTCACTCATCACCACCCGGCGACAGCCAGCCCGCTACGACAGCTCTACCGATCCCATAGAGCTGCTAGAGAGCACCTTCAGCGTTCCAATTCCGGCGACAGGAACAAAAGCCAAGGCCCGACCCTTGGGTTCATTAAGCCCGGACTGGTGGTCAGGGGGGGAGCGTCAAGCAAGCCACGAGGAATGCGCTCCGCACGACCGGGCCGCAATTTCTTCTACAAGTACAGCCCGGCGGCGTGGGGTGTTCTACTGGGCCGCTGTCCTGACCGCCTTCGTCCTCGGTATGGCTCTGGGTGGCCTCGCCGCGTACTGCTGACTAGACGGCAATGCCCTCCAAGCGCGGCGGCCTGGGGTGGGGAACAGGCACTGTCAGCCTCGCACTGGCAGCATTTATATCGGCTCTGGTTTCTCGTGCCGTCCCTGCTGGAGGGCGCAGCCCCAGGTGAAAGCACCCAGCAGCGGGAGATGACATCCCGGACCGGTCACGGCGGCTCCCTCTTCCAGGGATCGTCAGCGTCCAGCGGCCCCTATGAACCAGAGATAGTGCACAGCTGATGCACAGTTGCCGCCCACGGGCCTCTAACCCGCAGGGCAAAGACTGGGGTTACCCACGACGGAGGACCATCCCATGTTTCAGGACGAGGCCGATCAGGCCGCCAACGCCCCTACTGTATCTAGCCGGGGTCCCGAATTTTCACCAGGGCATCAGACCCGGAGGGGACGGACGTTTCGGGCTCCGGTGTTGATCGGTGCGATCGTGGCCGGTGGGATGCTGGGCGGAGCGGCGGCAGCCGGTGCCGGATCCCTCCTCGAACCTCCCACCGGTGCCCCCGCTTCGGTGAGCTCGCCGGTGACCGCTCAGGTCGTTGTCAACAGCACGGACGGAGCCGCTTCCGTGACCGCCGCGGCCAAAAAGGCGTCTCCCAGCGTGGTGACCATTTCGGCGACCTCAGGCAGCGCCGGGGGCACCGGATCGGGCATCATCCTTGACGCGCAAGGCCACATCCTGACCAACACCCACGTCGTGACCCTTGACGGGCAGTCCGCTTCTGCGAGCATCGAGGTCCGTACCAATGACGGCAACGTCTACCCGGGCACCGTGGTCGGCACGGACCCGTTGTCCGATCTCGCTGTGGTGAAGATCGACTCGCAGGGCCTGGTCCCGGCCGCCTTGGGCGACTCATCCAAGGCCAACGTGGGAGACAAGGTGATCGCGATCGGCGCACCGCTGGGACTGCAAGGCACGGTGACCGACGGAATCGTCTCCGCTCTGAACAGGACCATCAGCATCGCGTCGTCGGCGGCGCCTGACACTTCCGGATCCTCCGGAAGCAATGGATCCGGAGGCAACGGCCGCCGATACCGTTACTCCCAGCCCGGGGCTCAAAACAGTACCGGGACCTCTTCTTCGGATATCAGTATCAACGTCCTGCAGACGGATGCCCCCATCAATCCGGGGAACTCCGGAGGGCCCCTTGTCAACAGTGCCGGTGAGGTCCTGGGGATCAACGTCGCGATTGCCTCTGCCGGGGCCTCCACGTCGGGAGGCCAATCGGGCAGCATCGGCGTGGGGTTCTCAATCCCGGTCAACGATGCCAAGCGCGTCGCCCAGGAAATCATCGCCGGTGGTTCGGCCAGCCACGGCCAACTCGGTGCCAGTCTGGCTGATGCACAGGCCGGTTCCGGTTCACAGTTCACGTCCGGCGCCCAAGTGACAGCCGTCAGCGGCGGCACCCCGGCTGCCAACGCCGGCATCACCAGCGGCGACGTCATCACTGCCCTCGACGGGCGTGCCATTCAGAACGCGGAAGAAGCGACGGCGTCAATCCGGGAACACGCAGCGGGGGACACCGTCAGTGTCACCCTCATGCGCGGGGGCACTTCACAACACGTTGACGTCACCCTCGGGGCCACACCCAAAGCCTAGGACCGCCCGGAGCCAGGCCTCACGCAGTATGGAGGCGTGACTTCTACTGGTTCGGCACAATCGACGCAGAGCGATTCATGAGCGAGGAGAAACAGCGGCAGTATTTCCTGGTCAGGGCCGCCGTGCAGGTCTTGTGTGGGGCCTTGATGGGTGCCCTGATGTGGTCGCTTGTGCCGGATTCCGGCGCGCTTCACCTGTTGCCGACCGGGATCGGGCTCATCGTCTCCTTACCTCTGGTTGCGGCGGCCTGCTCGACGGAACAAAAGCCTCGGCCCAGGGACGACTGATTCAGGCCCAGCGTGACTACCAGCTCTGTGGGTTTCCGTCCCGCTCTCGCACTGCGCACCGCGGCCGAAGTCGATCACCGTGGGGTGATACCGTCAGCTCCCTGACCGGTATACGTCTGCACCGAAGGTGTTGACGCCGGGTTCTGAGGCCCCTGCCAGGCGGGGTAGGCCGAAGAATTCTTCCAGGCTGGCTAGGAGGCTGTAGTGATTGTAGGGGCGGTCCGAGGTCGCTGCGGACGGTGAGAAGGGGGAGATGACCAGGGCTCCGACCTTGCCTCCTTCCGTTCCTCCGGTAACACCCGTGGATGGCCCGACGGCGCCGCCGTCGGCTTCGTCGAAGGTGATGATGAGCATTCCATCCTGCCGGAAGGCCGGGGAGGACAGGATGGATGGGACCTGGTTCTTGAGCCAGGCGTCGGCAGTCCCCAGCCCTCCACTGGTGCCGTCCGCGCAGGGACTGTCGTGGGCGTCGTGACATAGATTCGGTGTGATGAAGGACAGGTTCCGGGTGGTGCCTACCGATCGCAGGTCTTGCTGGAGCGCGGAATAGTTCACTACATTTTTCGCGCAGTCCGGGCTGGAGGTGATGGAACGGAAGTACATGAACGGGTTGTGACGGGTGCCGTACTGGTCGCCGGGGGCAGCCGCAACATGTGGGTCGGTGGCGCCCAGGTCAGGGTGCAGGCAGGGAGAGGACATGTCTTCCATGTAGCCGCGCCAGGACTTGCCGGCGCCGGCGAGTTGCCCGGCGAGGGTAGGGACATCGGCCGGGAAAACGCAGCCGTCGCCCTGTAGCCGGCCCTGGGTGTCGACCCCGGTGGAGGTGAACGGGGTGTACGTGTGGCAGTCCTGTTTGGTGCTGTCGTTGGGAAGCTGCCCGGAGATCTGGGCGAGGTAGTTTGGTAAGGAATTATGCGAGATGCCGTAATAGCTACTTAGCAGGACGCCCTGCGAGCGGAGAGTGCCGGACAGGTAAGGTGCCGGTGAGCCGCTGCCCCAGACCCGGTCATAGCCCTTGTTCTCGAGGTTGATGACGAAAACGTGTCCTGGGGTGCCGGAACGCGTCGCAGGAGTGCCCGCCTGCGAGGGATCAGACCCCGATGTCGATCCGCAACCAGAAACGGCGGTTGTGACCACCGTCAGAAACGCTCCCAGGGCCAAGAGCTGACGATGGAACCGCCACGGCTTAGTTCTGCCTAAGCGGAATGCATTCGACATTTCATTCTCCACGTGGGCTTGGCTCAGGAACTCTATCCGATCCCCGAACTCTGGCACATGTAAGCTCAGGATGGGCGGCAATTTGGCTAGGAATTCCCTGTGCGACTACAGGTTCTTAGTCCTGCGCGAACCGAGCGGCCAGATACGGGTCCACGGGAACCCCGCGGGAACAGTGGCGTCCAAGTTCTGCCGTCGAGATGCTAACCGCCACGAAGAACCGCCCCGCGCTAGCCAGGGGGCTGGCGTCATGCGCGGGGCGGCTCAGGAGGTGATGCCCAGTGGTTGAGCCGAGCGATCCCTATCAAATTACGCCCGGACAGGGTGACGTAGCAAGAGAGCGCTTATGGAGGCAAATCCGCGCCCCCTTTTCACACTCGAGCGGCCACATCCTCACTACCGGTCCGGCATCTGAGACATGGCCCCCGATGTCACCCCAAAAGAGACCGCTTCGAAGCCCATCACGTCGAGCGTTACTTCCATCCATGAGATGTTCGCCGGGAAGATACCTAGCAACCGAGTTTGCCCCCTCCGCCCCGGCTACCCTTAAGGCGTGAAAGTCGTAGAAGCCGAAGCGCTCATCGGCGCGCGGAGCTCCACTGTGTGGGATGTCATCACGGACGAAGGAAATCTCACGGTGTGGGCTTCCGGAATCACGGAGATTCGCGGGGAAATCCGCAACGGCGGAACCATCAGAATTCGCACAACCTCAGGTGGGAAACGGACATTCCGTCTCCGGGTTGAACAACGCCCCGGCGAGTTGATGACCTGGACGGGGGGAATGCCCTTGGGCCTGTTCACCGGTGTGCGGACATTCACCCTGACCCCCCAAGGGACGATGACGCACTTCAAGGTCAGGGAAGAATTCACGGGCCCGCTGGTTCCCGTGATCTGGAAGCGCATGCCAGACATGCAATCGACCTTCATCGACTTCGTCAACGCCGTCAAAGGACGGGCAGAACTCTTCGGCTAAATCTCCGCGACCCAGGTTCGATTTCAATGAGGACGGGTCCACCAGCTTTTGCGGAGGTCTGGCCCACATTGGGGCGCGGATGCGAAAACACCAAGGGTCGAAGCCGACCGCTCCTACCGTCGTCGCCGTTAAGCTTTGGCTCTCGACGTGCACCTCAAAACCTATACGGGTGCTAACTCCCGTTTTTGGCCACAGAAAAATCTCCGACCGGCAACGCATTGGCAACATTGGCAGATCAGAATTTGAGAGGAAGGGTTCCGTCCTGACGAAAGGATCCACCTCATGGCACCAGAGCGCGGCAGGATCATCGAGGCGTGCACAGATCTGACACCGGGCGTCGACGTTCAGGTCTGGGAGCAGGACCGCGTGGTCCACCGCGGCCGGGTCAGTCAGGTTGTTCCCTCCATGGGAATGGTGTGGATCATCGATGCACGGAACGGGGCCCGCAGACTCGTAGATACCTCCGAGTACGACGTTGTGCGGCTCACCGGGGCCGCGGAACCTCCGTGGACACAACCTGATGACGCTGCCTGATCTCTGAGCATTCCGGGCGGCACGGCTCGCGGCCGGACCCGGAGACGGTGTTCAGTGATGTTTAGACTTGGGCTTAGCCTGGCGTTTGGATGATTACCGGGTCGGAGTTCAAGAACAGTCGCCTCGGCAGAGGACCCGTGGGGCGGACCCAGAGCACTCTGGAGTCGGCGCTGATGGCATCAATGATGCCGGTGACTTTGCCGTGGCCTCCCTCGATCACGGTCACGTCCTGGCCCGCCCGCAGGCTCGTCCAGTCTGCTTCGGGCACATCGGCCGGAAACTCTGGGTCCGGGATTCTTGCGTTCATCCTGCCACCCTAGGCGTGGTCCGTGAACGTGACATGGACGGAAGAGGACGGCCCCGGACCCGGCAGAATCCCGGTGTTCTGGCGTGCCTCAAGCACTACGTCGAGCTGGTCCGAGGTGAGGGGCCGGGAAATCAGATACCCCTGAGCCGTAGTGCACCCCAGCTTCTGAAGGACTTCGAGCTGGGTTTGCCGTTCCACACCCTCCGCTGTGGTTGCCAGACCCAGAGCTTTGGCCGGGGCGATCACGCCTGAGACCAAAATGGCCGAAGTGGGATCCGTGTCGATCCTGTCGATGAACGACTTATCCAGTTTCAATCCCGTAAGGGGAAGATCCCTAAGCATCGACAGGGACGAATACGCCGTGCCGTAGTCATCGAGGGCCACGCCAATGCCCGCATCGATCAGCCCTTGGAGCTGTCTGGCCGCTGAAGGGAGATCGGCGACTGCAGCGGTCTCAGTGATCTCAACATTAAGCAGCGAGGCCGGCAGCCCATGGCGGTGAAGGGCCGACAGCAGATCCGAGACCAAGGTTCCCGTGCCCAACTGAACCGGGGAAATGTTGACCGAGACCGCTCGTGGAGTGCCGGCATCGGACCATCGCCGGGCCTGCGCGCAAGCCGCGTCGATGACCCACCGGCCAATGGCGTGAATTTCGCCGGTGTGCTCGGCAACATGGATAAACTCATCCGGGGCAACGCGCCCGAGCTCGGCGTCCTCCCAGCGCAGCAGCGCCTCGACCGCTCCGCAGGATCCATCGTCCATGTTCATCAGTGGCTGGTAGTGAAGAGTGAAACCTGATGTGGCAAGAGCATGGGGGAGTCGCCTCCGGATCAGCGCCTGCCTCGCAAAGCGGGTGGGCGGACGGCAGGGGTCAATCCGGCCCACCCGCCCCTTTCCCTCATGTTTGGCTTGCAGCATGGCCGTGTCGGCATGGCGAAGCAGGTACTCTAACCGGGCGGCAGGGCTGCCGTCTTCGATGTCCCCGCCCATGGCCAGTCCCAGCGTTGCTGAGAGGCGGAGGGCATGTCCCTCGTGTTCGAAGGGTTCTTCGAGCGCTTCCAGGAATCTGGCAGCAACCGACCGGGCGGCCGGCTCGTCGACCTCGAAGAGCAGAACAGCAAATTCGTCGCCCCCAAGGCGGGCCGTCAGGTCCGAAGGTCTGGTGCATGCCTGGAGTCTGGACGCAAAGTCTGCCAGCGCCGCGTCTCCTGTCCTGTGCCCGAACGTGTCATTGATGAGCTTAAAGTCGTCGAGATCCACATACAGGACGGCCGTCGACGACGGAGCACGGGCAGCAACCAGATCAGGGCCTTGTTCATCCAGGAACCGCCGGTTGGCCAGTCCGGTCAACGGATCATGAAGCGCATCCCGGTGGAAAACCTCAGACAGACCTGCGAAGACCTCCGAAACCGGCACGATCCTGGGCCCGTCTGCGGCCAGAACCAGCAGGTCCTCATACCGGGTTTCTTCAGGCCGGCTCAGAAGCGCCGTGGCCGCGGCCCGCAAGTCCAGCAGGGGGTCGAGCGGAAAGCGGAGCAACGGGAGGAGGTCAGCGGCTTTGACTCTGGTGTTGAGAGCCCGCCCGTAACCCAGCCGTCCTGTCATCTGGTCATCGACCTGGCCGCGGGTCAGCAGCGCCAGAGTGCCCGCTACATCGACCACGATCGCCCGCAAGCTACGGTCGGAGCGGAACTGCGCTTCGATTTCCGTCGAGGACGCATCGCCGGGAACCACCAAAGCCCGGAATCCGAGGTCGGCCAGGACGCGAGGCCGGGGGCGCCACGCCCGGCCGGCCGTAGCGGGTTCAATGCTCACCGACTCTTGATACGCGATACAGGCATCCAGCACCTAAACAAAAGGTGAAATCGAGAGCCTAATCTCACTTAGGCATGAGAACTCGACTTCTCTGCACAGAACTGGACTCGTGCTGTGTGTCGCCGGAGGACGGATCTTGTTGGAGCGCTCACAGACACGGTGCCGATACGGCAACGATTTTTCCGTAGGCCCGACGAGGTTCGAGGCACCCGTCGGCGGCGGATAGGCTCGTTTGTGATGATGTGGTTGATCGTGATCGTCCAGCTGGCGCGCGCCGCGCCCAGGCAGCGCCGACGTGTATCGGGCGAACTTGCCGCCGCCGGTGCTGTCGGTATCTCCGAGGGTGTATGGGCAGTTCCCGACACCCGCTTCCACCGCACCGTGGTAGCCGCATGTATGCGCCGTGCCACGAACGCCGGAGGAGACATCATCATCATGAACACCTCGCCTGAGAACTCGCCGACACACGATGTCCTCGAGACTGCCCTCACTGAGCGTCTCAGATCTGAGGCCGCCGGGCTCGCCCTTCGATGGAAGGCCTTCACAGCCACCCACCGCCCGGATATCTCTGAGCCCCTTGACCAGACGGAGTGGCACAAAGCCCTCAGCCGACTCCAGCTCGAGGCAACCCGTCTTTCCAAAAAGGACGTCATAGGGCTGAAAGAAGTGGGCTCCGTCGTGAAGCGAATAACCGGCCCTGATATGCCCCCGGCCCGTGTTGTCAGGATCCACCGACAGAGGCCCGCCGGCGAGCTTACCGTCCACTTTCCGGACCTCACCGCGCCGACTGCACAGCACAGCACCCAGGGTCCCGTGCTGTGCAGCTCCCAATAGCGGTGACCCACGGCCCCTTCCGTGCGCCCCCTATAGTGTCAGTCGGACTATTGCCGGAGGCAAGCATTATTGTTCGAGGTGCCGTCCACGCTTCAATGTAGAAGAGCGGCCTCGTGCGCGCCGGCTCCCGGGACTTTGGGCACCACCAAGAGGAGGCTAGCCGGAAATACGATGAGGTATGTCCGTGGCCGAAAAGTTGGAAGTTGAACGGAAATTCGATGTCGGAGACGCGGACGAGCTCCCGGACCTGACATCCATAACCGGAGCTAGGTCGCGGGTAAGTGTCCAGACGGTGTCTGGACACTTCGGGTGAATGCCCCGGGCTAGGGTGGATTCATGACCCAGCTTGAGCCCGATCTTCCCGGAGACTACGCCGTTGTCTTGTTGGGGCTGAAGCACCTTGTCCGTGACGCGCAGTACCGGGCGCAGCAGACCGTCAACACCGCAATGATCGAGCTCTACTGGAACATCGGTAAACGAATTCTGGACAGGCAATCGTCTGAACCCTGGGGGAGCCGGGTACTCGACCGGCTGGCACGAGACCTCAGGACGGAGTTCCCTAACATGAAGGGCTTCTCCCGGAGCAACCTCTACAACATGCGGGCGTTCGCCGCTGCTTGGAACGGCCCGGAATCAATTGTCCAGACGGCGTCTGGACAATTGAGCTGGAGCCATAATGTTGCCTTGCTGACGAAGCTTGACGATCACGAGGTCCGCCGCTGGTACGCCTCAAAAGCCGTCCAAAATGGCTGGTCTGTAGCGGTTCTGGAGCACCAAATCCTCACTCGCCTTCACACACGAACAGGTGCGGCCCCCAACAACCTCGAAGCGAGGTTGCCGGGCGAGGGTAGCGACCTCGCCCGGGAGGTTGCGAAGGATCCCTTGGTGCTTGACTTCCTCGGGCTGACCGAAGATGCCCAGGAACACGCGATGGAAGAAGCCATGACGCTTCGCCTCAGCCAGACTCTGGCCGAGTTCGGAGCCGGATTCGCTTTCGTCGGGCGCCAGTACCACCTGGACGTCGACGGCGATGACTTCTTCATCGATCTGTTGCTCTATCACGTACCCTCCGACCGGTACGTCGTCGTTGAGCTGAAGGCCGGCAAATTCAAACCGGAGCACCTGGGACAACTCAACTTCTACGTCACCGCGGTCAACGACATCATCAAACTGCCCCGGCAGGCGGAAACCGTGGGAATCCTCGTCTGCGGGTCCCGGAACGAGCGCACAGTGCGGTACGCCCTCGACGGGTCAACCCAACCGTTGGCCGTGGCCTCCTACACCTACGACGCTCTCCCTGCCGACGAACGGGCTGCGCTGCCCTCACCAGAGGCCATCGTCGCAGCTCTCGAGCACGATCCCAGGGCCGGCCAGGAACACTGACGGCCAGGCCGCCGATTTGAGCTATGGAAAGCCGCCCGGCCGCAGGCCGGGAACCACGACCACGGAGGGGGCACGATTGCCGATGGGAGCTAGCCCCGAAGACCCCACATGGCAGGTGCCACTCGAGGACTCGGAAGAGGTCGTTCAAAGGGCACTACAGCTGCTAAGAGATTTCGACAGCGTCCCTATGACTGAGCTAACTCCGATGTTCTACCAACACGGGTTCGGCGAACTGAATACGGCGATGCGCGACCTGCTCAAACTCCTGGGACATGATCCCGACGCCTGAAATCACGATGCTTGGACCTTCCGCGTGCATGGACCCTTCTCCTCAGTGTCGGTGCCAAGAAGGGGTTGGACTTGGCACGACACATATCAACCTTTTTCGGTTGACATAACGTCGATTATCGGCGTACGAAAACCGGCGGGGGAGTACGCGCAAAAGGGGCTGTTTCCTGCCAAAAGTTTGCGGCGTTCTCCCTGGAATCTGCGGGGTCAGAAGTGCTCAGCCAAGGCCCGGTTCACGGCGGGGATGTCCAGGAAGCCTGGGTCAAAAAGCGCCTCGGAGCCGGTCATGTCGGCCACCCATGCGGCGTGTTCAGCATGGTCAGGATGCGACGGGTCGGCCAAGGCATCCACGATCTCCTCGTAGCCGGGAAAACCACCCGAGTCTTCGATCGGGCCGCGCCTGGCGCCGTCGATCAGTTTGGCTGGCGGACTGTCTTCATCCGCGGGCCGGCGGGAAACCAGCTCGAGCCGGTGAAGCCAGCTGTCACCAAAGTCGTATTCGTAGAACGCTCTTCCCGAGCCCAGCGTGAGCAGCTGATCCAGGTAGTAGTCCTCCTCAGGCCTGTCGCCCGGTTCTTCACAGTCCTGCCCAGGAAGCCACTGAAGGACTTCCGGAAATTCACCGTCAACCGGCCGCAGCGGCGCGAACGGGTCGCTTGTTACAAACCTGTGCAGGTGCGCGTCCTCCCAGCCAAATGCTGCCTGCAGTACCCGGTGTACCTGACTCAAAGCCAAGGAGCCCCGGAGCTCGAATCGACGCCAAATCTCAGGCTCGCTGTCGACCAGGTCCACGCGAACCTCCAGGACCGAGTCCTGTCGAACCCCGGTCCCGGCCTCAGATTTGTCCATGCCACCCATTTTTACAGGCCTCACTGCCCTACTACCAAGACGGGCGACCTCTCCCCGGTGCGGTCTCCTCTAGCTTGACGAAAGGTCCACTATCGGCGCTTAAACCACTCATACGGAAGGGTCTGAAATGCCGTCTAAACCTGCCGACGAGGGGTCCGCCTGTCGACGGTTCCACGAAGGGAGACTTGTGTCATTCTTGTTGCCGTCGGGTTCGCTGCGGGTGTCGCTGATGGTGGCCTAGGTGTAATTCCCACGGACGTTGTGAACAGCGTGGCGTGATGTAAAAGGCGAGGGCCTCCGGTATCGATTTGGGTTACCACACTCATCTCGACGCCAGGAGGCCCTCGTGTCCTACGTTACCCATGCCAACGCCGACCTCACACCCAAGGCACGGGGAAAGCTCGCCCGCCTGGTCCTTGAGGAGGGCTGGACGCTGCGCCGAGCCGCGGAACGCTTCCAATGCTCACCGGCGACGGCGAAGAAATGGACAGACCGATACCGTACCTGCGGGGAAGTCGGCATGACCGACGTGTCCTCACGCCCGCGCCGCAGCCCGAACCGCACCGGTGTCCGGACCGAGCGGCGGATCGTGGCACTGCGCTTCACCCGCCGCTGGGGCCCGCACCGCATCGCAGCCCACCTGCACCTGGCCCGCTCCACCGTCGGCAAGGTACTGGCCCGGTACCGGATGCCCCGGCTGGCCTGCCTGGACCAGAGCACAGGCCTGCCCGTGCGAAAGCCCGCACCCCAAAGATACGAACACGACCATCCCGGGGACCTGATCCACGTGGACATCAAGAAGCTCGGACGCATCCCGAACGGCGGCGGACACCGCGCCGTCGGACGGGCCAAAGGACGACGGAACAAACGGACAGGAACCGGCTACGCCTACCTGCACCACGCCGTCGATGACCACTCACGCCTGGCCTACTCGGAAATCCTCAACGACGAGAAAAAGGAAACCGCCGCCGCCTTCTGGCTACGCGCCGT
This sequence comes from Arthrobacter sp. BPSS-3, assembly GCF_044628475.1. Taxonomy (NCBI): domain Bacteria; kingdom Bacillati; phylum Actinomycetota; class Actinomycetes; order Micrococcales; family Micrococcaceae; genus Arthrobacter; species Arthrobacter sp. BPSS-3. The sequence continues at coordinate 93,330 of NZ_JBIMMV010000011.1, forward strand.
CGCGTTCTTCGCCGCCCCACGGGATCACCGTGAAGGCCGTGCTAACCGACAATGGATCCTGCTACCGCTCCCGGGCCTTCGCCGCGGCCCTGGGACCGCAGGTCAAGCACCGCAGGACCCGCCCCTACCGACCCCAGACCAACGGCAAGGTCGAACGCTTCAACCGGACCCTCGCCACTGAATGGGCTTACGCCCGCCCCTACGCTTCAGAAGAGGAACGCGCTGCCACTTACCAGAGCTGGCTGCACCACTACAATCAGCACAGAACCCATACCGGCATCGGAGGCAAGACCCCCATCAGCCGCGTTCACAACGTCCGTGGGAATTACACCTAGGCGGCGCTGCCGGGAGCCTGCGATGTTTCGCGGAGGCGCAATGCGGACGCGGTCATCCGATACGCGGCTCTTCCTTCGAGCTGCCGGGGCTCCACCCACACTTCGTAGCCCTCTGCGGCGTCGATCAGGCCGCGGCTGGAGAGCCCTTCGGCGGCGATCCAGAGAGCTGAGGAATCTGGCATGACCGCGTCGACGGGACTGTGGAATTAACGGTGTATCCGGCTCGACACGCCAGGCGGTCTGCTTGGCAGGAATGAGCTGGATATGCCGGTGACACTGGATGCCGTGAAGACTGCGGACACCACTGGGAAACCGAAGGAA
>NZ_JBIMMV010000012.1:0-73892 GCF_044628475.1 Arthrobacter sp. BPSS-3
TACGGCGGTCATAGCGTGGGGGAAACGCCCGGTCCCATTCCGAACCCGGAAGCTAAGACCCACAGCGCCGATGGTACTGCACCCGGGAGGGTGTGGGAGAGTAGGTCACCGCCGGAACATCATTTAGGTCGAGAGCCTCCAACCACACGGTTGGAGGCTCTCCCACTTTAACCACCAAGGCAAGGTCCAGACAGGGCTCAGACAGGGCGCCGGCTACTCCCACACCCGGACGTAGTCCACCCTCATCGCCCCGGCCTCACCGAGAATCCTCGCACCGCGCCACACCCCGATGTTCAGCAGCAGGTAGTGCGGGCTGACGTTGTCGCTGGTGGCGTAGGAGTGGACCAGTACGCCGTCGTAGTACACCTCGTTGGCACCCGGCTTACGCAGCACCCCGTAGGTGTGATAACCGCCCGCCCAGCACCCGGGAACGATTCGGCTCTTCTTCCACGCCGCAGAGTGGTACACGCTCCACATGTCGCCGGCGAGCGGTTCGGCGATGTCGATCTCCCCGGTAGCGGGATAGGCCTGGCCGGCGGTCCACCAGGCGCCCCAGTTCCTGATGCTGGTCTCACAGGTGCCCGGGAAGAAGATCCGTGCCTCTGCGTAGCCGGTGGTGAACTGGAAGCCGGTGTGCCCGGCCACGCCGTCGTTCGGGTTGGTGGAGAGCAGCGCCCCCGAGGAGACGTCGCTGAGCTGCAGCACGGCCTCGCCGTTGGCGATCCGGACATTGCTGGAACAGGTCTTCACGTTGTTCTTGACGGACTTGAGGTCACAGTCGTCGAACCAGTACGGCGTCCAGGCCGCGGTGTTCAGGGAGTTGAAGTCGTCGTTGAAGACCAGGTTCCAGCTTCCGGGCACACCCACCGGGTTCGGGGGAGGGGGAGCGGCCACTGCCGGGGCGGCCATGGAATCCGCCGCGGGAGCCTTGATAGCTGCGGGGGCGGGCGGCACCACGGCCGGCGCCGCGCCGACGGCCTGGGGCGCGTCCGGTCCGCCGCCGAGCGCGCCGCTCATGGGCGCGGGCGCGTTCGCTCCGGCGTCGCTGGAGACCTCCGGCGGCGGAGCCGCGGCGGGACCCGGCGCGGCGGTGGGCAGGGCGCTGCTGGAAAGCACGGCGGCGGCGACCAGGCAGACGATCCAGGGGACTGAGCGGTGCTTCATGGGACCACCCTCTCGAGGGTGAGGGCAGCGACAGACAGCTGCCGGTGACGGTTTGCCCTGACGACCGGTGTCCCCCCAGTCAGACCGAGCAATGTGAGGGCTGAGCGCACGATGATCCCTTCTCTCGTGTCCGGGCGGGCCCGGTACTCCCACTAGCCTTCAGGCTATGAGCGGATCGGCCCTACGTCAGGCGTACCGACTACTTGCCCCGGTCGGTGGACCTCTTGGATCCACCGCCCGGACTACCTGCCCCGGAACAGCCCAGAAGTCCCGCGCGTTGACTACTCTTGAGTAACACCAGACAGCAGCAGCCACGGGAGGCCACCTTGAGTGCACGGACCATCATCATCACCGGCGCCAGCGACGGGATCGGCGCGTCCGCGGCCCGAACCCTGGCTGCGCAAGGCGAGAACGTCGTCGTCGTGGGGCGTTCCGCCGCGAAAACGGCGCAGATTGCCGGGGAAATAGGTGCCGACCACTTCGTGGCCGACTTTGCCGAGCTGGCCCAGGTCCGCCGGCTCGCCGCGGAGCTGAAGGAGAAGTACCCGCGGATCGACGTGCTGGCCAACAACGCCGGCGGCATCATGGGAAACCGTCAGCTCACCGTGGACGGCCACGAGAAGACCTTCCAGGTCAACCACCTGGCCCCGTTCCTGCTCACCACCGAGCTGCTGGACGTGCTGACCGCCAGCCGCACCAAGGTCATCAACACCTCCAGCGTGGCCAACTCAATCTTCGCCCGCTTCGACATCGACGACCTGGACGCGGCGCGCAAGTACTCCACCAACCGGGCCTACGGTAACGCCAAGCTCGCCAACATTCTCTTCACCAGCGAACTGCACCGCCGCTACCACGAGGCCGGGATCTCGACGGCGGCGTTCCACCCCGGCGGCGTCGCCACCAACTTCGCGGCCGAGTCCACCAGCCCCATGCGCGTCGCGTACACGAGCTTTCTGAAGCGCTTCATGCTGACACCGGAGCAGGGCGCGGACACGCTCGTCTGGCTCGCCAACGGCACCCCGGGCACGGACTGGACCTCCGGCGGGTACTACGCCAAGCGGGCGCTCTCCAAGGCCAACAAGCTGGCGTACGACGGCGTGCTTGCGCGGCAGCTGTGGGACCGCAGCGAGGCCATGGTGGCCCCGAAGGGCAACTGACCCGGGCGACTGACCCGGGCGGCGGGCCTAAACCGGAAGTGGTCTGAGCCGAACCGGAGAGGTCTACCCGGCCGCCTCGACGGTGTCGATGGCGTCCAGGGCGCTGCCCATGGTGCCGGCCAGGTCACTGGCCGGTGCCGGCTTGGCGAACAGGTAGCCCTGCAGCGCGTCGCATCCGAGGTCCATCAGGTACTTGGCCTGCGCGGGGGTCTCGATGCCCTCGGCCGTGACCTTCAGGCCCAGGGCCTGCGCGGCGTTGATCATGGTCCGGAAGAACGGCAGGTGCTCCTTGCCGGTCTTGATCATGGCCACAAAGGAGCGGTCGATCTTGACCTGGTCCAGCGGCAGCTCCCGGAGCCGGCCCAGCGAGGAGTAGCCGGTGCCGAAGTCGTCCATGGCGATCCGGACGCCCGCCTCGCGCAGCTGGTGCAGCTGGCGGATGACGTCCGAGTCGGCGTCGAAGAACACGCTCTCGGTCAACTCGAGCATCAGCTGGCGCGGGTTCACCCCGGTGGAGGCGGCAATGCCGAGCACGTCGCCGGCGAAGTCGCGCTGCTGGAACTGCAGGCCTGAGACGTTCACGGCCACGCTGTAGGCGGCGTCGCCAGCCAGCCAGGGGCGGATCTCGGCGCAGGCCCGGCGCATCACCTCGTCGCCGATCTCCCGGATCAGGCCGCTCTGCTCGGCCACCGGCAGGAACTGGTTGGGCGGCACCAGCTTGCCGTGCCGCTCCCAGCGGGCGAACGCCTCGAACTGGACCACGGCGCCGAGGCCGGGGGAGACCACCGGCTGGTAGTGCACCGAGATCTGGCCCAGCTCCACCGCTTGGCGCAGCCCGGTCTCGCCGCCAGACTGGTGCGTGGGCGTCGCAAGCATCTCCGGCCGGAATTCCAGCCAGGTGTTCTTCCCGGCGGCCTTCGCCGCGCTCAGGGCCGAGTCGGCCTGCCGCAGCAGCTCCGCCCCGTCCTGCGTCTGCGCCGTCCGGGACGCCAGGCCCATGCTCGCCGCCGGCCGGACCGTGGACCCGCCGATCCGTGCCGGGGCGTACAGGGAGTCGGAGATCCGCTTGGCCACCGCGGAGATGCTGTGGCAGTCCGTGAGCAGCACAACGAACTCGTCGCCGCCGAGGCGGGCCACGGTGTCGTGCGGTCGGATGCAGTTCCGCAGCCGGCTGGCGACCTCCACCAGCAGTTCGTCCGCGGCGGAGCGGCCCAGCATGTCGTTGTAGGTGCGGAAGTCGTCCACGTTGATGATCACGACGTCCACGGAGTCCTCGCGGCGCAGTGCCGCGGCCAGGCGCTCGTTGAACAAGGTGCCGTTGGGCAGGCCGGTCAGGGTGTCGCGGAGAACGGCGGCTTTCAGTTGGTCGTCATGTTCCACCGGTGTGAGCCGCGGCAGGACCCCGGTGGTGCCGGGCACCAGTTGGGACTCCAGCGTGCCCGGGCGGCCGGCAACGGCCCGGCCCGGCGCCAGCGGTTCGGGCCAGGCCGTGGTTGCTCGCGGTGCGGCGGCGCGGGCGGAGAGGGCGACGGCGGCCGGGCCTCCGCCGGGAAGCGCGGCGACGGTGAACTCCACCGGGAACTCGGAGGCGTCCGCCCGGCGGCCCCCGCCGGCGAACGCCGGGGCCGAACCGTTGGCGCCGCCGCCGGCGGCGGCGCCGCCGTCGTGCGCTGCGCCGAGCACCCCGGACACGGTGGCGTGCAGGCCCTCACGGGCCGCCTCGGCCAGCAGCAGGCTGTAATCAGCGCCCAGCAACTGGGCCCGGGGGTAGCCGAAGAGCCGCTCCGCGGCGCGGTTCAGGAAGGTGACGGAGCCGTCGGGGGCAAGCAGCAGCAACGCGTCCGGGATGTGGTCCAACACGGTGTGTGCGAATGCTGAGTCCATAGTGGTGCTGTCCCCCCGGAAGCAAGTGTTTCGATGAATATCCGCCCCATCATATGCGCCAGCCGGCATACCAGCCCCGCGCCGCGGCACTTATTTCCAAAGCCCCCGAATGTGTCGTCCGGAGTACCGGACAAGGGGCCGTGGCAGGCCGTCCTTAGTACGCGACGAGCGGTTCCAGCAGCGCCTCGATGGCCTCCACAGACTGGGCCAGCGCCGCCCCGCGCTGCACCCCGGGCGCGGGCCGGGAGAACAGGTAGCCCTGCAGGGCGTCGCACTCATGCTCGATCAGGTACCGGCCCTGGGCGGGCGTCTCGATGCCTTCCGCGGTGACCCGCAGGCCCAGGCTGTGCGCCATGTGGATCATCGAGGTCAGGATGGGCAGCCGCTCTTCGCCGGTGCGGAGCATGGAGACGAACGACTTGTCGATCTTCACCGCGTCCACCGGCAGTTCCTGCAGCCGCCCCAGCGAGGAGTAGCCGGTGCCGAAGTCATCCAGTGCCACGCGGATGCCTGCGGCGCGGAGGTGGCTGAGCTGGGCGATCACGTGCGAGGCCGGGTCGAAGAAGACGCTCTCGGTGACCTCCAGGACCAGCTGGTGCGGGTCCACGTTGTTCCAGGCGGCGATGTCCAGCACCCGTTCGGCGAAGTCCTTGTGCTGCAGCTGCACCCCGGAGACGTTGACGGCCAGGGTCCGGCCCGGATCCTCGGCCAGCCAGGGCTGCAGTTCGGCGCAACTCTGCCGCAGCACCTCCGCCCCGATGTCCCGGATCAGGCCGCTGCGTTCTGCGGTCTGGATGAAGGTGTCCGGTGCCATGATGACGCCGTCGCGCTCCCAGCGGGCCAGCGCCTCGAACTGCACCACCTCACGCCGGTTGGCGGAGACCACCGGCTGGAAGAACACCTTGATCTGGCCCAGTTCCACCGCCTGGCGCAGCCCCGCGGTTAGCTGGGTGCGTTCCATCAGGGTGGCCAGCATCTCCGGCTGGAAGTGCACGTAGCAGTTTTTCCCGGCCTCCTTCGCCGCGTACATGGCGACGTCGGCCCGGCGCAGGAGTTCGGCGGAGGATACTTTGTCCTCGCCGCGCTTGGCCACGCCCAGGCTCAGGCTGGGTCGCAGCAAGGCGCCCTCGATCGTGACCGGGGCGTTGAGGGTCTTCACGATCCGCTGCGCGACGGCGTCGGAGTCCCCGCAGCCTTCCAGCAGCACCACGAATTCGTCCCCGCCCAGGCGGGCCACCGTCCCGTGCGGGCCCACGCAGTTCTGCAGCCGGCGGGAGATCTCGACCAGCATCTGGTCGCCCGCGTGGTGGCCCAGGATGTCGTTGACTTCCTTGAAGTCGTCCAGGTCCAGCAGCAGCACGGCCACGGAGCCGGGGGAGTCCAGCGCGGCGGAGGCCCGCTCGTTGAAAAGCATGCGGTTGGCCAGGCCCGTCAGCGGGTCCTGGAAGGCCAGGGCCTTAAGCTGGTCTGCCTGCTGGGCCAGTTCCTCCAGCGCGCGCCGGGCCTGGTCCTCCGCCACGGTCCTGGACGTGACGTCCCGGAAGTTCCAGATCCGTCCCACCACCTCCCCGGCCACCGTCTGCGGGCGCGAGTCCAGCTCCACCGTGCGGCCGTCCTGGAATTCCAGCACGTCCTGGCTGTGCAGCTCATGGTTGGCGTAGAGCTCGGCCACCTTGGCCTTAAAGCAGTCCGGGTGCTGCAGTTTCGTGGCGATGAACTTCACCAACGCGTAGGCGTCGTTCTCGGCCAGGATCTCCCGCGGCATGCCCCAGAGGCTCAGGTATTGTTCGTTGACGCCGGTGATCTGGCCGGAGTTGGAGACCACCACGATGCCGTCCGCCGTCGTCTCCAGTGTCGCGTCCAGCATGGAAATGGCGTGCCGCCGCCCGGCGTCGGTGTCCCGGTAGGTGGTTTCCCGGACCGCCACGGCCACAGAGGTCCGGGTCCCGGTGCTGACCAGTGAACACGTGAGCTCCAACTGGATCTCGCTCCCGTTGCGGTGCAGCCCGGTCCCGGGGAACGGCTTGATGCCGAAGGTCCTGTCGCCGCCCAGCTGGCCGAGGATGCGCAGGAATCCGCCGCGGTCGTCCTTGGCCAGGAGGCGGGTGTGTTCCTCGCCCACGAGGTCGCAGGCCTCGTAGCCGAAGAGCCGTTCGGCGGCGGGATTGACGTAGGAGATCAGCCCCGAGGTGGTCAGCAGCAGCAGCGCATCCGGACCCTGCGTCAGCAGGGTCTCTGCGAGTCCATGTTCCACGGTGATGCCAGCCCCCAGGCTTTTGATGTCAAGTGCCGCCGGCCGCGCGGTGGCCGACAACTTTCAAGCATCATAGGGCCATGAGAGCCAAATCACAGTAACGGGGACCTCCGGGCCGCGGTGTCGCCGCGCAGGGCGGCCGCGGCCGCCTCCGCCAGGGCCAGGGCCGCGGGCAGATCCGCCGCCGGCTGCGGGGTGGAGAGCATATAGCCCTGCAGTGAATCGCATCCCCGCTCCACCAGGTACCGGGCCTGCTGCAGGGTCTCGACGCCCTCCGCGGTGACGGTCAGGCCCAGGCCGTGGGCCATGCTGATCATGCAGTTGAGGATGGGCAGGTGCTCGGTGCCGGTACGGATCATCTGGACGAAGGACTTGTCGATCTTCAGGGTGTCCACAGGCAGATCCTGCAAGCGGCCCAGGGAGGAGTAGCCAGTGCCGAAATCGTCCAAGGCCACCCGGACGCCGGCGCCGCGCAGCTCCACCAGCTGGCGGTGGACCTGGCAATCGTCGTCGAAGAAGACGCTCTCGGTCACCTCCACCACCAGCTGCCGCGGGTCCACCCCGCACGCGGCAGCGGTGGAGAGCAGCAGCTCCGGGACGTTGCCCTGCTGCAGCTGCACGCCGGAGACATTTACCGCCAGGGACCGGGCCGGGTCCGCGGCCAGCCAAGGCTGCAGTTCCGTGCAGCCGCGCAGCAGCACCTCGGTGCCGATCTCCACCACCAGGCCGCTGCGTTCGGCGGCGGGGATGAACTGCTGCGGCGGCACCAGGACCCCATTGCGCTCCCAGCGGGCCAGCGCCTCGACCTTGACCACGCGGCCAAGGCGGGAAGCGACAATCGGCTGGTAGTGGACGGTGATTTCGCCGCGTTCGACGGCGGCGCGCAGCCCGGCCTCGAGGTCCGCGCGTTCGAGCAGCGCGGTCATCATCTCCGGCTGGAAGCGCAGGTAGCGGTTCTTGCCGGCCGCCTTCGCCGCGTACATGGCGATGTCCGCCCGGCGCAGCAGCTCGGACGCGTCGTAGGCATCGGCGCTGATCGAGGCCAGGCCCAGGCTGAGGCTGGGCCGCAGCATGGACCCGTCCACCCAGAGCGGCTCCTTCAGGGACCCGACGATCCGGGCCGCCGCGGCGTCGGCGTCGAGCGATCCCACCATCAGCACCACGAACTCGTCCCCGCCCAGCCGTGCTACAACGTCGGAGGGGCGGACGCAGGCGCGGAGCCGGCGCCCCACCTCGATCAGCATCTGGTCCCCGGCGTGGTGGCCGTGGATGTCGTTGACTTCCTTGAAGTCGTCCAGATCCAGGAGCAGCACATCGACGGCCGTGCCGCACGGGCCGGCCAGGGCGTGGGCCAGCTGGTCGTTGAAGAGCTGGCGGTTGGAAAGCCCGGTCAGCGGGTCGTTGAAGGCCAGGGAGCGCAGCTGGCCGGCCTGCGCGGCGAGGTCCGCCATGGCCTGGGTGATGCGTTCCTGGTCGCGGCGTGCCTGGCTGACGTCGCGGAAGCTCCAGACCCGGCCGGCCACCCGGTCGCCCACCTTCTGCGGGCGTGAGTAGCGTTCGAAGGTCCGGCCGTCGCGGAAAGACAGCACGTCGTGGCTCTCGGCCTCGGGGTCCGCGTAGAGGGCGGTGACCTTGGCCAGGAATGCCTGCGGGTCCGAGAGCTGGCCCAGGACGAAGCCCATCACGGCCTCGTCATCGCCGGTGTCCACCAGGGCCCGGGGGACGCCCCACATGGAGAGGAACTGGTTGTTGACGGAGCTGATCCGGCCGTCGCCGCTGACCACCAGGATCCCGTCCGCCGTCGATTCGAGGGTGGCCGCGAGCAGCGACATGGCCTCGCGGAGCCGGGCGTCCTCCTCGGAGCGCGTTGAAATGGTCATGCGGCCGAGACCGCGCGACTGTGAGACCGACGTTGGTGCAAAGTAGTTCCTCCCCTCAGTGATCATAGGGGCCGACGACGGTCCCGGCCGTCAGCGGGGCAGCGCGGCGCCGTGTGCAGACCCGGCCCTGGCACGGCCGAGCCCCCGCACCGTCCAGCCGGCCGCGGTCCAGGCCCCGGCGTCGAGCGCGTTCCGGGCATCCAGCAGGACCCGGCGGCGGACCCGGTCCCCGGCAGCCCGCGGGTCCAGGCCCCGGTACCGCTCCCATTCGGTCAGCAGCAGCACCAGCTCGGCGCCGTCGAGGGCCGCGTCCGTGCCGGCCTCGAAGCGCAGCTGCGGGTGGTGCAGCCAGGCGTTGTTGACCGCCGCGGGGTCGGTGACGGTGACGTGGGCGCCGTCGTCGGCGAGCCGTCGGGCGACGTCCAGGGCGGGGGAATCCCGGATGTCGTCGGTGTCCGGTTTGAACGCCGCCCCAAGCACCGTGACCCGGCGTCCGGCCACGCTGCCGCCGCACAGCTCCCGGGCCGCGGCCACCGTCCGGGAGCGCTGGTTGCGGTTGATCCCGTCCACCGTGGCCATCCAGTCGTCCACCGAGTCCACGCCCAGCTCCCGGGCCTGGACGCGGAGCGAGCGGATGTCCTTGGGCAGGCAGCCGCCGCCGAAGCCCAGGCCCGCGTGCAGGTACCGGCCGCCGATCCGAGGGTCCAGGCCCATCGCGGTGCCCAGCTCGGTGATGTCCCCGCCGGCGGCCTCGCAGAGTTCTGCCATGGCGTTAATGAAGCTCAGTTTCGTGGCCAGGTAGGCGTTGGCGGCGGACTTGATCAGCTCGGCCGTGGCGAAGGTGCAGACCAGCCGGGGGATCCCGGCCGTCAGCAGCGGGGCGTAGACCGCGTCCAGGGCCGCGGCGACGGCGGCCGCCGCGCTGTCCGGCTGCTCCGCCGCGTCCGCGCCGCCGGGGACGCCGTACACCAGCCGGTCCGGGACCAGGGAGTCCTTGACCGCGGTGCCCTGGCGCAGGAATTCCGGGTTCCAGCCCAGCAGCACGTCCGGCCGGCCCGCCAGCACGCCGCCGAGCATCTCCACGGTGCCCACCGGGACGGTGGACTTGCCGACGACGGCGGAGCCCGGGGCGAGGAACGGCTGCAGGGCCTCGGTGGCGGCGACCAGGTAGCTGAGGTCGGCGCCGTCGGAGGTCTTCGACTGCGGGGTGCCGACGCAGAGGAAATGCAGCTGTGCCCCGGCGGCGTCGGCGAAGCTGGTGGAGAACGTGAGCCGGCCGTTGGCCCGCCCGTCCCGCAGCAGCTCGTCCAGCCCCGGCTCGTGGAAGGGCGCGGTGCCGCGGTGCAGCTGGGCGACCTTGGCGGCGTCGACGTCGATCCCCACCACGCTGTGGCCCATCGAGGCGAGGGTGGCGGCGTGCACGGCGCCGAGGTAGCCGCAGCCAATCACGGAAATTTTCACAGGGTTGCTCCTCTTCCGGGGCGGGTGGTGGAGGCGGCGCCGGCGGGTGCCGGTACGCCGGTGGAGACGTCGCGGTAATGGGTGACGAGTTCCTCGCCGAGGGCGTGCCAGGTCCGGCCCTGGACCGCCGCGTGGGCGGCCTCTGCGAAGGCCCGGCGCTTGGCGCCGTCGCCGGCCAGGTCCGCCACCCGGGCGCGCAGCCCGGCGAGGTCCCCTGGCTCGTACAGCCAACCGGTGCGGGAGTTCTCCACCAGGTCCAGCGGGCCGCCGCGGCCGGTGGCGACCACCGGCACGCCGGACGCCATGGCCTCCTGGATGGTCTGGCAGAAGGTTTCGAATTCGCCGGGGTGGACGAACAGATCGAAGGACGCCACGGTCCGGGCGAGGTCCTCGCCGCCCAGGAACCCGGTGAACAGGGCGCCCGGCAGCGCCGCCTCGAGGGAGGCCCGCTGCGGGCCGTCGCCCACGATCACCAGCCGGGTGCCGGGGAGGTCCGCCAGCACTGCCAGGTCCTCCACCTGCTTCTCGGCCGCGAGCCGGCCCACGTACCCGATGATGCGCTCGCCGGCCGGGGCGATGGCCGCCCGCCAGCCGTCGTCGCGCTTGGCCGGGTGGAACCGTGCGGTGTCCACGCCCCGGCGCCACATGCTGACCCTGGGGATGCCCCGCCCGCGGAACTGCTGCAGCGCGAAGGTCGAGGGAACCAGGGTCCGGGTGGCCAGCAGGTGGATCTGCTCCACCCGGTTCCACGCCCAGTTCTCCAGGTAGGGGACGCCGTAGCGGGCCGCGTAGCCTGGGACCTCGGTCTGGTAGATGGCCACGGTGGGGATGCCGAGCTGGTGGGCTGCCTGCACCGCCCGCCAGCCCAGCACGAAGGGGGAGGCGAGGTGGACGACGTCGGGCGCGTAGCCGGCAAGGATTCGCTTGACCCGGGCCACGCCTCCCATCGCCACCCGAACGTTGGTGTAGCCGGCCAGGGGGAGCGCGGGGAGCCGGTGGATCCGGGCCCCGTAGACCTCGTTCGGGACGCCGGTGTCCTGTCCGGAGGGGCAGATCACCAGCACCTCGTCACCGCGGGACTGGAGATGCTCCAGGACCCGCAGGATGGAGTGGGTGACCCCGTTCATCTGGGGCAGGAATGATTCGGCGACGAGTGCGATCCTCACCCCTCCACCGTGGGTGCCGCGGCTGACGGCCCGGGGTGGCGGGCGTGGCGTGCGGGGGAAGACTGGGTTAACAGGCGGGGATCAGGGCCGGCTGCCGCCGCGGAGCACGTCGGGGAGTTCGTCCACGTAGACCGTCTGGGGAGGCTCGTAGTAGATCACCAGGACCTCCTCGCCCACCGCGAAGCTGCTTTCCTTGTCGAAGGGGTGGGCGTGGAAGGCGCTGATGCCGCCGCGGAACGGCAGCATCACCTCACCGAGCGTCCCCGGGCCTACCCGGCCGGAGACCCGGCCGATCCGCCCGGTGAGGCTCCGGTCGACGTTCCTGGGCATTCGGCGTTCCTAGCTGCCCGGGGTCGGCTGCTTCGGGGCGGTGCGGCCCTGCGGTCCCGGTGTACCGTCCGCCCGGGTGCCGTCCGCCCGGGCGCCGTCGCGGCCGTTCTTCAGCGAGCTCCGCAGCGCCGGGAGGTAGTCGCCCACCTGGGCGAGGATGCCACCGACCATCCGGTTCAGGCCTTCGCCGCCGTTGAGCACCGTCAGCTGCCCGACGTGCGCGAACGGCTCCGCGGCCGCGGCGACAATGCCGGGCATGTTCTCCGCGAGTTGCTGGGAGATGACCGCGTCCTGGTTGGTGCCCAGGGCCTCGCCCCGGGCCTTGATGCCCTCTGCCTCGGCGAGGGCCTTGGCCTTGATGGCCGACGCCGCCGCGTCACCGCGGGCCTTCGTGGCCGCTGCCTCCGCCTCGCCGGTCACCCGGGTGGCGCCTGCGGCGGCGGCCGCGGCGTTGGCGTTGGCCTGCGCCTGCAGCTCGGTGCGCCGGGCGTTGGCCTGGGCCTCGAGTTCGGTGCGGCGGGCCAGGGCCTCGGCGGCGCTGATGTCCGCGGACTTCTGGCCCTCCGCCTCGGTCCGTTTGGCGTAGGCCTTCGCGTCCGCGGGTTTGCGGATGGTGGTCTGCAGCTTCTGCTCCTCCCGGTCGGCCTCCAGCTTGGCCACCTCGGTCTCCTGCACCACCACCTGCTGCCGGGCGGTGGCGTCAGCGAGTGGCCCGGCCTGGGCGGCGTTGGCGCGGGCGCGTTCGGCGTTGGCCTGCGCCTCGGATTGCTTGATGGCGGAGAGGCTCTGGGCGTCCGCGATCTGCGCGGCGGCCTCGGCCTCCCGTTCCGCGGCCTCCCGGTTGCGGGTGGCCTCGGCGATCCGGGCCTCCATCTTGACCTGGGCGATGTGCGGCTTGGCGATGTTCTGGATGTAGCCGGTGGGGTCCTGCAGGTCCTTGATCTGCAGCGAGTCCACCACCAGGCCCAGCTTCTCCATCTCCACGCCGCTGGCGCTGCGGACCTGGGAGCCCAGCTTGTCCCGCTCGCGGATGATCTCCTCCACGGTCATGCTGCCGATGATCGAGCGCAGGTGGCCCTCGAAGACGTTGTAGACCTGGCTCTGCATCTTCGGCTGCTGGCCGAGGAAGCGGCGGGCCGCGTTGGCGATGAAGGGCGGTGCGTCGCCGATCTTGTAGATCACCACGCCCTCCACGATCACCTGGATGCCCTGGGAGGTCACGCAGGAGACCTTCAGTTCGGTCTCGTTCAGGGTCAGGGAGAGCGCCCGGACCGTCTGGAGGCCGGGCACCACCAGCGCGCCCTTGCCGGTGACGATCTTGAAGTCCATGCCGTCCCGGGTTTCCAGCGTCCCCCGGGTCAGGCCGGAGATGATGAGCGCCTCATTCGGCTCCGCCACCTTCCACATCAGCTTCACCGCCACCCAGACGAGGGCGACGACGACGATCACCCCCGCGACGACGGCGAAGAACGGGATGAGGGACGTGAGATCAGGCATGGCCAACCTTTCGCGACGGTGCGTCAGGCCAGTCTGGGGTGACGGCGCCGGGTAAGTCCAGCATTTGGGCAAAAGAAGGCTGGTGCGGGCTTCGGGACGCTGCCCGGGCCCGCACCAGCGGGTACTACGACTTATCGGATTAGTTGAACTCGCTCCTCATTCGCGGCTCCCTTTCCCGGTGGTGGTTTACCGGGTATCTGCGTCTTCGGCCAGGTGCCGTGAGAGCAGCCAGCCGGCGCCAATCATTGCCACGCCCAGCACCATGTGGGTCCAGTTATCCATGGTGTTGAAGGCCAGGAAATTGGCCGCCGAGCCGACGCCCACGATCAGCCCGTAGACGGCGAAGATGATGTACAACAGGCCAAATCCCATGAGGTAATTCCGGGCTCCCATGCTGTTGCGGGACATGATGTAACCGGTCCCGCCGATCGCGAACTGGACGATGTTCAGCAGCATCGACACCTGGAACAGATTGAGGAACATGGCGTTCGAATCCGGTCCGAGGAACCGGAGTTCGCCGTAGTGCGTGGTGATGCCAGGGATGAATCCCAGGACACCCACGGCCATGAGGACAATACCCACACCCATGCCGACGTTCTGGACGTCTGTCCGTCCGAAATGGACGCCGTGTGCATGTGGGGATGCGGTAGTCATTTTCTGCCTCCAACCACTGATTGCGGACAGTTCAATTTTACGGCGGAGGGGCCAAAAAAGCGCCGGGAATCCGGCCCCCGACGCCTGTCGGATCCCGGCTCGGAGGCCGCCGCGTGGCACGATGGATCACGATGAAACTGCGCGCTGATCAGACCGGGGACCGTGGCCTTCCGATGCCGTTATGGCTGCAGGGGGCACTCGAGTCCGCACAAGCCGCGGTGATCTCCGCGCTGGTGGTGATCGCGCCGATCGTGGCCGTCTGGGCCGGCGACGGTTTCCGCGAGAGCGGTTTCGAGTTCCTGGCCCGACTGGCCGGGCAGGCCTGGCTGCTGATCCACGGCGTCCCGCTGCTGCTGAACGGGGTCGGGGCCGACGCCGCCGCCCGCCCGGACTCCGGCACCCTCACCCTGATCCCGCTGGGCCTGACCCTCATCCCGTTCCTGCTCGCCTGGCGGGCCGGCCGCCGGCTGGCCCGGGCCTCCTACACGGACCAGCTCTGGCAGGCACTCGTCGGGTCCTGGCTGACCTACGCCGCGTTCGGGTTCGCCACCGGCTTCCTCTGCCGCACCGCCGAGGTGGGGGTGAGCCTCTGGGCCGCCTCCGCCGTCCCGCTGATTCCCTACGCCCTCGGCATGGTCGTGGGCGCGCGCCGCGAGGCCGGGTCCTGGAGCCGGCTGATCGGCGTCGACGCCGTGGCCTGGATCAGCCGCACCAGCCAGCACTCTCGCTGGGCCGGTTCCTACCTGGGCTCCGCCATCAAGGCCGGGTTCGTCGCCGTGATGGCCACCCTGGCGATGGCCGCGGCGCTGCTGGCCGTGGACCTGCTGATCCACTGGAACCTGATCATCGACGTCTACGAGGGCCTGAATGCCGGGCCGGTGGGCGGGGCTGCCCTGACCATCGCGCAGCTGGGCTACCTGCCCAACATGGTGGTCTTCGCCCTCGCGTGGGCCTCCGGGGCAGGCTTCGCCCTCGGTATCGGCTCCCAGGCCGGGCCGCTGGCCACCGCCGTCGGGCCGCTGCCGTCCATCCCCGTGTTCGCGGCCCTGCCCTCCGGCCCCCTGGACTACGCCCTCGTGGCGCTGGTGGTCCCCGTCCTGGCCGGAGCCCTGGCCGGCTGGTGGTTCCTGCGCGAGGGGGAGAACCACTTCGACGAATGGCTCTCCATCAAGGTCAAGGCCCGCTGGTTCACCGCCACCTTCTCCACGCTGGTCCTCGGCGCGCTGATCGGCGTCGTGGCCGGGGCGCTCGCGGCCGGGCTGGCGTGGCTGGCCCGCGGTTCTGCCGGGATCGGGCGGCTGACGGACATCGGGCCGGACCCGGTGGTGACGGCGCTGTTCGTCGCCTCCGAGGTGGGCGCCGGCGTCGTCATCGGCTACGCCGCGGGGCCGTGGCTGGAACGCCGGCAGCGGCTGCAGGAAGCTGACCTCTCGGCGTCGACCGCCTCTTCGTCCTCGTCAGCCCGGAGCAACTGAGCCCGGACGCGGGTGTCCTAGCGGAGCGGGGCCGGCAGGGATTTCTCCAACGTCACCCGGCAGGTGGAGGCCGCCTGCTCGGTCAGGGCGTGCCGCGCGCACTGCTGGTAGTCGCGGATCTGGGTGTAGAACACTGAACTGACCAGCAGCATCAGCACCATTACGGTGGAAACCACCAGCCCGGAGATCGTCCCGAAGAGCACCATCCGGGACTCCCGGAGTTTCAGGGCCCGCACCAGCAGGACGACGCCGAGCACCACCGCGCAGAGGGTGAGCAGCGCGGCCAGCCACAGGTAGGCGACGTCGAGCTGGAAGACGAAGAACGAGCCCAGGACCACGACGATAAAAGCGCGGAAGAGGTTCAATGTTCGCAGCCGCGACTCGGCCTTACCGCCCTGGGGAAAACTCATGGTTTCCAGCGTACGCGAGCGGCCGCCTAAGCTAAGTCAATGCGCATCGTAGTCCTTGTTTCCGGCACCGGTTCGAACCTGCAGGCCGTCATCGACGCTGTCCGGGCCGGTGACCTGGACGTGGAGCTTGTCGCGGTCGGCGCGGACCGTCCCGGGACCTACGGAGTGGAGCGCTCGGCCGCCGCGGGGATCCCCACCTTCGTGGTGGACTTCAAGGCCTACCCGGACCGCGCGGCCTGGAACACGGCCCTGACCGAGGCCGTCGCCGCGTTCCGGCCCGACGTCGTCGTCTCCTCCGGGTTCATGCGGATCGTCAGCGCCGACTTCATCGCCGCGTTCGACGGCAAATACCTCAACACCCACCCCGCGCTGCTGCCTGCCTTCCCCGGCGCGCACGGGGTCCGCGACGCCCTCGCGTACGGGGTCAAGGTCACCGGCTGCACGGTGCACTGGGCCGACGCCGGCGTGGACACCGGCCCGATCATCGCCCAGGAGGCAGTCACCGTGGAGGACGGGGACACCGAGGAGACCCTGCACGAGCGGATCAAGACCGTGGAACGGCGCCTGCTGGTGTCCACCCTCCGCGACCTCGCCGCCGCCGGGCCGAACTAACTCGCAGCATCGGTCGTTTTGGCGCCTCAAAACGGTCCCAGCTGCGAGCTAGTTGGGGAGGTGCGGGCGTCAGTCCAGCCGGCGCTGCTTGGTCTCCGGGGCGAAGAACGCCATCCACAGCACCGCGACCAGCACCAGCCCGCCGGCCAGGGCGAACGAGGTGGCCAGTCCCAGCTGCGGCCAGAGCACCGCCGCGAACAGCAGCGGCCCGAAGCCGGCACCTATCCGGGAGAAGGTCGAGGCCCAGCCGAAGCCGGTGCCGCGCAGCTCGGTCGGGTATAGCTCGGAGACGTAGGCGTACAGCACCGGGATGGCCACCTGCACCACGAACCCGAACAGCAGCAGCCAGAACACGGCGGCCGTGGGGATGTCCACGACGACGGCGACCACCACCAGGATGAGGGCCGAGAGCGGGCCGGTGACCGCCAGGATCCATTTGCGTCCCGTCCGCTCCACCAGCAGGGCCGCCACCACCACGCCCAGCAGCCCGACGGCGGCCATCGAGGCCGTGGTCAGGAACGCCTTGTACTCCTCAAATCCGGCGCCGATCAGGATCCGCGGCATCCAGGTCAGGGACAGGTAGTAGACCAGCAGGATCGAGAAGAACAGGGCCCAGGCCGCGGTGGTGATCTTCCAGTCGTAGCGCCACAGCGCCCGCAGCTGGGTCCAGGCGCTGCCGGCGGAGAGCCGGGGGACGTCCTGCGGCTCGGGCAGGCTGTACGCCCGGGCCTGCCCGCCGGTGGCCGCCACCAGGGAATCGATCACGGCGGCCGCCTCCTCGCGGCGGCCCTTCCGGATCAGGAACAGCGGCGACTCCGGGACGCTGCGGCGGACCCAGACCACCAGCAGCGCAGGCAGCACCATGATCAGCATGGTCAGGCGCCAATCCGCGAACGCTGCCACCAGCCCGGCGGAGACGAAGCCGCACAGCGCGGCCCCCACCGGCCACCAGCCGTCCATCGCGGTGAGGACCCTGCCGCGCTGCTTCCGCGGCGTGAACTCACCCACCAGCGCGTAGTCCACCGGGATGCAGCCGCCCAGGCCGAACCCGGCCAGGAAGCGGAACACCACGAACCAGGTGAAGTCGGGGGAGAAGGCGCCGAGCACCGTGAAGACGGAGAAGATCAGCAGCGTGGCCGAGAAGGCCTTCTTCCGGCCGATGGTGTCCGCGATGGTGCCCCAGACGAAGGCGCCGAGGGCCATGCCGATCAGGTTGGAGGTGCCGATCCACGCGGCGTCCCCGGGGCCGAGTGACCAGTGCTTGGACAGCAGCGGGATGAGGATCCCGTTGAGAGTGACGTCCCAGGCGTCGAACATGAAACCCAGCCCGCCGATCAGGAAAATGCGGCCCTGGACCCTCCACCGCCACGGCAGTTCCTGGACCACCTGTTCGCCGCTGGGCACCGTGGTGTATGTGTTCATATCTGGCCTCCTGCAGGAAACTCTACGTGCCCGGACCGACGGCCGGGGAGGTCGCCGTCCCCGGCACGCGGGGCCGCTTCACACTCGGCCCGGACGGCGGCTCCGGGAGGGGGAAGTCCGGGGCGACGCGATAAACTGGCCGCATCCCCACCCGCCGCGGCCGCGCCGCGATATAAGACGGAGACTTTTGTGAGCTTTACGCAGCATGAGCGTGTGTCCATCGACCGTGTCCCCATTCGCCGGGCCCTCATCTCGGTCTACGACAAGACCGGCCTGGAGGAGCTCGCCCAGGGCCTGCACAACGCCGGCGTCCGGATCGTCTCCACCGGCTCCACCGCCAAGAAGATCGCGGCTGCCGGGATTCCCGTGCAGGAAGTCGAGGAAGTCACCGGCTCCCCGGAAATGCTGGACGGCCGCGTCAAGACGCTGCACCCGCGCGTTCACGGCGGCATCCTCGCCGACCGCCGCGTTCCCGCCCACATGAAGACCCTCGAGGACATGGCCATCGAGCCCTTCGACCTCGTCGTCGTGAACCTCTACCCGTTCGTGGAGACCGTGAAGTCCGGTGCCGCGCAGGACGACGTCGTCGAGCAGATCGACATCGGGGGCCCCGCCATGGTGCGCTCGGCCGCGAAGAACCACGCCGCCGTCACGATCGTGGTTGATCCGGCCGCCTACGGTTCGGTCGTGGAAGCTGCCGCCGCCGGCGGCTTCGACCTGAAGACCCGCCGCCGGCTGGCCGCGAAGGCCTTCGCGCACACCGCGGCGTACGACACCGCCGTCGCCACCTGGACCGCCAGCCAGTTCCTGGACGAGGACGGCGACGGCGTCATCGACTGGCCCGCGTACGCCGGCCTGGCGCTGGAACGGTCCGAGGTGCTGCGCTATGGCGAGAACCCGCACCAGCAGGCCGCCCTCTACGTGGACAAGGCCGCCCCGGCCGGCATCGCGCAGGCCGACCAGCTGCACGGCAAGGCCATGAGCTACAACAACTTCGTCGACGCCGACGCCGCCCTGCGCGCCGCGTTCGACTTCGACCAGCCCGCCGTCGCGGTCATCAAGCACGCCAACCCGTGCGGCGTGGCCGTGGGCTCCGCCGACGCCGCGGACCCGATCGCCGACGCCCACGCCAAGGCCCACGCCTGCGACCCGGTCTCCGCCTTCGGCGGCGTGATCGCGGCCAACCGCACCGTCACCGCGGGCATGGCCCGGACCGTGGCCGGCATCTTCACCGAGGTTGTCATCGCCCCAGGCTTCGAGGATGAGGCGGTGGAAATCCTCTCCAAGAAGAAGAACATCCGCCTGCTGACCCTGCCCGAGGGCTACGGCCGCTACCCGACCGAGTTCCGCCAGGTCTCCGGCGGCATGCTGGTCCAGGCCACGGACAAGGTCGACGCCGACGGAGACAACCCCGCCAACTGGACCCTCGCCGCCGGTGAGGCCGCCGACGAGAGGACCCTCGCCGATCTCGCCTTCGCCTGGACCGCATGCCGCGCGGCCAAGTCCAACGCCATCCTGCTGGCCGCCGACGGCGCCGCCGTGGGCATCGGCATGGGACAGGTCAACCGGCTCGACTCCTGCCGCCTCGCCGTCGAACGGGCCAACACCCTGGGCGTCTCCGTGGAGTCGGATGTCGACGGCGCCGGCGGGGCGTCCAATGCCGATGCCACCAACGCCCCGGAGCGGGCCCGCGGTGCCGTCGCGGCGTCCGACGCGTTCTTCCCGTTCGCCGACGGACTGCAGATCCTGATCGACGCCGGCGTCCGCGCCGTCGTCCAGCCCGGCGGCTCCGTCCGGGACGAGGAAGTCATCGCCGCGGCCAACGCCGCCGGCATCACGATGTACTTCACCGGCGCCCGCCACTTCTTCCACTAGGAATTCCCGCCCGGGAGACCGGGCGGCCCTGGACCCTGGATAAGACCCGGCATAAGAACAGCGGCCGTGCCCTTCCCCGACGGGAAGGGCACGGCCGCTGTTTGTTATGCCGGGGAACGACGCCGGACGCGGGAACGCGGGGTCCCGGTGCCGGCCTGTCGAGGGGGATGGCCGGCGGTGGAACCCCGCGTTGCCCTGTTTTCCTTTCCCTGGGGCGCGGATAGTTGGGGAGTGGGTGCCTAGGAGGCTGCGGCGGTGCTGTAAGCCTGCTGGATGACCGAGCCCCAGTACGGGCCGTACATGGTGGTGGAGTTGCTGCCGTAGCCGTAGCTGTTGATCGAGTTCTGGTAGCCCGAGGAGCTGGTGCCGATGAACCACGGGCCGCCGGAGGAGCCGCCGGTCATGTTGCACGGGATGCCCTGGGTGTTGAACTGCGGGTTGTAGGGATCGTTCTTGGCGGTGCCGCTGCAGCTCTTGAGCGATTCGCCGTTGAACGGGGCGGCGGCCGGGTAGCCGAAGGACTTGTAGCTCAGGCCGCGGGCGGCGTTGAACTGCACACCGGAGGCGCCGACGACGTCGGAGAGGGTCTTCCCGTTGAGGGTGTTCATCACGGCGAAGCCGGTGTCGTAGGTCATGTCGCCGCCGGAGCTCCACTGGGTGGGGGTGTAGAGGGCCTTGGCCGTCCACTTCCCGTAGGGTGCCGAGCCGTTGAGGTAGGCCGGGACGAAGGTGAAGTTGGTGGCGAAGGCGCCCGGGCCCTCGTTGACGCAGTGTCCGGCGGTGGACACCGTGCTCTTGTTCGCCGAGGTCACCGAGTTGCCGGAGCAGACGTAGTTGGCGCCGGCCAGGGTGAAGAAGACCTTGCCGATGTGCGGGACGGGGTTCTCGCTGGCGTTGGCCTTGGTCTGGACCTGCTTGGACTGCAGCGTCGGGGTGGTTCCCTCCACCTTCGCCGGCGCACCCACCTCAACGGGCTTGCCCGCGTCGGCCTTCGCGGCGCCGCGGTTCACGGCCTTAGTGGCCAGCACGTCGCCGGGGATCGCGTTGCGCATCCGTTCGGGCGTCCAGTAGTCCGCGGCGGCGGCCTCGGTCACGGTGTGGCTGGCCACGTCCGGAGTGCCCTCCGCGCGTCCGGCGCCGCCGGGGGAGGCGGTGGCGCTGCCGGCGGCGACGACGGCGAGCAGGGCTGCGGCGGAGAGGCTGAGCAGGCTGGTGCCCAGGGATTTGCGTGTGCGCATGGGGATCCTTTTGCGTGCGGGTGCGGTGCGGCCCTCGGGGACGGGCCGCGGTGATGGCATCGAACCTACGGCACTATGACGAACCTGTAAAGCATGTTGTCAAAACTTGTCATATCGATTTTCGGCCGCTACCCGCCGTCGTGCCCGCTTCACCTGACTGCCGCCGGCCGTCCCGAACAAGCGCCGAGGCCGCCACCTCGGGTAAGTTAGAGCCGTTGAGATAACAAAGATTTCCGCAGACTTTCAGGGAGACGCCCAAGCATGGCCAAGATTATCTATACCCACACCGACGAAGCGCCGATGCTGGCTACCTATTCGTTCTTGCCGATCATTGAGGCCTACGCCTCGACGGCCGGTGTGGAGGTAGAGACCCGCGACATTTCGCTTGCCGGCCGCATCATCGCCGTCTTCGGCGACTACCTCACCGAGGACCAGCGCATCGGCGACGCGCTCGCCGAACTCGGCGAACTCGCCAAGAAGCCTGAAGCCAACATCATCAAGCTGCCGAATATCAGCGCCTCCGTGCCGCAGCTGAAGGCCGCCATCGCCGAGCTCCAGGGCCAGGGCTACGCCCTCCCGGACTACCCGGACAACCCGGCCTCGGACGAGGAGACGGACATCCGCTCCCGGTACGACAAGATCAAGGGCTCCGCCGTGAACCCGGTGCTGCGCGAGGGCAACTCGGACCGCCGCGCGCCGCTGTCGGTGAAGAACTACGCGCGCCAGAACCCGCACAGCATGGGTGCCTGGACCCCTGAATCCAAGACCAACGTGGCCCACATGGAGGCCGACGACTTCCGCTCCAACGAGAAGTCCGTGGTGATCCCGGCCGATACCAACCTCAAGATCCAGCTGGTCAAGGAAGACGGCACCGTCAAGGTCCTGAAGCGTGCCTTCCCGGTCCTGGCCGGCGAGGTCATCGACGGCACCGTGATGCGCGCCGCCGCCCTGGACGAGTTCCTCAAGGCCCAGGTGGCCCGCGCCAAGGAAGAGGGCGTGCTCTTCTCCGCTCACCTCAAGGCCACCATGATGAAGGTCTCCGACCCGATCATCTTCGGCCACGTGGTCAAGGCCTACTTCGCCGACCTCTTCGCCACCTACGGCGAGCAGATCGCCGCCGCCGGCCTTAGCCCGAACAACGGCTTGGCCTCCATCCTCAACGGCCTGGAGGACCTCCCCGAGGAGATCCGCGGCGACGTCGAGGCCGCCATCACCAAGGGCCTCAACGAGGGCCCCGAGCTGGCCATGGTCGACTCGGACAAGGGCATCACCAACCTGCACGTCCCCTCCGACGTGATCGTGGACGCCTCCATGCCGGCGATGATCCGTAGCTCCGGCCACATGTGGGGCCGCGACGGCCAGGAGGCGGACACCCTCGCCGTCCTGCCGGACAGCAGCTACGCCGGCATTTACCAGGTGGTCATCGATGACTGCCGCGCCCACGGCGCCTTCGACCCCACCACCATGGGCACCGTCCCGAACGTCGGCCTGATGGCCCAGGCCGCCGAGGAGTACGGCAGCCACGACAAGACCTTCGAGATCACCGCCGCCGGCACCGTCCAGGTGGTCGACGACGAGGGCACCGTCCTGATCGAACACCAGGTCTCCCCGGGCGACATCTGGCGCGCCTGCCAGACCAAGGACGTGCCGATCCGCGACTGGGTCAAGCTGGCCGTCACCCGCGCCCGCGCCTCCGCGACCCCGGCCGTGTTCTGGCTGGACAAGACCCGCGCGCACGACGCACGGATGATCGCCAAGGTCGAGGAATACCTCAAGGACCACGACACCGAGGGCCTGCAGATCGAGATCATGTCCCCGGAGGAGGCCACCGCCTTCACCCTGGAGCGCATCCGCAAGGGCGAGGACACCATCTCCGTCACCGGCAACGTGCTCCGTGACTACCTCACGGACCTGTTCCCGATCCTCGAACTGGGCACCAGCGCCAAGATGCTCTCGATCGTTCCGCTGATCAACGGCGGCGGCCTGTTCGAGACCGGCGCCGGCGGTTCCGCCCCGAAGCACGTCCAGCAGCTGCTCAAGGAAAACCACCTGCGCTGGGACAGCCTGGGCGAGTTCCTGGCCCTGGCCGTGAGCTTCGAGCACCTGGCCACCACCACCGGCAACGCCCGCGCCCAGATCCTCGCGGACACCCTGGACCGCGCCACCGGCACCTTCCTGCTCGAGGACAAGTCCCCGAAGCGCAAGGCCGGCGAGCTGGACAACCGCGGCAGCCACTTCTACCTGGCCAAGTTCTGGGCCGACGAGCTGGCACGCCAGAGCGACGACGCCGAACTCGCCCAGGCCTTCGCCGAGGTCTCCAAAACCCTCAACACCGACGAGGAAGCCATCGTCGGCGAGCTGCTGGCCGTCCAGGGTTCCCCGGTGGACCTCGGCGGCTACTACCGCCCGGACGAGGCCAAGGCCTCTGCCGTGATGCGTCCCTCCGCCACCTTCAGCAAGGCCCTGTCCCTGCTGGGCTAGGCACCTGAGGCGATAAACGCCGACGGCGCACCGGGTGTCCGGTGCGCCGTCGGCGTTTAAGCTGTTGTTTTTCGCGCCCGCTACTGGTCGCCCGCTGCTGGTCGTCCGCCGTTAGTCGTCCGCCGCTAGTCGTCGGCGCGGCGTCCGCCTGCGGCGGTGGCGTCGTCCGCGTACGCTGCGGGGCCGGTCGCCGGCTCCGTGGCCAGGTCCGGGTCGGTGTTCTGCGGAGCGCCCGTGCCGATCACGTCGTAGTCCGGGTCCGTCACCGGGGTCAGCCCGGAGTCGACCTCCCCATTGTTGACGCGTTCCCGCCAGGCGCCGGTCTCGAAGTCCCGGTCCTCGATGAACTTCTTGAACCGCTCCAGGTCTGCGGCCACCTGCCGGGAGTCGAGCCCGGCGGCTGCGCCGAGCTTCTCCACGGCACCCTCGGGCTCCCAGCTGAGCTCCACGTCGACCCGCACGGAGCCCGGCGTGAGCTCGGTGAAGCGCACCGTGCCGGCGTTTCGCGGGGCGTCGATGCTCTCCCACGCCACCAGCCGGTCCGGTTCCTGCGCCGTGATCCGGGCATCGTAGGCGCGCTGGACGCCCCTGATGCTGGTCTCGAAGTGGACGGTGGTGTCATCGAGCTGCCGGACGCTGTCGACGCCCGTCATGAACTGGGGAAAATCCTCGAACTGGGTCCACTGGTTGTAGGCCTGCTTGACGGGGACGTTGACGTCGATGGATTCCTGCACTGTTGCCATGCGCTCTGTACTCCTCTGGTCGGATAAAGCCCGGCTCTCTGCGGCCTGATTCACAAGCTATCCGCAACGGGGCATCCGGCAAAGTCCGCGCACGAAGGCCGGTCCGGCGTCGGCAAAGTCCGGCGGCCCTAGCCGCCCTTCTTGCCGCCCTTGGCCTTACCGGGTCCCTGCTGCTGTGCCTGCTGGGCAGCCTGTTGCTGTGCCTGCTGGGCGGCGGCCTGGTCTGCGGCGGCTTGGTCCGCGGCCGCCTTGGCCGCCGCGTCGCGGGCGGCCTGCGCGGCCTTCTCCTCTTCCGCGGCCTTGGCGGCTGCATCCTTGGCGGCCTGCTGCTGGGCGATCCGGGTGTTCAGGTCGTTCCGGACGGCGTCGATGGAGGATTTGATGCTCTGGTGCCGCTTGAAGGAGACCTTGCCGTCCGCGGCGGCGGTGTCCAGGGCGGTGGTCAGTTCATCCAGCTGTTTCAGGGCGCCTGGGGAATCGTCGGCGGCCGCGGCCTGGGTGACGGCGAGGACGCGCGACTGCAGCTGGCCGGCTGCGGCGGCGTCCAGGTCGGGGGCGACGGAGGCGCAGCCCGCCAGCGCGCCTGCCCCGACGATCAGGGCCAACGCGGCGCCGGCGACACGGCGGTTCACGCGGCGCGCGCCAGTGAAAGACAGTCCGGTCATGGGTTCACGCTTTCCTGCAGCTGTTTCAGGTGCTCACCGATGTCGCCCGTCACTGCCGGGTACGGGACCGGCGGCGGTGCGGCGGGCGCCGCGGTCAGGGAGAGCACCACGGCGGCGGCAACCGCGAGCAGCACGACGACGGCGAGGCCCAGCAGGAGCTTGGCCCGCCGGCCCAGCGGCCGCCGGGCGGCGCCCCGGCCCGCCACTGCTGAGAGACCCGGCCGGGAGGTGGGCAGTGCGGCAGTCGACGGGATGGGCGGCAGCGCGGCGGTACCCGGCGTCGTAGTCCGCGCCGTCGAGGCTGCGTCTGAACCCGCGGCCGCACCCTTGCCCGCATTCCGCGACCAGCCCCGGGCCGGACCCCTCGCTGACCTGGGCGGCCGGGCAGGGGGCGCGGGCAGCACGCGGGTCTGCTGCTCGGCCAGCGGGCCGGGCAGGTGATCCGGGGAGACCAAGGCCTGGCGCAGGACGGGCTCGAGGTCGGCGGCGGCCGGGCGTTCCAGCGGGTCCAGTGCCGTCATGGCACGGATGAGGCTGGCCCAGGCGGCGGGGACGTCGTCGGGGATGGCGGGGGCCCGGTGCAGCCGGGCGACCGCCGATTCGACGGCGCTTCCCGGGTATTCCACGGTGCCCTTGATGCACTCCAGAAGCACCAGGCCCAGGGAGTAGATGTCGCTCGCCGGGCCCATGTCCGCGCCGCGGGCCTGTTCGGGGCTGAGGTAGGCGGCGGTGCCCACCATCGTCCCGGTGGCGGTGAGGCGGGTCCCGTCGGCGATCCGGGCGATGCCGAAGTCGGTCAGCTTGGGCCGGAGCGGCTCGCCCGGCCGGGTCCGGACCAGCAGGACGTTGGCGGGTTTGAGGTCCCGGTGGATGATGCCGAGGGAGTGGACGTAGGCGAGGGCGTCGGCCAGGCCGGCGCCGATCACGGCCACCTCGTCCAGGGGGAGCGGGCTGTGCCGGATGCGGGTGCGGAGGTCCTGTCCGTCCACCAGTTCCATGGTCAGGAACGGGCGGGGCTCGTCCGGGAGGCGGGTGTCGGTGCCGGCGTCGAAGAGGGTGACCAGGCCGGGGTGGTTGAGGGTGGCCAGTAGCTCGATTTCGGCCTGCTGCCGGCGGAGTTCGTCGGCGTCGGAGGCCTGGGGTGCGAAGAGCTTCAGCGCTACGTCGCGGCCCAGGTTCTCGTCCCTGGCGGTGTAGACCGAAGCCATTCCGCCCCGGCCGATGACCTCTCCCAGTCGGTAGCGGCCGCTGAGAATCTCGGCCGTGACCTCGTTGGGCGACGTGTCCACGGGTACCCCCTGTTGCTTCCGACGCCGCGGTGGCGTCCTAAGGAAATGATACGGGTATGGGTATCGCGGTTCGGCGCGGGGACGGAATGGCCCCCATGGTGGTGCTGGTACATGACTGGTGCTGTGCGCTTGTTCCTGGTCTGGACCTTTCTGACAGGGGCACCGCCGCGGACGACTGAGCTGTGCGGCGACGGCGCCTTGCTGGCATGGGATTGAAGGGTTCCGCCGGGGCCTGCGGGGCCGTTGGATCCCCCAGCGGACCCAACGACCACGCCCCGGCGCTCACGAGAACCTGCGCGGGGCGGCCGGTGTCACGGCGGGCGTTCCGCAGTGGCCGGGAGGACGCGGCTGCGGCGGCGCGGGACCTGCTGGCGGCGTGGCGCGACGGCGGGACGCTGGGTGAAGCGGGAAACGGGTGCCGGGGTCCGGCGGGGGGTGAGGCACATGGAAACTTCTCCTGACGAGCTGGTGGCGGGCGCAAGGGGCGGCCCGCGGGACGGTTCTCTGCACAGCGATGCTGCAGAGGACGGTCCAGCTAGTCGGGAGAAGAGCCGGGATCCGCGGTGACGGCGCGGTAGGCGTGCTGGAGCGGGCCGCTGATGGGCTCGAAGCCCTGCGGCGGTACGACGAGGAAGGCATCAGGCAGCCAGGCGGCGGTTCCGGCCGCGCTTCCGGCGGTGGGGCCGCCGCCGGACCCCGAGCCGGGGGCGGGTGGGAGCGCGGTGGGAGCCGGGAAGCCGGTTCCCCCGCCCCAGGGGTGCGGCAGGTCGGTGTTGCCGGCGGGCGCTGCGGGGGCGCTGTCTCCTGCGGGCGCGGCGGTGCCCGCCGACCCTGCCGGCGCGGTGCCGGGCGCTGGCGCGGGCAGATTCGGCTCAGGCAGGACCAGTGCCGGGGTGAACGACGGGTGTGTGGCAGCGTAACTGGTGATGCTGCCGACGTTCGGGCGCGCGACCACGGGGGCCGGACTGCAGGAGAGCGCCGTGTCGACGGCGGCGACAGTTACCGCGGGGGCCGGGCTGGCGGGACCGGTGGGCTGGCCGGAGGCGGCGGGCCGGGCCGGGGAAGCGGCCTCGGCGGCCTGGGGAGAGGCTGCCGGGGCCGACTGCGCGGGCGTCTGGGTGGCAGGGGTGGTGCCTGTGGATCCGGCCAGGGGGTCGATGACGGGCAACACCGGAACGGGCGGCGCCGGGACACTTACCACGGGAACGGTGACCACCGGAGTGGGAGCAGGAGCCGGAGCCGTGGCTGAGGGTGTCGGCGCCGGGGTGGTGGGGGCCGGGGCGGGCGTGGGTGGCGGCGCCGGGGTGGCCACGGGCGGCACCGGAACCGGGGGTGTGACCACGGGAACGGGCACGACGACGGGGTCTGCGGGCTGCACGGGTGCCGGGACGGCGGGAGTGGGATCGGGAGCCGGGGCAGGTTCCTGCACTGGTGGATCTTGTACGGTCGGCTCCGGGGCGGTGACGGGAGCGGGGGCCGGGTCCGGCTGGGGGTTGCTGACCGGAGGGGCCGATTCGGCGGGCGCGGGTGCCGGAGACACCGGCGTCGCCTCGACGGCAGGAGCCGTGGCCGTCGGCGTCGGATCCGGGGCGGGTGTCGCGGCGGCCTCAAGCGCCTCGTCGGTCATGGGCAGTTGGATCATGGTGCCCAGCGAGGTTTCCAGGTGGCCGGCGGCGGTGATGGCGGCCGGTTCGTCTGCGCTGGCAGCGGCGGCGCTCAGCGTCAGCCAGGCACACACCGCGAGCAGGGCCAGGAGCAGCCGCCGGAGCCGGAGGCGCAGGGGGGAAGGGCCCGCCGCTTCACGCATGCGCAACACCCCTCCCCGGAAAGGCTCGATGATTGGCCTATAGCGTAGATCCAGGGGTAGTGGCGCGTCCAGAGCGGGAGGACACTATTAGTCCCGGATTCCGGGTTCCTGGTCCGCCGGCCGGCGTCGGCCAGGGTCCGGCGTCAGCGGACCTGCACGTCGTTGGGGTAGCTGACCCCCAGCTGGGCGCGGACGCCATCGAACAATCGCATGGTGTCGAGGGAGTCCTGCAGCGGCATCACCGGGCTCTCGGTCAGCCCCTGCTGGATGCAGCGGGTGACCTCGCGCAGCTCGTAGCTATAGCCGCGGCCCACCGTGGTGAACTGTTCCGTCCGCGGGTCGTCGAAGCCCACCCGGACCAGCAGCTCCCGGGGGTTGTTGATGGATCCCAGGCTTTGCAGGAACCCTTTGTTCCCGGCGACGGTGGCGGTGCGCGGCCCGTGCGCCAGGAGGGAGGAGGACAGCTGTGCCTGCGCCCCGTGGTGGTAGCCGAGCGTCAGGGCGTTCTGGGCGTCGACGCCGTCGTCGTTGACGAAACCGGTGGCGGTGACCGTCTGTGGGAAGCCCAGCGTGCCCAGCGCCCAGAGCAGCGGGTAGATGGTGATATCCAGCAGGGCGCCGCCGCCGTCCCGGGGTGCCCAGAGCCGGGAGGTGGGGGAGTAGGGGGCCGGGAAACCCAGGTCCGCGCCGACCCACTGGACCCCGCCGATCTCGCCCGACGCGGCGATCTCGAAGGCCCGCTGCATCGCCGGCAGGAACCGGCTCCACATGGCCTCCATCAAAAACAGTCCGTTGGCGCGGGACAGGTCGATCAGCTCGGCCGCCTCGCGGGCATTGACGGTGAGGGCCTTCTCGCAGAGGACGTGCTTGCCGGCCAGGAGGGCGGCCTTGGCGATAGCGTGGTGCTGGGCGTGCGGGGTGGCGACGTAGACGACGTCGACGGCGTCGTCGGCCAGCAGGTGCTCGTAGCCCGGAACCCCGTCCCGGTCCCCGTAGGCGCGGGCGAAACCGTAGTCCGCGGCGAAGGCGTCCGCGGCGGCCTGGCTGCGGGAGGACACCGCGTACAGCTGGGCGTCCGCGAGCAGCTCCAGGTCCCGGGTGACGGTGGCCGCGATCCCGCCGGTGGCGATGACGCCCCACCGCAACCGGGCTCCGGTGGCGGTCCGGGGATCCTGGTCGGGTTGGTCAAAGAGCCAGGGCCTGGCGATCGGGGCGTTCATGCTGCCATCCTCTCACCCGGGGCGCCGTCGTCGAGCCCCAAAGCCGCACCCACCCCACCCGCCACCGCCGCACCCACGCACCAGCGCGCCCGTTCCGGACACCCGCACCCCGGACCCGGGCCGCGCCCGTCCGGAAGCGCCGCGGAAAACGGGAACCGCCGCGAAAACCGGTGCCGACCCCGGACGCACCAGGGCCCCGACCCTCCCGCAGCGAACTGCGGGGGAGCCGGGGCCCTGAAGTGTGAAGCGGAAGACTACTTGGTGATCGGTCCGAGTACCGGATCGTCAACGTAAGCGGTCTTGACGTTCTCCTTGGTCACGATGACCGGCTCCAGCAGGAAGGCCGGAACGGTCTTGACCTTGTTGTTGTAGGACTTGTCGTCGTTGATCTCAGGCTTCTTGCCGGCCTGGATGTCCTTGACCATGGTGATCGCGTGCTCAACGAGCTTGCGGGTGTCCTTATTGATGGTGGAGTACTGCTCACCGGCCATGATCGACTTGACGGATTCAACCTCGGAGTCCTGACCCGTGATAACCGGCAGCGGCTTGCCTGCAGCCTTGACCGAGGTCAGGACCGCGCGGGCCAGCGTGTCGTTCGGGGACAGGACGCCGTCCAGCGTGGCGCTGCCGTAGCTGCCGCTGAGCAGGGTGTCGGCACGACGCTGGGCGTTCTCAGCCTTCCAGCCCTGGGTCACGGCCTGCTCGAAGGAGGTCTGGCCGGAAACGACCTTGAGGGTGCCGTCGTCCAGCTTCGGCTTCAGCACGCTCATGGCGCCGTCGAAGAAGACCTTCGCGTTGGCGTCATCCGGGGAACCGGCGAACAGTTCGATGTTGTACGGGCCCGTCGGCTTCTTGGCCTTCATGCCGTCCAGCAGGGCCTGGCCCTGCAGCACGCCAACCTTGAAGTTGTCGTAGGCAACGTAGTAGTCGACGTTCTCGGTGTTCAGCAGCAGACGGTCGTACGCGATGATGGTCGCGCCGGCGTCCTTGGCCTGCTTCAGCTGGGTACCCAGCTGCGCACCGTCGATGGCACCGACGATGATGACCTTGTCACCCTTGGTGACCATGGCGCTGATCTGGTTCTGCTGCTCGGAAACGCCACCGTTGGCGAACTGAACATCAGCCTTGAAGCCTGCACCGTTGAGGCCATCGTTGAACAGCTTCTCCGCCAGGACCCAGTTCTCACTGGTCTTCTGCGGGAGGGCGACGCCGATCGGAGAGTTCTTGGGGAACGCCTCGCCGCCGCTGCTCGCGGAACCGGAAGATCCGCTGTCGGCACGGCCGCAGGCTGTCAGCGCCAGTGCCGCAATAGCAGCGATTGCTGCTGCCTTTCCTGCTTTACCAATCATTTGCATTGCTTGGTTCACTTTCTTTTTGGTGGTGTGTGGAGACTCGGTGGTAACTGGGAAGGGATCCGGTCAGGATTCCTTGGCGATGACCTCTTTGGTGGAAGTGGTCTCGTCGGCCTTGATCTCGTTGCTGCGGCCGAAGTTCTTCATCATCATGCCGATGATCGATTTCTTGCCCTGCGACTTGTTGTAGACGTCGAAGGCGACGGCGATCAGCAGGACCAGGCCCTTGATGATCTGGGTCAGGTCGGCGCCGACGCCGAGCAGCTGCAGGCCGTTGTTCAGGACCGCCATCACCAGGCCACCGACGATCGAGCCGATCACGGTGCCGACGCCGCCGGTCACGGCCGCGCCGCCGATGAAGACTGCCGCGATCGCGTCCAGCTCCCAGCCGACGCCGTCGAACGGGCCGGAGGCGGTGGAGCGGCCGACGAAGATCATGCCGGCCAGGCCGGCCAGGATGGACATGTTCATCATGACCAGGAAGTTGACCTTCTTGGACTGGACGCCGGAGAGTTCGGCCGCGTGGCGGTTGCCGCCGACGGCGTAGACGTGGCGGCCGATGACCGTCTTCGAGGAGATGAAGCCGTAGAGCAGGACCAGGACGGCCAGGATCAGGCCGGGGATGGGGAACGAGGTGCCCGGGCGGCCGGTGGCGAAGAGGTACGTCGCGTAGAGGATGGCCGCGCAGATCAGGACCAGCTTGGTGATGGTCACCCAGCTCTCGGTCACATCGGCGCCCAGGGACTTGGCCTTGCGGCGGGCGCGCAGTTCGCTGAAGACGACGTAGGCGACGCCGAGCAGGCCGAGCAGCACGGTCAGGTTGTTGTAGCCGGTGCTGGGGCCGACCTCGGGCAGGTAGCCGGAGCCGATGTACTGGAAGTCGTTGGGCACCGGGATGGTGTTTGACTTGCCGACGTACTGGTTGAAGCCGCGGAACAGGAGCATGCCGGCAAGCGTCACGATGAAGGCCGGGATGCCGACGTAGGCGGTCCAGAAGCCCTGCCAGGCGCCGATCAGCGCGCCCAGGAGCAGGCCGAAGAGGATGCCGAGGTACCACGGGATGCCCCAGTCGCGGATCATCAGGGCCACACTGACACCCACGAACGCGGCCACGGAGCCGACGGAGAGGTCAATGTGGCCGGCGATGATGACCAGCACCATGCCGATCGCGAGGATCAGGATGTAGGAGTTGCCGTTGAAGAGGTTGATGACGTTGCCCGGGGTGAGCGTGCGGCCCTCGGTGAAAATCTGGAAGAAGACGATCAGCGCAACCAGGGCGAAGATCATGCCGAATTGGCGGGTGTTGCCGCCAAAGAGCTTCTTGAGCGCGTTCATTGTGTCAGTCCTTGTAGTCCGGATTGTTCTGGATCGCCCGGGGTCAGGCAGTCTTGCGGGCGGAGGTCATCAGCTTCATCAGGCTTTCCTGGCTGGCTTCCTCTTTGGTCAGCACGCCGGTGATGGCGCCTTCGAAGATGGTGTAGATGCGGTCGGAGAGGCCCAACAGCTCCGGCAGTTCCGAGGAAATGACGATCACGCCCTTGCCCTGGTTGGCCAGCTGCTGGATGATGCCGTAGATCTCGTACTTGGCGCCGACGTCGATGCCGCGGGTGGGCTCATCGAGGATCAGCAGGTCCGGGTCGGTGAACATCCACTTGGCCAGGACGACCTTCTGCTGGTTGCCGCCGGAGAGCTTCGCGACGCCTTCCTCCACCGACGGGGTCTTGGTGCGCAGCGACTTGCGGTACTGCTCCGCGACCGTGAACTCCTGGTCGGCGTCGACCACGTTGTGCTTGCTGATCTTCTTCAGCGCCGCCGAGACGGTGGTGGCCTTGATGTCGTCGAGGAGGTTCAGGCCCAGGGACTTGCGGTCCTCCGTGACGTAGCCGAGGCCGGCGTTGATGGCCGCCTTGACCGTCTTGAGCTGGATTTCCTTGCCGTCCTTGTAGACGTGGCCGGAGATGAAACGGCCGTAGGAGCGGCCGAAGAGGGAACGGGCCAGTTCGGTGCGGCCGGCACCCATGAGGCCGGCGAAGCCGACGATCTCGCCGCGGCGGACGTAGAAGCTGGAGTTCTTGCAGACCAGGCGGTCCTGGATCTGCGGGTGGCCCACGGTCCAGTTCTTGACCTCGAAGAAGGTCTCGCCGATGTTCGGGGTGTGGTCCGGGAAGCGGGACTCCAGGGTCCGGCCCACCATGCCCTTGATGATGCGGTCCTCGTCGACGCCGTCGGCCTTCACATCGAGGGTCTCAATCGATTTGCCGTCGCGGATGATGGTGATGGAGTCCGCGATCTGCTCGATCTCGTTGAGCTTGTGGGAAATGATGATCGACGTGATGCCGCGGCCCTTGAGGCCCAGGATCAGGTCCAGCAGGTGCTGGGAGTCGGACTCGTTCAGGGCTGCGGTGGGCTCGTCGAGGATGAGGAGCTTGACCTTCTTGTTCAGCGCCTTGGCGATCTCGACCAGCTGCTGCTTGCCGACGCCGATCTCCTTGACCGGGGTGTCCGGATCCTCGCGCAGGCCCACGCGGGCGAGCAGTTCGGTGGAGCGGAGCCGGGCCTCGGCCCAGTCGATCACGCCGCGCTTGGTGGGTTCGTTGCCCAGGAAGATGTTTTCCATGATGGACAGTTCGGGGATCAGCGCCAGTTCCTGGTGGATGATCACGATGCCGGCGTGCTCGCTGGCCCGGATGTCCTTGAACTCCTGGACTTCGTTCTGGTAGACGATGTCGCCGGTGTAGCTGCCGTGGGGGTAAACGCCCGAAAGGACCTTCATCAGGGTGGATTTGCCGGCGCCGTTTTCACCGCAGATGGCGTGGATTTCGCCGGCCTTCACCCGCAGGTTCACCTCGGCCAAAGCTTTAACGCCGGGGAACTCTTTGGTGATGGAGCGCATCTCGAGAATTACGGGATCGCTGTGCGTGTCGAGGGACGTCATCTGCCCTTACGCCTCCAATGCATGACTTCGTTGTCCGCCCCTGCAAACCGCAGGGCCGTCTGATGGAAAAGTAAACTGGATCACGTCGTTGTCGTCAAGTCTTTAACGCAACGGACGGATAACGGTGGAGCTAGTTGCGCCGGATTCCGGCCTGCTGGAAGACCAGCGCGGTGGCCCCGAGGGCCTCGGCGCGGTCGCCCAGGGAGGACATGGTGAGGGTGGTGGTCTCGCCGATCACGGGCACGGCGTGCCGGATCAGGCCCCGCCGGATGGGGTCCAGCAGGAGCTCGCCGAGGCCCGCCAGCGGCCCGCCGACGACGATCACCTCGGGGTTGATCAGGTTCGCCACGTTGCCCAGCGCACGCCCGGCGGCGAGGCCGGCGTCGTCCACCACGCGCAGGGTGGCGGAGTCCTTGGCGAGGGCCTTGCGGACAATGTCCTCGCTGGTCATGGGCCGGTCGTCGCCGCGGCTGAGCAGCTCCAGCATGGTGGTGGTGGAGGCGACGGTTTCCAGGCAACCGCGGTTGCCGCAGCGGCAGACCAGGCCGTGTTCGTGGATGGTGGCGTGGCCGATTTCGCCGGTGATCCCGACGTTGCCGTAGTAGGGCATGCCGTTGATGATCAGGCCCGCGCCGATGCCCGAACCGATCTTGAGGAAGAGCAGGTTACTGGTGCCGCTGTGCGGTCCCCACGTCACCTCGGACAGGGCGCCGAGGTTGGCGTCGTTGTCGACGAAAATCGGCAGATCCAGGGCTTCTTCGAGGCGTTCCAGGATGTTGATGCCGACCCATTCCGGCAGGATGGCGCCCTGCGCGACGGTGCCGGAACGGCGGTCGATGGGGCCGGGGATGCCGACGCCGGCACCCACCAGGGCGCTGCGCTCGACGCCGCTGGTATCGAGCAGCCGGTCAAGGACGGCGACGGCGGCGGCGATCCCGTCCTCGGCGTGGTGGCCCAGCGGCAGGAGCACCGCCTCCTCGGCCAGGACGTGGTAGCTCAGGGAGGCCAGTACCACGCGCAGGTGCCGGCGGCCGAAGTCGATGCCCACGGCCACGGCGCCCTGGCTGTTGAGCCGGACGTTCAGGGCGCGGCGTCCGGAGCTGGTGGTGGGTTCGGTGGAGGCGAGCCCGGCGTCCTGCATGATCTTGACGATGTTGGACACCGTGGCCGTGGAGAGCCCGGTCTGCCGGGCCAGTTCAGCCTGCGTGGACGGGCCGGCGAGCAGGCATTCGATGATCCGTTGCTGGTTCAAATGGCGGAGCGCGGACTGCGACCCGGGGTTTTTCGTGCGGCTCCTCGTTGAGCGCGTTGGTGAGGGCATGCAAAGAAGCGTGCACCATCAGGGGTTTGTAGTCAAGAAGTTAACGCAAGCCGCGGCGCGCCCGCCCCCGAATACCCCCTTGCGGATCAGCCGTGCAGCTCGCGGTGCGCCCGCGCGAGCTCGCGGTAGTGCGCGGCGTTGTGGCGGACGCCGCCGAACTCCTCCTCCGTGAGTTCCCGGCGCACCTTGGCGGGAACGCCCGCCACCAGCGACCGGGGCGGGATGACGGTGCCCTCGAGCACGACGGCGCCCGCCGCCACGAGCGAGCCGGCGCCGATCACGGCGCCGTTGAGGACCGTGGCGCCCATGCCGATGAGGCAGTCGTCCTCGACCGTGCAGCCGTGGACCACGGCGCCGTGGCCGATGCTGACGCCCGCGCCCACCGTGCAGGGGAAGTCCGGGTCCGCGTGCAGCACCACGTTGTCCTGCAGGTTGCTGCCGGCGCCGACGCTGATAGCGGCTGTGTCCGCGCGGACCGTGACGCCGTAGAAGGCGCTGGAGTCCTCGGCGAGGGTGGCGTTGCCGATGATCGAGGCGCTCGGGGCAACGAAGGCGGAGTCGTGGACGGCCGGGGTCTCGCCGGCGAAAGCGTAAACGGGAGTCATGGACCCCAGCCTAGGACAGTGGCCGGACCTGCGGGAGCGCCGGGAGGCACGGATAAGGCACGGGTCAGGCGCGGAGAACCGTGAAGCCGGGTCCGGCACCGGCGTCCGGGCCGCCCTGCGGGAGGACGACGGCGATCGGTGCGCCGGGTTCTGCCACGCGCCGGAGTTCGCGGAGGGCGCCGTCCGATGCCTCGGCGTCGAGTCCGGCCAGGGCGTCGGGGGCCCAGACGGCCGGGAAGGCTGCGTCCGCGAACGGCAGGGCCGCGGCGGTTGCAACCGAGGCGGAGAGGCCGTGGGCGCGGGCGGCGTGGATGTTCTCTTCGGAGGCGTCCACGCCGGTGAAGTGGAGCCCGGCACGGACGAAGGCGAGGCCCTCGGCGCCCGTGCCGCAGTCCAGGCCCAGCACGGCGTGCCGGCCCTCCTCCTTGAGCAGGGCCACGAAGTCGTCCAGCCGCTGCGCCCTGTCGTACATGGTCCAGGGTCCGGTCACGGGCGTGGTCATGGCTCCAGTAAAGGGCCCCGGCCGCGCAGGCGGCAAGGGCCCTCCCGGAAACGGCTAGCTGAAGACGACCGTCCGGTTGCCGTCCAACAGCACCCGGTGCTCGGCGTGCCACTGCACGGCCTGGGCCAGGGTGCGGCCCTCGACGTCGCGGCCCATCTGCACGAACTGCTCGGCGGTGCGCCGGTGGTCCACGCGGATGACCTCCTGCTCGATGATCGGGCCCTCGTCCAGGGCGGCGGTGACGTAGTGCGCGGTGGCGCCGATCAGCTTCACGCCGCGGGCGTGCGCCTGGTGGTACGGCTTGGCGCCCTTGAAGGAGGGCAGGAACGAGTGGTGGATGTTGATGGCCTTGCCGGTCAGCTCGGTGCAGAGCTCGTCCGAGAGGATCTGCATGTAGCGGGCCAGGACGGTCAGTTCGACGTCGTGCTCGGCCATCAGGGCGCGGAGGGCGTCCTCGGCCTGGGCCTTGGTGTCCTTCGTGACGGGGATGTAGTGGAAGGGGATGCCGTAGAACTCGGCGAGGCCGGCGAGGTCGCGGTGGTTGGAGACGATCGCGGGGATTTCGATCGGCAGCGTGCCGGAGCGCTGCAGGAACAGCAGGTCGTTCAGGCAGTGCGCCGAGGTGCTGGCCATCAGCAGGGTGCGCAGCTTCCGGCCGGCCGGGTTCAGGCTCCACTGCATGCCGAAGGCCTGGGCCACCGGCTCCAGCGCGGCGAGCAGCTCCGATTCGGGGGCCGCCGTCGTCGCCTCCACCCGCATGAAGAAGGTGCCCGTGCCCTCGCTGCCGTACTGCTGCGAGTCCGTAATATTGCAGCCCGCCACCAGCAGGGCGCCGGCCACCGCGTGCACGATGCCGGGCCGGTCCGGGCAGGAGAGGGTGAGGATATAGGAGGCAGTCAGCTGGTCGTCAGTCACGATAGAACAGCCTACCCGCGGCTGGGATAGGCTTAACCTGTCGCAACTGGCGTTGGGTGGCTTACCACCAGGGAGCGGCACGCACGCAGACCACGGATCGTACGCCTGGGCCGAGGGTCATGTTTTTCCGGTTGGCAGCCCCGTGCTGCCCTCCCGTGGGGCCCGTCATCTAGCGGCGCCAGCGCGGACCAGCCGGTAACCTGACCTCACAGCAGTGACCGTTGCCAAGCCAGGAGTTCTTCGTGACTACTTCCCTTCGCCTTTCTTCAGCAGCCGTAAGCAACCAGCCCCTCGCTGAACTCGATCCCGAGATCGCCGCCGTCCTGGACCAGGAACTCGGCCGCCAGCGCGGCACCCTGGAAATGATCGCCTCCGAAAACTTCGCCCCCCGCGCCGTCATGGAAGCCCAGGGCTCCGTGCTGACCAACAAGTACGCCGAGGGTTACCCGGGCCGCCGCTACTACGGCGGCTGCGAATACGTCGACGTCGCCGAGCAGCTCGCGATCGACCGGGTCAAGGCCCTCTTCGGCGCCGAGTTCGCCAACGTCCAGCCGCACTCCGGCGCGCAGGCCAACGCCGCCGCCCTCTCCGCGATGATCACCCCGGGCGACAAGATCATGGGCCTGTCCCTGGCCCACGGCGGACACCTCACCCACGGCATGAAGCTGAACTTCTCCGGCAAGCTGTACGACGTCGCGGCCTACCAGGTCGAGGAGGACACCTTCCGGGTGGACATGGACAAGCTCCGCGAGCAGGCGCTCGCCGAGAAGCCGCAGGTCATCATCGCCGGCTGGTCCGCCTACCCGCGCCACCTCGACTTCGCCGCCTTCCGCTCGATCGCCGACGAGGTCGGGGCCCTGCTCTGGACCGACATGGCGCACTTCGCCGGGCTGGTGGCCGCCGGCCTGCACCCGAGCCCGGTGCCGCATTCCGACGTCGTTACCTCCACCGTGCACAAAACCCTCGCCGGGCCGCGCTCCGGCGTGATCCTGGCCAAGCAGGAGTGGGCCAAGAAGATTAACTCCAACGTCTTCCCCGGCCAGCAGGGCGGCCCGCTGATGCACGTCATCGCGGCCAAGGCCGTGGCGTTCAAGATCGCGGCGGGCGAGGAGTTCAAGGAACGCCAGGAGCGCGTGCTTGAGGGCGCCCGGATCATCGCCGACCGGCTGAACGCCGCCGACGTCGCCGAGGCCGGCGTCTCGGTCCTCACCGGCGGCACCGACGTGCACCTGGTCCTGGTGGACCTGCGCAACTCCCAGCTGGACGGCCAGCAGGCCGAGGATCTGCTGCACTCCGTGGGCATCACCGTGAACCGCAACGCCGTTCCGTTCGACCCGCGCCCGCCGATGGTCACCTCCGGCCTGCGGATCGGCACCCCGGCCCTGGCCACCCGCGGCTTCGGCGCAGAGGAATTCACCGAGGTCGCCGACATCATCGCCACCGCCCTCAAGGCAGGCACCGGCGCCGACGTCGAGGCCCTCCAGTCCCGCGTGGACAAGCTCGCCGCCGACTTCCCGCTGTACCCGCAGCACGAGCAGTGGTGATCCGGTTGACCAACGACATGACCGAAACCCGCACCGCCCGCATCCTCGACGGTAAGGCCACCGCGGCCGCCATCAAGGCCGAACTGACCGAACGCGTCGCAGCCCTCAAGGCCCGCGGCGTCGTCCCGGGACTGGGCACCATCCTCGTCGGCTCCGACCCGGGCAGCACCTGGTACGTCGGCGGCAAGCACAAGGACTGCGCCGAGGTGGGCATCACCTCGATCCGCCGCGACCTGCCCGAGGAGACCACCCAGGAGGAACTGCTGGCCGTGGTCCGGGAACTGAACGAGAACCCGGAATGCACGGGCTACATCGTCCAGCTGCCCCTGCCGAAGCACATCGATCAGGACGTCATCCTCGAGGCGATGGACCCGGACAAGGATGCCGACGGCCTGCACCCGATGAACCTTGGCCGCCTGGTGGCCAACGTGTCCGGGCCGATGACCTCCCCGCTGCCCTGCACGCCCAAGGGCTGCATTGAGTTGCTGACCCGCCACGGCATCGACCTCAAGGGCAAGCGCGTCCTGGTGGTGGGCCGCGGCGTCACCATCGGCCGGCCCGTGGGACTGCTGCTGACCCGCAAGGACGTTAACGCCACGGTCATCCTCGCGCACACCGGCACCGTGGACCTGCCAAACGAAATCCGGCAGGCCGACGTCGTCATCGCCGCCGCCGGCCAGCCGCACATGATCAAGGCCGCGGACCTTAAGCCCGGTGCGATCGTGCTGGACGTGGGCGTCAGCCGCGTCGACGACGGCAACGGCAAGGCCGTGGTGACCGGGGACGTGGAGCCCGCCGCGGCGGGCGTCGCCGCCTGGCTTTCCCCGAACCCCGGGGGAGTCGGCCCGATGACCCGCGCCATGCTGCTGGCCAACGTGGTGGAGACCGCCGAACGCCAGCTCCAGGACTAACCACCGCAACTGACTCGCAGCTCAGGCCGTTTTCAGCACCCATAACGGCCCCAGCTGCGAGTCAGTTGGGTTTCCCGGCCCGAAAAGTCCCAAGAATTTACGAAAAGACTCTTTCATGGTTTGTCCGGATGGACTAGCGTGTTTCGGGTGCCTGAACTCGCCGCAAAAGAATCGCCCGTGGAAAGCGCCGCCGAATCCGGCCCCGCCCAGTACGTCATCACCGCCGAGAACCTGACCAAGAGCTACGGCGACATGACCGCCGTGGACGGGATCAGCTTCCGCGTGCCCGCCGGCGAGGCCTTCGGCCTGCTGGGCCCCAACGGCGCCGGCAAGTCCACCACCATGAGGATGATCGGCGGCGTCTCCCAGCGCACCTCCGGCTCCCTGACGATCATGGGCCTGGACCCGGAGCAACACGGCCCCGAGGTCCGCGCGCACCTGGGCGTGGTCCCGCAGCAGGACAACCTGGACGAGGAGCTCAAGGTCCGGGACAACCTGCTGGTCTACGGCCGCTACTTCGGCCTGCCGATGAGCTACCTCAAGCCCAAGGCCGACGAACTGCTGGAGTTCGCGCAGCTGACCGACAAGGCCAAGGCGAAGGTGGACGCGCTCTCCGGCGGCATGAAGCGGCGCCTCACGATTGCCCGCTCCCTGATCAATGAGCCCAAGATCCTGCTCCTGGACGAACCCACCACGGGCCTGGACCCGCAGGCCCGCCACATCCTCTGGGACCGGCTGTTCCGGCTCAAGGAACA
This sequence comes from Arthrobacter sp. BPSS-3, assembly GCF_044628475.1. NCBI lineage: Bacteria > Bacillati > Actinomycetota > Actinomycetes > Micrococcales > Micrococcaceae > Arthrobacter > Arthrobacter sp. BPSS-3. The sequence goes on from NZ_JBIMMV010000012.1 coordinate 39,525, forward strand.
GGGCGTCACCCTGATCCTCACCACCCACTACATGGACGAGGCGGAGCAGCTCTGCGACCGGCTGATCGTGGTGGACAAGGGCCGGATCATGGCCGAGGGCTCCCCGGCCAGCCTGATCCGCGAATACTCCACCCGCGAGGTGCTCGAACTGCGCTTCGGCTCCGCCCGCAACGCCACAGTCGGTGCTGAGCTGGAAGGCATCGGCGAACGCGTCGAAACCCTCCCGGACCGCGTCCTGATCTACGCCAACGACGGCGAGGCCGCCCTGGAAGAGGTCTCCGCCCGCGGCCTCCGCCCCGTCACCTCGCTGGTGCGCCGCTCCTCGCTGGAGGACGTCTTCCTGCGCCTGACCGGCCGGAGCCTCGTTGACTAGGAATCCGTTGACTAGGAATCCGCTGACCGGCGACGCGGCCGTGACCGAGCCGGAACAGACGACGGCGGCAAGCCCGGAGCCGCGGACCGGGACCGGACGCGCCCACGCGCCGGAGGTCTCCGCGGCCAAGGCCCGCCGCTGGGGCGCGTTCTACTACGCCGAGCAGGTCCTGCGGGTGATGAAGGGCTACGGCTGGACCATCGTCATGTACGGCGTGGGCCAGCCCGTCGCCTACCTCTTCGCCATGGGCGTGGGGCTGGCAACGCTGGTCGACTCGAACTCCGCCGCGGCCTTCGGCGGCGTCAGCTACCTGACCTTCATCGCCCCGGCCCTGCTGATCTCCGCCGCCGTGATGACCGCCGCAAACGAGTTCACCTTCCCGGTGATGGACGGATTCAAGTGGCGCCGGGTCTACTACGGCCCGCACGCCTCCCCGCTGACCCCGGAACAGATCGCCGCCGGGCAGATCATCGCCGTGACGGTCCGGTTCCTGCTGCAGTCAGCCATCTACTTCGGCGTGGTGACCCTGTTCGGCGCCTCACCCAGCGGCTGGGGCTGGGTCTCGATCCTCATCGCCACCCTGGCCGGCCTCGCCTTCGGCCTGCCCCTGATGGCGTACGCGGCCCGGATCAAGGAGGACAAGGGCCAGTTCGCCATGGTGATGCGCTTCATCGTCATGCCGCTGTTCCTGTTCTCCGGCACCTTCTTCCCGCTGGACACCCTGCCGCTGGGGGTGCGCTGGGTCGGCTGGATCTCCCCGATCTGGCACGGCACGGAGCTCGGCCGGGTGGTCACCTACGGTTACCCCGAGCCGGCCTGGCTGAGCGCCGTCCACCTGATTGTCCTGGCCGGCCTCACGGTCCTCGGCTGGGTCCTGACCCGGCGCCAGTTCGCCACAAGGATGGGTGCATGAGCACGTTCGCCACCACCGGACACCACGACGGCGCACCCAGCGTCACCGACGCCGCCCGCGCCCGCCGCTTCGGTCCGCTGTACTCGCGCAACGTGCGCGCCGTCGTCGCCCGCGGGCTGATGGCCACCAAGAGCAGCAACTGGATGGTGATGCTCTCGGGCTTCTTCGAGCCCGTGCTGTACCTGATCTCCATGGGCGTGGGCCTCGGCGCGATCGTCGGCACGGTGCAGGGCCCCGGCGGCCAGGAGATCTCCTACGCCGCGTACATCGCCCCGGCGCTGCTGGCGGTCTCGGCCATGAACGGCGCCGTGTACGACTCCACCTGGAACGTCTTCTTCAAGATGAACTTCGCCAAGCTCTACCAGGGCATGCTCTACACCTCGCTGGGGCCGATCGACGTCGCGATGGGGGAGATCTTCCTGGCCCTGCTCCGCGGCCTCATGTACGCCACCGGGTTCACCGCGGTGATGGGCGTGATGGGCCTGATCACCACCCCGTGGGCCATCCTGATGATCCCGGCCTCGGTGCTGATCGCGTTCGGCTTCGCCAGCTTCGGCATGGGCATCACCAGCTTCATGAAGACCTTCCAGCAGATGGACTGGATCAACTTCATCATGCTGCCCATGTTCCTCTTCAGTGCCACCTTCTACCCGCTGAGTGTTTACCCGGGACCCATCCAGTTGCTGATCCAGGCCATGCCGCTCTGGCACGGGGTGGAGTTGCTCCGCCAGATCAGCGTGGGCGCCTTCGACGCCTCCACGGCCCTGCACATCGGCTACTACCTGGTGATGATCGTGCTCGGCGTCGCCCTCACCACGGGCCGGCTGCGGAGGCTGTTCCTGAAGTAGCGGCGCCGGCGGCGGCCTCCCCGTGGGCCCAGGCGGCCCGGGACAACGTCGGTCCGTTCGCCGGGGGTGGAAGCGCCACGGGCGGTGCGCGCCGTTTGCGATAATGGACCCATGCGATCCCTCGGCAACCCTTCCTCCACCACGTCCCCGTTCGCCGCCGCCGGCAAGAACCCGATGTTCCGCATCGGCGGCCTCGGCATGACGGTGTTCATCATCGCCTTCCTGGTGGCCGTGATCTTCGCGGCGAACCAGAACGACGTCGTGGGCTGGGTTGTCGCCGTCATCGCCTTCTTCTGGCTGGCGCTGGCCTCCTTCGTGGTCTTCAGCATTCAGAAGGCCGCCAAGCGCGCCGGGGCCAAGCTCAACGAGGCGCAGAACGCCTTCAACTCCGCCGTAGGCCGGGCGCCGTCGGCTGGCAGCGCCGACCACGGTGGCACCCGCGTCGTCGGGGAGCGCCGGGAAGCCGACGAGGTCCGCGACATGAAGCTGGACCACTCCTTCAAGATCGTCCAGGTGCAGGTCCGCGTCGTCGAGCAGGAACGGGCAAAGGGCGAGGCCTCGGACCAGGACACCATCCGCCGCGCCCTCGAGACGATCGAAATCACCGCCACCAACGCCCGGGACATGATCAAGTCCGGCGGCTCCTCCGACGAGCCGGTGAGCGGAACCATCATCGACTAGAGTGGATCGGGTGAGCTCGGCATTGGAGAAGGACCACCTTCGCATCGCAACGGTCAACGTCAACGGCCTTCGCGCCGCCTACAAAAAGGGCATGGCGGAATGGCTGGCGGCGCGCGAGGTGGACATCCTCTGCCTGCAGGAGGTCCGCGCGCCCGACGCCGTGGTCCGGGACCTGCTCGGCGACGACTGGCACATCCTGCACGCCGAAGCCGAGGCGAAGGGCCGCGCCGGCGTCGCCATCGCCTCGCGCACGGAGCCGACGGCCACCCGGGGACACATCGGCCACGATTACTTCTCGACGGCGGGCCGCTGGGTGGAGGCGGACTACATCGTCCGCGACGCCGCCGGGAACCCCGCCACGCTGACCGTGGTCAGCGCCTACGTCCACTCCGGCGAAGCCGGGACCCCGAAGCAGGACGATAAGTTCCGCTTCCTGGACCTCATGCTGACCCGGCTGCCGGAGCTGGCCAAGCACAGCGACCACGCCGTGGTCGTGGGGGACCTGAACGTGGGCCACACGGAGCTGGACATCAAGAACTGGAAGGGCAACGTCAAACGTGCCGGCTTCCTGCCCGAGGAGCGTGCCTATTTCGACCGCTTCATGGGCGAGGAAATCGGCTGGAAGGATGTTCACAGGGGCCTGGCGGGTACCGTCAACGGCCCCTACACTTGGTGGTCGCAAAGGGGACAGGCCTTCGACAACGACACGGGCTGGCGGATTGACTACCACCTCGCCACCCCCGCCCTCGCCGCCGCAGCGGTGCAGGCCGTCGTTGACCGGGCGACGTCCTGGGATACCCGCTTCTCCGACCATGCCCCGCTGGTAGTGGACTACCGGCTCTAGTTTTAAGGCTTTCCCCATGACCTCTCCCGCCACCGCGTCGCTGATCCCCGACGCCACCCCCTCCACCGACGCCGCACTGGCGGCTGCCCCCGGCACCCGCCAGCGGATCCTCTCCGGAATGCAGCCCTCCGCCGACTCGCTGCACCTGGGCAACTACCTCGGCGCCCTGGTGAACTGGGTCCGGATGCAGGACGAATACGACGCCGTCTTCTTCATCCCCGACCTGCACGCCATCACCGTGCCCCAGGACCCGGCCGAGCTGGCCCGCCGCACCCGGGTGACCGCCGCCCAGTACATCGCCGGCGGCGTCGACGTCGACAAGTGCACCCTCTTCGTCCAGTCCCAGGTGCCCGAACACGCCCAGCTGGCCTGGGTGCTGAACTGCATCACCGGCTTCGGCGAGGCCTCCCGGATGACCCAGTTCAAGGACAAGGCGCTCAAGCAGGGCTCGGACCAGGCCAGCGTGGGCCTGTTCACCTACCCGATCCTGCAGGCCGCGGACATCCTGCTGTACAAGCCGCACGGCGTCCCCGTCGGTGAGGACCAGCGCCAGCACGTCGAGCTCAGCCGCGACCTTGCCCAGCGCTTCAACTCCCGCTTCGGCGAGACCTTCACCGTGCCGCAGCCCTTCATCCAGAAGGGGACCGCGAAGATCTACGACCTGCAGAATCCGACGGCGAAGATGTCCAAGTCGGCCGAGTCCCCGGCCGGCCTGATCAACCTGCTGGATGAGCCGAAGTTGATCGCCAAGCGGATCAAGTCCGCCGTGACCGACACCGGCACCGAGATCCGCTTCGACCGGGAGAACAAGCCGGGCGTCTCCAACCTGCTGACCATCTACTCGGCCATCACCGGGCAGTCCATCGAGCAGCTCACCGCGGCCTACGAGGGCAAGATGTACGGCCACCTGAAGGTCGACCTGGCGGAGGTGGTGACGGCACACCTGAGCCCGATCCGCGACCGCGCCAACGAACTCCTGGCCGACCCGGCCGAGCTGGACCGCCTCCTGGCGGTCGGCGCGGACAAGGCCCGGGAAGCCGCGGCGGCCACCCTCAAGGACGTGTACGCCAAGGTGGGCTTCCTGCCGTACGCCGGGGCACGGGGAGACATCTAGGGCAATGTCCTCCGCCAGCAACGTCACCGCGAGCGAAACCGGCACGTCCACGGGAATGTCCCGGGACACCGGCGGCACCGCCCCCTCGGCGGCCGCGCCCGCGGGTCAGGACACGCACGCTCCGGAGGACGGCATCAGCATCGGCGTGATCCTGGGCTTCCCGCCCAGGATCGCCGAGGAGCTGCGGCGCTGGCGGGCCTCCTTCGGGGACCCGCTGGCCGCCACGGTGCCCGCACACATCACGCTGGTCACCACCACCACCACCCGGGACTGGGAGGCCACCCGGCGGCACGTCCGCGAGGTCGCCGGCCGGCAGGAGCCCTTCACCGTCACCATCGCCGGCACCGGATCGTTCCGGCCCGTCTCCCCGGTGGTGTTCCTGAAGGTGGAGGAGGGGTTCGGCGAGTGCGTGGACCTGCACCGGCAGCTGCAGCGCGGCCCACTGGAGCGCGAGCTGCCCTTCGCCTACCACCCGCACGTCACCGTGGCCCACGACGTCGCCCCGGAAAGCCTTGACGAGGCCGAAACGGCGCTGAAGGATTACAGGGCCAGCTTCCCGGTGGCTAGCATGGGTCTTTACGAGCACGATGACAACGGCATCTGGCAGCTACGGGAAGAACTGGACTTTGGCAGCGAACGTGACCACCACCGAGGCGAAGGCGCCCCAGAAGGCCCCCGCTAGCCCACCCGCACCCACGGACCTGCCCGGGCTGCGCCTGGAGGTCATCCACAAGCGGATGGACTGGGTCAAAGCCCGCCGCTCCGGTGGCAACGTCCTGGCGGGCATGCCGCTGCTGTTCGCGAAGATCAACACCTTCCGGCCGCAGCGTGCCTTCATGCACTACAACCTCCAGCGCGGCCCGCTCCTGAGCGCGGGCATCGGCTTCCGGATGTTTTTCTCCATCACCGGCCTGCTGGCCACCGGATTCTCCCTCGCCGGGCTGATCCTCAACGGCCAGCCCGCCCTGCTGGAACAGGTCATCCGCAGCGTCGCCGGCGCCGCCCCCGGCCTGCTTAAGGTCAACGGCGGCCCGGGACTGGTGGACCCGCATCAGCTGCTCAACCCGTCCAACCTCGGCTGGACCGCCCTGATTGCCGCCGCCGTCACGGTGTTCACCGCGCTCGGCTGGATCAGCGGGGTCCGCGACGGCGTCCGCGGCATGATGCAGCTGGGCCCGCGGCCCATCCTGCCCGTGCTGCAGATCCTGCGCGACGCCGGGACCCTGCTGCTTCTCGGTGCCGCCCTGGTGGTCAGCGCGGGCGCGTCCCTGGTGTTCGGCACGGCCGCCGACTGGGTTGCCCGCCTGCTGCACCTGGACCCGCTGCTGGCCGGTCCGCTGACCACGTCGGTGACCATCGTGGTGCCCCTGCTGCTGGCATGGGGGACCGCCCTGATCATGTTCCGGGTGGCGGCCGGGGTGCGCCTGTCGCGGCGGGCGCTGCTGGAGGGCACCATCATGGCCGCCGCCGGCACCACGGTGCTGCAGTTCTTCAGCACCCAACTGCTGGCCAGCTCGGGCCGCAACCCGATCCTGGCCCCGTTCGCCATCATCATCGGGCTGCTGGTCTGGTTCAACCTGGTCAGCCAGGTCTACCTGGTCTCCGCCTCCTGGTCCGCCGTCCGCGAATCAGACCGGTCCGCCGGCCCGGCGGACAAGACCCTCGGCTGGGGTGCCCGCCAGGTCCAGCCCGGCCGGACCCCCGCCGAGCCGCGCGTGCGCACGCGGCGGGCGCTGGCTAGTTTCCGGCGTCGAGGTACTGATCGGCCCACGCCGAAATAATCTTCGCCGCCCGGGCCGCCTGCCCCTTTCCGGTGAGCAGGTGGTCCGAGCCCTCCAGCGAGACGAAGTTCCGCGGGTGCCGGGCGGTCTGGAAGATGCTGCTGGCGTTCTCGATGCCCACCGTGGTGTCCGTGGGGGAGTGCAGCACCATCAGCGGCTTGTGCAGCCGGCGGATGCAGTCGGTGAGGTCCGCGTTCTCCAGGTCCTCCACGAAGTGCCGGCGGATCTCCACCCGCTTGCCGCCCAGGTCCACCTCGGCGCTGCCCTCGCTGAGGATCCGGTCCAGGGCCGCGTCGAAGACGTGGGCCACGTGCTTGGGCGAGAACGGCGCGCCCACCGTGGCCACCGCATCCAGCTCCGGGATGCTGTGGGCCGCCGCCAGCACGGCGGCACCGCCAAAGGAGTGGCCCACCAGCAGCGACACCGGCCGCCCGGAGGCGCGCATGAACTCCGCAGCCCGGACCGTGTCCGCCACCTTGTGGCTGAAGGACCCGGCAGACCATTCGCCCGCCGAGCCGCCCAGGCCCAGGTTGTCGAAGCGCAGCATGCCCACCCCATTGTCCGCCAGCGCCTTGCACATCCGGGAGGCGGCCGGGCTGTCCTTGCCCAGGGTGAAGCCGTGCGAGAACACGCCCCAGCCCTTCACCGGGCCCTCGGGCAGGTCGATGACCCCGGAGAGCAGTTCGCCGGTGGAACCTTCGAAGGTGACTTTTTCGGAGCGGGACACGGGGGCCTTTCGACGGAGACGGTGGGGTGGGGCGTGGGAGGGGAACACGACGACGGCGCCCCCACCCAAGGGTGGAAGGCGCCGTCGTGGTGGTGCTGTGCCCGTGGAGGGCCCAGCGGTGCTTAGACCTTGCGGGACAGGATGGCCTGCTTGACCTCAGCGATGGCCTGCGTGACCTGGATGCCGCGGGGGCATGCCTCGGTGCAGTTGAAGGTGGTGCGGCAGCGCCACACGCCTTCCTTGTCGTTGAGGATCTCCAGGCGCATGTCGCCGGCATCGTCGCGGGAGTCGAAGATGAAGCGGTGCGCGTTGACGATCGCGGCCGGGCCGAAGTACTGGCCGTCGGTCCAGAACACCGGGCAGGACGAGGTGCACGCGGCGCACAGGATGCACTTGGTGGTGTCGTCGAACCGCTCGCGGTCCTCGGCGGACTGCAGGCGTTCCTTGGTGGGCTCGTGGCCGCGGTTGATCAGGAACGGCATGACCTCGCGGAAGGACTGGAAGAACGGCTCCATGTCCACGATCAGGTCCTTTTCGACCGGCAGGCCCTTGATCGGCTCGACCGTGATGGGCTTGGTGGTGTCCAGGTCCTTGAGCAGGGTCTTGCAGGCCAGGCGGTTGCGGCCGTTGATGCGCATGGCATCGGAACCGCAGACGCCGTGCGCGCAGGACCGGCGGAAGGAGACGCTGCCGTCCTGCTCCCACTTGATCTTGTGCAGGGCGTCCAGCACGCGGTCGGTGCCGTACATGGTGACCTGGAAGTCGTCCCAGGTGGCCTCCTCGGAGACCTCGGGGTTGTAGCGGCGCACGCGCAGCGTCACGTCGAAGGACGGGATTTCCCCGCCGCCGCCGACGCCGGCGGGCAGTTCGATCTTGGAGGCTGGCTCAGCGAGTTCAGCGGTCATCTTAGTACTTCCTCACCATCGGCTCGTAGCGCGTGAAGACCACCGGTTTGGTAGCCAGCCGGATGCCGGCGATCGCCTCGGCGGAACCGTCCGCCGGAGCGTGCTCATCCTTGTACGCCATGGAGTGCTTCATGAATTTTTCGTCGTCGCGCTCGGGGAAGTCCTCGCGGAAGTGTCCGCCGCGGGACTCCTCGCGGTGCAGGGCCGCCACGGTCATGACCTTGGCAAGCTCCAGCAGGAAGCCCAGCTCCACGGCCTCGAGCAGGTCAAGGTTGAAGCGCTTGCCCTTGTCCTGAACGTTGATCCGCTGGTAGCGCTCCTCGAAGGACGCGATGTCCGCCAGGACCTGGTTCAGCGTATCGGCGGTGCGGAACACCTGCATGTTGGCGTCCATGGTGTCCTGCAGTTCCTTGCGGATCTGGGCCACCTTTTCGGTGCCGTTGGCGGTGCGCACGTGCTCCAGCAGGTTCAGCGTGTAGGCCTCCGGATCCGCAGGCAGTTCCACGAAATCGGCGGTCTTGGCGTACTCGGCGGCGGCGACGCCGGCGCGCTTGCCGAAGACGTTGATGTCCAGCAGCGAGTTGGTGCCCAGGCGGTTGGAGCCGTGGACGGACACGCAGGCGACCTCACCGGCGGCGTAGAGGCCCGGGACGATCGTGTCGTTGTCCTGCAGGACCTCGGCGCTGATGTTCGTGGGGATGCCGCCCATGGCGTAGTGCGCGGTCGGGAAGACCGGCACCGGCTCGGTGTACGGCTCCACGCCCAGGTAGGTGCGGGCGAACTCGGTGATGTCCGGGAGCTTGGCGTCGATGTGCGCCGGCTCCAGGTGCGTCAGGTCGAGGAGGACGTAATCCTTGTTCGGGCCGCAGCCGCGGCCCTCGCGGACCTCGTTGGCCATGGAACGGGCCACGATGTCACGGGGCGCCAGGTCCTTGATGGTGGGGGCGTAGCGCTCCATGAAGCGCTCACCCTCGGAGTTGCGCAGGATCGCGCCCTCGCCGCGGGCCGCCTCGGAGAGCAGGATGCCCAGGCCGGCCAGGCCTGTCGGGTGGAACTGGAAGAACTCCATGTCCTCCAGGGGGATACCGCGGCGGAACGCGATGCCCATGCCGTCACCGGTGAGGGTGTGGGCGTTGGAGGTGGTCTTGAAGACCTTGCCGGCGCCGCCGGAGGCGAACACGACCGACTTTGCCTGGAAGACGTGCAGTTCGCCGGAGGCCAGGTCGTAGGAGACGACGCCGGCAACGCGCTTCTGCTTGTACGGGGTGCCGTCCTCGCGGACCGCGTCTTCCTCAACCGTCAGCAGGTCCAGTACGTAGTACTCGTTGTAGAACTCAACGTTGTGCTTGACGCAGTTTTGGTACAGGGTCTGGAGGATCATGTGGCCGGTGCGGTCGGCGGCGTAGCAGGCGCGGCGGACCGGGGCCTTGCCGTGGTCGCGGGTGTGGCCACCGAAGCGGCGCTGGTCGATCCGGCCTTCGGGCGTGCGGTTGAACGGCAGGCCCATCTTCTCGAGGTCCAGGACGGCGTCAATCGCTTCCTTCGCCATGACCTCGGCGGCGTCCTGGTCAACCAGGTAGTCGCCACCCTTGATGGTGTCGAAGGTGTGCCATTCCCAGTTGTCTTCCTCGACGTTGGCCAGGGCGGCGCACATGCCGCCCTGTGCCGCGCCGGTGTGGGAGCGCGTGGGGTAAAGCTTGGTCAGTACCGCTGTTCGGGCGCGCTGACCGGATTCGATCGCTGCGCGCATGCCCGCGCCACCGGCGCCGACGATGACGACGTCGTACTTATGGACCTGCATACCAGATGCTCTTTCTCTCAAAATTCGCTGTGAACACCGCCGGCGAGACCAGGACGGTGGGGCCCGCTGTTCCTGCCCGCCGGGCAGGCAGGACTCAGCGGCCGGGGACCGGGGCGGCTACGGGGCGGGGCAGAACCCGCCGGGCAGCTGCACGCCGTCGACCACGGGGCAGGGGTTGAAGGTGAAGATCACCAGGGTGCCGAGGATGACGATCGCCGCGGCGGCCGCGTACAGCACGATCTTCAGCCACAGGCGCGTGGCGTCCTTCTCGGCGTAGTCATTGATGATGGTGCGGACGCCGTTGCTGCCGTGCAGCATGGCCAGCCACAGCATCGCCAGGTCCCAGACCTGCCAGAACGGGTCGGCCCACTTGCCGGCGACGAAGCCGAAGTCGACGGCGTGGATGCCTCCGCCGACCATCAGGTTCACAAACAGGTGACCGAAGATGAGGACCACCAGCACGACACCGGAGAGCCGCATGAACAGCCATGCCAGCATCTCGAAGTTGCCCTTCGAGGAACCGTTGCGGTTGTACTTCGGGGCGACGCGGCCCGCGCCGACCTTGCCGGAGCGCGGGGTCTGGATCTGCGTTGCACTCATGGCTAGTGACCTCCGAGGGCGAGGGACAGGTGGCGGATGGAGAAGCCGACCATGACGATGACCCAGAGGGCCAGAACCGTCCACAGCATCTGGCGCTGGTACTTGGCGCCCTTCTTCCAGAAGTCGACGGCGATGATCCGGAGGCCGTTGAAGGCGTGGAAGACGATCGCCGCGACGAGGCCCGTTTCACCCAGGGCCATGAGGGGGTTCTTGTAAGAGCCGATCACGGCGTTGTATGCCTCCGGGGACACACGCACCAACGACGTGTCCAGCACGTGGACCAACAAGAAGAAAAAGATCACTACACCGGTAACGCGGTGTCCAACCCAGGACCACATGCCTTCACGGCCGCGGTACAAGGTGCCAGCTGGTTTTGTCGGCACTGAATAAACCTCCCTGCAACACAGCGGCGCTGGCATGGGATCCACGCGGGGGGAACGCCTGCTGCGAGAGCACTCGTAAGCTCAAGCCTAAATCTAGGCTTCGCTGTCAGCTTATTCAATTCAGGGCGGCGGTACGGCGGGGAGCTTCCGCGGTTTTTGCCCGGTTTTGAGACGAACGCCACATTCGCTGGCGTTAAGGGCCGATTTGAGGACCTTGATCCGGGGCTGTGGAGCGGGTGTCGGTTAGAGTGGCCGTGATGACTACTGATAATGTGACCGGCCTCGAGCCGCATGATGCCGCCGCGGATTCGCCCCTGGACCGTTTCATCGCGGTGATCCCGGCCGGGGGTGTCGGCACACGCCTCTGGCCGCTGTCCCGCGCCGCGGCCCCGAAGTTCCTGCACGACCTCACCGGGTCCGGCAGCACCTTGTTGCGCGCCACCTACGATCGCCTGGAGCCGCTGGCCGGCAGCCGGATGCTGGTCGTCACCGGCAACGCCCACCGCGAGGCCGTCTGCCGCCAGCTGCCGGAGATCCACGACGCCGACCTGGTGCTGGAGAGCGAGCCGAAGGATTCCGGCGCCGCGATCGGCTTGGCCGCCGCCATCCTCTACGAACGCGACCCGGACACCATCATGGGCTCCTTCGCCGCGGACCAGGTCATCAGCCCCGACGAGCTGTTCCAGGATGCCGTCCGGGAAGCTATCTACACGGCCGCCTACGGCAAGATCGTCACGATCGGCATCAAGCCGACGCACCCCTCCACCGGGTTCGGCTACATCCGCGCCGGTGAGCAGCTCAGCGTCCCGAACGCCCCCAGCGCCCACACGGTGGTGGAGTTCGTCGAGAAGCCCAGCGAAGACGTCGCCCAGCAGTACGTGGACAGCGGTGAATACGTCTGGAACGCCGGCATGTTCGTCGCCCCCGTGTCCCTGATGCTCAAGCACCTCGAGGCCAACCAGCCGGAGCTGTTCGCCGGCCTGCAGGAGATCGCCAAGGCGTGGGACACCCCGCTGCGTGACGAGGTCACCGCCCGGGTCTGGCCCACTCTGCCCAAGATCGCCATCGACTACGCCGTGGCCGAGCCCGCCGCCGAGGCCGGGGACGTCGCCGTCGTGCCCGGCACCTTCCGTTGGGACGACGTCGGGGACTTCGCCTCCGTGGGCCGGCTCAACAGCGCCAAGGAGGTCGACGAGGTCACCGTGATCGGCGCCGGCGCCCGGGTCTTCACCGAAAACGCCAGCGGCGTGGTGGTCACCGACACCAAGCGCGTCATCGCCCTGATCGGCATCAAGGACGTCGTGATCGTGGACACCCCCGACGCCCTGCTGGTCACCACCAAGGCCCACTCGCAGCGGGTCAAGGCCGCCGTCGACGCCCTCAAGGCCAGCGGCGACACGGACGTCCTCTAGCCACGCCGCGCTTAAACGCCGCTGACCTGCGCTTTCACCGCCGCCCGGGACCCGATGGGTACCCGGGCGGCGGTGCGTAATGCGCCGTCCGGGATGCCGCTATTTTTTGGACTGTGGCTACAGTGATTGAGTGCGCAATTACACTACCGAGGCCGAGCCCACCACCCGCGTGGAACCCTGGCTGGAGCCCCTCCTGCCGGAATTGATCGACTTCCGCCGTGACCTGCACGCGCACCCCGAGCTGTCCTTCAAGGAATTCCGCACCACGGACAAGCTCGCCAGCCGGCTGGAGGCCGCCGGACTGAAGCCGCGCCGCCTGGAAGGCACCGGCCTGACCGTGGACGTGGGGGAGGGACCCATTGCCACCGCGCTGCGCGGCGATATCGACGCGCTGCCGATCATCGAGGAAACCGGGCTGGAGTTCGCCTCCAAGAACCACGGGGTCACGCACGCCTGCGGCCACGACGTGCACACCACCACCATGCTCGGCATTGCCCTGGTGCTGCAGCGCATGCACGAAGCCTCCCCGCTGGGCGGGACGGTCCGGATCATCTTCCAGCCGGCCGAGGAAACCATGCCCGGCGGCGCCCATGCCTGCATCGAACAGGGCGTCCTCGAGGGCGTTCCCCGGATCCTGGCGCTGCACTGTGACCCGCGGATCGAGGTGGGCAAGATCGGCACCCGCATCGGCGCCATCACCTCCGCCTCCGACACCATCAAGATCGAACTCTCCGGCCGCGGCGGCCACACCTCCCGCCCGCACCTGACCGAGGAGCTGGTCTTCGCCCTCGCCCAGATCGCTATCAACGTCCCCGCTGTCCTGTCCCGCCGGGTGGACGTGCGCAGCGGCGTCTCCGTGGTGTGGGGCCACATCTCCGCCGGCGCCGCCCCGAACGCCATCCCGGCCAGCGGCTACATGGCCGGCACCATGCGCTGCCTGGACCGGGACGCCTGGCACAGCGCCGGCCGGATCCTCGACGAGGTGGTCCAGCAGATCGCCGCGCCCTATGGCGTCGACGTTCACCTCGAGCACACCCGCGGCGTCCCGCCGGTGGTCAACTCCGAGCACGAGACCGCACTGATCGAGGCCTCCGCCCGCGCCGAGATCGGCGAGAGCTCCGTGGTGCTCACCCCGCAGTCCATGGGCGGGGAGGACTTCGCCTGGTTCCTGGCAGATCTGCCCGGGGCCATGATGCGGCTGGGCACCAAGACCCCCGGCGGCGAGGAGTACGACCTGCACCGCGGCGACTACATCCTGGACGAGCGCGCCCTGGGCCTGGGCATCCGGGTCCTTACGGCCGCCGCCCTGCGCACCCTGCGCGATATCGGGCAGCAGTAGCGACTCCGCCTCACCGTCTGGCTTCCCCGCCGGAATTCCCCACCTTCGCCTGCCCGGCGCGGGGACCCGCCGTCGGATCCCGCGGACACGCCGCACGACGACGTCGAACGTGGGGGATTTCCGCAGGCCACCACGGTCGATGCATTAGGTTGTGCACAACTGAGTTGCGCACAACTGAAAATGTCCGTAGGGTGGAACCATGCCCGCTTCCGCAGAGACCCCCGACGCCGTGACCCGGCCCGAGGCGCCCCGCCTCGATGCGCCCCGCCTCGACAGGCAATTGTGCTTCGCCATGTACTCGGCCTCCCGCGCCGCGACGGCGGCCTACCGGCCGATGTTGGAGGAGCTGGGCCTGACCTACCCGCAGTACCTGGCCATGATGGTGCTCTGGGAGGACCAGCCACGCAGCGTCCGCGACCTCGGCGAGGAGCTCGGCCTGGACTCGGGCACGCTGTCCCCGTTGCTGAAGCGGCTCGAGGCGCTGGGCTTTGTGGAACGGCGCCGGTCCGCCGAGGATGAGCGGCGCGTCGAGGTTTTCCTGACCGACGCCGGTTCCGCCCTGGGCGCCCGCGCCGCCGGTATTCCGCAACGCCTGGCCGACGCCGCCGGACTCTCCGCCGCGGAGCTGGACCAGCTCCGCGAGACCCTGACCCGGTTGGCCGCCGCCCTGCACGCCGGCCACTGACGGCGACCGGGCCGCCCGGCGGCCCACACGACAGACTTTCCCCACCCCGACAGATTGGATCCCCATGAAAACCCTGTACACCGCGGAGGCCCTCGCCTCCGGTGAAGGCCGCGACGGCAACGCCCAGACCAACGACGGCAAGCTCAATGTCACGCTCGCCAGCCCGCTGGAGCTCGGCGGCAGCGGCGAGGGCACCAACCCGGAGCAGCTCTTCGCCGCCGGCTATGCCGCCTGCTTCCACTCGGCCCTGCGCCTGGTGGGCCGCCAGCAGAAGGCGGACCTGACCGATTCCGCCGTCGCCGCGAAGATCCACCTCGGCGCCCTGGACGGCGGCGCCGGCTACGGCATCGCCGCCGAACTCGAGATCGCGCTGCCCGCCGTCGACCGCGAGACCGCCGAGGCGCTCGTGGCCAAGGCCCACGAGGTCTGCCCCTACTCCAATGCCACCCGTGGCAACATCACCGTAGACATCACCATCATGGAGGTCGCCGCATGAGCACCGAGAACACCACCCTTCCCACCAGCACCCGCGAGATCCAGCTGGCGTCCCGCCCGCACGGCCGTCCCGTGCCGGAGAACTTCCGCCTGGCCGAGTCGGCCCTGCCGGAGCTGCAGGACGGCCAGGTGCTGGTCCGCAACCTCTTCATCTCCGTGGACCCGTACATGCGCGGCCGGATGAACGATGTGAAGTCCTACTCCGCGCCGTTCGCCCTGGACGCGGCCATGGAGGGCGGCGCCGTGGGCGAGATCATCGCCTCCCGCTCCGAGGACCGCAAGGTCGGCGACACCGTGGTGCACAGCCTCGGTTGGCGTGAATACGCCGTCCTGGACGCCGGCGCCACCTCGCCGGCCCGCACGGACCTCGCCCCGGCGTCGGCCTTCCTCGGCGCCCTCGGCATGACCGGCCTGACCGCCTACGCCGGCCTGCTGAAGGTTGCCGACTTCAAGCCCGGCGACGCCGTGTTCGTCTCCGGTGCCGCCGGCGCGGTCGGCTCCCTGGTGGGCCAGATCGCCAAGGCCATGGGCGCCTCCCGGGTCATCGGCAGCGCCGGCACCCCGGAGAAGGTCGCCCGCCTGCTCGAGCTTGGCTTCGACGCCGCGTTCAACTACCACGATGGCCCGGTCCGCGACCTGCTCAAGGACGCAGCGGGGGAGAAGGGCATCGACGTCTACTTCGACAACGTCGGCGGCGAGCACCTCGAGGCCGCGCTCTCGGTGATGAACGTCGGCGGCCGCGTCGCCATGTGCGGCGCCATCGCGCAGTACAACTCCACCGAGCCGACCCCGGCCCCGCGGAACCTGATGCTGGCCATCGGCAAGCAGCTGACCCTCAAGGGCTTCCTGGTGGGCGGCTACTGGCAGTACATGGGCGAGTTCGTCGAGAAGGTCTCCGGCTGGATTGCCGACGGCACCATCCGCTACGACGAGACGATCGTGGACGGCCTGGAGAACGCCCCGCAGGCCTTCATGGACCTGCTCGACGGCGCCAACACCGGCAAGATGCTCGTCCGCCTCTAAGCAAGCCTCCAGGCAGACAGCCGACCCGCACACCGGTTGCGGCTCCGAAAGGCCCCGGACTCACAGTCCGGGGCCTTTTGCGCCCCGTGGGCAGGGGGTGGGGCAGGGACGGGGCAGGCTAGGGGAGCGCGTTGGTAACAACTTCTCAACAATCTGGGAAACCGCTGTGAACTGTGTTACTCGACGTGTTGCAGGCCACTAAAGTAGCTGGCATCAGTGCGCCTCGGCGCAGCGCTGCGAACGCCTCAGTGACAACAGTGTTTCGGGAGCAACACCGTAAGCGGACAGTCATTGAACACCCGTCGCATCGCCTACCCCTTCCTGGAGGAACTTTGAAGAACTCACTGCGCGCAACTCTCAAGCGCGGTTCCATGGCCGGCGTCGCCACCGCGGGTGCGGCCGCCCTGCTGCTGACCGGCTGCGGCGCCGCCCCGTCCTCGTCCAACGCCTCAGGTTCGGCCACCAAGTCCGACTACACCGCCTGCATGGTGTCCGACTCCGGCGGGTTCGATGACAAGTCGTTCAACCAGTCCGGCTACGAGGGCCTGCAGAACGCCGCCAAGGACCTCGGCATCAACGAGAAGCACGTCCAGTCCAAGGCTGACACGGACTACGACCCGAACCTCCGCTCCATGGTCCAGCAGGGCTGCAAGCTCACCGTGACCGTCGGCTTCCTCCTCGGCGACGCCACCAAGTCCATCGCGACGGCCAACCCGAACAACCACTTCGCGATCATCGACTACAACGACCCGACCTTCCCGAAGAACGTCAAGCCGATCGTCTACGACACGGCCCAGGCCGCGTTCCTGGCCGGCTACCTGGCCGCCGGAACTTCCAAGACCGGCAAGGTCGCCACCTTCGGCGGCATCAACATCCCCACCGTCACCATCTTCATGGACGGCTTCGCCGACGGCGTGAAGTACTACAACCAGAAGAAGAGCAAGAACGTCCAGCTCCTCGGCTGGGACAAGGACAAGCAGGACGGCACCTTCGTCGGTGACTTCAAGCAGGTCGACAAGGGCAAGGTCCTGACCCAGGGCTTCCTGGACCAGGGCGCGGACATCGTCCTGCCCGTCGCCGGCCCGGTCGGCGGCGGCGCCGGCAGCGCCATCCTGGACGCCAAGTCCAAGGGCAAGGACGCCAAGCTCATCTGGGTTGACTCCGACGGCTACCTGACCGCCGCCGAGTACAAGTCCGTGATCCTGTCCTCCGTGCAGAAGACCATGTCCACCGCCGTCGAATCCGTCATCAAGGACGACAAGGACGGCAAGTTCGACGCCGCCCCGTACATTGGCACCCTGGAGAACGGCGGCGTGGCCCTGGCCCCGTTCCACGACCTGGATTCCGCTGTTCCGGCCGACCTCAAGAGCGAGCTGGACCAGCTGAAGAAGGACATCATCTCCGGCACCGTCAAGGTCGAGTCGAAGTCCAGCCCGACCAAGTAAGCAGCACACCGCGGGGCGGGGTGCCCTTCCGCCGTCACCCGGCCGAAGGGCAGCGCGTTCTGTTTTGCCGGGACCTCCCGGCACCCCGCCGGGCCGCCTCTGGGGAAGCCCGCCCGGCCACCACCCTGCCCAGCAACCACCCGTGACACTAGGCTGGGATCACCCGCTGCGCTGCCGCCCACCACGGCGCCGGAGCAGTCCATTTACACAGACAGATTGGTTGGGGTTTTGAAACTCGAACTGAAGGGGATCACGAAGCGCTTCGGATCCCTGGTAGCCAATGACCACATTGACCTGGTCGTCGAACCCGGGCAGGTGCACTGCCTGCTGGGAGAAAACGGCGCCGGCAAGTCCACCCTGATGAACGTCCTCTACGGTCTCTACGACCCGACCGAGGGCGAGATCCTGGTGGACGACAAGCCCGTGGTCTTCAAGGATCCGGGCGAGGCGATGGCCGCCGGCATCGGCATGGTCCACCAGCACTTCATGCTCATCCCGGTCTTCACCGTGGCCGAGAACGTGGCCCTCGGCAACGAGACCACCAAGGCCGCCGGGCTGCTGAACCTCGACGCCACCCGCGAGAAGATCCGGCAGATCTCGGACCAGTACGGCTTCGACGTCGACCCCGACGCGATGGTCGAGGACCTCCCCGTCGGCGTCCAGCAGCGCGTCGAGATTATCAAGGCCCTGGTCCGCGACGCCGAGGTCCTGATCCTGGACGAGCCCACCGCCGTGCTCACCCCGCAGGAAACGGACGAACTCCTGGACATCATCCGGCAGCTGAAGCGGGATGGGAAGTCGATTGTCTTTATCTCGCACAAGCTCCGCGAGGTCAAGGCCATCTCGGACACCATCACCGTCATCCGCCGCGGCAAGGTCGTCGGCCAGGCCGACCCCTCCGCCTCACCCACCGAGCTGGCCTCCGCCATGGTGGGACGCGCCGTCAGCCTGAACCTGGACAAGGCCCCCGCCAGGACCGGCGACGTGACGTTCACGGTCCGGAACCTCACCGTGACCGACCACAACGGCCAACACGTCGTCGATGGGCTGTCCTTCGACATCGCCAAGGGTGAGGTCCTCGCCATCGCCGGCGTGCAGGGCAACGGCCAGACCGAACTGACCGAGGCGATCCTTGGCGTCCAGCCGCACGTCACCGGCTCCATCACGCTCGACGGCGAGGAACTGCTGGGCAAGAGCGTCAAGCACGTCCTCGGCGCCGGCGTCGGCTTCGTCCCTGAGGACCGCACCCTCGACGGCCTGGTCGGCACCTTCACCATCGCCGAGAACATGATCCTGGACCTCTACGACAAGGCCCCGTTTGCGCGTGGCGTCGGGATGAAGCCCTCCGTGATCGCCGAGAACGCGGCCAAAAAGGTCGAGGAATTCGACGTCCGCACCCCCTCGGTCGCCGCCGCCGTCGGCACCCTCTCGGGCGGTAACCAGCAGAAGGTGGTGCTGGCCCGCGAGCTCTCCCGCCCGCTGCGGCTCTTCATCGCCTCCCAGCCCACCCGCGGCCTGGACGTCGGCTCGATCGAATTCGTGCACAAGCGCGTCATCGCCGAACGCGACCACGGCACCCCGGTCATGATCGTCTCCACCGAACTCGACGAGGTCATGCAGCTGGCGGACCGGATCGCCGTGCTCTACCGCGGCAAGCTGGTCGGCATCGTGCCCGCCACCACCTCCCGCGACGTGCTGGGCCTGATGATGGCCGGCGTCCCGGCCGCCGAAGCCGAAGCCAGCGCCTCCGCCCACGCCCCCAGCGGCACGACGACGACGGCGCTCCCGGAGCCTGCCGGCCACGAAGGAGAAACCCATGTCTGAGAAGACAACCCCCGAGCCCCAGGCTCCCGGCGGCACCACCCCCGAACCGCAAACGCCCGGCGGCACCACAAAGGAGGCCATCGCCTCCGACGTCGCCCTCGACACCGCCGGCGGCCAGATGCCTCCCTCGGCCGTGCCCGCCGCCACCCAGCTGCACGGCGGTGACCGCGAGGGCTCGGTCATGCACAAGATTTTCACCGGCAACGCCATGGTCTCCGTGCTCTCGGTCCTGCTCGCGATCGTGCTCGGCGGCATCCTGATGGCCGTCACCAACCCGAAGGTCGCGGCCGCTGCCGGGTACTTCTTCGCCCAGCCCGGCGACCTGCTCACCGAGGTGATCCGCCCCTACACCGCACTCGTGCAGGGATCGATCTTCAACTGGGCCGGGGCCGACCTGTCCGCCCAGCTGTACCCGATCACGGAGACCTTCACGGTCGCCACCCCGCTGATCTGCGCCGGCCTCGGCGTCGCCCTCGCCTTCCGCGCCGGCCTGTTCAACATCGGCGCCCAGGGCCAGATCATCTTCGGTGCCCTGTTCGGCGCCTACGCCGGCTTCGCCTGGCACCTGCCCATCGGGCTGCACCTGCTTGTCGTCATCGTCGCCGGCCTGGTCGGCGGCGCGGTCTGGGGCGGCGTCGTCGGCCTGCTGAAGGCCCGTACCGGCGCCCACGAGGTGATCGTCACGATCATGCTCAACTACATCGCCAACTTCCTGCTGCTGTTCCTGCTGACCACCCCGGCGTTCCAGCGCAAGGGCTCCACCAACCCGATCTCGCCGTTCCTGGACCCCAGCGCGCTGTTCCCGGAGCTGCTCGGACCGCAGTTCCGCCTGCACGCCGGGTTCCTGGCCGCGATCCTGGCCACCGTGTTCGTCTGGTGGCTGCTGAACCGCTCCACCATCGGCTTTGAGTTCCGGGCCGTCGGCGCGAACCCGAGCGCCGCGCGCACCGCCGGCATCAACGTCGCCCGCAGCACCATCCTGGTGATGGCGATCGCGGGCGCCCTGGCCGGCCTCGCCGGCATCGCCCAGGTTTCCGGCACGGAGAAGTACCTCTCCGGCGGCGTTGCCGCCTCGATTGGCTTCGACGCCATCACCGTCGCCCTGCTGGGCCGTTCGACGCCGTGGGGAACGTTCTTCGCCGGCCTGCTGTTCGGCGCCTTCCGCGCCGGCGGCGTGGCCATGCAGGCCCAGACCCAGACCCCGATCGACATCGTCCTGGTCATCCAGTCCCTGATCGTGCTGTTCATCGCGGCGCCCCCGCTGGTGCGGGCGATCTTCGGACTGAACCCCCGTAAGAAAAAGACCACCACGAGTGGGACCGCCGGCACGCACGCCGGCGGCGTGAAGAGCGGAGCGGCAGCATGAGCGCCACCACACACTCCCCGGCCAGCACGCCGGGCACCGGGAAGGGCGGCGCCACCGCCCCCGGCGGCAAGGCCGGGAACCCGGCCGCGTCAGAGCTGGTGAGCTGGAAGGCCGGCGTCGGCCTGGGCCTGCTGGCCGTCCTCGGCACCGTCCTGTTCGGCTTCCTGGCCAACACCAAGTCCGCGGGCTTCCGGATCGCCGAGGCCCGCGACCCGAACGCCTCCTCCGCCGCGGCCTGGATCACCCTGGCGGTCGCCCTCGCCGCCGCGGCCTACGTCGGCTACCGCTGGATCAGCCAGCGGCGCGACGGCGGACCCGTGGACCGCTGGATCCCCGCTACCACCATCGCCGCCGTCGTCGTCCTGGGCCTGGCCGCCCTCGGCGTCGCGCAGGTGGAAAAGGTCACCGTGCCCTCGATGGTGTTCGGCTGGATCTGCTCCGTGCTGCTGCTGGCCCTCGCCGGCTACACCATCTGGCTGACCCTGCAGCGCCGCCGCACCCCCGGCTGGGTGGGCGGACTCTTCGCCGTGGTCTTCCTGGTCGGCTTCATGATCTGGATCGTCGCCGGCGGCCGCGACCCGGAACCCTCCATTTCCCTCGGCGGCCTGATGGCCGGCGCCGTTACGCTGGCCGTGCCGCTGGTCTTCGGTTCCCTCTCCGGCGTGCTCTGCGAGCGGGTCGGCGTGGTCAACATCGCCATCGAGGGCCAGCTGCTGCTGGGCGCCTTCTCCGCCGCCGTCGTCGCCACCATCACCGGCAACGTCTACGTGGGCCTGGTATCCGCCGCGATCGCCGGTGCGCTGGTCTCCCTGGTCCTGGCCGTGGTCAGCATCAAGTACCTGGTCAACCAGATCATCGTCGGCGTCGTGCTCAACGTCCTGATCAGCGGCCTCACCAGCTTCCTGTTCTCCACCCTGCTCACCGCGGACCCGGAGCACCTGAACAAGCCGGGCCGGCTGCAGGCCGTGGACATCCCGTTCCTGGCCGACATCCCGATCATCGGACCCATCCTGTTCCACCAGTCCCTGGTGGGCTACCTAATGTACATCGCCGTGATCGTGGTCTACGTCGGGCTGTTCCACACCAAGTGGGGCCTGCGCGTGCGCGCCGTCGGCGAACACCCGCAGGCGGCCGACACGGTGGGCATCAACGTCAACCGCACCCGGTTCATCAACGTCCTGATGGGCGGGGCGATCGCCGGCATCGGCGGTTCCTTCTTCACCCTCGTCTCCGTCGACGCGTTCAGCAAGGACATGTCCGGTGGCCGCGGCTACATCGCCCTCGCCGCCATGATCTTCGGCCGCTGGAACCCCATCGGGGCCTTCCTGGCCGCGCTGCTGTTCGGCTTCGCCGACAACCTGCAGAGCATCATCACCATCATCGGCTCGCCGGTGCCCAGCCAGTTCATGGCGATGCTGCCCTACGCCCTGACCGTGATCGCCGTCGCCGGGCTGGTGGGACGGTCCAGGCCGCCCGCGGCCGGCGGCATACCGTACGTGAAGGGGTGACCGGCGTGACCGGAACCCCCGACGTCGAGCCCTTGGACCTCACCGCCGCGGTGGACTGGGCGGCCCTCGAGGCCGCCGCCATCGCGGCGATGCGGAACGCCTATGCGCCCTATTCCTCCTTCCCGGTGGGGGCCGCCGCCCTCACCGCGGACGGTCGGATCGTCAGCGGCTGCAACGTCGAAAACGCCAGTTACGGCCTCACCCTCTGCGCCGAGTGCACCCTGGTGGGCAACCTGCAGATGACAGGTGGCGGAACGCTGCGCGCCTTCTACTGCGTCGACGCGCACGGCACCGTCCTGATGCCGTGCGGCCGCTGCCGCCAGTTGCTCTACGAATTCCGCGCCCCGGACATGGAACTCATGACCACCCAGGGCATCAAGACGATGGACCAGGTGCTGCCCGACGCCTTTGGCCCCCAACATCTGGAGGAAACACGATGACCCCGTCCACCCATAACACCGCATCCTTCGACGCCGTCGACATCATCCGCACCAAGCGGGACAAGGGCACGCTCAGCGCAGCCCAGATCGACTGGACCATCGACGCGTACACCCGCGGCGCCATCGCCGACGAACAGATGGCCGCCCTGAACATGGCCATCCTGCTCAACGGCATGGACCGCGCGGAGATCTCCCGCTGGACCGCGGCGATGATCGCCTCCGGCGAGCGGATGGACTTCTCCAGCCTGCGCCGGCCCGACGGCGGCGTGAAGGCCACCTCGGACAAGCACTCCACCGGCGGCGTGGGGGACAAGATCACCCTCCCGCTGGCACCCCTGGTGGCCGTCTTCGGCGTCGCCGTCCCGCAGCTCTCCGGCCGCGGCCTGGGCCACACCGGCGGCACCCTGGACAAGCTCGAGGCGATCCCCGGCTGGCGGGCCGACCTCAGCAACGAGGAAATGCTCGCCCAGCTGCAGGACGTGGGCGCGGTCATCTGCGCCGCCGGCGCCGGCCTGGCCCCGGCGGACAAGAAGCTCTACGCCCTGCGCGACGTCACCGGAACCGTCGAGGCGATCCCGCTGATCGCGTCCTCGATCATGAGTAAGAAGATCGCCGAGGGCACCGGCTCCCTGGTCCTGGACGTCAAGGTGGGCAGCGGCGCGTTCATGAAGGACGAGGCGCGCGCCCGGGAGCTGGCCGAGACCATGGTGGCCCTGGGCAAGGACGCGGGCGTCAACACCGTGGCCCTGCTCACCAACATGAACACCCCGCTGGGCCTGACCGCCGGCAACGCGATCGAGGTCGAGGAGTCCGTGGAGGTGCTCGCCGGCGGCGGTCCCGAGGACGTCGTCGAACTCACCGTCCGGCTGGCCGAGGAGATGCTGGCCTGCGCCGGCGTCCACGACGCCGACCCGCGGGCCGCGCTCAAGGACGGCCGCGCCATGGACGTCTGGAACCGGATGATCGAGGCGCAGGGTGGCGAGCCGCGAGCGGCGCTGCCGGTGGCCAAGGAATCCGAAACCATCTACGCCCAGGCCGACGGCGTGCTGGTGGAACTCGACGCGATGGCCGTCGGCGTCGCGGCCTGGCGCCTCGGCGCCGGCCGCGCCCGCAAGGAGGACCAGGTCCAGGCCGGCGCCGGCGTGCGGATGCACGCCAAGCCCGGCGCCACTGTGCGGGCCGGCGAGCCGCTGATGACGCTGCTCACCGACACCCCGGAGAAGTTCGACCGGGCCAAGGAAGCACTGGAGCACGCCGCCGTGATTGCCCACGAGGGATCCCGTCCGGCCCAGCAGCTGATCATCGACCGCATCGCCTAAGACCACCGCGGGGACCCGGCAGTACACTGGCTGCACAGCAGTCCGGGAGAAACCGGGTCCCGCCGTGCGTTAGGAAACCGTGCAGGCAATTAACGACTTCATCCTGGCAGCCGCGGGCCAGCCGTGGGTTCTCATCCTGGTGTTCGCCTGCTGCCTTGTCGACGGGTTCTTCCCGCCGGTGCCGAGCGAGTCCGTGGTGGTGGGCCTGGCGGCCGTCACCGCCAGCGCCGGCGTTCCCAACCCGGTCCTGCTGCTCGCCGTGGCCGCCGCCGGGGCCTTCGCCGGAGACAACATCGCCTACGCGATCGGCCGTTCCGCCGGGACCGACCGCTGGCGCTGGATGCGCAGCTACCGGACCCAGCGGGCGCTGGCCTGGGCAGGCCGGGAGCTGCGGAAACGGCCCGCATCGCTGATCATGGTGGCCCGCTTCATCCCCATCGGCCGCGTTGCCGTCAACCTCACCGCCGGCGCGACCGGCTACTCCCGTCCCCAGTTCGTCGGCCTCACCGCGCTCTCCGCGGTCCTCTGGGGCGCGTACTCGGTGGGCATTGGACTGTTCTTCGGCCAATGGTTCGATCACAACCACCTGCTCGCCGCCACCATCGCCATCGTCTGTGCGGTCCTGCTCGGCATCGCCGTGGACCTGGTCCTGAACCGGCTGCGCCGGGGAAGCCCGATGAAGGCGCCGTGACGACCCCGCGCAGCGCCGTGACCTCGCCGCGTAGCGCCGGGGGAGCCGAGCATGGGACACTGGGATGCGATGCACATCACCCCGTCGACGACGGCGTGAGACGCCTCCCGTTCCGCACCCTTTCCGTTGTCCGCACCCGTTCAGTTTCCGAGGAGCACAGCCCGCGTGGAGTTCATTAATGAGGCCGTGCTCCATGCTGCCGGCCAATGGTGGATTTACCCCCTCCTGCTGGTTTTCTTCTTTGTCGACGGCTTCGCGATGGTGGTGCCCAGCGAGACCCTGATCGTGGCCCTCGCCGCGTACTCACGGCACAGCGGTGAGCCCAACCTCTGGATCCTCGGCCTCACGGCCCTGGTCGGTGCGATCGCCGGCGACAACATGGCCTACCTGCTGGGAAGCCGGATCGGGCTGGAACGCTTCCGCTGGATGCGCAAGCCCAAGGTGCAGCGCGTTTTCGCCTGGGCCCGGTACGAGCTCGAAAAGCGTGGCGCCGTGCTGATCTTCACCGCCCGCTACATTCCCTGGGGACGCGTCGCCGTCAACTACGTCGCCGGCACCACGGGCTTCCCGCACCGCCGCTTCTTCCTGCTCGACGCCTTCGCCTGCCTGACCTGGGTGGTGTACTCGCTGGGCATCGGACTGCTCGCCAGCTCCTTCCCGTGGCTGCACCACAACCCGCTGCTCAGCGCCGGAATCGCCGTCGTCTTCGCGATCGTGCTCGGCGTTGTCGTGGACCACGCGCTGCGCTGGTGGCACAAGCGCCTGGGCCGCCGCGACGAGGCTGCCGGCGAGGCTGCACCGGAGTCCGCTCACGACGGCGCACCGAAGCCCGCACACGAGGCCGGGGCCCCCGCCCGGCACACGCCAAGCGACGCCTCGCGGAAGTAGCGCCGCGGCGCCGTCCGACCCTATGGTGGGAGCGTGACTGAGACTATTGCTGACGATGCCCCTGACCTCGAGTTCGACCTGAAGGTCCTGCCGAAGGTTTCCCTCCACGACCACCTGGACGGCGGACTGCGTCCGGCCACCATCATCGACCTGGCCGCCGAGGTCGGGCACACCCTGCCCTCCACCGATCCCGTGGCGCTGGGGGAGTGGTTCCGGGAGTCCGCCGACTCCGGTTCGCTCGTCCGCTACCTCGAGACCTTCGACCACACCATCGCCGTGATGCAGACCAAGGAGGGCCTCTTCCGGGTCGCCAAGGAATTCGTCGAGGACCTGGCCGACGACGGCGTCGTCTACGGCGAGGTGCGTTGGGCACCCGAGCAGCACCTGCAGCGGGGACTGACCCTGGACGAGGTCGTCGAAGCGGTCCAGGCCGGGCTCGACGCCGGCGTGGAGGCCGTCTCCGAAACCGGCCGCGAGATCCAGGTGGGCCAGCTGATCACCGCCATGCGCCACGCCGACCGCAGCCAGGAAATCGCCGAACTCGCCGTCCGCCACCGCCACCAGGGCGCCGTCGGCTTCGACATCGCCGGCGCCGAGGACGGCTTCCTGCCCTCCCGGTTCAAGAACGCCTTCACCTACCTGGCCCAGCACAACTTCCCGGCCACCGTGCACGCCGGCGAGGCCGCCGGCCTGGAAAGCATCCAGTCCGCCCTGGTGGACGGCCGCGCCCTCCGCCTGGGCCACGGCGTCCGGATCGCCGAGGACGTCAGCATCGAATTCGAGGAAGCGGAGAGCGACGGGACCGAGGGCGACGAGGTTCCCGACACCATCGGCATGGTCACCCTCGGCGACCTCGCCGGCTGGGTGCGCGACCGGGGCATCGCCCTGGAAATCTGCCCGTCCTCCAACCTGCAGACCGGCGCCATCTCCGGCTTCGGCGAGGGCATCGAGAGCCACCCCGTGGACATGCTCTACCAGCTGGGCTTCAACGTCACCATCAACACCGATAACCGACTGATGAGCGGCGTGACCCTCACCGACGAGTTCGAACTGCTGGTGGAAACCTTCGACTACGACCTCGACGACCTGCTGGAACTCACCCTCAACGCCGCCGAGGCCGCCTTCCTCCCGCTGGAGGAGAAGGAAGCCCTGGTCGAGTACATCAACGAGGCCTACGCCGACCTTGGCTAGCAACCCCGAGGCCGCTCCTTCCGGGGCAGTGGGGGCGCTCCTGGACGTGATCGCCCAGCTGCGACTCCACTGCCCCTGGATGGGCGCCCTCACCCACGACTCCCTCGTGGAGTACCTCCTCGAGGAGGCCTTCGAGACGGCGGAAACCATCGAGGGCGGGCACGGAGACGCCGAACTCCGCGCCGAGCTGGGCGACGTGCTGCTCCAGGTGGTGCTGCACGCCCGGCTGGCCGAGGAACGCGGCGCCTTTGACTTCGTCGACGTCGCCCGCGGCCTGCGGGAGAAGATGATCCGCCGCAACCCGCACGTCTTCCGTCCCGACGGCACCCTGCAGGACACCTTCCCCGCCACGGTAGAGGAGATCGTGCAGACCTGGGACGCGGTGAAGCGGGCGGAGAAGTCCGGGCTCGGCCACGCCTTCGACGGCGTCCCGGCTGCGCTGCCCGCCCTGGCCCTGACACAGAAGCTGCTCGACCGCGCGGAGCGGGCCGGCCTGCCCGCCCGGCCGGCCGCCGTCGTGCCCGAACCACGTGGAACCCGAACCGGAACCGAACCCGCGCCCGATCCCCACACCGAGGAGGAGCTGGGCGAGGCCCTGTTCGCCATGGTGGCCGCCGCCCGGGCCCGGGGGCTGGACGCCGAACGGGCGCTCCGGGCCGCCAACCGCCGCTTCCAGGCCGCCGCCGCGGGCGGGACCGCGCCCCCGGATCCCGCCGCCGGGGCACCCCGTCCCGGGACGTAGCCGGGACTTAATAACTTTCCGTAACCCCGGCCCCTCTGGACTAGGCTAGGGGGTGACGAGGACGTCCACGACGGCTTGACCACCCCTGAGTTTCCAGCAGTCAGATACCCAACACACCGCTTCACCCAAAGGAGCATTTCCATGGCGCTTATCGATGCCATCCACGCCCGCGAGATCCTCGATTCCCGCGGCAACCCGACCGTAGAAGTTGAAGTCCTGCTCTCCGACGGCCAGATCGGCCGCGCGGCGGTTCCCTCCGGCGCCTCCACCGGCGAGCACGAGGCGGTGGAACTGCGCGACGGCGACAAGGGCCGCTACCTCGGCAAGGGTGTCCAGAAGGCCGTCGACGCCGTCATCGACCAGATCGCCCCGGCCCTGATCGGCTTCGACGCCACGGACCAGCGCAGCATCGACCAGGCCATGATCGACCTCGACGGCACCGCCAACAAGGGCAAGCTCGGCGCCAACGCCATCCTGGGCGTCTCCCTGGCCGTGGCCAACGCCGCCGCCGCCTCCGCAGACCTGCCGCTGTACAAGTACCTGGGCGGCCCGAACGCCCACGTCCTGCCCGTGCCGCTGATGAACATCCTCAACGGCGGCTCGCACGCCGACTCCGACGTCGACATCCAGGAATTCATGGTCGTCCCGCTGGGCGCCGAGACCTTCTCCGAGGGCCTCCGCTGGGGCGTCGAGGTCTACCACGCGCTCAAGGCCGTGCTGCAGTCCAAGGGCCTGGCCACCGGCCTGGGCGACGAGGGCGGCTTCGCCCCGAACCTGCCCTCCAACCGCGCCGCCCTGGACCTGATCCAGGAAGCCATCAAGAACGCCGGGTACACCCCCGGCAAGGACGTGGCCCTGGCCCTGGACGTCGCCTCCTCCGAGTTCTTCAAGAACGGCTCCTACGAGTTCGAGGGCAAGACCCTGAGCTCCGCCGAAATGAGCGCCTACTACGCCGAACTGGTCGCCGACTACCCGCTGGTCTCCATCGAAGACCCGCTGGACGAGAACGACTGGGAAGGCTGGAAGACCCTCACCGACAGCATCGGGGACAAGGTCCAGATCGTCGGCGACGACCTCTTCGTCACCAACCCGGAGCGCCTGCAGACCGGCATCGACGCCAAGACCGCCAACTCCCTGCTCGTCAAGGTCAACCAGATCGGTTCGTTGACCGAGACCCTGGACGCCGTCTCCCTGGCCCAGCGCAACGGGTACACCACCATCACCTCCCACCGCTCCGGCGAGACCGAGGACACCACCATCGCGGACATCGCCGTGGCCACCAACGCCGGCCAGATCAAGACCGGCGCCCCGGCCCGCTCCGAGCGCGTCGCCAAGTACAACCAGCTCCTGCGCATCGAGGAGGAGCTGGACGACGCCGCACGCTACGCCGGCCGCAGCGCCTTCCCGCGTTTCAAGGGCTAGTACCCGCAAAAACCAGTGACCGGTGGCTATGGTGGAAAGAACCATGGCCACCGGTTCTGTTTTGGCCGGCCGGCGCTGGCCCCCGGTCCGGCCAATGTGCCGGCCAGTTGTGAAGGAGTGACATGGCAACCCGCCGTCCCAAAGTTCCCAGGGCAGCCGCGCCGGCAGCTACTGCACCGGCCGCCGGCCGGGGGGAGCCCGACGGCGGCGACGTGATCCGGGCCGACTTCGGCGGATCCCGCCAGGCCCACGCCCCGTCGCAGGTCCCCGGACCGGGCACCAGCCGCACCGCACACCCCGCCCCGGGCCGGACCGCCAACGGCGCCACCGCAGCCGCGACACCGGGCGCCCCCGCGTCCCGCCCCGCTGCCGGCACCCCCAAGGGCCCGTCCGGCACGACGCCGGTAAGCAAGCCCGTCGTCGAGCGCGTCACGGACAGCACCGACCCAGTCCCCGCCAAGGCCTTCTCCGGCCGGATGCTGGCGCTGGCCCTGGTCATGGTGGCCATCACCATCCTGCTGGCCCCCACGGTCAAGATCTTCCTCGAGAAACGCTCCGAAATCGCCGGCCTCCAGGCGGACATCACCGCCAGCCAGGCCAAGCAGGCGGACCTGAAGCGGCAGATTTCACGCTGGCAGGACCCCAACTTCGTCAAACAGCAGGCCCGCGACCGGATTAACATGGTTATGCCCGGCGAAACCGGGTACTGGGTGTTCGGCAGCGACATTCCCGCCGACACCCCGGCCACCGGCGCCGCCGCGACCAGCGGCGACAGCCAGGAAACCCTGCCGTGGGTGGACTCCCTCTGGGAATCCATCCGCCGATCAGCAACAGACTAAAAGCGGCGCCCGCCGCCGGAGCACCGGACCCGGTCCTCCCAACAGGGCAGGAAGGTGCCGCACCCGTGGACCAGAACCGAGTGGACGCCCCCCAGTCCGGAACCGGCGGCTCCGCCGCGGACCACCGCACCCCGACGGCCCGGGACCTCGACGTCCTCAGCCGCCAGCTGGGCCGGCCGGTGCGCGACGTCGTCGAGATCCCCGCCCGCTGCGTCTGCGGCAACCCCCTGGTCGCCGCCACCTCCCCGCGGCTGAGCAACGGCACCCCGTTCCCCACCACCTTCTACCTGACGCACCCGGTCATCACCTCGGCCGTGTCCCGGCTCGAAGCCGCCGGCCTGATGAACGAGATGAACGACCGGCTCGTCGAAGACGCAGAGCTCGCGGACCGGTACCGCTCCGCCCACGAGGCCTACCTTCAGTCCCGCGCCGAGATCGGCGAACGTTCGGGCACCGGCCCGGTCCCCGAGATCGACGGCGTCTCCGCCGGCGGGATGCCCACCCGGGTTAAATGCCTGCACGTCCTGGTGGGCCACTCCCTGGCCGCCGGTCCCGGCGTCAACCCCCTCGGCGACGAGGCCATCGACGCGATCGCCGAATGGTGGACGCGGGACCGCTGCTACTGCGACGGCGCCTGGGACACCGCCGGCGAGGCCCCCAGCCGGGACCTGAGCCGCCACGGCCCGCAGGGCCTGCCCGACATCGTCGGCCGGCCGGCACCCGTGCGCAAGAACCGGGCCGAAAGCTCCGACGCCTCCGGTGCTTCTGCAGCCGGCGCGACCGACGGGGCGGCCCAGTGAGCCGCGTCGCCGCCATCGACTGCGGCACCAACTCCATCCGCCTCCTGATCGCCGACGTCGACACCACCGATCCGGCCGCGCCCAAGCTCACCGACATCGTGCGTGAGATGCGGGTGGTCCGCCTGGGCCAGGGCGTCGACGCCACGGGGGAGTTCGCGCCCGAGGCGCTCGAGCGCACCCTCGCCGCCACCGCCGACTATGCCGGGCTGATCCGCCGGCATGACGCCACGAGCGTGCGCTTCGTCGCCACCTCGGCCACCCGCGACGCCCGGAACCGCCAGGTCTTCATCGACGGCGTCCGCGAACTCCTCGGCGTCGAGCCCGAGGTCATCTCCGGCGACGAGGAGGCCGCGCTGTCCTTCGCCGGCGCCAGCAGCGTGCTGCCCTTCCGCGGAACCGACCCCGTCCTCGTCGTCGACCTCGGCGGCGGCAGCAGCGAATTCGTCCTCGGCAACGCCGACGGCGTCATCGCCGCGCGCTCGGTCGACGTCGGCTGCGTCCGGATGACCGAGCGGCACCTCAAGGCCGATCCGCCCACCGCGGACCAGGTCGCCGCCGCCACCGCCGACGTCGACGCTGCCATTGACGAGGCCGCCCGGACCGTGCCGCTGAAACGGGCCACCGCCCTGATCGGCGTCGCGGGCTCCGTCACCACTATCACCGCCCACGCCCTGAAGCTGCCGGAATACTCCGCGGACGCGATCCACGGCACCGAACTGGGACTGGACGCCGTGCGCGCCGCCTGCACCTCGCTGCTGGACATGCCGCGGGAGAACCGGGCAGCGCTGCCCTATATGCACCCAGGCCGCGTGGACGTGATCGGCGCCGGCGGACTCGTGTGGCGCCGGATTGCCGAACGGATGGCGGAGGCCACCGGCGGCGTCATCACCACGGCCGTGACCAGCGAACACGATATTCTTGACGGAATTGCCCTGAGCATCAGCTAGCGCCGTGCGCCACGCTGCGGCTCCGGCAGTCGAAGCGCCGATTGGACCCGAATGACCAGAGCACCAGCCCGGCTGAGCCGGACCGTCTCAGCCCTGATTGCCGTGGCCCTCGCCGGCGCCAGTGCCGCAGCCACCCTGACGGTGGCCCCGGCCGCCGTCGCCGACAGCACGCGGGATAAGGAATACTGGCTCGCCGAATCCGGCATCACCAAGGCCTGGGAGGTCTCCAAGGGCGCCGGCGTGAAGGTGGCCGTGATCGACAGCGGCGTGGACGGCAAGCACGCCGACCTCGCCGGCGCGCTGGCCGGCGGAACGGACATCTCCGGTGCCGGGGCGCCCGACGGGCAGAAAAGCATCGGGGCCAAGCCCGAACACGGCACCCTGGTAGCCACGATGCTCGCCGGCCGCGGCCACCAGCCTGCCCCGGCCACCGACGCGCCCTCGCCCAGCCCGAGTTCCACCGCCTCCGGGCCGGGACCGGACGGGATCGTCGGCGTCGCACCCGAGGCCCAGATCCTCTCCGTCTCCACCTGGCTCGGCTCGGCCAACCCCGGCGGTAAGAGCGACCAGGACCAGATCCCGGCCGCCGTGCGCTGGGCCGTGGACAACGGTGCCCGGGTCATCAACATCTCCCTCGGCAGCACCTCCCCGGAATGGCCGCAGAGCTGGGACGCGGCGTTCCTCTACGCCGAACAAAAGGACGTCGTCATCGTCGCGGCGGCCGGCAACCGCGTGGGCGGCAACGTCCAGGTCGGCGCCCCTGCCACGATTCCCGGTGTGCTGACAGTGGCCGGACTGGACCGGAAGGGCGCCGCCAGCATCGACTCCTCCTCCCAGGGCATCAGCATCGGCGTCGCCGCCCCGGCCGAGAACCTCATTGGCGGGCTGCCCGGCGGCGGCTACGCCGAGTGGGCCGGAACCTCCGGTGCCACCCCGATCGTCGCCGGCGTCGCCGCCCTGATCCGCTCCAAATGGCCGGACATGACCGCCAGCCAGGTGATCAACCGGATCGTCAGCACCGCCAAGGACTCCGGCGCCCCCGGCAAGGACCCGCTCTACGGCTACGGGGTGCTCAATGCCGAGGCGGCGTTGAAGGCCGACGTCCCCGAAACCACGGTGAACCCGCTGGGCACCATCTCCGACTGGATCCGCGTGCACCGGCGGGGCATTCCAGCGACCTCGGCGCCGGCCGCCGCGCCCCCGCCCTCCAATGCCGCGCCGGCCCTGCCGGAGCCCTCGGTCCCGGTGGCCCAGGCACCGTCCCCGGCGGATACCGCCGTGCCCGCGCTGGTGGTCCTGGGCTTCGGCGGATTGATCGTCTGCATCATCGCCGGGGCGGCCATCCAGCTCCGCCGGGCGGTTCGGGGGAGCGCCACGGAGGCCGCCGCCACGGTCCCGGAGCCGGACGACGTCATAGCCCCGAATAGTTAGTGAAGGTTTTCACAAAGTGCGGTATTCTGGACCCATGGCATCCACTCCTCAGCTCCAGGACCGTCCCAGGGTACTCGTCGTCGGCGGCGGGTACGTCGGCCTGTACGTAGCCCTCAAACTGCAGAAGAAGATCGCAAACGCCGGTGGCATCGTCACCGTCGTCGACCCGCTGCCCTACATGACCTACCAGCCGTTCCTGCCGGAGGTTGCCGGCGGCAACATCGAGGCACGCCACGCGGTCGTTTCGCACCGCCGGCACCTGACCCAGACCGAGCTCATCGAGGGCCGCGTCCTCTCGATCGACCACGCCAACCGCACCGCCGTGGTCGCCCCGGCCGACGGCGGCGAGAACTTCGAGATCCCGTACTTCGACGTCGTCCTGGCCGCCGGCGCCATCACCCGCACCTTCCCGATCAAGGGCCTCGCGGACAAGGGGATCGGCTTGAAGACCATCGAGGAAGCCGTCGCCCTGCGCAACAGCGTCCTCGAGCGGATCGAGACCGGCTCCCTGATGACCGACCCGGTCGAGCGCGCCCGCGCCCTGACCTTCGTCGTCGTCGGCGGCGGCTTCGCCGGCATCGAGTGCATCACCGAAATGGAAGACCTGGCCCGCGCCGCGGTCAAGAAGAACCCGCGCGTCAAGCAGGAAGAAATCCGCTTCGTGCTGGTCGAGGCCATGGGCCGCATCATGCCCGAGGTCACCGCCCAGCAGGCCGAGTGGGTCGTCGAGCACCTGCGCAGCCGCGGCATCGAGGTGCTGCTGAACACCTCGCTGGACAACGCCGAGGGCGCCATCAAGCTGATCAACCTGCCGGACAAGACCCCCGCGCAGGAGTTCGAGTCGGACACCCTCGTCTGGACCGCCGGTGTGCAGGCCAACCCGATGGTCCGCTCCACCGACTTCCCGCTCGAGCCCCGCGGCCGCGTGCGCGTCCTCCCGGACCTGCGCATCGCCGGCGACGAAGGCATCATCGAGAACGCCTGGGCCGCCGGTGACGTCGCGGCCGTGCCCGACCTCACGGGCAAGGGCCTCCCGGACGGCACCTGCGTCCCCAACGCCCAGCACGCGCTGCGCCAGGCCAAACGCCTCGCCAAGAACCTGTGGGCCTCCCGCTGGGGCAAGGAGCTCAAGGACTACAAGCACAAGAACCTGGGCGCCGTCGCCGGCTTCGGCGAATGGAAAGGCGTCGCGAACATCAACCTGATCGGCCGCATCGGCCTCAAGGGCCCGCTCGCCTGGCTCGCCCACCGCGGCTACCACGGCCTGGCGATGCCCACGGTCGAGCGCAAGATCCGCGTGATCTCCGGCTGGTTCTGGCAGCTCTTCCTGGGCCGCGACACCACTCAGCTGATGGACCTGGACAACCCGCGCGGCGCGTTCGTGGCCGCGGCCACCCCGGCCCCCAAGCCGGCGGACGCCAAGTAGTCCACCCGCAGCAACCACGACGGCGGCCGTTCCCCACGGGCGGTTTCTAGTGGTCGTTGCAACACTGCTGGTGGCTAGGTAGCTAGTAGTAAATCACGCAGACGCTCGGCCGGGGTATCCCAGCCGAGCGTTTTGCGTGGGCGGCCGTTGAGTTCCTGGGCGACG
>NZ_JBIMMV010000013.1:0-67403 GCF_044628475.1 Arthrobacter sp. BPSS-3
AGGACCCGATGGGCCGTGCGTTGGAAGCCCGCTTTGAACGCCTTCGCCATCACCTTCAGCGACCGATTCCCGGCAGCTGAAAACTACTAAAGGAAACCGCCGGATACACCGTTAATGAGATAGTCCCGCGTCGACGAGCCCCTTGCGGACGAGTGCGCCGTCTTTCCTGATTTCCACGAATGCTCCCAGGAGGTGCTTCCAGTCGTCCTGGCGGTAGTGGGTCATGGGCGTTCCTTTTCGTTCAGCGGTGAGGACGCAGTTGTGTTCCGGGGTCCCTGAACTTTCAGCGGCGGCCCGCCGGTTCAGCGGGCGATGATGACGTCGAGCTTCCGGGGCCCGTGGACGCCCTCGACGCGTTCGAGTTCGATGTCGCTGGTGGCGCTGGGGCCGCTGATCATGGTGAGCGGGCGGGTGCCGTCGATCCGGCGGAGGGCGTCGGGAAGGATGCCGGCGATGTCGGCGGCCTGCACAATGCAGATGTGGTGGTCCGGGATGAGGCTGATTGCGCGGCGGCCCTGGTTGGGGCTGCCGTCCAGGATGATGGTGCCGGTTTCGGCGACGGAGACGGCGCTGCCGGTGACGACCGCGTCAATGCCGTCGAGTTCAGAGACGCTCAGCGGTGTGGCGGCGGAATCGGTGCGGCGCCGGCTGTCGCGGTCAAGTTCGAGGTGGGTCAGCCAGCCGGTGTCGAACCCGGCGGGAACGACGTAGCTCCGGGCATCGGCGAGGAGTTCCGCGATTTGTGCCGGCACGTCGGCGGCGTCAACCACCGCCACCTGCGCTTTGTAGTCAATAAGGCGGTCCTCCAGGAGCTCGATCAGCGCTGCCTGGTCCAGCCCGGACGTTGACCGGTACAGCCGCGGAACCGGGGGTGCCTCGGGGTTGTCCTGCAGGGCTGTGCGGATCCGGCCGAGAATGTCCTCGCGTGCGCTCATGGCTGGGATTCCTTGTTCTGTGCGGGTGTCTCCTGGGCCACGAAGGGGCCGCCGGCGGAGTCTAGTCTCTGGTGTTGTTTGGCCCACCAGTCGCGGAACGACTGGGAGGGCGGCGCCGGGATGTCCCTGCTTTGCGTCCACCCGGCGGCGATGCCGGGCAGTTTTTTGATCTTCTTGTCGGGGCCTGCGGCGAGGCGTCCCAGCGGCAGCCCCTTTTCGAGCAGTCCGAGCCGTTTGCCGGAGGACAGCGCCCAGGATGCGGCCTTCATGCCCGCGTCCATCTGGGTGGGGAGCTTCTTCTTCCCGCGTTGGCTGTCCACATCGACGCTGCGCAGGTGGACCAGGATGTCGGGGATGTTGATTTTCACCGGGCAGGCGTCATAGCAGGCCCCGCACAGCGAGGACGCGTAGGGCAGCGAGTTGTTCTCTTCCGCCTGGATGCCGGTCATCAGCGGGGAGAGAATGGCGCCGATCGGGCCGGGATAGGTGGAGCCGTAGGCGTGCCCGCCGGTGCGCTCGTAGACGGGGCAGACGTTCATGCACGCGCTGCACCGGATGCAGTGCAGGGCGGAGCGCCCCATTTCGTCTGCCAGGGCGGCGCTGCGGCCGTTGTCCAGCAGGACCAGGTGCATGTTCTGCGGCCCGTCGCCTTCCGTGACGCCGGTCCAGAGCGAGGTGTAGGGGTTCATCCGCTCGCCGGTGGAGGAGCGCGGGAGCAGCTGCATGAACACTTCGAGGTCCTGCCAGGTGGGCAGTAGCTTCTCCACACCCATCACGGTGATGAGGGTCTCCGGCAGGGTCAGGCACATTCGGCCGTTGCCTTCGGATTCGACGACGGCGAGGGTGCCGGAGTCGGCGAGGGCGAAGTTGGCGCCGGAGACGGCCACCTTGGCGGTGAGGAATTTGCGCCGCAGGTGTGACCGGGCGGCCGCGGCGAGGCGGGCCGGTTCGTTGGTGAGGTCCGGGTCCACGCCTTCCATTTCGCGCAGGAAGATGTCGCGGACCTCGGTGCGGTTTTTGTGGATGGCCGGGACCAGGATGTGGCTGGGCTTGTCGTGGTCCAGCTGGACGATCAGCTCCGCGAGGTCCGTCTCGAAGGCGGCGATTCCCTGCTCTTCGAGGTATTCGTTGAGGCCGATTTCCTGCGTCGCCATGGACTTGACCTTGACGACGTCGGTTTCCCCGGTGTCCCGGATCAGTCCGGCGACGATGGCGTTGGCTTCGTCCGCGTCGCGGGCCCAGTGGACGACGCCGCCGCGTGCCGTGAAGTTCGCCTCGAACTGTTCCAGGAGTTCGGGCAGCCGGGCCATCACGGATTCCTTGACGGCGGATCCGGCGTCGCGCAGCTGTTCCCAGTCGGGCAGCTCGGAGACCATTTTCAGCCGCTTGTCACGGATGGTGTGGGTGGCGTGGCCGAGGTTGGCGCGAAGCTGGGCGTTGCCGAGCTCACGGTGTGCCGCCTTCGGGAAGGACTGGGACGCGTGCAGGTTGCCCGTGCCGTAAGCGGGCAGGGCGGGCATGCCGAGGAAGGTGCTCATCGTGTGGCCTTTCCGGTGGAGACGAGGACGTCGCCGGTGACGGCCGCGGGGGCTTCTTCGGTGCTGGCGAGGATTTCGGCAAGGTGGAGGGTAGTGACGGCGCTGCCCTGGCGGGACAGACCGCCGCCAATGTGCATGAGGCAGGACGCGTCCCCGCCGGCGCACAGTGTGGCGCCGGTGGCAGTGATGTTGGCCGTCTTGTCCTCAAGCATCGCGGAGGAGACATCAGCGTTCTTCATCGAAAACGTGCCGCCGAAGCCGCAGCACTGGTCAGCTTCGGGCAGTTCCGCCAGGTCGATTCCCTTCACGCTGGCCAGCAGCCGGGACTGCCGGTCCCCAAGCCGGAGCAGGCGCATGCCGTGGCAGCTGGGGTGGTACGTGACGCGGTGCGGGAAATACGAGCCGAGCTGGGCGCCGGCGTCGGTCACCCCCAGGACGTCGACCAGCAGTTCGGAGAGTTCGTACGTCTTGGCGCCGACGGCGTTGGCACGGGCTTCCAGGGATTTGTCGCCGCAGGAGCGGGCCACCATGGGATGCTGGTGCTTGACGGAGGCGACGCAGGATCCCGAAGGTGCGACGGCGACGTCGTAATCCCCGGTGTCGAAGGCCGCGACGTGGTTGGCCACCACCGGAACCGCTTCTTTGAGGTACCCGCTGTTGACGTGCATCTGCCCGCAGCAGGCCTGCCCGGCGGGGAACAGCACTTCGTGTCCCAGCCGCTCCAGAATCTTCACGGTGGCCTGGGCCGTGGCCGGATACATCGCATCCACAATGCACGTGGCGAATAAGGCGATTCTCATGACAGCCCTTTCGAGGAGCCTAGGATGATGTGGTCTGACCATAGTAAAGCACGTGACGCCCGCCACCTTCAAACACTTTTATAAAGTGAACCCGGTCACACGCAATGGCAAACTATGCGCTACACTCTGATGGTCCGACCACAGTGGTCCGACCATAGACCCGTCGTCTCTCAACGTGGAGGAACTCGCGTGGACACTTTCACTCCCAGCACCGACCCGGTGCTTAACAGCGTCATGTGGTCGGCCCTAGTGGCCCTGCTGCCGCTCCTGACCTTCTTTATCCTGCTCGCCGTCGTCAAGACCAGGGCCCATGTCGCGGGGGCGTTCGCCCTCCTGGTGGCGCTCGTCGTGGGCATCGTGGCCTTCCAGATGCCGGCCGGCCTGGCGCTTCTCTCCGCAACCCAGGGCGGGGTTTTCGGCGCCTTCCCCGTTCTGTGGATCGTGATCATGGCCGTCTGGCTCTATCAGGTAACGGTGCTGAGCGGACGCTTCGAGGACCTGCGCCGGGTGTTCGACGTGATCGGCAAGGGTGATGTGCGCCTGCAGGCCGTGCTGATTGCGTTCTGCTTCGGCGGGCTGCTTGAGGCCCTGGCAGGTTTCGGCGCACCAGTAGCCATCACCGCCACGATGCTGCTCGCGCTCGGCCTGCCGCCACTGCGCGCCGCCGCGGCCGTCCTGGTTGCCAACACCGCACCAGTCGCGTTCGGCGCCATGGCCATCCCGGTCACCACCGCCGCCGGCCTCACCGGACTGCACGCGACGGACATCGCCTCCATCGTGGGGCGCCAAGCGCCGCTGCTGGCGACCATCGTGCCGCTGATCCTGCTCTTCATCCTCGACGGCCGCAAGGGCATCAAGGATTGCTGGCCCGCCGCGCTGGTGGTCGGCCTCTCGTTCGCCATCGCGCAGTTCCTGTGCTCGAACTACTTCTCCTACGAGCTCACCGACATCGTCGCCTCCCTCGCCGGCCTCGGCGCGGCCGTCCTCTTCTTCCGCGTCTGGACCCCCAAGGGCAGCGTTGCCGCCCGCGAACGTCTCGGCGTTGCCACTAATGCGGACGCGAAAAAGACAGTCGCCGCCGCAGGGGGCAGCTCACGCAGGGCGGCGGCAGTCGCCACCGCCGAGGCTGCCGAAGACCGTTTGACCCCGACCCGCACCTGGCTCGCCCTCTTCCCGTACTTCCTCGTGATCGTCGTCTTCGGCATCGCGAAGCTGTGGAAACTGGGCGTGAACGTGCCCGCATTCCTCGCCTCCACCGATGTGAAGATCCCGTGGCCGATCCTCCACGACGCGCTGGTCGACGCCGCTGGGAAGCCCGTGTCCTCCACCGTCTACTCGTTCCAGTGGCTCTCCACCCCCGGCACCCTGCTGCTGATCACCGGCCTGATCGTGGCGTTTGTGTATTCGAAGTACAACGAGGCCGGCCGCTACAGCATCACGGTGGGGGACGCCGTCAAGGAGATCGGGCGCACCACCTACCGGATGCGCTGGGCAGGGCTGACCATCATCACCGTCCTGGCACTCGCGTACGTCATGAACTTCTCCGGGCAGACTGTCTCCATCGGCACCTGGCTGGCCGGCACCGGAGCCTTCTTCGCATTCCTCTCCCCGGTACTGGGCTGGATCGGCACCGCCGTCACCGGTTCCGACACGTCCGCCAATGCGCTGTTCGCCAAGCTGCAGCAGACGGCCGGGCTGAAGGCAGGCATTGACCCGAACCTCCTGGTGGCCGGCAACACCTCCGGCGGCGTGGTGGGCAAGTTGATCAGCCCCCAGAACCTCGCCATTGCGGCGTCCGCGGTCAGCCTGGAAGGCCATGAATCGGTGATCCTGCGTAAAGTAGTCGGATGGAGCGTGGCTCTGCTGCTGGTGCTTTGCACCCTGTCCTACCTCCAGTCCACCCCGATCCTTGGCTGGATGCTGCCTTAGCGTCCGCCGCGCCGCTACGGGGAGTGCGGACCAGCGTCCGGCCCGCACTCCCGCTACTCGAAGGAAGTGCCCGTGACAGCCGCCGAAGCAGGAGCAAACCCCCGCCGCCGCACCCACGACGCGCTCCTGCAGGACATTGAAGCGGACCTCCGCTCAGGCAAGATCAAACTCGGGGACCGGCTTCCCGGTGAACGCACGCTGGCCGAAACCTACGGGATCTCCCGCTCGTCAGTGCGGGAGGCCATCCGGGTTCTTGACGCCATGGGGGTGCTGCGCAGCTCGGTGGGATCCGGGCCCACCTCGGGGGCCATCGTCGTCTCCGATCCCTCGGCCGGCCTGTCATCGGCCCTACGACTGCACGTCGCCAGCAGCCGGCTTCCCGTCGAGGACATTGTGCAGACCCGCATCCTGCTCGAAACCTGGACGGCCACCGCGGGGGCGGCCCGGCCCGGTGGCGAGGATGAGCTTGCGGAGGCAGCCAGGCTGCTCCAGGCCATGGATGATCCCGGCATTGACCGGGCCACCTTCCACGAACTCGACGCGCGCTTCCATGTGACGCTCAGCTCCCTGGCCGGAAACGCCGTGGTGGCCACCATGATGGAATCCCTCAGCGGCGCGATCGTCGGCTACGTCAAGGGAGCGATGGACGCCATGGATGCGTGGCCCGACGTCGTCTGCGTGCTCCGGGCCCAGCACCACGGCATCTTCGACGCCGTCAAGGCACGCGACGGCCAACTCGCGGCCCGGCTCCTGCGCGAACACATCGAATGGTTCTACACCCGGGCGCACGAAGTCACGGCCCAGCCCGCCGCCTGAATCTCGCACTAGTCGGGCGCAAGAAGATGACCCGACCCGTCGTTACCGTTTATCTCGGCTCTCGAATTCTTCGTCAAGTTCGTACCGCCGGAACTCTGTTTCCGGATTGGGCTCGCCCTCGGCCACGATCTCGTGGTCAAACTGGCGTTGGATCTGGCTGTCGAGCACCTGTAAGTCCTGGTCTGAGACCTGCTCCAGATGCAACGGGAATGACTCTTCCGGGGTCAGATGGAAATTGTCCCTCGTCATGGTGATCCACCCTTTTACATCAGGCTCTGGGGCTCCGGTGCTGCCAAACAAGTCTAAACTCGGCAGCCACTGTTCAGGTACTCGATTCGGAATGTGTCCTCAGGCGTACAGAAGAGGCTGCCGTGCGCTGTCACGAGCCGGCTCGGCGGCCCATGGCTGCTTCGAAATCGAGCGGGATAGCCTTACGTCCTTGACCTGATTCCGTTCGGCATCGCCGTCCTGCGCAGACGTCATGGGCGCAGTGGCGCACCCGAGGAGTGGAGGACGCGATACCGACCCGACCAAAGCAAGCCGGAGGTGGCTGCCCACTTGACGGGCTGGGGCGAACAGAGGGTTAGCACGGGACGACGTGGACCGTGGCGTCCATTCAAAGAAGGCTTGGCAGAATCGAGATTCAGCGTTCAAGTCCCCCGCGTTCCATAGGCCGGCCTTTGCCGCCCAGCTCAGCCGTTCTTGATGTCCTGGCCAATGAGGGTTTCTGCGCAACAGCAGCCGAGGGGTGGGTGCCCTGGTGCTTGTCTGCCAGGAGCCGAGAAATAACTGCTTCGCGGTCCCCTCTACCTCCCAGACTTTCGGCCAACTGCTGGCGCCGTTCTGCCGTGTCCCAAGCCGGTTCGCTTTTGCCGGCCCGGTCCTGGCGGTTTGCTGCTGCTACTGCTGCGCCGGCCACCACTTTATCGGCGCGCGCCGCCGCTCTTTTGGTCCGTTCACTTTCGGCCTCGGATCTGGCTTGCTGTGCGCGGGCCAGCGCCGCAGACACGGAGGCCTCGTCCGCTCCGGTGTTATTCACGTCGATGCCGTAACGGCTCTGGACCTGGTCGCTGATTTTCCCGGCCGCCTGCGCAGCTACGGGGTCAAACGGCTTCCATGCGGTGGCGGTTTCATGGACCCGTTCGATCATTGCGGGGGTGGCCTTGTCCCACCAGTCATCGCGGGAGACCGGTGCCAGCTGGGCCCGGGCGGTAGCCCGCTGGGCGTCGAAGCGTTCCTGCAGCTCACGGGCGCGGTGTTCCTCCACTGTGGCGATGGTGCGTTGCTCTTCTTCCCGCATTCGTGCCAGTTGTTCTCCGACGCGCGCGGCGACCATCAGCCCGGTACGCATCGCCCCGTCCACCGCGTCGTCCATTCCGTCTGCTTCGCTCATGCTCGTCCCCTATCGCTCGATGCCTGGATTCTTCTGCGGGTGAGTCTCTTCGGTCCGTGGTTGCGTTCCCTGCAGCTGCTGCGCCGCATCTGGTCGAGTCAGAACGGGAGGCAGCGGTGAGCCGCCTCGTGAACGTTCGACCAGGAGCCTTGATTTGAGGGCTTCTTCTGACGCTTCCGGGTGCTGATGGCGCAGCGTCTCCATCGACATCGGCTGTTCCGTGTGTGTCTGTACGGTGAGTGTCTGTGCGGTGGCGCTGGCTTCGACGACCCTGCTGGCCGCTCGGACGGCCGTGGAAAGTCCCCGGACCCGGCGCAGATCGTCCGTGGCCTGGTGCATGTCATGGATCGCCCGGGCCGTCTGGGCGAGCTGCCGGAACAGGAGGGCGTACGCCGCACGGTCGCTCTTGGAGGTCACGGCCAGGAGGATCATCGCCGCCCCGCGCGCCGACGGCAGGGACACTGCCGGGCGTGCCGGGTAGCGGCGCAGCTGGGCGGACTTGGCGAGTTCCCGGGCGGCGTCTGCGAGCGGTCCCGGCGTAGGTTCGATCCGCTTGGACCATGCACCAAACGCCGCCGATGCCTCGCGGGCTGCCTGCGCCCAGGCGGCGTGATCATCGTTGGCGGTGGCGGCCAGTTTCTCCCGGAGGGAACTGACATCGTTGGCGTACTTGCTCCACAGCTCCGCAGATGGTTGCAGCGTCTCCCGGCCGGGGCTTACCGGCCGGCGGTTGCGCGCCGCAGCGTTCCATTCCGCGACAGCGGAAGTAGCTGACTCAGGGGTGCTCTCCCACTCTGCCCGAAGCTTGGGCAAGGCCAGGTCACGGCCCAACGAGTTTCCGCCGAACCAGACAGCCCGTTCGCCCTTGCGGG
The DNA here is from genome assembly GCF_044628475.1 of Arthrobacter sp. BPSS-3. Lineage (NCBI taxonomy): Bacteria > Bacillati > Actinomycetota > Actinomycetes > Micrococcales > Micrococcaceae > Arthrobacter > Arthrobacter sp. BPSS-3. The sequence continues at coordinate 8,284 of NZ_JBIMMV010000013.1, forward strand.
GGCGTTCGGCCACGGAGTAGCCGGTCACGACGTCGGTACGCCCGGCCGCGTAGCGGGGCCGGACGAGCATGTCCTCCTGGCGTGCGCGGCGGACGAACTCTGCCTCATCAACCGATGCTGCGGCGCAGACGCGCACCTTGCGGGCGAGGCTGTGGCGCTCAACTTCGGGGAGGTTCTGGCGCACGGCCTTGGCCTGTTCGGCTGGCGTGAATCCGCGCTCGGCGCGCAGGGTCCCGACGACGTTCAGCGCGTACTTCTTCTCCAGTGCCCTGGCAGCCTGCTGGGACTTGTACTTGCTCTTCCAGCCGTTCCATTTGGTGCCGTCGTCCCGGACCATGGACGCCACGATGTGGATGTGGTCGTTGCCGTTCTTGCTCAGTCCGTGACGTACCGCGACCCACCGGGAAGGAGCCCTGCCGCGGTCCTCGGTGAAGTCCATTTCCTTCATGAAGTCGTTCGCGATTTCACCCCAGCGTTCATCGCTGAGCTGGCCTTCTTCGGCGGCCAGGCTGAGGGAGCAGTGGAAGACGTGTCTGCCGTCGACGTCGGTTCCGTAGAACTGCCGGGCCCGGTCGAGTGCGTTGGCAATATCGAGGGCAGCGTCGCGGTTCAGCTCGTTATCGTCGTGCCAGGCCATGAGTGCCGAATCGCCCGCGACGAGGTGCGGCTCCTCGTGTTCGTTGGCCCGCCCCGGCCCGGCAAGGTAGATCATCAGACCCGCCATGCGGTCGCCTTGGGTGATGTTGGCTGGCCTGGGCGCCGGCTGCAAGGGTGATAGACGCGTGGCCTTCCCGTGCCCCCGCTGTGTCCGCTCGCACTCCGCGTAGGCGGGCTTCGCGTTCAGGGGCGATCCATTCTGCTGGCGCCGCTGGACGAGAGGCCGCCTCCCGGCAGCGGCTGGTTCTCGTCGTTGTCGGCGCGCTCCCCGCGCAGTTCACGTCCCCGCCGAATGTCCTCTTCTTCCTTGGCCTGCAGCTTGTCGCTCTTCTTCGTGCCCAGCGGCGGAAGCTGGATGGTCTCCTCGGCTTCGATGCCGGCCTGGAGCTCGCGTCCGCGCTCGGTCTCGGCGTCGAACTCGGCACCGAACAGCAGCGACATGTTCAGGATCCACAGCCACAGCAGCGCGATGAGGATGCCGCCGATCGCGCCGTAGGTCTTGTTGTAGCTGCTGAAGTTGGCCACGTAGAACCCGAAGGCCACCGAAGCGAGCAGGAAGATCAACAGGGCGATGGCCGAGCCCATGCTCATCCAGCGGAACTTCGGCTGCTTCACGTTCGGGGTGGCGTAGTAGAGAATGGCGATCGCCACGATGATCAGCACCAGCATCACCGGCCACTTGGCAATGTTCCAGACGGCCAGGAACGCGCCGCCCAGGCCGATCACGTTGCCGACCTGTTCGGCCACTGTGCCGCTGAGGACCAGCATCGCGGCGAGGATGACGACGATCAGCAGGTTGACCACGGTGACGCCCAGCATGGTGCCGCGCAGCTTGAGGAAGGGCCGGCCCTCATCGGTCTCGTAGACGCGGTTCATGGCCCGGCCGAAGGCGCCCACGTAGCCGGAGGCGGACCAGAGCGCGGTCAGCAGGCCGAAGACGAACGTCAGTCCCGCGGCCGAGGAGCTGGTCAGCTCCTGGATCAGCGGGCGGATGGTGTCCACCGTCTGACCGGGCGCGATCCCCTGGACAATGTCCAGCAGCGCCGAGGTGGTCTTCTGCGCGTCGCCGAACAGGCCGAGCAGGGACACCAGGGCCAGCAGGGCCGGGAAGATGGACAGCACGGAGTAGTAGGTCAGCGATGCCGCCAGGTCCGGGCACTGGTCCTTGGTGAACTCGCGCAGGGTTTTCCGGGCGATGTACTTCCAGGTGGGCTTGGTGACTTCGGTGGGGCGTTCCGGCTTGCGGGAATCGTCCGGCGCGGGGGAGGTGCGCGCTTTGGCGGTGCTGCTCGTTGCGGTTTCGGCGTCGTCCATGGAGCCAGTGTCCGCCTGTGTGAGGTTCTTGGCCATCGGGATCTTCTTTCGTGGTTAAGCGCAGCGGCCGGCTGCCCGCCGCGTCAGCGAGGGCAGCCGGCCGTCTTCCGGGACAGGCTAGGCCTGCTGGACGTTGTCCTTGGCGTCGGCGGCGCGGCCCTTGACGTCGTCGACGGCCGTCTGGCCCTCGCCCTTGACGTTCTGGGCGGCGTCGGTGGCGGTGGCCTTGACGTTCTCCATCGCCGCCTGTGCGGGCTCCTTGAGCCCCTGGGCGACGTTCTGCGCCGCCTCGGTCAGCTCGGTGGTGAGCGGCTCGGCGGCCGACTTCAGTGCGTCGGCTGCCTCGCGTTCCTTCTGGCTGGCCGGGATCAGGGAGGACACCAGCAGTCCTGCGCCGAAGGCGATCAGGCCGGCGGCGAGCGGGCTGCCCTGGGCCTTGGCTTTGACCTGGTTCGGGGCGTCCGCCACGGCGGAGCCTGCATCGCTGAAGTGCGAGGCGGCGCTGCCGCCTGCGGACTGGACGTTGCCGGCGGTGTGGTCGGCTGCTCCCATGACCTTCTCCTTCACTCCGAAGACTGCGTCTTTTACTTTGTCGGTCTGGCGCTGGACGATGTGCGACGGAGTGACCTTGTCGGCCACGGCGTCGACGTTGGTTCCAAGCCGGGCGCGGGTTGCTTCAATGTCGGCACGGATGACATCCGGGTTTTCACTCATTGTTTTTCCTCGCTTTAGTGGCTGGGCTTGAGGGTCGGGGGGATTTCCTGAATCGTCTCGGCGGTCTGGGGCAGGCCCTTGATCGCTTTGAGTTCCTTGCGGCCGATCGAGGCCAGGACGGCACCGATGATGCCCCAGATGATCGCGACGATGACCGCGGACCAGCCAAAGCCGGTCCACTCCTCACCGATGCCCCACCAGAGTGCGAGGGAGAGGAACAGCAGGACGAAGTGGCCCGCGACGCCGGCGCCGGCCAGCATGCCGCCGCCCTTGCCGGCCCGGCTGGTGGTCTGCTTCAGTTCGGCCTTCGCGAGTTCCACTTCCTGACGCATCAGGGTGGACATGTCGCGGGTGACGTCACCGAGCAGTTCGCCCAGGGAACTCGTTTCGGCCTTCACCTGAGCGGTGCTGGGCGATGGCTCCGGTATCTGGTGGCTCACAGCTGGCCGTCCTCCCGGCTCGGAAACGGAACATCGTCCCGGAGGCTGGCGTCGACTGCGGTCCCGGACGGCAGTGTTCGGGTCGACACAGGACCCGACGTGCCGGGCAGGACCGGCTCGTCGAAGAACCGGTCGCCTGAGCCGGCCGCGATCACCGTCTCCTGCTGAACGGGGGTCGTTGCCCGTTGGGCGGGGGGCGTTGCCGACGACGGGAGTCGAGTGGGCTTCGATGGTGCCTGCTCCGTGTCCGGGGCTCCGGCCTGCAGGCTGCGTCCCAGACGTCCGGCAAGGATGCCCGCGCCGGCGGCGGCGAGCAGGAAAGTTCCGGGACGCTGGCGGGCGAAGGACTTGACCTCGTTCAGCAACGAACCGGGATCGCGGTTCTCAAGCCAGGTCGCGACCGAGGCGGAACGCTCCGCCGCCTGGCGGATCAGGTCGCTGGCGACACCCGGCTGGTCCGAGGCGTTGGCCATGGTGTGCAGTTCGCTGGAGATCGAGTGCAGGCCCTCGGCCGCCTTCTGCTGCTGCGTACCGGCCTGGGCGGTAAGGTCCGTCCGGGCCTGGTGCAGCAGGTCCTTGGCGTTGCTCTTGACCTCACCGGCAACGTTAGCGGCTTCAGTCTTGGCCGTCTCGGCGACATTCTGGGCGGAATCAGCGGCCTGCGCCTTAACGTCCGCGGCCGCGTCTTTCGCTGCTTCCTTCTTCGACGAGGAACCCTCCGTGTCGGCTGTGGTGACTGACCCGGTGCCCGGGTAAGCCTCCATGGACGTCGTTGGAGCCGTCTGGGCCCATTCATTCTCTGTCATCGTTGCTCTCTTTCAGGAAGGGCCCGCCGGCAAATCGGGAACCTGCGGCGCCGGATGAATTAGTAAGCACGGTTACTACCCAAATACTAAGCACACTTTGCATTCGTTTCGCAAGAGCCGATGCTCAGGCCGAAAAAAGATAGTAAGTAGGCTTGCCAAGCGCTTACTAAGCATGCTTATGGTGGAGTCATGCAGCGTTCCACTCGGACTTACTGCACCCCCCATAGCATCAAAGATCCAAAGGAGACCTCATGCTCGCCAAGGAACACATCGATGACCTGCTTCAGCGCAACGGAAACGTCGTTTCCAGCGATGGGAACAAGATCGGATCCATCGGCCAGGTCTACGCGGACGACAACAACGGCCAGCCCACTTGGGTCACGGCCAAGACCGGACTGTTCGGGACCTCGGAATCCTTCGTTCCGCTGGAAGGGGCCCGCATCGAAGGCAGCGACGTCGTCGTCCCCTACACCAAGGAACAGGTAAAGGACGCCCCCCGGGTGGACGTTGACGGTCACCTCGAGCCGACCGAGGAAGAACGGCTCTACTCCCACTACAACCTAGCCGGCGGCAACCAGACCTACACCGACGCGGCAGCGGCCCAGGACGCTGACTACCGGGATGCAGGCCAGCCAGATACCGGCCGAGGAACGGTAGGACGCGACACCTCGGGCCCCACCACCGATGATGCCATGACCCGTTCCGAGGAACGCCTGAACGTCGGCACCGAGAAGCAGGCCACCGGCCGGGTGCGGCTGCGCAAGTACGTCACGACCGAAAATGTCACCCAGACGGTCCCCGTGCAGCGCGAAGAGGTCCGCATCGAGCGCGAGCCCATCACGGATACCAACCGTGGCTCGGCACTGTCGGGCAAGGACATCAGCGAGGAAGAACACGAGGTCATCCTCCATGAAGAACGCCCCGTAGTTGAGAAGGAAACGGTCCCGGTCGAGCGCGTCCGCCTCGGCACGGAGACCGTGACCGATGAAGTCACCGTCAACGAGGAAGTCCGCAAGGAACACATCGAAACCGACGGCGACAACAAGCGCCGATAGCACTCCAGGGCAGGCCAGGGTCCCGGTTTAGGCGGGTTCCTGGCCTGCCCTCCCCTTAGTGATGTGTTCTGCAGGAATGGAAGGCCGTCATCGATGTCCCTCGACCCCCCGGCCCACGTCCGCGAAGGCTATCTCCTTCTCACCACGGCAGCCCGCCTGGTACAACGGCGTCTCGACGACGCACTCGCACCGCTGGGCCTCACCCGGGCGGGGGTGATCGCCCTTCGAACGCTGGCACCACACCCCATGAACCAGGAACAGCTCGCCGCAGTCATCCACGTGCAAAGCCAGACCCTGGGCCGCGTCCTGGCCCGCCTGGACAGGAGAGGCCTGATCACCAGGAAACGAGACCCGGACGACCGCCGTCAGTTCCAGGTCGAAATAACCGACGCCGGGGAAAGCGTCCTGCTAGCAGCCCGACGGGCTGAGAGCGCCGCCATTCCCGCAGATTTCGGCCAGTGGGACACCCTTCGGGACCAACTCTCCCAATTCGTGAAGTACTTCCAAGACACCCGACAAGCACCCGGTTCAACCCCCAGCTGATCGCCGTTTCGAGGCAGACCATCGGGGCGGCGACGACGCCATCCGGACCGAGCGCGCCCATCACGCCCCTGACCTGACTTCAATGGCGTCCCCGTCTCGAAACCCTTGGTTTCGAGACACTGAGGTCATGAGACGCAGGGATCCAGCTCAGGTAAGAGGATCTTCTATCGGGCGCGGTGCCACACCGTCTATGTGGTTGCCACAAGCGCCAGCTTGAACCCACCCGAGTTTGCGAGGTATGCGGGTAGTTATCGGGGCCGCGAGCACGGGATGACGTAGATGGATTTGCCTGATTTCAAGTAAAATACTCCAGTCGCGGGTGTCCGTTGGTGTGGAGTGCCGCTGTCGAAAGGTCAGGCTATGTCATCGAATCTGCGGATCACCCCTACGGATCCTTTCCCTGAGGATCTGGAAGAACTGAAAGACGAGAAGTTGCAGGTTCTCGACAGCCAGGTGCAACGTCAGTTGGACCATGAAGTCGTCGCCGACGGTGAGCCCAACCCGGAGACCGAGTTCCGCCACCAAGAGCTGGATGAAGAATTCGAGCGCCGCGACAACTAGACCGGCTGCAGGGGGCTGCGGACACTGGACGCAGCATTTGACGCGTCCCGTATACCGGGCCTGCAGAATTGATAGGCGAAGGTGCCCTAAACGCTTACACGCCGCGGCGTCTCATAACCCTAGGGATTCGAGACGGACTAGGTTATGAGCTGGGGAGCCGCTCCGCGGCGTTGGGGGCTTGAGAAAACGGCCTTGTGGCTGGCTTGGGTAGCGGCGGATGATTGGCGGTGCCGCGGTCGACGCCGCTGTGTCTTAGTGCTCAGAGCCTGTTTATGAGCATGGTGTGGAGTGAACCGTACCGGGTTTGATGCCGCTTCCTTTTTTGTGAAGGATGGCGATCATGCCCAAGCGATACCCCCAGGATCAGCGTGAGCGTGCCGTGCGGATGGTCCTGGACCACCTCAGTGAGTACGACTCCGTTTTCGCCGCCTGCTCCGCCATCGGACCCAAGCTGAACATCGGCAGGGAGTCCCTGCGCCGGTGGGTTCTCCAGGCCCAGATCGACGCCGACGAACGTCCCGGCGTCACCAGTGCCGAGCAGACCCGGATCAGGGAGCTGGAAAGTGAGAACCGGGAACTGCGGGAGGCCAACGAGATCCTGAAGAAAGCCTCGATTTTCTTCGCGAGGGAGCTCGACCCTCGCCGCCGCAAATAGCCGGATTCATCGACGAACTGCGTGCCGATGGCCACGGGGTCGAGCCGGCCTGCAAGGTCCTGCGTGAGCAGGGCGTTCAGGTCGCCCCGCGGACTTACCGGTCCTGGAAATCCAAAGCACCCGCTGCCCGGACTGTCACGGACGCTGCTATCGTCAACGCGCTGAAAGACACCGCAGAGAAACCCGAGTCCCTGTACGGACGGCGGAAAATGACAGCCTGGCTGCGCAGAGAGGGCCACGAAGTGGCCAGATGTACCGTCGACCGGCTCATGCGGGATGAAGCCATGAACGGCCTCGTCCGGGGCCGGAAACCCAAAGCCGTCGCGCCAGCGAAGGACTCCCAGCGGGCCCCGGATCTACTGAACAGGGACTTCACCGCGGCCCGGCCGAACGCCGTGTGGGTCACCGACTTCACCTATGTCAGAACGTGGGCCGGCTTTGCGTACGTGGCCTTCGCGATTGATGTCTTCTCCCGGGCGATCGTGGGGTGGCACGGCTCGACGATCAAGGACACGGACATGGTGCTCACCACCTTGAAGATGGCGCTCTGGCGCCGGGATCAGGCCGGAACGCCGGTCCCTGCTGGCATGGTTCATCACAGTGACGCCGGCTCCCAGGGCGTATTCAACCGGTCGAAGCAACAGTTGCTTTTGGGACTGAGCTTAGCTGGTCCGCGAAGGCTTCCGCTGGAGTGCGCCATCCTAGGACGCCGCGCGGCCGGTTGTTGATGATGTCGGCGACAGCTTGGATCTCTGGCGTGCTCCAGCGAGAGATGTCGGTGCCTTTCGGGAAGTACTGCCGAAGTATCCCGTTGAGATGTTCGTTGCTCCCGCGCTGCCACGGGCTCTTCGCGTCGGCAAAATAGACCGGCAACCCGATTTCCTGCGTCAGAAGGGCGTGCGCGGACATCTCCTTCCCACGGTCCCAGGTCAGGGAGCGTCGCAGGTCCGCCGGGAGCGGCTCGAAGGTCCGGACGAGTGCGTTTTTCATCGTGACCGCCCCGTAGCCAGCCAATGCAGGCCCATTCTTTGTCGGCTTGACCAGTCCGTAACCCTTCTGCCGAGGCAGATGGACGAGCATGGCGAAACGCGTCGTGCGGTCGATCAGAGTCGCGATCGCTGACCGGTTGAGACCAATGATGAGATCCCCCTCCCAATGGCCTGCGACTTTCCGCTCGTCGGCTTCGGAGGGTCTCTTCTTCAAGGTTGTGGCGTCGGTGACATGCGCCCAGGCTTGCTGGCGTGTTCGCGCCCGTGGCGTGCGTTTCGTGCGCCCTCGGCGCAGGTGCCACGCCTGCTGCCTTGTGAGTCCGCCTCTGCTCGGAACGTAAAGGGCTTGGTAGATCGCTTCGTGCGAGATCCGCATCGTTGGATCATCCGGGAACTCGACTGGTAGGCGTTTCGCGATCTGCTGAGGGCTCCACCCCCTCACCCATTCGCGGTCCTCCCGATGCGGCTTGTTCTTCCCGTCCCAGATCGGACCGACCGGGCCCAAACGTTCTCCTCCGCCCGATCTGACGTGTCCGCTGAGCTTGTCGTTGACGTAGTCGCGGAGGCCATCGTTCCTGATCAGCTTCGCGGTCTTGGGACGGCGGGATCGTCGTTCGGCGTGCCACTGCGCTGTCGACGCCTTGTAGTCCAAGCGATACGTTCTCGTCGACGCGTTCCGACGCAGCTCCCGCGAGATCGTAGACGGGCTTCGGCCCAGCCGCCGAGCAATCTCTCGCACCCCACAGTCCTGCGCACGCCACAATGCGATGTCCTCACGGTCGCTCGAGGACAGATAACGCCCGGACAGTGTCGGGGCCAGCTGAGGATTCACACCGCCAGCGTGCAGGAACCAGCGATGCGCGACGGGCTCTGACACGCCCGCCGCGACGCCGGCGTCCCGGGTCTTCGCACCGGAGGCGATCGCGACCCAGAACCGTACCCGGTCCTCGCGCCAGGCCACCGACGGCCGACCCGGTGAAGGGATCTGCCCTCGATACGCCCGTACCTGCTTCTGACGATTTCGAACCGACATCCAACACCTCCGTGATCAGGTGTTGCTTCGACCGGTTGAATACGCCCAATACACCTCGATCCGGTTCGGAGAGGCACTGCTGCTTGAAGGCTTGGCGGCTTCCGTCGGCAGCGTCGGCGACGCGTACGACAACGCCCTCGCGGAATCCACGATCGGTCTGTACAAGAACGAATGCGTCCGCAAAGGCAGTCCCTTCATGACAGGCCCGCTAAAGCAGTTGGCGGATGTGGAGAAGGCGACCATGAACTGGGTCCACTGGTACAACACCAAGCGGCTGCACAGCACCTTGTCCATGATCCCGCCCGACGAGTTCGAGCAGAACTACTATGCTCAAATAGACGCCTCATCAGACGACGAGGCCACCAGCAAGAAGACGGCCTAAAACCCGGTACGGTTCACACCCACAGCATAGCCATTCCGAGATTGTTGCCGGTCTTGAACTCCTCAATCCTCTGCTGCGTCCTCCCTGGATTCAAGGGCGACGTCTCACGAGTGGCGCTGTCACTAGAATCGTGTTTACCAGTGCATCGGTCCTTCACCGAAAGCCTTCCAGCGATATGGTGGTAACCATGAGACCCACCCCTTCGGATTCTTACCACTCACCGAATTCCATGCAGGCCGCCCTCGTCAGCCTGGCGCGTGCAGGCGTGAAGGGGAGCCCCAGCACCGTTCGCAAGGTGGCTAACCAGCTGATACGACGCGTACCGGATGGCGTTATCGATGTGGAAACTTTCCGCTCTGCTCTTCACGAGGCGGTTAGCGCCTATCCGGGAAGTGAGTTGATTATGTCGGGAGACTCGCTGCCGATGGAATCCGGCGGTGCTGGACCACTGGTGGACGTAGATGTCAGTCCTGACGGAACTGGACTTGTACTCCCAAGGAGTGTCCAAGCCGACTTAGACGAGATCGTACTTGAGCGTAACAGCGAGAGCCTCCTGGCTCTCCGTGGCATGGCGCCCTCACGCTCGGCTCTGTTCTCGGGGCCGCCAGGTGTTGGGAAGACTCTTGCGAGTCGGTGGATCGCGCAGCAGGTTGGATTGCCCCTGGTTTCCTTGGACCTAGCCGCGGTGCTATCCAGCTATCTAGGTACCTCGGGTCGTAACATTCGCGATGTACTGGACTTTGCTAAGTCGAGGGCATGCGTGCTGCTCCTGGATGAGTTTGACGCCCTGGCGAAGGCTCGTGACGACGACAGCGATGTGGGAGAACTCAAACGAGTAGTGAACGTTCTCCTTGTGGAACTTGATCGCTGGAATGGCCGTAGCTTTCTCATCGCGGCCACTAACCACGCCCAACTACTAGACCCGGCGATTGGCAGACGTTTCGATAGGATCGTCACCTTCCCATTGCCAGGGATAGAAGAACGACTTGCATTGCTCAAGGCCGGCGCAAGTGCACCCCTGGACGCCAAGATCCTCCGGGTGGTCGCCGAAATCACCGACGGGAGCTCGCCGTCCGACCTAGCGCGCCTTATGGAGATGGTTGGCAGGAGGAGCGTTTTGCGCGAGGTGCCGTTTGAGCGGGTTCTACTCACGGAGCTCCTGACGGTCGCCGGCCCTTCAGGGAATAACCGCGACACGCTTTGGCAAAAGCTGCACAGAGAATTTGGTTTATCTCTTCGAGCGATTGCAGACTTGTCGGGGGTCAGTCATCCGACCGTTTCCCAAGCCATTCGACGTATAGAAAAATAGGGGGACGCATGGCTGATATCAGGGAAACAGGGCGCCCGTTCTTGTACCAAGGTGAAGCTTTGCGGACTCCTGCGGAGAAACCTCCGACAGGTGGAGGCGACAAATACGAGCCCCAGACGGCTGCTGAGGCGCGCGAGGTACTTTTGCCGCAGCTCAGGTCCGTCCGAGCGGAGGTCGCCTCGCTGGATGAAGAGTTGCGCGTTCCAGGACATACATTCATTGAGGCCAAGCTTCTCCCAAATTATCTCGCAGCATCTTCTTTCCCTGGTCAGCTCATCAATAAACTAGGTGCGATGCCGGTCGGATCCCGAGCCGAGCAAGGTCTATACGTGACATCAACGGCGTCTCGAGAAGCCGTGACGCGGAGGCTGGTCTTATCGGTTCCCGATGACTCCATGGCTGAGCTGGAGCAACTCCTAGACTCGCGAGGTACTGACCGCAGTGAACGGGCGGCTTTCGAGGAGATCAAGAAGCTGGATGAGTTTTCTCTTCCCTCCCAAGCTGTTACAAGGGCTCTTGGCGACGTTGAAAACCCGGGTGACGAGATCATCCTCTGGGAGTCAGTCCTAAACCCAATAGGTCTGCAAGGTGGCGCCCTGACGCCGGCTGACGATCACATTATCGAACGCTGGGCCGCGGCCGTTGAGCGGGAAGGCGGCAGTGTCGAGAGAGACTTCGTACGGCAAGTTGGTGGTCTCACATTCGTCCCAGTACGTGCGGCAAAACGTTCCCTCGAATACCTCGCCGGCTTCAACGCTCTTCGAATTGTGCGCCCCATGCCCGCCATGCCGCCCCGGCCTGTTTTTGGCACGAGATCCTCCACAACTTGGCATGGACCCGGTTCCTCATCGACCAGGTCCAGTGACTTCAAAGTAGCCGTTTTTGACGGGGGCCTGGATGAGGCCGCTAACTACAACAGTCACATGGTCGCCGATGCCATCGACCTCACCGGCGAACCTCCTCAGCCAGGATCCCTTGTCCATGGAACGGCAGTTACGGGGGCGGCTCTATACGGGCTGGTGGTGGCAGGCCAGCAAGCAAGCGCTCCGCCTCTTCCCCTTGATAGCTTTCGAGTCCTGCCCGCGCCTGGGATTCCGGGTGACATGCACGGTTATTGGGTGCTTGATCGAATCAAGGAAGTGGTTTCCCAAGGTGAGCACAAGATCATCAATCTTAGCCTCGGCCCAACATTGCCCGTCAGGGATGATCTAGAGCCTAACCGCTGGACAAGTGAGCTTGACATGCTGGCATGGGAACGCGATGTCATGTTCATTGTCGCTGCTGGTAACGACGGCCATCTTGACCCCAACTCCGGTAGGCACCGAGTCCAAGTACCCGCCGACATGGTGAACGGTTTTAGCGTCGGTGCTTGCGACGTGCCGTCCCCCGAACGGCCGTGGCAGCGATCGTCGTACTCGTCCGTTGGCCCGGGCCGTTGGGGTGGCAGAGTTCGGCCACTTGGAGTTCAGTTCGGGGGGTCCGAGCTTAGAAAATTCCCAGTCTTGGCTGCTGACGGTACATTTCTTGAAGCCACGGGAACCAGCTTTGCTGCGCCACTCGTCACACACGCAATGTCTGAGCTGGCCATCAACTTTCCAACTGTAAACACCAATGTCTTACGTGCTTTTGGAGTTCACTTCGCTGAGCGGCCGTCCAAGGGCCACAAGCAGCTTCAACCGGAAGTTGGATACGGGCGTATTCCAAGTGACTTTCTCGACAAACTGACATGTTCGGCCGACGAGACTCACGTTCTCTACAAGGACTCCACGGAACGCGGCGAACTGCACGCTTACAAGTTGCCTATCCCCCGCGGACTGTCCGGAAAGTTGGACGTTCGAATCACTCTCGCCTACCTGTCCCCCGTTGAGCCGACAGAAGCCACCGAGTACACACGTGCTTCCATCGATCTGGCGCTCAGGCCGCACGCTTTTATGCATCGGTTCACCTCCCCGACCGATAACAGGCAGTTTCAGATTCTCGATCGCAGAACCCCCGAGGCGCTCACGCTGCTGGGACAAGGGTGGCGGGAAAGCCAGGAGCCCGTAACGAAGTCCCTCGGCGCCTCGAGTGGTCGAAACGAGGCAAGCCTGCGTGAAGGAGGCAAGTGGGAGACTCTTCGTCATTACCGATTGAGTTTCTCTCCCGCTGACGTAGAGGACCCGCGCATTGAGCTGACTTATCTGACGAGGGGACTTGGCCGGCTAGACAGTTCGCCGAGCAAACTACCGTTTGCGCTACTTATCTCCGTGTCAGATAACTCGGGCGCGGGAACGCTTTATGACAACGCTGTAGCCCAATTCCGGGCCCTCCAACCGGCAGGACGAACCCGCACGAGGCTAGGAGTGCGCTCCCAGTCGGAGCCGCTGTGGGAAGAGTGAGTGCGGCGTGGGGCAGTCACGGAGGCATAGGAACGTTCAGCTGTTGGTTCCAGCCACAAACGCAGAGTCACAGGTGGCGGGAGAGCTCAACTGCCGGCGACATCATACGAAAGTTGTCGCGAAGCGTCTCGACTGGGGCACTGAGAACCGTTTAGCCGCGTACGCGGAGGCGCCTCCGCGCCTTCGCATGCTGGATTTCGAACTGTAGAGGATTTAAATAAGGTCCATTATCGGCGCGTCTGGACGCCCCGGGAGAAGCTTCGAAAATGGCTGCCCCTATCCTTCGACCCTGTCGGAGTCGGTCCCATTCAAGGGCTGCGACCAGAGTGTTAACGGTCCGTTGAGCTTGGGCTCTCGCACCTGAAATGCGGGCCTTCATAGCTTCCAACAACTCCACATAGTTCGCAGGCAGTTCGATTTCTGGAGACATAAGGCCTCAAGCCTACGTACCGGCAATCGTGCCACAGGCTGTGGCACGAGGGCTTATCGGGCTTGGCGCCGCTGCAGAGAAGGGGTATCGGGTAAAAATTCTGGCTATCCTCCTGGCTCGTCCACGAAATCGTCGAGACCGCTGACGAGAAATTCCCCGCAACACCATCGCCGGATGCGGCCGGGCTGGCCGGCAGCGTACTGACGAGTTCGCCAAGACGTCCCCGGCCCGCCTGCGCCGCGTTGACCGGTTGGCCTTCAACGGCACGATCATCGAAACCGGTAATGACTTCTACCGCCTCGCCCACAGCCTGACGAGGAACGCGCACTAAAAGGTAGCCGCGCCGGGCCGCCCCGCGAACACATAGGTTGTCGTTGGCCACATTATGCCGCGCAGCAGGACAGCTTGGAGACGTCAGTAGTGAAGGACTGGGCCGCGATCTTGATACCTTCGGCCATGGTCAGATACGGGCTCCAGAGATTCGCGACCTGATCAACGGTCATCCCGGCTTCTAGAATGTAGACCCCAGCCGCGGCGATGTCCCCGGCTTCCTTACCCAAAGCAGTGATCCCGACGATCCGGCCGGTGTCCGCGTCGGCAACGATCTTGATGAACCCGCGGGTGTCACGGTTCACCAGGGCTCTGGGGACAAATTTGAGCGGCAGAACCCGGCACACGCACCGGATCCCGGCCTGATTCGCTTCCTTGTCCGTCATCCCGACGGCCGCCAAGGCAGGGCTCGTGAACGTGACCCGGGGCAGATGCCGGTAGTCGACCTCGCGCCCCGCACCCTCGAAGGCGTTATCCACCACCAGGGCCCCGTGCGCGGCGGCTACATAGACGAACTCCCGGTGACCCGTCACGTCACCAGCGGACCAGATCCTCGGATTAGCACTGCGAAGGCTCCCGTCGACCAGGACTTCACCGCGGTTCCCGGTTTCAACACCGACCATGCACAGGTTCAAATCCTCCGTGACCGGGCGCCGGCCTGTCGCCACGAGCAAGCGGGCAGCCTTGAACTCCTCCTGTCCTCCTGAGACGGAAGCGTCCACGACCACATCCCCTGACGCCTGATCGGTCCGGACCGAGGACACTGTCGCTCGGCGGACGACCCGGATGCCCTCGTCGGCGAAGACACCGGCGAGGGCGTTCCCGGCTTCAGGCTCTTCAGCCGAGGCGAGCCTGGAGCGGACCAGCATGGTCACCTTCGTTCCGAGCCGGGCGAAAAGCTGCGCCTGCTCCAGTGCCACATAACCGCCGCCCAACACCAGCATCGACGAGGGAACTTCCTGCAGCTCCATCGCACTCGTGGACGTCAGATAATCCACCTCGGCCATTCCCGGCACTTCGGGGATCCAGGGAGTGGAGCCCGTGGCCACGAGGTAATGTTCGGCGCTCACTGTTCCGGTGGTCCCGCCCGGGACGGTGATGTTCAAAACCGGTGCGGCCGCGGTCCCGGCGAACGCCGCCGTCCCATGCTGCAGCTTCCATCCGTAGTCCGCGGCGAGGTCCACATACTTCTCTGACCGCATGGCTTCGACCAGGGACCGTTTCCCGCTGACCAGTTCTGGCATATTCACCGGTCCGGCTGAGGTGCTGATACCGGGGAAACGCCCGGAAGCGTCCAGGGCGACATGGCGGGCCTCCGCGGCGGCCAGCAGGGCCTTTGAAGGAATGCAGCCCGTGTTCACGCACGTGCCGCCCACCGTGCTTCGCTCAACCATCAACACCCGCTTACCGCGATTCGTTGCCCGGATGGCCGCAGCAAAAGCACCACCACCGGAACCGATAATGGCGAGGTCATAATCGAAGGCTGGTACCGACACAAGGACTCCTAAAGATGGGAGGGAGAGCAACCGCCCGAACAACTACTGGCTCAGCTGCTGCCATTTGCCGGCCCACGATGGAAGACCTGCTCCGCATCTCATTCTCAACCTTTCCCTATACTGGAATGTCAAGGAATCGCCGTCCTGGTGACCTGCTATGAAAAGGTTTAAGATGCGTATCGGTGAGGCCGCGGCAGCGGCAGGAATGACAACCAAGACGTTGCGCTTCTACGAGGACAGCGGGCTTCTCCCCGCAGCGAAAAGATCCCCTAACGGATACCGGGACTACACCGAAGACTCCGTGGCCCGGCTCGAGTTCATCCGACGGGGACGGGCTGCAGGCCTCGCCCTGACACAGATACGAGAAATCCTCGGCCTCCGTGACGCCGGAGAAGCCCCCTGCGACCACGTCCAGGACCTGCTTTCGAACCAGCTGGTCGCGTTGGACCACCAGATCGGCGAACTGATGGCGTTACGGTCCATCGTTTTCGGCCTTCACGCCAACGCCACGGCCGGGATCGAGGCAAGCTGTGATCCCGGACGCATCTGCAGCTACCTCTAAATGCATTCCTCGCCCGGACACCAGCTCGCAGCTTCCGGGGCCGAGGATCCAGTCCCCGCTGCACCAAATCCTCGCCCCCCGGTACGTCCATGCAGCCACCGGTGGCCCGTAGTTATGTTGATGCCGACAATCCTGCAGGCTGCCGCGTTCGAGTGCCCTTCTTTCATGGGCTGAACCTACAAGGGCTCTTTCTCAACCAGTTCGCAGAGAGTTCTTTTTCCTCGATCGGCGCATCGAGCTGCGCATGAATCAGCACCGCTTCCCGTTGGTGTCGGGACGTTGGTGAGGAATCGCCCACCTTTAACCGGTGGCATTCGTGACGAAAAAGGGGGTCAAGCGGCTCTGGCGTTCTGGTACTCCAGTCCTCAATCTTCTTAGAAGGAGGGCCGAATCATGATGGATGGCTGGTATGGAAGCGGCTGGGGCATCGGCGGCTGGATCGTCATGGCCGTGCTGATGCTGATTTTCTGGGGCGGTGTGGTCACGGTGGTGGTGTTGCTTCTACGCCGGCCCCACCCCGGGCAGGGGTTCGCCGAGCGGCCCGCCCAGGACGAGGCCGAGCGGATCCTTAACGAGCGCTTCGCCCGCGGGGAGATTGATGAGCAGGAACTCACCGCGCGGCGGGCGGTCCTGAGGCGGCGGGAGTGAGCGGATTGTCCCGGCGGGGCCAGAACCTCGTGGCGGCGGCCGTCGTCGTCCTCTTGACCGTGCTGTCCCTCCTGGCCGTCGGGCTTCTGGGGGATCCCGCCGCTCCCGGCGGCGGGCGGCCCGTGGCTGGGTGCACCGTTCCCGGCCTGGCCGGAACCCAGGTGAACGTCACCCTGACCAACATGGGCGGCCCGGTCATGCGCCCGCGGAACGGCATGATGGGCGGGGCGATGCGTCTGACGGCCGACCGCGGCGCGGTCCCGCATGGCAAGGTCTCGTTCCTGGTGACCAACGCCGGGAGCATCAGCCACGAGATGGTGATCCTGCCCTTGCCCGACAACCAGGTTCCGGGCACCCGTCCGGTCGGGCCGGACGGCACCATCGACGAAAGCGGCAGCCTCGGGGAGGCCTCCGGGACCTGCACGGAAGGCTCCGGCGAGGGGATCCTGCCGGGGACCTCGGGCTGGGTGACTCTCATGCTGCCGCCGGGCCGGTACGAGCTGGCCTGCAACCTCCCCGGTCATTATGCGGCCGGCATGTACACCCAGCTCACCGTGACCTGAGGCTCCTCCGGCACGACGCGCCTCCGGAGGAAAAGGTAGCCTTGTAACAGCAGTTTCCACCAGGAGGGATGATCGCCGTGACCGGACAGGCCGCCAGCATGATGGCTGCCCTGCGCCTCGCGCGCCTGGTTCTGCTGTCTCTGGCCCTGATGGCCGGCATCCTCGGAATGCACATCATGTCTCTCGCACCGATGGACAGCCAGGGAGCGCCATCGGCCGCCGGCGAGCACGGCGCAGTGCACATCCTGGCGTCCGCGGAAGACCCCGGACACGTGGGCCACCCTGGGTCCAGCGCGGTCTCCGGCCATGACCACACCGGATCCCGGCAGCCTGGCCCTCAGCTCGACGAAACCTGCAGCGGAGACCACGGGTGCGCCGGTATGCACTCCATGGACCCGAGCTGCACCCCTGCCGCGAAGTCGGCATCACTCGAAGCGCCGCTCCCCGGCACCGGAATCAGCGTGGTTAATCCCCCGGCCGGTGAGCCGCTTCAGACGGCGGCCCTGTCCCGCCGCCCGGTAGGTCCCTCCCCCGGGGATCTCTGCATCAGCCGGACGTAAAGAAGAGGCCGCGCCGTGATACCTCCGGCGCACGCTCCGCTGTCTTTCCGCCTGTGGATGGGCAGCGCGCCATTGACGACTGCCTCTTTCCCGGGCCTCTCTGCGCCCGGGACATTCCGAAGGATCCCATGAAAACCCAGAAGTACCTTGCCCTGTCTGCCACCGCCGTCGCCGCGGCCATTGCCCTCGGCGGCTGCGCATCCGCCTCCAACGGGACCTCCGCCCCGGTGAATTCCATGAACGGCATGGACCACGGGAGCATGTCCGGCAGCGCACCCACCAGCAGCTCGCCGGCTGCCGCGGACCACAACGCCGCGGACACCATGTTCACCCAGGGCATGATCCCGCACCACCAACAGGCTGTGGAGATGAGCGACCTGATGCTGGGCAAGAACGACGTCCCCGCCCCGGTGAAGGACCTCGCCACCAAGATCAAGGCAGCCCAGGGCCCGGAGATCGCCACCATGACCGGCTGGCTCAAGACATGGAACGAATCCGCGACCATGGCCCCCGGCCACACCATGGAGGGCATGATGGGCGACGACGACCTCACCCGGCTGAAGGCCGCCCAGGGCACGGAGGCCGCGAAGCTGTTCCTGACCCAGATGATCGCCCACCACCAGGGCGCCGTCACGATGGCCAAGAGCGAGATTGCTGATGGTACGAACGCCGCCGCGGTGGCGCTGGCCAAGAGCATCGTCACGGCCCAGGAAGCCGAGATCAAGGACATGCAGACCCTGCTGCCGACCCTCTAGGCGGCCCATCCCGGCCGGGCGTGCCGCCGGTCCCGCACCGGTATCGGTGGCACGCCCGAGCGGGCACCACGTCCGCGCCCACTAGGTGCGTCTTCCCGCAATTCCTCATCACATCCCGCTTTCAGGAGCCTCGAATGTCCGTGCTTCGCAAACCCCGGAAACGCCCGACAGCAATGGTCTCGGCGGCCGCCGCCATAACCTTCCTGCTACCAGCCTGCAGCCCCGCTCCGCCATCCACGCCCATCTCGGTCTCCCCGCTGAACAATGCACTTCCCGACGCCCACGTCCATGGGCTCAGCGCTGATCCCGCCTCCGGGCAACTGCTCCTGGCCACCCATGAGGGCCTGTTCGACGTCACCAGCAGCGCGGCCGTGAAGATCGGGCCAACAAATGATCTGATGGGCTACGCCACGGCCGGTGAACGGGGAGTTCTCTTTGCCTCCGGCCATCCCGGTCCCGGCACCGCGGCACCCGATCCCCTCGGCCTCATCAAGAGCACCGACGGCGGGAAGACGTGGCAACCCCTCTCACGTCAGGGTGAGTCAGACTTCCACGCACTCACCGTGACGGGATCCGGGCTCGTAGCCTTCGACGGCACCCTGCGGACCAGCACGGACGGCACCTCGTGGAAAGCCGTCGGGGTGGACTTCCACCCCGCAGCACTGGCAGGGCATCCCGGCAGTGGGATTGTCCTCGCCACCGCCCAGGACGGGCTGCGGCGCTCAACCGACGCCGGCGCCACCTGGACGAAGGTCCCGGGCTCCCCCGTCATACAGTTCGCCACCTTCGCCAGCGTCCAGACCGCCGTAGGGGCCGCCCCCGACGGGGCCGTCTACCGCTCGGACGACGGCGGTGCGACCTGGAAGGCCGCAGGCAAGCCGACAGGCCCTGTCCAGGCGGTCGCCGCAAACCAGAGCAGCGACGGAAAGCTCCGCATCTGGGTGGCCACAGCGCAAGGGTTGGAAGTCTCCGCAGACGGCGGGCAGACTTTTTCCGCCTACGATCCCGCCGGTGCGGGCCCAGGCTCGACGGCGGTGACCCGGTGACGGGCATCCCGGAAACCGGACGGCAGGCGGCCCACGTCCTGCTCGATGCGGTATCGCTGTGGGACGAAAGGCCGGACCCGGAGCTCATCAACCGGGCCCTGGCCAGGCTGGGTGAGATCGGAGCCGTCCAGGCCCGGGGGCCCGCGGCCGCCGATCTGGAAGGCATCGGCATCGACGTGACCCACCTCGTGGGAGGCGCCACCGTGGCGATCAGGTGGTTGGTGACTCAGTTGGCCGAAGCCCGCGGCGTCGAGGAATCGTCCATCATCTCCGACCTTCGGCTCCACCTCGATACCTGACCCTAGGGCAGCTGCCTCCCGGCACACCGCCGCATTCCCCGGCAACCCCGACTCCTCTGAAAGATCCGCAATTATGCCAACCCCAATGAATCCCCGACTCAACCGGCGCAGCTTCCTCGGCCTCTCCGTGTCCGCGGCGGCTACCGCGGCTCTGGCAGCCTGCACCAGCACGCCTCCCTCCGCGGACGCCCCGCGGAGGATCATGCCCGGCGATGCGGCCATTGCCGAGCTGGAGGCCGGCCGGGCCTTCACCGGCACCACCGTCAGCCAGAACCTCACCGCTGCACCGATATCGGCCTCGGTCGCCGGCAAGACCGTGTCCACTTGGGGGTACAACAACGGTCTGGTCGCGCCCACCATCCGGGCGAAGGCCGGCGACAGGCTCCGCGTGGCCCTCAAGAACAACCTTCCGGACCCCACCAGCATCCACTGGCACGGTCTGGCGCTGCGGAACGACCAGGACGGCGTACCCCACGTCACCCAGGATGCCGTCGCCTCGAACGCCGACTATTCCTACGATTTCCGGATCGCCCACCCGGGCACCTACTGGTACCACTCGCACGTGGAAATGCAGCGCGAACGCGGGCTCTACGGCGCCCTCATCGTCGACGACCCGGCCGAGAAACTGGTCTACGACCGGGATTGGGTCATTGTCCTTGACGACTGGCTGGACGGCGTCACGGGCACCCCCGACGAGGTCCTCAAGGAGGTCTCCGGCGGTATGGGCATGGGCGGCGGCGCCATGCCTGGAATGGATCACGGTTCGATGGGCGGATCCATGGGTTCAACGCCGTCTCCGTCGCCCGGGTCCGGAACGCACATGTTGATGGGTTCACGCAGTGACTTCCTGGGCGGCGACGCCGGTGACGTCCGTTACCCGTACCACCTGTTCAACGGCAAGGCTCCCGATCAGGCAGAGGAATTCCCGGCCAAGGCCGGCGAGATTATCCGGCTGAGGATCATCAACGCGGCCGGGGACACCGCCTACCGGGTCGGCACCCCCGGCCGGAAGCTCACCCTCACCCACACGGACGGCTTCCCTGTAGTGCACAAGGACGTCGACGCCGTGGTCCTCGGCATGGGCGAACGCATTGATGCCCTGGTCACGGTGGGCGACGGCTACACCCCGGTCCTGGCCCTGCCCGAGGGAAAAACCGGCCAGTCGGTCGGTTTCATCCGTACGGGAACGGGCAAGCGGCCCCTGCCGACGACGCTCCCCATCGCACTCGACGGCGATGTGGTGGACGGCGGCCAGTTGACGGCAGACCCGTCGGTTGCCCTGCCGTCAAAGACCCCGGACAGGACCCACGTCCTCAAGCTCACGGGCGGGATGATGAAGTACGACTAGGGCATCAACGGCCGGCGGTTCGACATGAACGACCCCCTCCGCGACGCCTTCGATATCAAGCGCGGCGAGCGGGTTGAAGTGCAGTTCGTCAACGAGACCACCATGTGGCACCCCATGCACCTCCACGGCCACACCTTCCAGGTGGGGCGCGACGGTGCCCGCAAGGACACGGTCATCGTCAGGGCGGGTCAGACCGTTACGGTGGTTTTTGATGCGGACAACCCCGGCCAGTGGCTGACGCACTGCCACAACGCCTACCACGCCGAGCGCGGCATGATGGGTGTGATCTCCTACGTGGCCTGAGAACGGCAGCGGAACCCGGCGCGCTGGTCAGCGGCCGGAAGCGGGTGAAGGGAAAGGCTGATTGTCGATGTACTGGGGAATCCTGAGCATGCTGGGGCTGGTCCTGGCGGGAGTCGGAGGCTTGTATGCCTTCGCCAAACTCACTGCCGTCGCGCGTAATCCGCTGATCAGCCGACCGTTCCTCAGCGGCTGGATCCCCGACCAGCACGCGCTGTCCCGCTATCACGCCCGCTACTACCCCGTGACCCTGGTGTTTCTGGCCTTCGACGTCGAAATGCTCTTCATGTACCCGTGGGCGGCAGTGGTGGGCCGGCTTGGAGCGGGGGCCGTGATCGAGATGTTTGTCTTCCTCGGAGTGCTGATGGCCGGTGTGGTCTGGGCCTGGCGGGAAGGGGCGTTCAAGTGGGTCTAAAGAATATTTTGGGCAGGCTGGCGACCACGCGCTGTCACGTTCTGATCGTCGAGGCACCCGGTCATGCTTCAGTCCGGATGGCAGTGGAGCAGGACATGGTGGAGCGGGGCTGGGTGCCCGCGCTGTCCCCAGCGGACGCGGACATCCTCTGTGTCTGCGGGGAACCCGCAGCCGACCTCGCCCAGGTCCTGGACCGGATCTGGGATGAGCTTCCCTCGCCCCGGGCCAGAACAACTGTCGTGGCGGCCGCGGACATTGACGGGGCACTGACCGCGTGCGCCCGGGAACTCGCCGACCCCGAGCGGCAGGCCTCCCAGGCCGGGGCGCGGAACAATGACGCCGGCTCACCGGACTGCCGGGACCACGGCCAGATGCACGACGGCGACATGGACCACAGCCAGATGGACAACGGCGACATGGACGACGGCGACATGGACCACAGCCAGATGGACAACGGCCAGATGGACGACGGCGACATGGACGACGGCGACATGGACAACGGCGACATGGACGACGGCGACATGGACGACGGCGACATGGACAACGGCGACATGGACAACGGCCAGATGGACGACGGCGACATGGACCATGGCGGTATGGATCACGGCGGCATGGACATGCCGATGCCGGACGGGATCGGCCTCGCCGGTCAGGGCGCGGACCGGGACGGCCTGGACCTGGACGAGCTGCAGGTACCTCTGGGTCCCGTGCTCCCCTTCTGGCCCGCCGGACTGGTGCTGCGCTGCACGCTGCAGGGCGACGTCGTAATGTCCGCGCAGGCCGAATGGCTGTCGACCGGCCCCGGGGCCGAGGCAACCGTGGCCGACTCCCGGGCGGTAGTGGTTCACCAGACCGACCTGGCCTCCCGGCTCCTGCGGCTCGCGGGGAGCACCGACGCAGCCGGACGGATGGAGCGGATCCGGAACCAGGCGCTGGCGAGCGGCTCCTCGGCCGCCAGCCACGGACCTCTCACTGCCGAACTGTCGCGACTGAAGCGTTCCTTCCTGCTGCGCCGGTCCCTGCGGGACGTGGGCCGGGTCGGGACGGACGCGCCCCGTCCGGAGGCGGGCACCGACGCCTGGGAGCGCCTGCTCGGCATGGTCGAAGCGGCAGTCTCCGCTGCCGCGGGGGTTTATCAGCCGCCGCCCCGGCTCAGCCGGCACGTGGACGCCGCGCTGCTGG
The DNA here is from genome assembly GCF_044628475.1 of Arthrobacter sp. BPSS-3. Lineage (NCBI taxonomy): Bacteria > Bacillati > Actinomycetota > Actinomycetes > Micrococcales > Micrococcaceae > Arthrobacter > Arthrobacter sp. BPSS-3. Next base: position 31,054 of record NZ_JBIMMV010000013.1, read on the forward strand.
CGGACCTGGCGGCCGGGCAGGAACTCGGGCGGGTCCGGCTCATCGTTGCAAGTCTTGATCTGTCCCCGGTCGCGGCGTTGACGGCGGCAGCCCGGTGAGCGGCGTCGTGCAGGTGGCCCCGGTCTGGGCCGCGGCTGCGGTGCTCCTGACGGTACTGGCGGGTGTTGCCGGGGCGGTCTTCGACGCCGGGGTACAGGCGCGCTCGGATGGCCGCCGGGGCGGGCTGCTGGCGCCTGTCGCGGAAACGGCGCGGCTCCTTCGCCAACCACGCCGGTCCTTGCTCTCGGCCGACGTCCTGTTGTGGCGGATCGGGACGACGGGTCTGCCGGTCATCGCCGTGCTGATGGCCGCGGTCCTGCCGTTCGGGTCCTGGGTCATCGCGGACCTACCGGTCGGGCTGGTCTGGTTCAACGCCATGGACGTCATGGTGTGGGCTGCGGTCTGGCTGGCAGGGTGGGGGCCCAACTCCGCCCACGCGATGATCGGCGGCTACCGGTTCCTCGGGTTGGCCCTCGGGTACGAGCTGCCGCTGATGTTCGCCCTGACCGCTCCGGCGGTCGCGGCAGGAAGCCTGCGCATGGCGGACATCGTCGCGGGCCAGGAAACGCTCTGGTACGTGGCTTGGATGCCCGTCGCGTTCGTGGTTTTCTGCGCCGCGGTGCTGGCGTTTTCGCTGCACCGGCCGTTCGACGCACCGGCAGGGGCGGACCTTGGCGGAGGGGTCCTGGCTGAGGCCGCCGGCGTGGACCGTCTTCTGCTGCTCGCCGGCCGGCACATGCTGCTGGCTGTCGGTTCGGGCTTCGCCGTCGCCCTGTTCCTGGGCGGCGGCGCGGGACCGTTCCTCCCCGGCTGGGCCTGGTTCCTGACGAAAACGCTGGTGCTGCTGGGCGTGCTCCTGGTCGTCCGTCGGCGCCTGGGTCCGCTCAGGCCCGACCAGCTGATGGCCCCGGCCTGGCTCGTGGCGCTGCCGGCCGTGCTCCTCCAGCTTGCCGTGGTCGCCGTCGTCGCTGTTGCGAGAGGTTGAAAACATGCTGACCACCGTTATTTTTGCCGCACTTGCCCTGATCGCCGTAGCCGCCGGCATAGCCGTGTTCCGCACGGATTCCATGGCGCGGGCCACCTACGCCCTGGCTGTGTCCTTCGTCGCCGTCGGCGCCATGATGCTGCAGTTCGGTTTGGACTACATCGGCGTGGTGACGATCCTGATGATGGTGATGGAGATGGCCATCATGGCCATCTTCATGGTCATGTTCATGGGGATGAACCCGGCCCTGATGCCCATGGACATGGTTCACAACAAACGGGGTTCCCTCCTGATCGCGGGCGGCGTCTTCGTAGTGCTCGCCGCGGGGGCGCTCCTGGTTCCCTGGCCGGCCCGCCGCGGCGCACCTGCCGTGGACCTCACCGCCTCGCTGGGCGAGGCGATCATGGGCAACAAGATGCTCGTGATGCTGACGGTGAGTCCGGTGCTGTTCGCCACCCTCGTCTCCGCCGTGGTCCTTGCCAATCCCCGCGGCCGCTACCGGGGCTATCCCCCTCCCCTGGCTGCCCCCGGGGATGCCGCCGGCGGCACGGATCGCGGCGGGACCGGATCCGACGGCGGTGCCGCCCCGCACGATCATGGACACCATGGAGGTGGGCACTGATGAGTCTGCCCCTTGTCCTGGTGGCTGCCGCCGCGCTCTTCAGCGTGGGACTTTACGGCGCACTGTCCCAGCAGGTGGTCGTCATGGTCATGATGGGACTGGAACTGATGATCAACGGCGTCATCCTGGCCGCCGCCGGTTTCTGGTGGTTCCTCGCCCCCGCACCGGACGGCCAGGTTCTCCTGCTGGTCGTTATCGCGGCGATGACGGTCGAAATGGCATTGGGATTTGCCGTGGCGACACTGTTGCACCGGTCCCAGCAGACGGACATGACGGACATGGCCACGGAGCTCTCCGAATGAGCGTCCTCTTGATCCTCGCGATCCTCCTTCCGGCCGCCGCCGGTGCCGGGCTCTGCGTCGCCGGCCACCGGGCCGACCGCATCGCCCCGGGCACCGCCATCGGGGTCTCCCTCCTGGTGCTCGCCGCGACCGCCGCGCTGGCCGCCGCCCGGCCTTCCTGGAGCGCGCCGTTCATGGCCGGAACCAGCTTCGGGCTCACCGTCGACGGCCTGACGGCCCTCATCCTTCCGGTCGTGGCCGCGGTAACGCTGCTGGTGCTGGTCTTCGCCGCCGCCGAGGGAACGTCCGGCGCCGCCCGCTTCCACGGACTCATGCTCCTCTTCTCCGCCGCGGTCCTGGTGACGTTGACGGCGACCACGTTAGCGGCGCTCCTTTTCGCCTGGGAACTGATGGGGGCAGCCTCTTTCGCCCTGATCGGCTTCAACTGGCGCGAAAGCCACCGCGTCGGCTCCGGCCTGACCGCCTTCGTCACCACCCGAAGCGCCGACCTGGGGTTGTATCTTGCTGCGGGAGTGGCCTTCGCCGGAGGCGGGACGCTGGACCTGGGCTCCCTCGCGGACCTGCCCCCGGGATGGCGGGACGCTGCTACGGCCGGAATCCTGGCCGCCGCCCTCGGCAAGGCCGCCCAGCTGCCGTTCAGCTTCTGGCTGTCCCGCGCTATGCAAGGTCCCAGCACGGTGAGCGCACTGCTGCATTCGGCGGCAATGGTCGCCATGGGCGGCTACCTGCTGCTGCGGACCCAGCCTCTGCTCGCCGCCACGGCCTGGGGCCCGACGACGGCGGCCTGGGCCGGCGCCGCCACGGCCGTCCTGTTGGGGGTCGTCGCGCTCGCGCAAAAGGATCTGAAGCAGTTGCTCGCCGCGTCCACGGCCGCGCAGCTAGGGTTCGTCGTGATGGGGGCCGGGGTCGGCGACGTGGCAGGCGGCGCCGCGCACCTGATGGCCCACGCGGCGACGAAGGCCGCGTTGTTCCTCTCCGCCGGGGCCTGGCTGGCCGCCCTGGGCACCAAGCAGCTTCCGGCGCTCCGGGGTGCCGCGCGCCGCTGGCCGGTCCTGGGGGCCGCCTTTACCGTCGGGGCGCTGAACCTGGCCGGGATGCCGCCCCTGTCCCTCTGGGCCACCAAGGACAATGTGCTCGCCGCCGCCCTTGAGGTATCCCCGGCCCTGTATGCCGCAGGCCTCGCCGGTGCCGCATTGTCCGCGGCTTACGCCGGCAAGGCCCTGGCCTTGGTGTGGCGGCCGCTGCCAGCCGACGCAGCCGCCGCCTACGACACGGAAGAGAAGGGCACGCGCCGGGTGGAGCCCGGGCAGATTCTTCCGGTCGCTGCCCTGGCCGCCGCGGCCGCCGTCGGTGGCCTGCTGGTCTCGGGCCCGGTCGGCAGAGCCGTCAGCGCCGCCGTGGGTGGCGGCGCGGAGCCGGGCGTTGCCGAATTGATCACGTCCGCGGCCCTGGCCGTCGCGGTCCTGGCCTACAGCCTGTGGCGTCCCGCCTCCGTCCGGGCCGGGCACGCGGCGGACTGGTTCGGACTGGAGCGGGCCGCGGCCGCCGTCGTGGTCCGCCCGGTTGAGCGGGCCGCGCACGCCCTGGCGCTGTTCGATGACCGGGTCCTGGACCGCGGCGTTATGGCGATGGCCCGGACGATCGTCAAGGCCGCCGGTCCCGCGTCCCGGGCCGATGCCGCGGTAGACCGTGGCGTCGAGTCCGTGGCCCGCGGCTTCCGCAGCGCGGGCCGGCAGGCCAAGCGGCCGCAGACCGGTTTGATCCACCAGTATTACGCCCAGGCGGTGCTGCTCCTCGTGGGTGCCGCGGTTCTCCTGATTTTCGTGAGGTAAGTGTGCTTAGCCTGATTATTGTGTTGCCACTGGCTGCAGCGGCGGTGCTGGCCGGACTGCCCCGGCTGAAGGACTCCGCGGCACGGACGGTGTTCGCCGCGACGGCGGGCGTGGAGGCCGTGCTGGCCGTCGGCCTCTGGGCCGGTTACCGCGACCCCGGGCCGGGCGGCCTGGCCTACGAGGAACGACTGCAGTGGATACCCAATGTCGGCAGCAGCTACCACCTGGGCGTGGACGGCTTGTCGCTGCCGCTGCTGGTGCTGTCCACGGTCATCTTTCTGGCCTGTGCCGTCTATGACTGGAAGTCCCGGGACCGGGTCAGGGCCCGGTCGGCGCTCTTCCTGTTCCTGGAGACAACCTGCCTCGGCCTGTTCGCGGCGCAGGACCTGATCCTGTTCTTTCTTTTCTTTGACCTATCGATCGTGGCGATGTACTTCGTCATCGCCGGATGGGGCCACGGAGACCGCGCCCGCTCCGCCATGAAATTCTTCCTCTACACCTTCCTTGGCTCCCTCGCCCTGCTGGTTGGCTTCATCGGCCTGTACCTGGGCGCCGATCCCCACACCTTCGACATTCCCGAACTCGCCGCGGCGAACGCTTTCCGCGGCAACCCCGCCGGCGGCTTCGTGCTCGCCGCGATTCTCCTGGGCCTGGCGGTCAAGACACCCACCGTGCCGTTCCATACCTGGCTGCCTCCGGCCCATACCGATGCCCCGGCCACGGGTTCCGCGGTGCTGGCCGGAATTCTGCTGAAGATGGGCACCTACGGGTTCGTCCGAATAGCCATGCCGCTGCTGCCGGAGGCCTGGCGGGCCTGGTCCCCGGCCATCCTCACCGTCGGGATCCTCTCGGTCCTGTACGGCGCCCTGGTCGCGCTGGCCCAGAGCGATCTGAAGCGGATGATCGCGTATACCTCGGTGAACCACATGGGCTACATCCTGATCGCCCTCGGAGCGGCCGGAGCCGCCACGGGCGCGGGGTCAACGGTCCGCGCCACAGCCGTCACCGGCGCCGTCACCCAAATGGTCAGCCACGGCCTCATCACCGGGGCGCTGTTCCTGCTGGCCGGGGTCCTGCAGGACCGGGCCAAGACCTACGACATGGGTGCCTTCGGCGGGCTGGCGGCGCCGGCACCGAAGTTTGCCGGCTTCTTCGCCGTCGCGGCGTTCGCCTCCCTCGGCCTCCCGGCCTTCAGCGGCTTCATCGCCGAGTTCCAGATCTTCGCCGGAAGCATCGGGGCCGTCCCGCTCACCGCCATTGCACTGCCGGGGATCGTGATCACCGCCGCGCTGTTCCTCAGAGCCCTCCAGAGGATCTTTACCGGCCCGGTCAAGGGCAGGGCCGAGGGGTTCACGGACCTCCGCCCGGCGGAGATGCTCTCCGCAGGGTCCCTGCTGGTCCTCTCAGCCGTCGTCGGAGTGTTCCCCGCGCCCCTGCTGGCTGTCATCACCCCGGCGGCCGACGCCATAGTTACCCTGGTTCGGCGGTAACCGGTGACTCTTCTACTCCTGACCGAAGCCGCACATTCGGGCCCGGACCCGCTGGCCCTGCTGCCCGAAATCTTCCTGCTGGCCGGCGCCATCACCGCCCTGCTCACCGGTTCCTTCCTGGCCCGCCAGCGGCAGTGGATCACCCGGCTCATCGCCATTGTGGCGCTGCTTGGCGCGGCTGCCGCTGCCGTGGCCGCCCTCGGCGCGCCGGTGTCCAGCGTGTACGACGGCAGCTACACCGTCGACGCCGCCACCGGGGCGGCCCGGCTGATAGTGGCAGTCTCCGCGCTGCTGGTTATCCTGCTCGGCCGGGACGAACTCAAGGGAACCGACAGGGAAAGCGAACACCACGCCCTTGTCCTGCTCGCCTCGCTGGGCGCCGTCGTACTGGCCGGCACCAGCGACCTGCTGGTCCTCGCCGTCGCATTTCTCTTAGCCAGCGTCCCCCTGTATGCCCTGATCGGAATGAACCGAACCCGGAGCGGGGCGGAAGCGGCCCTCAAGACCTACCTCATGGGCGCGCTGTTCGGCATTGCGCTGCTCCTCGGAGTGACCATCACCTACGGGCTCGCCGGAACCACCGACTACGCGGGCCTCGCGTCCGGCCTGGCCACCGCGCCCGGCGCCGCGATCGCCGTCGGCCTCCTCGGCATCATCGCCGGGCTGATGTTCAAGGCCGGCGCCGTGCCGGGCCACTTCTGGGTCCCCGACGCCGCCCAAGGTGCGGGGACCGCCAGCGCAGCATTCGCCACCACGGTGCCAAAAGTCGGCGGATTCATCGCCGCCTACCGCCTGTTGGACGCGGTCCACGGGACGGTGAACTGGCCCCTGCTGATCGCCGTACTGGCCGCCCTGACCATGACGCTGGGAAATCTTGCCGCCTACACCCAGGACGATCCGCGACGGCTGCTCGGCTGGTCAACCGTGAGCCAGGCAGGCTACCTGCTCATGCCCGTCGCCGTCGCCGGAAGCGTGCCCCTGGCCCTGCCGGCGCTGCTGGTCTACCTCGCCGGCTATGCCGTGTCCAACCTGGCCGCCTTCGCAGTCACAGCCGCCTACCCCGACCGGCGCACCCTCGCCGGGTTCCAGGGCCTGGGCAGCGCCCGGCCCTGGCACGCCGGGGCCCTGGTCGTCTCCCTCCTCAGCCTCGTGGGAACCCCGCCCACCGCCGTGTTCCTCGGAAAACTGACGGTCTTCACGGCGGCCTGGGACGGAGGGTTCTGGTGGCTGACAGTCATCGCCGCCGTGAACACCATCGTCAGCCTGTTCTACTACCTGCGCTGGATAGCCCCCGCCTTCCGGGCAGCCGGCCCAGACACGCCGGGCGCCGGCGACTTCTCGCCCCGGCCATGGGCGGCCCGAACCGCCGTCGGCGCGGCATCCCTGATCCTGGTCATCGGCATCACCGCCGGCCTCGCCTGGGCCACACTCGCAGGGGCGCCTCACAGCTGAAATGTCTTTTTGTGATCATCAAAAATTGCCAAGGCGGGACGAGCCGGACAGCTTGTCCGTTCCACTATCGAAATTCGCGGACGTCCGGAAACCAGCCGGATGGGGCCTTTTTGGGTTCAAGATGATCGGGGTCGCGGTGCTTCTGCATGTCACATTTGTAGAACGGGCCCCGGGGGTCCAGGAGCACGCTCATGTGGTGGTCGGCATGGTCTCTGTACCAGACACTTATCCCTGTCGCTCCGTCCAGCCGCAGATGTTCCCAGGCGCGCCACAGGGCTTCTATCCGGCTGACAGCTTCCGGGTGGAAGTACCACTCGATGCACCATTTAGCGGCGCGGCCGTCGACGTCGCGGACGTAGGTGGGCAGCAGCTGCTCGTGAAGAAATTCCTCGGCCGAGCCGTAGACCAGCTCGGGTGTCTTCTGATCTTCTGCCGGAACAGCTGCGGGTGTTTCGGCGTCGATTGAGCCGAAGAGGCCGATTTCGGTAGTCATTTCAGCCTCTCCTTAGCCCGTGACCCAGGGGTTGGAGACCGCAGCGGCAGCGGCCGGAACAGCTTCTTCTTCGGGGCGCGGGCTGTAATGCTTGATGGATGCCTCGACGGCCTCCTTGTGGGCTCCTGTGTACCAGGGCATGGTGCGGACGAGGGTGGCGGGAGCGCCGGAGGCGAGGACGACGGCGCGGCCGCGGTCCAGTTCGGCGAGGTTGGAGACGTCGAAGATCCGTTCCTTCCCCTCTTGGCGTGAACGGCTGGACCCGGTTTTGCCGGAGCTGATGGAGACGTTGGTGTAGCTGTAGTCCCCGATGAGGTCCGAGAGGGCGCGGAGGAATCCTTCTTCGGCCACTCCCCCGCCGTAGACCTTGACGTTTGCTGCGGACCAAATCTTTCTCATGTTCGCCTCGCCCCAGAGTTCGACGCCCTGGGACCAGGACTGCAGGATGCCCATGACGATCAGGCCCTTTGAGCCGTAGTGGCTGAACTGGTCCGGCAGGCCGGCCCAGCGTACGACGTTGGCGAGCTCGTCCAGGGCGAAGAGCGCCGGCTTGGGGAGGCGTCCACCGCTCCGTTCCGCCCGTTCTTCCATGGCTTCCGCGATGGCCACGGTCAGGGCCGTGGTGAGCGGGGCCGCAGAGCCTGCCCCTTCCTTGGAGAGGATGTAGATCGTTTCCTGCGACGCGGCGAAGGCGTGAGGGTTGAACTGCCGGCGGGCGTCCATGGCAACCGTGGCACCTCCGGTGGGGGCTACCCAGCGGAGGGTGTTGCGGCTCTTGAGGCACTGGATCATCTTCTCGGCGGTGCCGAAAATGCCGTCGCGCTGCTTGTCCGCGAGCTTGAGCGTGGATTCCAGGCCCCGGTACTGCAGCTCGTAGTCGTGCTCTTTCAGGATCTCGATTGGTTCCTGGCTAACCTGCTCGGTCACCCAGAAATAGACCTGCGTGATTGGCAGGTCGCCAAGGGCAGCGGCGAGGAAGTAGGAGGAGAGAATGTCTTCGGCTTTGGGATCGAAGTAAGCGTCCGGCTTGGAACCCGGAACGCGGGAGCCGACTGAGAAATGCTGGGTGAGCTTGTAGGCCTTCTCTTCGTCGGTGACGTAGGAGAGCGGGTTCCACCACCAGTCGGGCTCTTCCTGAGCGATTTTTTGAGGGTCGAAGACCCAGACAGGGGCGGTGGTTGCGCGGACGCCGCGGGTGCCGTCAACGACGTCGCGTTTGTTCGAGGTAGCCACGACGGCGCCCGGGGCGTCCAGGATCGCCGGCATAACGCGGGAGGTGGACTTACCGGTACGGGGTCCCCAAATGTCGAGGCTGAGGTCTTCCCAGGACTGGATGAATGTTTGCCCGGTGGAGACGACTTTGCCGACAACGATGCCCGGTTTCCCGGCGACGCCCAGCCGGTCTGCGGTGGCTTGGGCGCCCTTTTCGGAAAACGCGGTGAGGTTCTTACCGCGGCCGAGGTACCGGGCGGCTTTGTCGACCCGGGCACGCTTGGAAGCACCCTTCCGCCACGCCCAGAACACGACGATAGCCAGCGCCAGGATCAGACCCACGATGACGGCCACAACGACAGTTGCCTGGGCCGGCCAGATGACTTTGCCCTTCACGAGGCCGGCGATCAGGTCGATGGGGTGGCCCGGAGGGGTCGGCAGGCCGGCCATCCATGAGCCGATGTGCACGGCGGCGTACGTGCCGCCGCCGACGATGACGATGAAGCCGATGGCCAGCCAGACCAGGATGGCGTCCCCCAGGCCCATGCCTTTGCGGTTCGGTGCGCTCACTTTTTGCCACCTCTCGCTTTACCGCCATTCTGGAGGAGATCCCTGTTCCCGACCGTGGCCTTCCTGTTCGCTGCTTCAAGTTTCAGCTTCACGATTTCCAGTCGGAGGGCCTTGATCTCAGCCTTGTCTTTGGTTTCGGCTTTCCAGATCGGTTCGAGCAGGGCAAGCGACAGGAATATGAAGATCCAGCCGATCAATGTGCTCCACAGCGGAACCGCATCCCATGGTGTTATCCATGACGGAGGAAAATTGAAGGCTATGGCAGAGGCAAACACGCTGAGGATCGTAAGGCCATTTCTGGTCCACGTGATTTTGTGGTTTGGAGTTCTCTTGACGCGGTGGATGTAGATCCCTAGGACGCCCGATGCCACCGCCAAAATCAACCAAAGCCAGAGCCAGGACACCAGACCCTGAGAATGAGATGGGTCAGCAATCATGTTCACCAAGACGCTAAAAGCCACTGCAGCGCAGAAGAACACGGCCTCAACGCAGCGGTACCACAATTCGGTGAAAGTCGGTCTTCTCATGAACTGGCTCCTGTCGTCGGCAGCTCAGTGGTCGCAGGATCAAGCAACGGAGCCGCGGGTTCGTGCCAACGGGTGTTGGTGTCGTTCAGGCCCTCGGCCCGTTCGATGGAGGTCAAGCCGATCTGGACCGGGATTCCCGGGCGGCCGCCAACCTTGATGAGGAACTTTCCGCGGCCCGGGGGTTCGACGTCGGCGCCGCGTGAGTCCCAGGCGGGCGGGTCCTGCCAGGAGATGAGCTTCTGCTGTTCCTGCCGCGAGAGCGGGATTGCCTGAGTCAGCAGCGGCATCTCGGAGGCGGGGAGACCGCCGCAGATGACCATGCCGGAGCGTTCAACGAACCCGCGGGCCTTCATCCGGTCTTCTTCTGCCGGCAGTGCGAGCAGGTCGGACATGGTGTGGGAGATCATGATCTGCCCGACACCCACGGAACGGTTCAACCGGGTCAGGGCATCGACCCGGTCGACTATGCCCTTGCCCGAGCGCAGCGCCCGCCACAGCTCGTCCAGGACGACGAAGTAGTTCCGCCGAGGTTCGAGGCCGGCGTCGGCGAGGGCGTTGGCGACGTTGACCGTGCCGAAGCCGTAGGACCAGCAGGCCAGCAGCACGGCGGCCTGCAGGTCTGTTTCGGTCTCGTCAATGGTGGAGACGTCGAAGACGACGGCGCGGTCCCGGCTCATGGGGTTGGTGGTCTGGCGGGAGAAGATTTCGCCGAGCTTCCCGCCGCCGGTCAGACCCAGCAGGGTTGCCTCCAGCGCGCGGGTTTCTCTGAGGTAGACATTGATGTCGCCGCGGTCCAGTGCGACCTGGCGCAGCTCGTCAGGGGCGGAGACAATCACGTCGAGAAGGTCTTTGAGGACCGGGACCCCGTCGAACCGTTCATCGAGCACCCGCAGGGCACGGTCCAGAATGGTTTGTTCCTGGTCGGTGGGCGGGTTGTTCCGGCTGATGGTGATCAGGGAGACGACCATGTTCAGGCGGCGGCCGTGGGCGTCGGCGCGGACGCGGGTGGCGGCCTCGTGGTGGCCGGCTTCTTCGAGTCGCTGGGCGACTTCGACGGCCTGGCCGGGGTCAAGGATGTTCAGGTACCCGACGCCGCGGCCGAGCTTGATGACCTGCCCGCCCAGTGCTTGGACGGCTTTGACGTGCTCACCCTTCAGGTCGCCCAGGACGAGGGCGTTGACGCCCTGTGCGGAGAGGCCCAGGAACATGCGGCGGACCAGTGTGGACTTGCCCAGGCCCGGCTTGCCGAGGATGAATGCGGACGGGTTGGAAATCAGCCGGGCCCGCTGGAACCAGCTGATCGGGTCGCAGCAGACCGTGGCCTGGGTTTCCTCGTGCCGGCCCAGCGGCACACCGATCATGGGCGAGGACGCGCCCGAGGAGAACGGCCACAGACCGCAGACCTGGACCGTGGTGCCACGGTATTCCGTGACGGACGGAACGAGGGCGGCCATCCCGCCGCCGCGGCCCGTCCAACCCCGCGCGCCCGGGCCGGCGTCCCGCGCCGGGCGCTTCTCCGGACGCTCGACAGGATCCTTTACTGTCTTTGACTTCTTTGCAGTCAAAAGGCGCATGCGGGCCATTAGAGGGCGTCCTTAATCTCGGAGGGCACCATGCTGTGCTTGGGCAGGACCAGCCCGAGGGGCAGGGACGCGGCGAAGGCGGTGTCCTGGGAGCCGTAGGCCCGGCGGAGCAGCACCCGGGCGGTGCCGGAGGTCTGTTCAATGGCGGCCACGGCGTCCGCGAGGCGTTCCTTGTCGGTCACGGTGGCGGTGACGACCATGCCGAAGTTCACCAGGCCGGCGCCCTGGGCTTCTTCCTGGGCGGTCTGCACCGCGGAGCGGGCATCGACCAGGGCGCGGGCAGAGGGCCGGTTCCCGGAGGTGATGCGGACGTTGGCGTTGTTCTGGTCCCGTTCAACGACGGCCGCGGCGCGGGCCGAGTCCATCGGACGGTAGAGCAGGGAGATGCGTTTGCGGTCGATGTCCCCGTGCGGGGCCAGCAGGCGGGAGAGGACCGAGGAGTTCACGGACCCGCGCGGAGCCCCGGTCATGGTCCACGAGGCGGAGAATGCGCTGTCGTGGCGGTAGTCATCCCAGGAGGCCTGGGTCGCGGTTGGGCCGACCTCGCCCCAGTTCAGGGAGACCGGGGAGCCGGCGGCGTGGGCTTCATCAATGATAAGGGCAGCCGGCGGGTCGTAGGCGATTCGGACGACTTCGCAGAGTTCCTGGGCGGACATGGGACGGGCGATGCCGGCGCCGGTGGATTGCAGCCGGGCCGAGAGGCCCGGGATGCGGGAGGCGAGGTCACGGGCGACGTCCTCCGGGGTGCGCTTCTTCGACCCGGCCCGGAGGGAGGCGTTGAAGGTCAGGGACACCCAGGCCCGGACGGTGGCGGAGCCTTCGGGGTAGGTGTCCACGACTTCGCGGAGGATGGCCTGGGCGAAGGCCGGGGCGTTGGGGTCGATGTTCATCTCGACTTCGTTGCGGAGCCTGTAGCCCGAGTCCGGTGCGGTTTCCACGGTGACGGCGGCGGCGTCGAGTCCGGCTTCGTCGGCGAGGCCGGCGAGCCAGCCGCCCCAGTTGGCTACCCACGCGTCGACCTGTTCCGGGTCGACCAGGGACGCGCCATCGGGTTCGGTGGAGAAGATCACCGTGAAGTGGTTCGTGGCCGGGACGTGCAGGAGAGCGAACGGGCGCTTGTAGGAGTCAGCGAATTCGTACAGCGTGGACTTCGCTGCAAGTCCGGGTAGCTGGTACATGCCCCACTGGGTCACACCCAGCGGGCCGGAACGGTAGAGGTTCGTGCCCGAGGACTTCGAGATCCGGAAGCTCATCCGGGTAGCGAACCGGTCGACAACGGACTGGCCATGCTTGTCCTTGACCGTCAGCAGCAGGGCGCTGATACCGGCGACGGCCAGCACAGCCAGGCCCGGAAGCAGGCCCCAGATAGCGAAGCTCGTGATGCCCAGCAACAGACCGACCATGACGATGCCGGTGCCGATGGCGCCGAGGTTGCCCAGCCCGGCCGAACGCGGCACGCGCCAGTTTCCGTAGGACGGTTCTTTGTATTCGGTGCTAATTGCTGCCACTGGGGCCCTCCCCGGTTGAGTCCTGTGCGGTCTGTTGTGCGGCCTGGGAAACCCGGGACGCTACTTGTGTTCCTGCTGCCACGGCCATGCCAGCCGGGCCGGCTGCTGCCGTTGCACCTGACGCGGCGCCGGCAGCGCCGGCGGTGCCGGCTCCTGCTGCACCCGCTGAGCCCGCAGCTCCTGCGGCTCCCGCGGTGGCAGCTCCCGGTGCGCCGGCCGATCCTGCCGACCCGGGAGTCCGCTTGCCGCCGCTTCCCTTGGGTCCCGGTGTCCCCTCGCTTCCCTCGGAGCCGCACCGGCCTGGGTGCCCGTGTAACTGGCCGGTGTAGGGGCGGCATTGCCTCGCCCACTACCGCCGCGCCCCAAGGAAACGGCGCCGGTGGCCACCGCACCGACAGCGGCGCCGGCACCCGCCCCGCCCCCGGATGCGACAGCACCCACCATGGGGGTGACGAAGCGCATCAGCGCCGGCATCGCGAACAGGGCCACAACCATGAGCGTGAACCCTGTGATCGAGCCGATCAGTGCGTTCTTTCCGCTACTGCCCATGAGCAGGAACGCGACGGAGTAGACGATTGCCGCGGCCGGCTTGTAGAGGATGAACGCTATCGTCCAGCCCACAGCCTTTTGGAACCACTGCTTGCCCATTTCCGTGTTCGTGAACGCGGCTGTCGTAGGCAGGATGCCGGCAAGAATCACCAGCATCCCGCTACGGACGACCATGAGCACTACTTGGACCAAGGAGGCCAGCAATCCGATCAGACCCAGAACGATGAGAATGAAGACTCCAACCCCGGTCTGGTTTGTCATGACCAGAATCTTCATCGCATCCGCGAACCCTTTACCGTCCGTCGAGCGGTTGATGATCGCGGCCGAAAACGCATCCGCCGCGACCACCAGAATGGAAATGACGCCCAGACCGAGGCCGGAGACGAGCGTCAGCGTCACCAGGGACCGCAGAAGCTCCTTCAGCGGTGCACCCCGCTGCTCCCAGATCATGCGGATACCGCCAACAATGACGGCAAGCACTGCCAGCGCTACTGTCCAGACCATGAGCTCGCCATTGACCATGGATACAACGGGGCTTGCCGCGCTGCCGTCCTGGCTCGTTAGATTGACCGTCGGCATCGAAACCCAGAAGGTCGACAGAGTCGTCACCATCTGACTCATGCCCTCCATGATCGCCTTCGCCATGTTTCCCATGGCGTCGTTGACTGCACCGGATGCGATGTTGCCCGCGACGCAGGTTATGTCCCCCAGCCCGCACTCAGCCATGTCAGACGCCCGACCAGAGGATGAAGCCGCTCAGATCGGTAAGCTGGGCGATTCCATTGAATACCTGCCCATCATCTGAGGCCTTCACTTTCCAGTCTCCTGCTACCCAACGTAGGGAGAGTACGGAGTGCGCCAAAGCGCCGTTCGGGAGTTTGATCGCAAGATCGACGTCCGCTTCGGCAGGACTGTAGGACTTGACCAGGAAGCCGCTGACTTGAGCGACCTCACCGCTTTTCGGAATTGAGGTCTGCGCCTTGGCTTGGGCCATGGCCGCATCGCGGCCGGGGCCCGGAACCACAAGCTTGTCTGCGAGTTTCAGCGAATCCACTGTCGCTGAAGAACCAAGGGCGATCATGTTGACAGCGGCGTAGAGCGCCCCCGTCGGTGAATGGGCAAAGCAGGAGCGGAAGCCTTCACCGTCAGTCAAACCAGGGCCGAAGGTCTTTGGGTCGGTAGGGGCGGCCGTCTTGCCGACGAGCTCCCACTTGGACTTCGGCGCCGTTCCCAGCGCTGTGTCAGTGCTGGAGGGCAGTCCGCAGATGCTCTTGCCCTCCGCGTCGGCCGGAGCCGACGACGACGTGGAGACGTTGCCAGAGGGCGACGCGGGGGCAGGCTGGGCGGCGGTATCCCCTTTGGGGAGCAGGAAGATGACGATGGTGGCCGCGAGGAGCGCCACGACCAGCGCCGTAGCGATGATGAACCCCGGTTTGGTGAAGGGGTTGCTCTCAGGGTTGCCTTCGGTGGACTGGCTCATGGTGAACCTCCCGTGTGGTGGTGGTTTAGACGAACGCGCGAACGATGCCGGAGGCGCCGGTGATGATGATGCAGCCCAGCAGGACCCAGCCGAGCTTGCCGATGGCCTGGGCGCCCTCACCGCGCTGCAGCTGGATCACCATGCCGATGCCGACGATGATTACGCCGAGTACGCCGAGGACCAGGCCGATGCCGGAGGCCCAGTTCAGAATCGTGAGCAGACCGCCGGCCTGCGCCGGGACAACCGGGGTGGGGTTGGGGATGACGCTTCCGTCGAATACGGCGAGAGAGTTCATGATGAGACCTTTCATTTGGTGGAGCTGGTGTCAGCTAGGAGTGCAGCTATATCGGTGGTGAAGCGTTGGTATTCGCGGGCTGGGGGGACGCTGGGGGTGTCTTCGTGCCGCCAGGCCTCGACCCACGGCAGGGTCCAGAGGCGGGGTGCTCCCCCGCCGACAAGGGCGGCGAAGTCACGGAGGGCCTTGGGTGTCTTTCCGGGGGCGTCCGCGAGGATGGCCAGGCCGAGGAGGTCAACGGCCGGGGCTGCGCCGGCGGCCCACTGGGTGAGCGCGCTGCGGGCCGCGGTCAGTCCGCGCATATCGGCGCGGCAGACAAGCAGCAGCTTCGGGGTGCTTCCGTCCTGAGGGACGGGCCAGCAGTGCCCTGTGGCGCGTGCCCCGTCCAGGAGGTCCGCAATGCGGCTTTCACTTGATCCGCCGTGGGCTCCGGTGACCCAGAGGGCAGCGGCGCCGGCGACGTTTCGATGGCCCAGGCGGTCAGCGGCGTCTGGTTCGACCATCCCCCGCAGCGGGGCGTTTATCCCGGCCGCCGGCGGGGTGTGTGCCTCCGGTTCTGAGGCTTCGGCCTCGACAGCGGGCCGGGTGATCCAGGGGTTCAGGGTCTGTTGCATGGGTCCTCCTTTCGGTCTCTGGTGGGTGGTGTTTAGAAGCCGGCGGCGACGGCGGCGGCCGCGGCGAGCCAGGCCCGCTGCGTGGCGGGCTGGAGGGCTTCGTACCGGATGGGCCCGTTGACCAGGGCCGGGTCGTACGGGATGCGGACGACGGCGCGGACGAAGGGTTCGAAGCCCCTGGCGATCCGCGCGGCCTCGTCTTTGGCCCGCTTCAGGGCATCCCCGCTCATGGAGCGTTTCGCGTCCGTGGACTCAGAGACGATCACAACGGCGTTGCGCGCCAGCTCCGCGTCGTGGCCACCGCGGGATTCGAGGGTCTGCAGGGTCAGGCGGGCAGCCTCGGCACGGTCCTCAATAGCCGTCACGGGGACGACGAGCTGGTTGGTGTGGTCGATCATGCGCCGCCAGTTCGCGGCGCGGGCCGTGTTGCCCGAATCCATGATGACGAGCCGGTAGTACCGGGTCAGGACCTGGTGGGCGATGTCGACTTCCTCGGCGGTGACTTCGTGATCGCCTTCTTCGTTCTCATCCGAGCGGAGAACGTCGAACTTATCGGCCGTCTGGTGGTGGACGAACTTGGCGATCTCGGCGGCGTTCGTGGACGGGGAAAGCAGATCCGTTGAGGAGTCGATCAGATCCAGCACGCTGCGGTCGTGCGCGCCCTTTTCGGTCCGCCAGCCCAAGGTCCCCTGGGATTCATTGTTATCCCATGCGACCGTGGCCGCGCCGCTGTAGCGGGCGAGGATTGCCGAGAGCATGACCACGGTGGGGGTCTTGTTGGCCCCTCCCTTGCGGTTGACCACGGCAATGGTGCGCGGGCCGGGCCAGTGCTGGCTGACCGTACGGATGTCCTCGCGCTCGGAAAGCTCTTCCTCGGAAGGGTCCATCCGGATGCCCAGGCGAGTGAGTGCGCCGCGCCAGCCCTGGGTCGCCGGCTCGAGGACCGGCGCACTGACCAGAAAGGAAGTGTCCTTCAAGCTGCGCCGCGTCGGAGTTTCCTCCGCAGGAACCGCTTGTTGCTCCGAGGCGACCGCTGCCGGCTCGCTCTGCTCTGCCGGTGCGGGAGGCCACGGCTGGTCCTCGGCCACGGCCGCAAGAACCTGCGCGGGAACCACCGGCCTCGCTGCCGGCTCCGGCTCCGCAACGGGGACGGTGCTGATCACTGCCGGGGCGACGGTTTCCGGGGCGGTGGTCGGTGCTTCGGCCCGGCGTCGGGGCGTGCGTGCTTCGTAGGAGACGGATTCGATCTTGTTATCCGGGTGGACGATCAGCTCACCGTGGCCCTCGGGATCCTCGATCTGGACCCGGACCGGGCGCTGGAGCGTCTGCGCTTCGCCAACAACCAGGGCCAGTGCGTTGTTACGAAGGTCCTGCAGGGATTGCCCGACAGGAACGACGCGGGAGTTACCCGCGACGACGACCTCAGCGGTGCCGTTGTCGCGGACGATGGCCTTGATGCTGGGGAAGGCCATAACTTGCGTTGGTACAGTACCCATCGGCTTGTTCCTTAGGTGTGAGAAGGGAAAGGGGGTTGGCGTTTAGGATGCGGGCGGGGTGAGACGGTTGACCTTCCACGGCGCATCCTTGTCCGTGCGGAGCAGCTGCAGCGTGTAGGTTCCCGCATTGGTTGGGACGGCGGCGGTGACGCCGTAACCGTTGGCCTCATCGACGGACAAGGTGGCCGCTCCGGTGACGCGGGAGGCCGGAATGTTGGAAGGGTCGACGGAGGAGTAATCCGCGGTGGCCTGAGGAGTCAGCCAGCGGGCCAGGTCGTTGGCCCACTGCTTCTCATTAAGGCTCGGACGCGCGAAGTCGGTCATTGCGTTCTCAGCAACGTCCAGCGCGTCGTCCTTGCTGGCCTGATCCCAGGTGATGCCGATGGTGGGAGGGACGGTGCCGCCGGGTGCCTGGGGGCCGCTGTTGGCGCTCAGAGAGACCGGCGCTGAGGGTGTGGTGCTGGCGCTGGAAGATAGCGCCGGCGCGGTTCCGGTGGACGCGGCGGGCGCGCAGGCCGCGCATAGCAGCGCCACGGCCACCAGGGTCAGGGGCTTCTTCACTTCGTCTCCTCTTGGATGGGCAGGTACAGGAAGGCCGAGGGAACTGTGCTGGCCACGGTCCGGGTGTAGTAGTTGTGGTCATCCGGGGCAGGGTTGCCGTTGTAGCCCTCTTCGACGTAAGTTCCGTTGTCTTTGACTTCCTTCACCACGCCGACATGGCCGAAGCTGGGGTCCGCTCCCCCGGCCCCTGGCGCATACCAGACCACTGCACCGACTTTCGGTGCGCGGCCGGTGGGCCAGCCCTTGGCATCCCAGCCGGCCTTCCACGTCAGTGCCGAACCCAGGCCCTGACCGTCGGGACGGAAGGTGCCGTTGAGGAACTTGAACGGGGCACTCGTGGATCCCATCTGCTGGTTCACGCGCCACAGGGCGAAGTCCACGCACTCCCGGTAGTACATGCCCAGCGGTGAGGTGCTGGAAGCGTTGGCGCCGGCCTGCATCCAGGTCGGTGAGCTCTTCCACGGGTAGTCGTTCCCGGCGCCTGACTGCCCCGGGATCCCGCACTCGCTTCCCTGCAGGGAGAACTTCGAGGCGGAGAGAGCCTGGACGATCTTCACAGCGTCGGGCCAGTACTTCTGGTAGTGGTACGGGTCAGCGTTGCGCTGGACCTTGTTGGCCGCGATCGTTGGCTCAAGCAACTCCCACCCCGGCACACCCTGCAACGCCTTGACGAAGTTCGTGGCGCTCTTGGTCGGGTTCATACGGTCTTCGTAAGAGCCCCATGCACCATTGCCACGCTGCTGAAACAGACCGCGCGAATCGGGGCCGGCTACGTCGCCGCTGTCGAGAACACGAAGGCCGGACTCCCCCAGGGCAACCATCACCGCGAGCATCTGACCGTTCACGGACAGGTTCAAAGCCTTACCAGCGCCCATGATCGACGCAGCATTCTTCAGCTGTTCCTGTGTGTAGCCGTCGACCTTGGTGTTGGCGTCCACGGACACGGAAATCGCTGGGCCGCAGGCGGCAGCAGGAGATGGCTCGGAAAGGAGCAGCACCATCGACAGGACCAGGCCAAGAAAGATCGAGAACAAGCCAACTGCGGCGCCTACTTGCAGCCGCGGCACCCTCAATTGCGCCACAATGATCGACCTACAATAACTCTATTATTTATTGATAGAGTGCGTCCTCGAAAAGGGTCAGGCAAGATTGAGGCATGCCGAATTTGCTTCGACCGAAGATGCCCGTCGATGTTGAGGCAGCAGTCAGCCTCATTGGCAATCGAGCCCGCGCTGACATCTTGCATAACCTCTCCAGGCTCGGCCCGTCCACGGTCGGGCGTCTGCACTCTGCTCTGGATATCAGCCGGCCGAGCCTGAACCGACACCTCGATGTCCTTTCCAAGGCGGGATTGGTCCAAACTGATCCACCTGCGGGTCTGCGGCATGGCAAGAATGTTGTATACGCGATCCACCGAACTCGGGTTCGCCAACTGGTTCAGGCATACGCCGCCTTTATCGAAGGCGCCTGACTGAGATTGGTGCGGGGTTGGGTGGTGGCAAGCGACCGCGCAGGACCGGATCTTGGAAGATGTCGAAGTGCGCACGCATCTACGATATCAGGATTGAAACATGTTTCAATCATGGTTCAAACTAAGGCAAATTGACGCCCTCATCGCCATCCACATCATCCAGGAGCGCGTTAATTGCCTCGAGGGTCTTGATGTCTATGTCGCCGAGAGTCCGCGCGGCGATGTTCTTTAATCTGTTGCGACGCATCCTTTTCAAGAGCTGCAACTCGCGCTCAATCCGTTCCGGGAGCTCGCCGGTTTCATCGGTCAGGTATGCCGGATCTACCTCGAAGAATTTGGCCAGCGCAACCAGAGCTTCTCTTGGGACAGCGTCAGGTGACTCACCGGAACGAATACGCCACCAGCGCGTCCGAGAGAGTTCGTACCCATTTTCGCGCACGCCCGCTTGGATGTCGGAGAACTCATAGGGTTCCCCGCCTTCGGCCACGACGACATCCAGGAGGAGGTTCACCTTGCGAGCGAGTGTCTCCGCTCGCTCCAATCGAGTCTGGGGGCTGTCACCGCCAACCATAAATTCAACCATCTACTTTCATTCGCTGGCTGTCGCAGCTTGTTTTCCGGTCGGGCCAGAACGGAACCAATTCTCGTACCAGCGGCGGACGGCTAGGTTCCACCATACCGGGTCGGAATTCCATTCTTGAGTGTGCCCGGAACAGTCAAACTCAACTAGTTCGATCCAATCCTCGTGAGCCTGTGCGAAACGAGTCGAAATTTCAAAAGGGACAGACCAATCGTTCTTGTTATGGATGATCAGGACCGGAATGCCCAGATCGCCCGCAACCCTGGTCCTGTCAGCACCTCGTACATCGATCGGAGCCTCGAGGCCTACCAGTCTGCTGAATGAGCTGAGCGCTAGGAGACGGGCCATGAGCGAGCCCAACACCCGGGGCCACCCGTGATGGTGGGCGTTCGCACGCAGCACCTCCTCCCAAACCAATGCCGGCGAAACCATGACCAAGCCCTTAATCGTCCGAGCCAGCGGTGACCGCTGTACGGCATTTAGAGCCATAGTGGCCCCGAGTGACCAGCCAAACACTATGCACTCAGTTCCACCGCGCTCCGCAACAAATTGAAGAGCCGCTTCTATGTCGTGCCACTCTGATTCGCCCAGGTGGCATCTCGCGTCCTTCGAGCTGGGACCCTCACCATCGTTGCGATATGAAATCACCAACGAGCTGAGTCCCAGCCCCGATGCGCTCTCAACCCCACGCAAAGTCTGAGCCTTCGAGCTTCCCTGCCCATGGACATGGATGGCCCAGCAGTTAGTTCCGCGGTCGATCACCCATGCAGGGGCTGAGCCGAGGGAAGTCTCTATAAAGGCCGCGGTCGCGTCAGGTGCAACGGACAAAGGGTTCACCGAGACGATGCCACTCCACCGCCCCCGGGAATAGATGGAAAGATCCGCGGGCCGAAAAAGAAGTTGGCGCAGGACTTTTCCCTTTTGGACAGATACGACCGGTCCGATTACGGCCGGCGGGCCGCCACTAGAAAGGTGAAACCCGAATTGGCCCGGCGCTAGTGTGCGTCGCGAGGCTCGAAACAGAATCTGGTCGTCGGAAATTTCTAAGGGGACGATGTCATAGGTGGGCTTGTAGGTCGGTGACGTTGCCTCTCGGGCCGCCCAAATCAGCGCGGCCCCACCTACTCCTGCAGCCCCGAAAAGGCCTGCTCGCAACACGGAGCTCAGCGAGGACGCCACGAGAGCCTCTCGAGGTGATCGGAGGCATTCGACAGCTTAGTGAGACCTTTGGTCCCGATTTTGTCCCGTACGTCTGGATCCCGTGCAAGAGAATCCTGGATTTCTACAACCATGCGGTGCAGCTCCCTGCGCCGCCGATCTGGACGTTTCGGAACCACGCCAAGATCCAGTGTCAGCCCGGCATTCCCTGCTACTGCCTGCCCCCAGACTGGTTCCAAACCAGCAATCACAGAGCTGGTTCGCACTGTTTCGCGCATGGCCGCGACCTTGCGGCTGGCCGGAGGCAAGGCTAAGCCGGTGCAAAGCAAAAAGAATGTAACCGAGTTCAACCCCGCATACACGCCGGACAGCACCGAGAGAGGCGCGACGATGTCGAGAACATGGAGGGTGTCCAGTAATAGAACATCTAGGACTAACAGAACCGCGGATAGGCATCCAAAACCAACCAGCGCGAACGCGATGGTATAGACCCTCGCGGTCCACGATTTTCGGAACCGCACGCATGTCCAACCTGCGGCTGCCATAACCGCGCCGATGTAGAGATACTGCACAGCGGAATATAGACCCGCCGCCCATGCTCCACCGAAGTCCCTCATAAAAGTTGTCGACGTTACAGGGGCGTCAACCAAAAGGAACAGGGCAGTGGCCGAGATGGTGGCACCTGCAAGCCCCATCTTGGCCCACCTGTCATACGAAGATTCGTTGCCATAAGACGCCGGCCCCGCAGCGCGGTGGATGGCTCGGGCAAGAAAATAGATCCCTGTGAGCAGAAATAGATTTGATCCCAGGTCCGCGAAGTTCTTCGCCCCGACCCAGCCGTCTGCAAGCACGTATAAAGCGTCAACATTGAGAAGCATTGCCACTGAGATCAGCATCGAGGCGAACAGAATGCTGGTGTCCTTACCCTGGCCACGCGACGCGATAACAACAAGAGTCAGGGCCACCATGAGCCCTGCGGCGATGATCTCCATTAGCCGAACACATCCTCAAAGGCACCCGGTTCGCGGGGCCCCTTCCTCAAGGCCTCCGCCAAGAGATCGGCAAGATACTCGGCCGTCGCCTCTTCGAGGGTCCGATATTCGGTCCGCATAAGCGCCCTGCGCACGATTTCGGGAGAAAGACCGCGGAAGCCGCTCTTCAGAACGGTCCCTGCGCCCGGTGTTGTGTCATGGCCAAGAACCATGTGGGCAAGCTCGTGAAGGATGAATTGTTGACGCTGTAGCTCCCAGGGCGTTGGAGGATGAAAGACCCACTCGACCTTCGTTCCAGGAAGCCAGAGACCACAGATGGAAGTCCCGACGAGTTTTTCAGTGGCACGTATCCGGATTTGCTTGCCACGGATCCCGGCAACGACGCTGACGAGGCGGTCTAGAGTCAGGGCGCTTGGAAGTTCCAAGGATGAGAATGCGGACGATGCATCGCGGAAAGCCCGCTGAGAGGTGGTCACAGGCAGGGATCGCAAGGGTTGCGTCACGACTACTGGCCCTTCGGTATCTTCAACGGAACATGGCTTGAAACATGTTTCGAACATGGTTTAGGCTGTTTCAGGCATCCCGGATGGAACGGGGACAACCATATCAAGCGGCTTGGGGACGCCGCCCTCACTCCACGAAAAGGGGACGAGCATGCGCGATCAACGGTCCTGCGCTGAGGCGCCCCGGGTCCACCCGGCAGTCGTGAACGTCAATTCGCTGATTTCGCTGGGCATTCGGGGCCGGAGCGACGCGACACGCGGGTTTGTTTTCTGTAAACAAATCCCCGGATGCCTTCGAAAGCAGTGCTAGTTTCGACTCAGTCGATAGCTGTAAACAGAAACCTGATAGTGATCGACCGCAAGTAGCACCAGCGATGAAGCAGCCGCAACCGCAGGTTGTGCGAGATTCAAAGGACATGACCATGAGCGCAGTAATCAATCGTGGAGGCGGACGGCCCAGCAAGGGACTCCGCAAATACATTGGCTTCCGCACGCAGGCTAAGACCGCGGAGGACGTTCAGATGATCGCTGCCGCCAAGGGCATGACTGTCACAGACTACGTTTCATCCGCCGTAGACCGTTCCCTGCGCGAAGATCTGGCTCTGCTGGATCACTTCGCACACCAGGAGGAACTGCCGATACGCATAGCCTCATAACAGAAGAAGGCCCGCACTAGGCGGGCCTTCGAAGCTGAAGATCCACGATCCGGGAAGCTTGCCGGCGAACAGATCGTAGATCGGATAGAAGACCTTCACAGGGCTTCATTTGTGTTGCAAACCGATCTTGCAGGATCGGTCCTTAACCATTCCCTCGACAGGAACATCATCATCGTACAACAGCACGGTCGCGTGCTGCCAGCCCAATACGGGGATGGCGTGTCGCGCGAGCCATCCTCTGCTCACAGCCCCGCTCAGGCCTGGGCTGCCCTGGCACCTATCCTTGCTGGCCAGCCCCGTGTTCGACTCTCCCGGGACGCCGGCAAGACCTACCCGCAGAAGCACGAACGCGCCCTCTGCGAGACGCTACCCACACTTCCCGCCGCGGTGCGTATTTTCGGTAAAGACGGCACATGCGCTGCGATCTTCCTCGACTTCGACTCCTCGGTAGCCGGTGTCGACTGGGTTTTGGCGGACGTCCGCGCCGTCCAGGCCTGGCTCCACTCGTTCGGGGCGCGGTGGATCGAGGACTACTCGCCAAACGGCGGCCGCCACATCTACATCCCGCTTGCTCAAAGGGTCACCTTCTCTGAAGCGCGCGATCTTGTAGAGGCCCTGGGCACCCGGTACCGGACACTGGACAAGACCCCGCACCAGAACCTTCTCCACGGCTGCATGCGGACCCCGGGTTCCCCGCACAAACGCGGCGGCCACCAAGAGCTAGCCATGTCGTTATCCATGGCCTACGACGTCGCCCGCCGGCCAAACCCGACCGACATCTGGGCAGCCATGACCGCTGACCTGGCGGGCGAAATCAACGCTGCGCGGGCGCTCCGGCTTGAGGAACCCTTCGCTCCGGCAGCCGATGCGGCACCCGCGGTCAAGCACCCGGCCGGCCGAATGTCACGGGTTATGCAACTCATGGCGCAGACCGGACTCTACGACACCACCCGGTACGCCACCGACTCAGACGCCCGTCAGGCGATCGTCACCGGAGCAGCCGCCGCTGGCCTCCAGCTCGTCGACGTGGAACGCCGCATGAAGCAAGGGACCTGGCCCGGGCTGGCCTCCTTCTACGCCCGGTACGCCTCCCGCCACCGGATTCCGGCTCTGCGCCGGGACTGGATCAACGCCGTCGCCTATCTCAAAAAGAGTGCAACCGCGGACGGGAATGACAATGTCCGTAGATCCCCCACAAGCCAGCCAAATACACAGCCCCCTGTACTAAAGGGTTCGAATCCAATTTCGCTGAATCCTGGTGCCGAGCACCAGTTCATTAGGACATGGAGGAACGCGCTTCGGATCAGTGAGGTGCACTACCAGGAATCCAGAACAGGAATGGCACGAAGAATGGTGCTGAGATCTCTTGGTGAGGCAGCCCACATGACCGGGTCCCGGTTTATTGAATTCGGGGTGAGGTCAATGGCTGTAGCCACGGGCCTGGATCACACCACCGTGGCACTCCACTTGAAGGCGCTTCGGACAGAGAAGGACCCGCTCGTTACCCTGGTGGAAGAAGCTCGCGGGACTAAGGGCGATCTGTACATGCTGACCGTCCCCGAAGAACTGAAGACGGCCGCCGAGGATGCAGTATGGCAGAAAGGAAAGATCCACGCAGTACGCCCCGTCTTCCGGGAACTGGGCCTGCCGGCGGCGTTCGTCTACGAAGCACTCGAGAACTCCCCCGCCATGCCGATCGCCGAAATCGTGCGCGTTACCCGGCTCTCGAGGTCAGCGGTAAACGAAGCACTGGAAATCCTGGCGGCCTGGAACTTGGTGGCGCGGAATGCCGGGAAGTCCTGGGCCGTGGTGTCATCGACGTCGTTGAGACAACTCGCTGAACAACTCGGCGTCCTGGAGGCGGTCGCTGCGCAGCTGCAGCGCTACAAGCAGGACCGGATAATCTGGCGCGAATGGCTGGCCAAACACGTCAACACCGTCGCCGAGCTCCTCTCCCCCAGCGAAGACTACCCGTGGGAGACATTCGAAGGGCCGCCCGATGAATGGACCCTCGCGGACGTCGCATTCAGTAGAGCCGGCTAGGGTCAACGCCGAAGTTCTGTGTGTTCAGCATTCCTCTGCCGAGGGCCAGCCCACTAACTTCGTGCCATAACCTAAGCCATAAGAACTATAGGAGGCATGGCCGCATCCCATAGCGATGAGTCCCTCACTCCTTCGCGGTTAGGCGTGCGGGGACGTGAAGCTTGAAGACTGCGGAGACAAGGGCGCTGCGTGACGGAGCGCCGAACTCCACGACTTTCTCATCCAGCCAGGCGACCTGCAGACCGTCGAGACGCAGCTGAATTTGGATGCCGGCCTCTCCCCTTTTTCGAGGTACGCGCCGCGGCATGCCCGATCTCGTCAACATCGTCTCCACCGTGAACTCCCCCGATATCTGCTCTTCATCCAGAGCCTCAAAGGCATCGATGAGCAGATCCGCGTACGTCGTTCGGGCGTGGTACACAGCATCCTTGACGTCGGCGAGCAAGGCCGGCGGCAGGTAGACCCCGACGTTGCGCAGCCCCCCAGGCACCGTCTCGGAGGCCTTCACTGCAGATGCGGCGCCCCGCTTAGCCGCCGGTTGCTGCCGCGGAGCTGGTTTCTGAGTCTGAGTGGTCGCAGAAACCAGCTCGGGCTCAACAGTGCTGCGCTCCCGCTCTTTCGTCGATGTCTGCTCGACGGTAGGACCCTGTTCGATATTGGACTCGAGTTCAGACGTGGGCGGAACTTGGACGGTCTTCTCCGCCAGCGCTTCCGCTGATCTCTCAGGCGACTCGGGTTCCTTGGCCGGGGCGGGCGCTTGGGCAGCGCTCCCCCGCCGCTTCGGTGCGAGTAGGCCCTGCAACGCTGCCCCGCGCGCGGGAGCTACGGATGGCGCGAAAGCACCAGAAAGGTTAGGCCGGCCGCTCATGCCTGGTTGCCGCTTTCGATCTCGTTAAGGCGGGCCAGTATCTCGCCGGTCAACTGCTCGTATTCTTCAGCCAGTCCCCCGGCGTTGCGTGAGAAGAACCCTTCTGCAGGCTTCTCCCCTGCCCGGAGGGCCTTTAGGCGTTTCTTCTGGGCGTCGGTGACTGCACCCTCCAACTCGTGGAACAGCAGGCCCTTGCGGCGTGCGTCCGCGCTGGCGCTCTCCAGGTTCCGGATCCGGGTTTCGAAGACGGGGGCGACGGTGCCGAGCATCTCTTCCAGCGTGTCTCGTACGCTGCGTTCCAGGCGCAACGAGCGGGGTCCGACGCCGAACAGGACGATGCCGGCCAGTTGCAAGTTCGGATTCCGGTCCCGGACGGCCATAAAGCGGCGGGCGATGCGTTCCACGCCGTCGATGCTCGCGTCATCGGAGCGTGTAGGAATCACGACGGCGCTGGAGATAGCGAAAGCGCCCTCAACGAGAATCCGTTCTCCCGGAGGGGTGTCTATCAGGATGAGGTCATAGTCGTCCGCCAGAGGCGCGAGGACGGTGTAAAGCATGTCGCCGAAGTCGCCGGCGTCCGAGCGGCTGGAACGCGAGAGCATGATTCCTTGGATATCTTCGAGGTCTTGACCGCCGGGGATGACATCTAGATTCTCACGGACGTTGCGGAGGATCATCGGCGCTGTCCCGGCGATGAGTGCTTGGAACAGCTCCCGACCGCTTTGACGTTCATAACCGAGATCCCGAGCCAGGTCGCCCTGGGGGTCGAGGTCGACCATCAGAACCCGCGAACCGGCTAAGGCGACGTATCCGCCAACGTTTGCCGCGGTCGTGGTTTTACCCACTCCCCCTTTGCCGTTAGCCAGGGATATGACCCGGTCAATTGCCCGTGTTTCGCGGGATTTCGGGGGTACTGAGGCTTGCAGTGATCGTGCCATCGGCCGGTCATTCTCCTACGTACTGGAAGGCGGACGTTCCTGCCTCTAAGGCTACGTGCGCTGATGCGTGCTCTTTGGTAGTGACACGCGTTTGAAGCGAGGCGGAGCGTGTTGTTGGTGGTCTAACCCTGCTGTCTATGGGTTCACTCGTGCAGTGGCATGCCTGAAGGCGCGTCGGGTAACTGGCACGTACGCACGTTGGTTATAAGGCGGAAGAACAAGCGTGAATACATGCATTGGCCCAAGTACGGAAGCTAGCGGTGCGTTCGGTATGGCGCTACGCCGCATCTAGTGCTTTTGTCTGTGCATCACGTATGGCGCGCCTTATGGCATGGCGTATGGCGTATGAGTGAAAAAGTCGGCGTGAAAGTCTGGCGGCTTCCTATGGACGGAAAATCCAGTCCTGACGCAGCCAATGCTCCCTTGACAGTAAAGACGTCAATAATCGCGCTGGCGTCAAAGCAATGGCGGAGTGGGTCCGTCTCTAGAACTGGTTATCCGGGGCGGACTAGTCGCCGGTTCGGATCACGAGAAGCTTATAGCCCTCTGGAATGCTGCCATTGAGAGCTTTGCGGGCGTCTCCATATGTTGCGCCAGGGGCGGTCACGCGCTCCTGGCTGCCGTCGGGTGCTTGGATTGTGCCAATAATTTCCACCTAGGCACCTTATTCCTGAGCCGATGGGGCGTGCCGCGCAACCTCCGGGACTTGCCGCGCCCCATGCCGGTAGTCTTTGGCCAGCGGCCCTCGGCGGCCGGCAGATCAACCGAAGGAGCACCTGTGGCAGGCAAGTTCGAGGTCTACAAAGACAAATCCGGCGGATACCGTTTCCGCCTCAAGGCTGGCAACGGCGAAGTGATCGCCTCATCGGAGAGCTACAAGTCCAAGGCCAGCGCTCTGAACGGCGTCGAGTCCGTGAAGAAGAACGCAGACGCCGCGGTCGTGGACGTGACCGAAGAGTCCTGACCGTAGTTGAGATCCCTAAAGAACCCGACCGCCCCAAAAGGCGGCCGGGTTCTTCCTCGTCCAAGTCCAGCTCGGCACTCCACACGTGCTTTCAAAAGGGTCTACTGCCAGTGAAACGACTCAAGGGCGTTCACCAGGGGAGTGGGGGCGGCGTTCAAGCGGTCCACGGGCCGGGCTCCGGCCAAGTCTCGGGACTTGGTGACCATCCATACCGTGAAGTAGTTGTGCGGGAGCTTCAGTTCCATCGCCCGCCGGAACAGCAGCGAGACCGTTGGGTGGAGATGGCCACCGGGGAGGAACTGGAATCCCGGGCAGAAGGTCCCGTCATCAATGAAGACTCGGACGAGCTGGCGCATGATCGGTTCCGGGTCTTTCACAAGTTCAGAGAGTCGGCGGTGCACCTGGGCGAGGGGCGGCAAGGTGAACTCGTTGCGGATTCCCGCCCAGGTCTGATCGCTGATCGTTTGATGGATCACTGTGGCCTAGGGCGTGTCTCCTAAAGCTGTCAGCCAGATGCTGATTGCTCGGAGGACTGCTCCGCCGCGGTAGGTGAGGGCGAGTTTGTCGTAGCGGGTCGCCAGGGCCCGCCATTGTTTGAAGGTGTTGAAGTTTCGTTCGACGACGTTGCGGCCTTTGTAGTCCTCTTTGTCGAAGCCCGGCGGGCGGCCGCCGTAGGAGCCGCGCCGTTTCCGGTGGCCGATCTGGTCGGAAGGCTGCGGGATGACAGCGGTGATGCCCCGGTCGCGCAGGTGAGTTCGGATGGCCCGGGATGAGTAGGCCTTGTCACCGCGGACGCGGTCCGGGCGGGTTCGTGGCCTGCCCGGACCGGCCCGGTTGATCTTCAACTGGTCCATCAGGTGGGTGAACATCGGTGCATCACCGCCCTGCCCCGGTGCGACGAGCAAAACAAGGGGCCTGCCTTTGCCATCAACCAGGGCGTGGATCTTAGTGCTCAGCCCGCCGCGGGAACGGCCGATGGCGTGGTCGTCCGGTTCAGCAAACAGATTCATGTAATTCGAGCCGGCCCCCTGTGGTGCGGGGAAGGTTGGTGCCGTGCTGGTGGGCGCGGTTGACCGTCGAATCGACCGAGACCGACCAGTCCACATCACCCTGAGAGTCCGCGACCGTCAGCAGCGCCGCAAGGATGCTGTCCCACGTTCCGTCGCCGCTGTAGCGGCGGTGACGCTTCCAAATGGTCTGCCATGGACCGAACTCGGAAGGCACATCCCGCCACGCGATCCCGCACCGATAACGGTAGATGATGCCCTCGACCACTCGGCGGTCATCCCGGAAACGACGACCCCGCCGCCCATTAGAGGACGGCAACAACGGCTGGATGCGGGCCCACTGCCCATCAGTCAAAACAGAAGTACGAGACACCCATCAAGCATCCCGAACAACCAACCAGGTTTTAGGAGACACGCCCTAGTCGCTGATGCTTTCCAGCAGCCACTGGGTCGAAAGGGGGTGCCGGCGAATGGTGAAGGTCCGCAGTGCGGAGTTGGATCCGAGGCGGACCTGGACCTGCCAGTATTCGACGCTGACGACGTCACCGGCGCCGACGGCCGCGGTCCGCCGGGTGTCCCACCAGGCGTCCCGGGCGAACCAGTGCACCGGGTCCGCAGCCACGGCCCAGATGCGTCCGTCGAACCGGACGGCGAGGGGAGCGCCGGCGGCGGTAAAGCGGACGTCGACCTGGACGTCCAGGATTTTTTCATTCGCTACTGCTGTCACGGTCTACGCGCTCTCCCAAATTTCTGGTCATCATGTCTTGCCGGCGGGTCACTGCCGAACTCCACACCCAGGTCCGGTACGTCACCGGCCCGTCCTTCCACGTCACTTCAGCGGCCTTGGCTGTCCAGGCGTACACCTCGCCATCGACCAGCTCCGCACAGTTCGGGAACCGGATCCACGCCTTCACCGGGATCCCGGGGAAGCCGTTCTTGACGGGGAAGTGCTCAAAATCGAGCTCTTCCACCGTCAGCCCTATCGGGCCGGCCCGCCGCGCGTACTGCGCCTGCAGCCTGCTCGCCTGCTCCGGTCCCATACCACCACTTTAGAACATATGTTCGAATAGACACGCCAAAGAAAAGCGGCCTCTCCGGCCGCTGAATTAAGTATGGGCTACCCCTGTGACATTTCTGCCACCGTCCCCGGCAGGGCCGGGACAGCTGTCGGGTTGCACGCCAGCGGGGACAGCTTTGAGCTGTGCGGAGGGCTCCACCTGACCCCAATGGGCACAACCCGCAAGGACCGTGGGGGAGAGGGTTCCGGATGTCCTGGCTGCGGTGGGGGACAGGGTATGAGGAAGCCCCCGCGCGAATCCAAGGACTCAAGCGTGGGGGCTCCCGGCTCTCCACGCTGGGGGGACTGGAGAGCCTTCACGAGTTTACTGGCAGGGAACGACGGGACGGGGGAGTTTCCGGGACGGTGGCGTGTTTACCGGCGGGTCGGGCGGCCGCGGCCCCGACCGGCCCGCCAGCCGGGTGCGGCGTCATCGAGGAGCCGCACCCTGTCCGGATCGAGGCCGCCGTTGCGGTGACTTTGCCGCTGCGAGTGGAGCCACACCCCGAGGGTGTGTTCCTGTTCTGAGGCGTAGCCGCGATGGCGGGGCCAGTCGTTGCCTTCGGCGCGGAAGCGCACGAGTTGGCCGAGCCGATCATGCCACCGGGCCTCGTCGACGGCTGCCCTGGCGTTGGTATCCCAGTCGGGGACCCGGGAGAGGCCTTTCCGGTAGACCGGGTGAAGTGTGCCGTCGGCTGCTTCGTGCCGGCGCTGCCCGAGCCAGGCGCCCATCGATCGTTCGCCCAGGTCCTGCGAGCTGCTGCGGGGGAACCGCCCCTGGGCGCTTGTCCAGGCGATGATCTCTTCCATCCGGGCCGTGGCGGCGGGGGAGAGGGCCGTTCCGGCAGCGGCCCGGTGGGCGGCCTCGAGGCCGGGGTCCTGGCGGCGGCCGACCGCCAGATGGTAGCCGACGGTGGCCGGCGCAGCGCGCACGAGCGCGGCGATGCGTTTCCGGCTCAGTCCGTGCCGGTACATCAACACCCATTCCGGGTCCGGGGCGTGGCGTAACCGTCTGTCCATATTGGGGCCCATCCTGCCACGGTGACCGGCCCTGAGACGGGCAGCGGGGGCGTGCCGCGGTGCCCGGCCGAGGCGACTGGTTTCCGCTGCGCTCCAACCAGTTATTGGTCGTCCGCTGGCGCGGCCGGCTGTTGGGTCCAGGGTTTCCGTCGCAGAGCTCCGGGATCCCTGTCCCTGTTGTTGACGTCTTCGACGTTTTTTGGCTGCTGTCCTTCGGATCGTACGTGCCCGCTCCAGCCCGTCTAGCCCCTGTCGCTCCTCCAGGGGCCTGCGGTACAGGAAATGTCCCTGCGGCGCTCCTTCGTCGCTTATTTCCTCCGGGAATTTCCTGCCCCTTGCCTCCGGTAGACAGGCCTCCGTCGGGCACAGCTCCGCAAGCTCCGCCAGCAGCCAAAAAACAACTGTGAGTCTTTACGTGGCTGGTCTGGGACTAGCTGGCAGTGTTGATGCCGGTCGTTCTGCCTGGCGCGTGACTCGAAAAAACAATTGCCCCCAGGGTGCGTTTCCCCCGACCTGTCCGCGCTGGGTGGAGCGGCCGGCGTTGATCTGTCTCACGTCGGTGGCTTGATTAGAAGCTTGCCCAGCCTCTTGAGGTTGTGGCTCATCACAGTTTTGCCTCGAAGTGATACTTCCCAGGTCCAGTGCCGGTCGCGATGCGACCAATCTTGCCCGCTCGAAAGGAAGGAGGGTGGCCGCGTTGACTATCGTTGCGCAGACCCGCCCATTCGTCATCGGCGTGGACTGCCACGCCCGCACCCACACCTACGCCATCATCGAGGCCAGCACCAAGCGACGTATCGCGTGCGAGCAGTTCCCGACCACCCCGGCAGGGATATCCCGAGCACTCGCGTGGGTAGGCCGACGGACAGACGGCGACATGGCCTGTCTATGGGCCGTTGAGGGCGTTGGCTCCTACGGGGCGCGCCTGGCCCGGGCAGTAACCGACGCCGGCTACGACGTCGCCGAAGCTCCACGGATGAACGCCCGAGGCCGCCGGGGAATCGGCAAATCCGACCCGCTGGACGCCGCAGCCATCGGAACCGCAGTCCTGGCCATAGAGGAGTCCCAGCTCCGAGCCCCGCGCCGGGATGAAGGAACCCGTGCCGGACTCAGGATCCTGAGCGCAGCCCGGGACCAGCTGACCCGGGACCGAACAATGAATGTCAATGCACTCATCGCCTTACTCCGGGCACACGATCTTGGAATCGACGCCCGCAAACCTCTGGTTCCCGCCCAGATCGCCACGATCACCAGATGGCGGGAACGAGACGAGCCGATCGAACTATCGATCGCGCGCGAGGAAGCCGTCCGGTTGGCGCGCCGCGTTCTCGAAGTGACCACCCAGCTGACTGCGAACCAGAAGCGCATGACAGAACTGATCCAGCAAAGCCCCGCGGCGCCGCTGTTGGCGATGATGGGCGCCGGGGCCGTCACGGTCGCCACCGTCCTGACAGTTTGGTCGCATCCCGGAAGGGTGCGCAGCGAAGCTGCCTTCGCCTCACTGGCAGGGGTGAATCCCTTGCCAGCCTCAAGCGGTAACACTGTCCGGCACAGGCTCAATCGCGGCGGTGATAGGCGCCTCAACCGAGCCGTGCACACCATAACCATGACCCGGATGGTCCACGACCCCGGAACCCGGGACTACGTCACCAAACGCACCCAAGAAGGCCGCAGCTACCGCGAAATCCGCAGATCCCTCAAGCGCTACATCGTCCGAACGCTCTACCGCCAGCTAAACGCCCTTTACGCCACCGCGGAACCAGCCCCACCCCTCGTTGCCGGGGCAGACGCTTGAGGTGGTGCCCGGTAAAGGATCCCTCGCCGTGCAAATTTCCCCTTCCTGGGACCTGGCGCTGGGCGTTGTCAGGGCATTCGATTGGTCCGAGTTAGAAGGCGCGCGACGGTGGGGTATTTGGCAGCCGTGCAGTCACTCCAGCCCGAGGCTGCGTCGGCTGCGGTCTTCTTGGCCTCAAAGTATTCGGCGCGGGCCCCCGGATCTTCTCTGAGCAGATCGCGGAATACGATGCGTGCAGACGATTCAGTGCCTTCGAATGCGACGACATGCACCACGGATTCCCGATGGCGGCGGCTTGGCCACGCGAGCCAGCAATGGCCGGGCTTCATCCCCTCGAGGTCGAGCCCCGCCATTTTCAGCGCCCGGGCTGCATTTTGAACGCTCGAAACCTTAACCCCAACGATCACGTCTATGACATCTTTCGCCGGCAGGTCGGGCACGGAAGTCGAACCAATGTGTTCGCAGTGGGCTTCGGGGAGCACTTCGAGGATCGACGCGGCGAACCGGGCATAGTGGTCCGCCCATTCCTCGAATCTGCTCGCCACAAGGGTCACCGGCTGTTCATCGTCCATCCGTCCGATTCTGGTCCCGATGGTGTCTGCACTCTTTGAGGCCACGCCGCTGCCGCCTTGGGTGGCGCCCGATAGGCCCTCCAAGGTGTTGCCACAGTTGGGACCCGATTGGTACTGGATAGAGGACCTGAGCTCGCAAGTCACCAGGGCAGCACCAAAGGTCTCGCATATGGTCGCCAGCCGGAGAGCTGCGCCCGGACGGCGAAAAGCTACTTCCCAGACAGTCCTGGTGTCCAAAATTGCGTAGGTGCGCAACGGCTGGCCGACGTCTCCGAAGGCCAGGCACAATCCCGCCAGCTGATCCACCGCGGCGGGCGCCATCGACCTGATCATCATGACCATTTTCCGCTGCTGCTGGTATCGCCATATTCGCACCGGCGCGCAAAAGATTACGGTCGAGCCGGGTCCGGCCTAAACCGAGGCCGGGTCGAAGGGCGCCGGCCCGGTCCTGGACCGGGGACGGCGGAACAGCGCAAGGAATAATGTCGAGCCGGCGGCAAAGAGCAAGGCCGCGACCCAGGTGTTCACTCGCAGACCCAGGATCAGGTTTGCGTAGTCGGAGCGCATCAACTCGAAGACGAAACGCCCGGCAGAGTAACCGCCCACGTAGAGGGCGAAAACACTTCCCGCGCCCAGCCTGAAGCGGGCATCGAGGAACAGGATTGCGGCCCCGGCGATCACGCACCACAACGACTCGTACAGGAACGTCGGCTCGAAGAATCCTAAGACCACAGGCGCCCCGGACGCGTCCGTCGCGGCGATCCCGGAGGCAGGGTCCATCTGGTGGATCTGGAGCTTCCATGGCAGGGTGCTGGGGTCGCCGTAGAGTTCGTTGTTGAACCAGTTTCCCCAGCGGCCCAGCGCCTGGGCGAAGAGGACGCCGGGGGCGACGGCGTCCAGGAAAGCGACGAAGGGGACCTTCAGCCTGCGGCAGCCGATCCAGGCGCCGGCGCAGCCAAGGGCGACGGCACCCCAGATGCCGAGGCCGCCGTCCCAGATGGCGAGGGCGTTCCACGGGTTCCGACCGGGGAGGAAATACAGTTCGGGGTCGGTGATGACGTGGTAGATCCGGCCGCCGATGATTCCGGCCGGAATCGCCCAGAGGCAGATGTCCAGCACCTGACCCGGTTGGCCGCCGCGCTGCTGCCAGCGCCGGGACCCGAGCCAGAGGGCGAGTGCGATGCCGGCAAGAATGCACAGCGCGTAGAAGTGGATGCTCAGCGGTCCCAGATGGAACGCACTGACGGTCGGTGATGGGATGAATGACTCTGTTGGAGCCTGCGCAGCCATGGGATCCTGCCGGATGGTGAACGGGGAACGTGAAGGCTAAGCCTATGGTTCGGCGCGGCCGGGCGGCTAATTGCTCCGCTGTCGTGCTGATCAGTCGGCGGAACCTGTCATCGCTCGGTGGCCTCCGCCCGACGTGCCGGCGGCGCGGACGATGTCGGGGTGGGGGTTGGGGGTTCAGGCGGGCGGTGCGCGGTCGTGGTGCCGGTACGTGGTGGTTATGAAGCGTTGCTGGAAAACGGCGGGTAGCTGGAGATTATGTAGTCGGCGGCGGCGGGACCTGCGATTCTTCGTCGAGTCTTGCCTGGTTCTACTCCGTGGTGTTGGAGCGCGTCGCGGAAGTGGCGGGCCTCGAGGGGGCTGATGCGATGCAGAATGCACCAGCTGGTGTAGAGCCCGTAGAGGCAGTCGGACCCGAGGGGTTCCTGGGTCTGGTCCGGAATTGTTGCTTCCAGGAGAAATTGCGTGATGTGTGAGGTGGGCATATCGCCTCATTCTGCGCTTGTGCGTTCTTTCCACCGGACTGCTTCAGTGGCTTCCACCGCACTCTGCACCGGGGGGCGGGGATCCGGCCCCGAAGGGCATATCGGATACACGCGAATCTACGTGGTGTACTTCGCACCGTCCACTTTCCAGTGGACGGTGACTACGGCATTTTTTTGGCTGCCCGGAGGCCGGTGGCTGTGCTTCGCATTCGGAGCAGAAACTGTGCCCACTTATCGTTCGTGCGGCAAAGGTCAGCGGCTCCTGCACTGCACTCTGAGTCAGCCGCCAGAGACTGTACCGGCGCATCTCCCCTGCAGGGCAGCTTTTGCCCCACGGATTGGATCGATTTTCTGGCGCAAGGTGCCCTGGCGGCCATGTGGTCGAGGCGGGTGTCTTTTCCACCCTCCGGCTGCCGGCGGGCCGCCGCCGGCGATTTTGTTCGCAGGGCCAGTGACGGGTACGGAATGCCGCCCTCTTGCGGCCCTTAGTGGGTTCCCGTTACCCATGTTGGGTTTCCGTCGGGCCGGTAGATGACTGCGTTTCCGTCGTCCTGGATGACGAGCCGGCTTCCGGGGTTGTTATCGGTTTCGGTGTCCCACACGTATTCGTCGTTGGGGCCGTAGAGGACTAGGTTCCCGTCGGGCTGCATGATGCATGCCCCGGCACCGCGGCCGTTGGTCCCGGAGTCCCACAGGGGTCCGTCGGGGCCGTAAAAGACGAGGTTCCCGTCAGTCTGGTATAGAAGTCCGTAGAGCCCGTTGGCGGATCTCATTCCGTGGGTGGGGGTGAGTGTTGATCCTGACTGCAGGACGTGGGAGTCGGCGCTGCCTGGCGGCTGGCATGTTTCTGTAGCCCACAGCGGGGAACCGTCGGGCCGGTAGATGACTGCGTTTCCGTCGTCCTGGATGACGAGCCGGCTTCCGGGGTTGTTATCGGTTTCGGTGTCCCACACGTATTCGTCGTTGGGGCCGTAGAGGACGAGGTTCCCGTCGGGCTGCATGATGCATGCCCCGGCACCGTGGCCGTTGGTCCCGGAGTCCCACAGGGGTCCGTCGGGGCCGTAAAGGACGAGGTTCCCGTCCGTTTGATAGAGCAGCCGGTAGCGGCTGTTCGGAGAGGTTGCTGCGGCGCCGGGGCGGAGTGCTGTTTCCGGGTGCAATGTCATGGCCGTTCCCCGTCGGTTGTGGTGATGAATCGTGGACGCACCTCCGGGCGTGGGACTATCTCATTAACGGTGTATCCGGCGGTTTCCTTTAGTAGTTTTCAGCTGCCGGGAATCGGTCGCTGAAGGTGATGGCGAAGGCGTTCAAAGCGGGCTTCCAACGCACGGCCCATCGGGTCCT
>NZ_JBIMMV010000014.1:0-58477 GCF_044628475.1 Arthrobacter sp. BPSS-3
TTCCTTCGGTTTCCCAGTGGTGTCCGCAGTCTTCACGGCATCCAGTGTCACCGGCATATCCAGCTCATTCCTGCCAAGCAGACCGCCTGGCGTGTCGAGCCGGATACACCGTTAATTCCACAGTCCCTCACGATCCGTTCGGCTTCTTCGGGAGATTCGACGATCATCACCGGGATGCTGGTGCGTCCGGCTTCGACGGCGGCGCGGGTGCGGCGCTGACCCATCAGGACGTGCACGGTGTCGTCGTCCTTGCGGTGGGCGATGACGGGTTCCATCACGCCGTGCTCTTTGATGCTGGCGATGAAATCGGAGGTCAGGGCGGCGTCTTTGCGGACGTTGATGTCCACAGTCAGGGTGGCCGGGTCGAGCATTTCGAGGATGGGTGTGGTGTTCATGGTCTTGTTCCTTCTTGTCCGAGAAGTTGGGTGGGGGGCGGCTCAGATGACCGGCCAGCTCCCCTCTCCCCCAGTTGTTTTTTTGTTGCTGGCAAGCTCGCTTGCTCGGCGGCCGACGGAGGCCTGTCTACCGCAGGCAAGGGGAAGGAAATTCCCGGAGGAAATCAGCGACGCAGGAGCGCCGGAGGGACGTTTCCTGCCCCGCAGGCCCCGACGAAGGAGGGGCTTGACGGGCTGGAGCGGACGCCTAGAATCCGCAGGACAGCAACACAAAAACGTCGAAGACGTAAGACAGGGCCAGGGCATCCGGAGCCCTGCGACGGAGGCACTGGACCCAACAGCCGGCCGCGCCAGCGGACGACCAAACCTGGTTGGAGCGCAGCGGAAATCAGGGCCTTGCTAGGGTGGAACGATCCCGCCAGTCGCAGCTCACTCATCTCCCGGGTGAACCTCCTAGCGGGGCATTCAGCCGAAAAGGGGCAGCGCATGGGGTTACGAAGTCTTTTCAGGAAACGCCGGACAACGGACGGCACAGCTGAGGCGACGCCCGCGGAGGCCAGCCCGGAGCCGCTGACAGCCGAACAGCTCGTAGAACTCGAAGCCGCCTGGGCAGAGCTCACCGCTGCAGCGCAGGCATCCGAAGTCACGAATTTCAGTGCCTGCACGCGCAATGGCCGGTCCTGGACCGAGAACGCGGCAACGGTCCGGGCCGTCGCGGCGACGCTGCGGGAATTGCCCGCAATGGAAGACCAGACACCGAAGTAGCGGGCTGACGGGTTGTGCCCATTGGGGGCAGGTGGAGCCCTCCGCACAGCTCAGGCTGTCCCCACTGGCGTTCACCCCGTCCCATGGACGCCCGCGCGGGCGCGGGTCGTCGATTGTCATAGCCACAACCCATAATGAGTTCTGCGTGAATCCTGCATCTGATGCAATTCGACGGGTTCGCGCTTTTCTTTGGCGTGTTGATTCGTATATATGTTCTAAGGTTGTGCTATGGGACTCGAACAAGCCTACGAACTGCAGCGGCAGTACGCGAGGCGGGCCGGCCCGATAGGGCTGACGGTCGACGAGCTGGATTTCGAGCACTTCCCGTCCAAGAACGGGTTCCCCGGGATTCCGGTGAAGGCGTGGATCCGTTTTCCGAACTGCGCCGAGCTGGTGGACGGCGAGGTGTACGCCTGGACGGCCAAGGCCGTGGAAGTGACCTGGAAGGACGGTCCGGTGATCTACCGGACCTGGGTGTGGAGTTCGGCGGTTACCCGCCGGGAAGAAATGATGACGAGAAACCTGGGAGAGCGCGTAAACCGTGACAGCAGTAGCGAATGAAACAACAATGGACGCTGAAGTTGATGTCCGGTTCACCCCCGCCGGCACTCCACTGGCCGTCCGGCACGAAGGCCGGATCTGGGCCGTGGCCGCCGACCCGGTGCACTGGTTCACCCGGGACGCCTGGTGGGACACTCGGCGGACCGCGGCCGTCGGCAGCGGAGACATGGTGAGCGTCGAGTTTTGGCAGTTGCAGGTCCGCCTCGGGTCGAACTCGGCCCTTCGGACGTTCACGCTGCGCCGGGACCCTCTCTCCACCCAGTGGCTTCTGGAAAGCATCAGCGACTAGGTGCTGTGCTATTGAACCCCCAACCGATCACTGACCAGACCTGGGCCGCGATCAGGGCAGAGTTCACCCTCCCGACCCTGGAACAGGTACGGCGTCGGCTCACCGAGCTGATGGAAGATCCGGAACCCGTCATGCGCCAGCTCGTCCGCATCTTCATAGACGACGGGACATTCTGTCCGGGATTCCAGTTCCTCTCCGGCGGACAAATCCACCCAACCGTCACCGCACTATTTCGGCGAGCCATGGAACTGGGCATCCCGCACAACTACTTCACGGCCTGGATGGTCGCCCCATCTAGGGACCTGTCCGGAGCCCGCCCCGTTGACCTCCTCAAGACCAGTACCTCTCCCCTGCTTCGCGCCTTGGAGGCATCCAGTTCGCGGCAGGGCGCCTCTTGACCGAACCGGCTAGCGTCGACCCAGCCGTGGCAGCTGCAACGGAAAAGATACGCTGAGTGGATGACTGATTCACTGTTCGAAATTGAGGCGCCAGAGGGTGAAGTGCCTCTAAAGCACATGCTCATTACTGATGGGCAGGTTGCTCAGATACGGGCAGCCTTCGCCGAGGCCGGTATTCACGAGCAAAATGAGCGGAAGGCGGTCATTGAGTCCTGTGTGGTTCGCGCGGTGAGCTCGCTGCGCGACCTCTACTCGACAGATGCGCATCGCGTACTGAATCTCCTTCGGCAGCGCAGAGATGGCCGCCCGACAACGGTCGTAGGTTCGGTCTGGGACAACAGGGAAGAAGACACCTGGATTGACAAGCTCTAGCCAGCTTGCGGATTGGGCTCCCAAGGGATGATGCCCACGCCGCGAAGGGGCGGCTGCCTCTCGCCCTTCCGGTGTGCCTCCGCGGGCCTCACGCGCACGGAACAGCTGCGGTGACCCGGCGGCGGACATACGGCAGGGCGCCTTGTCCTTGATATGCGGCCGGATTCGTTCGAGCCAGCCCGCGCGGATATGGTTTGCAGTGGAGTTCGCACCACGCAGTCAGCGTGAGACGCGAACTCCTCTCATGTGAAAGTGGAGGATTGAGATGTCGAGGCTAACGGACCTGCTACGGACCGCAAAACAGCTTGACCCACAGCTTGGCAAGGATCTCGAAGAAGAAATCCGGCCCTTGCAGAAGCGCCTGCCATTTGGCCTCAACTTCGAACGCCACGCCCCCGAAGCCGTCGAGCTCGCCGGCCACAAGATTCGCAATGGAAGTAAGGTCCGGGTTCTGCCACCCCGGGGATCAAGCGCTCGTGGCGACCAGCGACTCTGGCGCGTCGACAAGGTCATCGGTGACGCCGCCGAGATCTCGCTTCTGGACAGTTCCGAGGACGAAACCCTCACGGCACAGATCGATGACCTTATCCTGGTCGCCGAGTTTCGCGACTGGATCTATCCCGGGCTGCGCCAAGACGGCACCGTGGAGCGCGGCGGAAACAAGCCGTTCCACACAGTTATTAACGGCGAGAACTTTCACGTGCTGGAACAGCTGACCTTCACACACGAACACTCGGTCGACGCCATCTATATCGACCCGCCCTACAACACAGGCTCACGGGACTGGAAATACAACAACGACTACGTCGAGGGCGACGATCTATACCGGCACTCAAAGTGGCTGGCATTCATGGAGCGGCGGCTCCAGCTCGCGAAGCGTCTCCTGAAGCCAAACGACTCAGTCCTGATCGTGACGATTGATGAGAAAGAGTATCTTCGGCTTGGACTTCTGCTGGAACAGATATTCCCTGAGGGCCGCATCCAGATGGTGAGTATTGCAATCAGTCCTCCCGGGGCAAAGCGGGATGCAGCCTTCCGTCGAAGTGATGAATACGCCTTCTTCGTGTCATTCGGTGACGCGGCACCTTCCCCCCTCGTGTTGTCACCGGAGTGGGACGGTGCGAAGAAGACCACCACGATGAACCTGCGGTGGGTGAGTATGATCCGCTCCGGAACCGGTGCGTTGCGACGTGACCGACCGGGGATGTTTTATCCGGTTCTGCTTGATGAAGCATCAGGTGCGCTCATGGGAGTGGGCGATGTCTTGCCCTTGTCCTCACAACGCATCGACTATCGTGCCCCGGAGGGAACTGTAGCCGTTTGGCCGATTCGTGAGGACGGCAGCGAAGGCAGATGGCAAGTCGGGCCTGATACTGCCCGAGCACTCCATGCCGACGGGTTCATGCGCATTGGGAAGTTCAACGGCACTTCGGCCGCAATCTCCTACCTCAAAGCCGGTGAGCAATCGAAAGTCCTGACTGGCGTGTTCGGCGAGGTCGGTAGGTCTGCCTCGGGCCACGTTGAGGTAGAAGCAGCCGCAACTGCAACCAGCCGTGTTCCGACTACGCAATGGGCTCTCGCCTCCCATTCTGCGGCCGACTTTGGAAGTCGACTGCTGCGTAACCTGTTGCCGGGACGTAAGTTCCCGTTCCCGAAATCGCTGTACGCGGTCGAGGACGCTCTCCGTTTCTACGTTGCAAACAAGCCTGAGGCTGTTGTTCTCGACTTTTTCGCTGGTTCCGGGACGACCGCTCACGCCCTGATGCGGCTGAACAGACAGGACGGCGGTCGCCGCATCTCGATCTCAGTGACAAACAATGAGGTTGGTGCGGACGAGCAGACCAAGCTGCGCAAGGACGGTCTTCGCCCCGGTGATTCCGATTGGGAGCAGTGGGGCATTTGTGACTACATCACGAAGCCGCGGATCCGGGCGGCGATTTCCGGGCAAACGCCCGATGGCGAGGCAATCAAGGGCGAATACAAGTTCGTCGACGAGTTCCCGATGTCTGACGGTTTCGAGGAAAACGTCGCATTCTTCACGCTGACTTACGAGTCTCCGTGGCGTGTCAGCACGGACCGTTCCTTTGCCGCTATCGCGCCGATGCTGTGGCTGCGCGCAGGCGCCAGTGGGCGGCGAATCGATGAGCTTTCGCAGGGATGGGCTGTCGCTGATTCCTACGGCATCATCAAAGAACTCGACCTAGCAGCGGACTTCATCACCTCGCTCCAGTTACAAGACAACGTGCGCGTCGCCTATATCGTCACGGACGACGAGGGTCGCTATCAGCAGATCGCGAACGAGATCCCTGGTATCGAGACGGTCCGTCTATACGAGGATTACCTCCGGAACTGCGAAAGCAATGGTGACTTCTGATGCGCTTCACACTAAAGGACTATCAAGCAGACGCCGTCGGAGACACTCTGACGGAGCTCGCTGACGCACGAGAGTTCTACCACGGTGCACGCAAGCGGATAACATCTGTCGCGCTCACCGCCACCACTGGTGCAGGCAAAACGGTCATGGCAGCGGGAGTCATCGAAGCGCTTTTCTGGGGTAGCGAAGATTTTGAGACGGTCGCTGATCCAGGAGCAATAGTCCTTTGGTTCAGCGACGACCCTTCACTAAATCAGCAGACGCGGCACCGCTTGGAGCAGGCCTCCGATCGGCTTCGCAATCGCCTCGTCACGGTCGAGCACCCGTTCCGTTATCGGAAGCTCAGACCTGGTCATGTTTACTTCCTCAACACCTCAAAGCTGTCGCGGAACAGCCTACTCGTACGGGGCCACGATGCCGAAGGTGTTTTGCCCGGCATGGCGTCAAACCCGGATACCGTGCCGTTCACGTTCTGGGACACGCTGCGGAACACAATCGAGGACGAAAGCACAACACTGTACATGGTGCTCGACGAAGCGCACCGGGGCATGGGTCGGCGTGCGTCGTCGGACACACCTACTATCGTGAAGCGTCTGATCAACGGCCACAGCTCTGTCCCTCCTGTTCCGATCGTGTGGGGTATTTCCGCAACCGTGAAGCGGTTCGAGGACGCGATGAGCGCCGCGGAGGTACAAGACAATCGAGTACACCTTCGGACTGTCACTGTGGACCCCGTCCGCATCCAGGAGTCAGGACTCCTCAAAGACGACATCGTCCTCGACTTTCCTGCTGAGACCGGCGACTTCAACACCGTTCTCCTGCGGCGAGGCGTCCGTAAGGTGAAAGAGCTGTCGTCAGCGTGGGCGGCATATGCCACTGCCCAGAACGATCACGATCCAATCGCGCCCTTGCTTGTCCTGCAAGTGCCAAACAAGCCCTCACCAGCAGAGTTGGCCTCCGCCATCGATGTCATCCGGAACGAATGGCCCGAGATCGGCTCCGACGCTTTCGCTCATGTCTTTGGTGACCATACCGCTCAAACTTTCGGTGCACACAGCGTTCCGTACATTTCTCCTGAACGCGTCCAGGACGCAACCTACATCCGCGTACTGCTTGCGAAGGACGCCATCAGCACAGGATGGGACTGTCCCCGCGCAGAAGTCATGGTGTCGTTCCGTCCGGCCGAGGATGAGACGCACATTACTCAGCTGCTAGGCCGTATGATCCGCACACCGCTTGCGCGTCGTGTTGAGGGCGACGACGTTTTGAACAGCGTCGAGTGCATCTTGCCTCGATTCAACAAGGCCACAGCCAGCCGCGTGCTGGAGCAGATTATGGGCAACGATCTGTCCGAGGGTGGGACAGGTACAGGACAACGCGTCCTGATCGACCCGCAGCTCATGACGCCGAACGACCGGGTTCCGGACTCGGTGTGGACGCTATTCACCGACCTGCCGGCGGAGACGCTACCGCGCAGGCACGCCAACCCGATCAAGCGCGTGACGGCTCTCGCGCACGCGCTGGCATCAGACGGCCTGGTGCCCGACGCTGGCCGTGTTGCCCATGCGCGACTCCACGGCGTCCTCAACGGGCTCGCAGCGCAGTACCCCATGGAGCTCGGTATATCCGAGTCCGACGTACTGACCGTGGCTGGCGGCACTGTACGCGGGCACACGCGGTATGGTCTGCGGGCAGATGAAGCATGGACCGAAGTAGCCGACGACCGTGCAATCCAGGAGGCTTACCGTCACGGCTCGCGCACGGTGACGCCGGACGTTGCTCGCACCTACGTCGACCATTTGGCGGCCGAAGCGGATGACGAGGACGCGCTCCGTGATGCTCACGTGCGTGTAGCCGGGCTAGCGATGCTGCCGCAGACGCGGCCGGCGCTGGACGCTGCAGCAAATTCGCTCTCCGAGGAGTGGCTGGGCAAGCACCGTGTCGCAATCAAGACTCTCTCCGAGTCACGTCAGAGCCTGTATGCCGAAATCACCGCCATGAGCACTGACCCGCAGCTGATCTCGATGGCATTGCCGAAGAACCGTCAGGAAGAGACTCGCCGGTCAGTCGGCGACGCTACTCAGATCCTCGACCAGCGGCCACTCCACCTACTCTCAGACGAAGATGGGATGTTCCCAGTCGGGAAGCTCAACCCCGATGAGGTCCAGGTGCTCGACACAGAGATCCAGCGCGGCGACCTCCTCGCGTGGTATCGCAACCCTACGGGCGGGCGCGACTCAATGAGCATCGCCTACCAGGACCAACATGGAGCTTGGCGAACTCTCCGGCCCGACTTCCTGTTTTTCGTCGAGGGTCGTGGCGTTGTGAAAGCGAATATCGTGGACCCGCACGGTTCCTGGTTGCCTGACGCGCTGCCCAAGCTGCGAGGACTGGCTCGGTTTGCAGAGGTGCACGGCGACAGCTTCCATCGCATCGAGTCGATTTCTCGGATCGACGGCGAACTGCGAGTCCTCGACCTCACGTTGCCCGACGTGAGGAAGAGCGTGCTGGAAGCCACCGACGCCGACTCCGCATACCGCCAATTTTCTGTGGCGTATTGATCTGAGCTCTGCGACGGACCGTGCCGGCATTGCAGGTGGACAGGATCTGGACAACCGCCGGACCCACCAGCCACCCACTGGGTCGGTGACCGCCGGGCTGCCACAGTCAGGCTTCCTGCACCAAACCTTCCCTGAGGTCAGCCCAGGCGGTTGCTGACTCTGAGGAGAAAGACGATGAGCGAACCCATACGCGCAAAGAGATAGTCCTGCGCATCCTCCGGAACCTGATGCTTGTCAGTCTCGTGATGCCGAATCATGAACCGGTTCCCCAGGTCGGTCAGGCTCTGCATCTCGATGCTGGTAAACGTTCGAAATTCTGCGCTGGCAATGTTGTCTAGCAACGCATTGGCGCTCTGCTTCTTGTTGCCCAAAACATCCACTGTCTTGAGGCGTTCGAAAGCGTCCCACAGTTTCTCAAGGGCTAAAGCCCGGTCATCTGCTTTTCGAGAGAGGTAACGCTCCTTGGCAAGCGACAGCAGTCCATCCAACTCAGCGTCGCCGCTGGCCGGCGTCATTTGGCTGATGACCTCCCGGACCTCAGCTGTGCCGATTCGAACGATCCGGCCCGCCGCGTCCAGCTCGTACATGGTTCCGCCGCGCTGGAGGATCTGGTTAACGTCCTTGCGGAATTCCCGACGACCGGGCGCCTCCGCAAAGGTGAGCTCGTAATGGTTCATGTAGTTGTGCCATTGCCCCTCGATGGGTTTAGCGACTCTTTCCG
This sequence comes from Arthrobacter sp. BPSS-3, assembly GCF_044628475.1. NCBI lineage: Bacteria > Bacillati > Actinomycetota > Actinomycetes > Micrococcales > Micrococcaceae > Arthrobacter > Arthrobacter sp. BPSS-3. Next base: position 8,437 of record NZ_JBIMMV010000014.1, read on the forward strand.
CTGCATACTCGATCAAGTCGAATACAACCCCGTCAGGCTGATCCTGCTCTAACCCCAGAGTGTTGCGTTCCTTGAGCTCGGGAACCAAGGCCCGCACGTTGCTCCACAGGGCATGTTGATCAGTGCCACATACTCCGTTGCCATCAGAGCAGTGTTCAGGAAAGTGCTGAGCGAGCCAATGGGCCTGAGCCCTAGTCCTAAACAGGCTGTATAGGCCTGCAGAAGTCGCTGTGGGCAGTGCGTCGTGGATCCTGGGAACTGGACCGTTTACGCGGTCCGTGTAGAAGTCAGAGGGTGTCATCCGCCAATTCTCGCAGCAGAGAAAGCAACCAAGTCAGCGTCTCCTTTCCTTCGGAACGGCGGATGATGGGCGGCGAGAGCATCCAAATCGTCCGCATTTCACTCACAGAAGTCGTCTGCACCGCCCGCGGCATCCTCGTAGGAGGACGCCTTGTTACGGACTTACTTCGGCGGCGCGGACATGCTGTCGGGCATCATCAGTAAGGTTCCAGTACGGTTTGTGTACATACGGACGGGGAGATTTGAACGACGTGCTTTCAGGCCCGGTGGTCACGGCCGGCGTTTCCGCAATTGCGTTGCTGCTGTCGGTGGTATTGGTACACCGATTGACGCAACTCCGCGAAGATCGAGCCGACCACCGAGCGGTCCAGCGTGAAGCTGCATCCGCCCTCGGCGAGGCACTCCAGGATCTCCGTCGGGTGGTTGAACGCTCTGCTGTTGAACCCGTAGGGCCTCAGGACATCTCGACGGCAGTCAGCTCATGGGAGACCGTCTACCGCAAATACGTAACCCGTCTACCCGCTACGGGCCGTCATGCTCGCGGAAGCGTCGCGGCGCCCTTAGGGGAGCACTTTGGCGCGGTTGGCGCATCCAATCTTTTCCCCGAGGCTGCCAATTTTGAGGTCTCGAAGCATGATCCTGTTTGGTGGGATAACGCTGACTCATATCTCAGTTACCTGATCAATCGTTTTTCCCTTTGGCACGACAGCCCCCATGCGGCCACCAAGATGCCAATCTTAAATTTCGACGCCTGGCTCGCGCACCGCAAAACCCATTGAGCGAACGAGCTTGGTCGCCCGCTGGAAGGAAGGTTCGTACAGGAGGAGCGCAGCTATTGGGACGGGGTTTCCGAAGGACGTCCGAAGAAGGGTTCACCTGAAAATTGTTCTGGTGCCCCACTGGTTTGTATCTCCATCGCTCTTGGCTCCGGCAACTTCTCGGGCACAATCGCTTTATCATCCGGATGATGGTAAATCCACTGTCGGGCATTCCCGATTGTGGCGTCGTTGAACATTCGAGCTACGGCCGTTGAGGGTTCCCCCCGGTGGTCGAAATGGCCAGTTGATACTTCGGCTCCACTGACTTTCCCGAAGAAGGCCTCAGGATCTCCCAGTAGCAGGCCTGTTCTCCTAGAAAGCGGCACAGTTATAGCCCAGGCATTCATGAGACCTGTTCCCTCGTCCCCATGCGCGTGCTGGTTCGGGATGAGACTGACAGGGCATCACAGGTCAACAGGCTACGGCGGGAGAACTGGTAAATCTGCCAGGGTCTTGCCGCGAAGTACCTAATTAGTTCTGGTGTCAGTTCCAGCATCTGCCGGATGTGACCTACAGGTGCAAGTTTGATGGGCGGCCCTCCGGGCTGAGTCGCTTCATTCCAAATTTGCTCGGCTTGATCTGGGGATACCGACAGGCCGTGTTGTCTCTTCGCCCAGGCTTTCACTCCTGCCTTCCCGCCCGCTCCGACCTCTAGTCGAGTCAGCAAGGCCATAGTTTGCTCCATGTGGCGGCGCTGATCCGGCCCCCGCAGAAACTGAACGGTCAGGAATGTGGCCAAGACTTCCCTGTCAGCTTGGGATAAGGGCCAAACGCCGTCGTCCGTTATCTTCCTGAAGATCTTGGTTGCGTCGCCCTCGAGCTCCGACAGGCCTTTTTCGAATACGTCAGGGCCGTCGGCATGACCGGGAATGGCGTAGAAATCCTTTTGGATGGTCGCGTCACTAGTGGCCTGGACGAATCGACGCGTTCCGGGCAACTGCACGACGCCTATCTGGTTAGCTTCAGTGGCAAAGCCTTTGAGGTAAAAGTTCGGCACGGTGTGGTGCCGTCGGGCTACTGCCATTGAAACTTACTCCGATCGCAGATTGGTGGTTGCTTTACCCTAGCGGCCGGCCATCGCCAGAAACGCACAGTATCCAGTACGAGGTATCCCACTTCCTTGGGACCAGGATGACCCCGGTGGGACACTCCCCCGCAGACCGCAAACGGCAGCCGGCCGCGTAACTTGCCCGTCCCGTATGTTGTCCCACAACCCCGGCCACAATCACCGTCACAGGTGCAGTCTTCGGTACGGTGCGGGCGGGACGGTCTTGCGCCGGCGCTGACCGGGCCCGGCTCGTTAGCCCACGCGGATGCCATTTTCAGCGAGGAACTCGCGGGCACGGCCGATCTGGCGGTCGGTGGAGAAGGCGTGCCACTGTTGGCCAAGGTTCTCGCCGTGGACGAGGTCGCGGAACCGGTAGAAGGCGCCTTTGCCCTCGGTCGCCCGTTCCAGCCGCTCTCGCAGGGCCTCATCGTGCTGCCGCTCGGCGAAGGCCGCCATGTCCCGCCAGCCGTTCCGCGAACCGGTGCGGTCGACTCGAAGCCAACGCTCCGGCTCCTCCTCGATGTCGATGGCGGCGTCCTCCCCGACCATCATCGGGTCAGTGGCGGTCTCGTCGTACACCTGCCCGGTGCGCAGGTCGAGATAGCCACCGGTCGACAGCTCAGGATCCCCTTCCAGCACGGTGCTGAGCATGTCCATCTCTACCGGCACCACGCGGCCCGTCAGCGGCTCGCGGCGCAGACCGGCCAGCAGGTCCTCGGCCAACAGCCGGTCACCAGGGCCGCCGCGCCACGTCAGCCGGTTGATGACCGACACTGCCACCGGCTGGGTGTCCCGGCGTCTCTGCTCCAGCGCCATCGGTATCCCCGCCCCCACCTGTTGCAGAGCATCATCGATGTCATGTCCCGTCACCGCCGCGAGAAATCGGGACGCATCTGCTGCCGCCATGGCTCCCCGCAGCTCGGACAGGTCGAGCCCCGGCACCTGCACCTCTGCGGGCCACGCGTGCAGCAGCATCGGGTGCGGCCGGCCCGGTCTCCCCGGCACCCGGCTCTCCCCGTCATCAGTTGACCACCGGCGCCCGTACTGGTCCGGGATGCTGCCCCAGCCCCAGTACGGCAGAGGGGCATCAGGACGAATACCCAATACCTCCAGCGGGTCGACCTTCGCCTCCCCGACCACGCATCGGTGCATCCATGCGTCACCGAGGTCGAACGTGAACTGAAACTCAGCCCCCGGCCCTACCGTTCGGGCGACCTTGGCAGCAGCGATGTCGATTGGTGCGATGATCGGCCCGCGGATCGATCCAGCCATCTCGGCTCCCGTCTCTTCATCAGTGATTACCCGGCCGTCGGCCAGGGTGAACACTGACAGGTGCGAGCGGTCCCACCGGGCGAAAGCATCGTTGATGGCATCGGCGAGATCCATGAAGGTGTGCGACGGTCCGACCGCGAAGATGCGCCCGGGCCACGGCCACAGCTCCTCACCACGACCACCGAGCAGTTCCACCGTCACCGACAACCAGGTTCGTGCCATTCACAAAGGATGGCACGCGCTGCGGCGCTGCCGTAGTCGCGTTACAGCAGGTTCCTGCTATCCCGGTGAAGGAATGGCGGTCGCGAAGGTGAAGGGCCGTTGCGGGGAAGCAGCGCAAGCTCTCGGAAAAACAGGGAAGCGCACCTGGTCTCCGTTCACCGGCCAGGGACACACACGACGGGGGAACTTGCCGAGCTCTTCTCGGTAGCGCTTTCAACCGTCTACCGCGCCACGCAGCGAGCGGGCGACAGCGCGGAACTCCCAGCGTAAATTTTCGTCCCGACCCTTTTCAGACCCCTGAGTGACCACTGTGCCCGCACCTGTGACTCACGCTGAGCCAGCGCCCTACGCCTGACGTGCACAAACGACGCCATTCCGCGCCGGAGTCTCGTCCGCCCTATGTAGAGCCTGGAAGCCGGGGCCTCATGTTCCCATCCCAAAGCCGAGATCGGTTGCTTGCTCTTGCCTAGTTTCGCATAAAATATTCCGGTAGCGGGTGTCCGATTGTCTGGAGTGCCGCCAGTGAAAGGACATGCCATGTCAGCGAATCTGCGGATCACTCCTACTGATCCTTTTCCTCAGGATCTGGAAAAGCTGAAAGACGAAAAGTTGCAGGTTCTCGATAGCAAGGTCCAACGTCAGCTGGATCATGAAATCGTTACTGAAGGTGAACCGCACCCAGAAACCGAGTTCCGCCACCACGAACTTGATTTGGAGTTCGGACTCCGCGACAACTGAGACGTCGCAGCTCTTGGAACCCCTTCCATGTAATCCTCCCGCGGAGCCAGCGGACTCCCAGGGTGTAATTGCCCTCCAGAGCAGCCGAAGTCTTATCTACTCGATGAACAAACCTGATGTATGCAATTTCCTCTTGAGGGCGCCGGTCTCCGATCGGCGGGCTTTCTTAGTTGCGGACCCGGCGTTCCTCCCAGACGCCCACTGCGAGCTTAGGGTGAACTGGAACCTCATCCCTTCCTTCCCTCGCCTGTCACCTTTCTCCGGGATGGTCCTCGATGCCTGACGCTGCAACGCTAAGCTTTGCCCTTACGTACATCGGAACACTGGCCGTGGCGGCTTTGATGTTTCTTGGTCAGGTTGTTGTCTTCGCCATCCTCCTTGCCCTGGCGGGTGTGTTCAAACTCCTGACCCTTCCGGGCCGCGCTCTGACAAGCCGTATGGACCAGCAATAACCCAACTGCGGTGCGAGGTCATTGGCATTGAGAACTGAACGGCTGGCTGCCCGCGTTCTATAGGTTGTTTAGGTAGGGAAAGCGATACATCAATCCCGAGAAGAGAAGCAGCAACTCCCTTGACTATCCCTCGGCCGCCCATCGCCGTTCTGCCGGACACCGCAGATACAAGGCTGTTGGTGGACCTCACCAGCCACGCCAACGACCTTTCGGAAGCCTCGCACGCCCTCGCGTGCGCCTTAACCGCGGGTGAGGAATCAGAGCTGTGGATGCCGCTTACGTCGCATGCCGTCACGGCGTATATTCGCCCCTTCATCTTCTCTAATGTTCGCAGGCGACTCGACGAGATGCCGGGCATCCCAGCCGTTCCGACCGCCCTTCAAGGGGTCCACGACATCATTCGAAAGTATCGCAACACCACCATTGCGCACTCACAATCAAATCTGGTCCTGCCGCTGCCTGTTGCCATCTTGAACGCCGAGGGGCAAGGCATCGATGTCATAGGTGTGACTGTCATCCATTCGATGCCACGAGCCGTGGCCGAAAGCTTCGCCAACCTGATCGGTGAGATGGAAGGAATCGTAGAACTTGCAACGCAACCAATTCTGGAGCGTCTGCGGATCTGGCTGAAGGACCAGGACCCGGAAACTATCGACGGTTGGGAGCTCCCGGAAGTCATCCATGCCATTGACTTGGAGTTCACGGCTGCACACCGCAGAAGACGAATACCGCGCTTCACTAGCTACTGGCGCATTGAGCAGCCCGGTGAAGACCTGCCTGAACACTTCTCTGGGTAGGATCCGCTGACAGACCCCTATCCGTGCACTCTGCACCCTCCTGGTCTATAAGAGGTATCGGTAGACTGTGGCGCGGGAGACTCCGAGCATCTTGCCGATGTCGGAGGCGCTGATGCCTTTGCCCTTGAGCTCTTTAGCCCTGGCAGCGGCAGCGTCGTCGACTTTGCGGGGTCGTCCGCCGCGGCGGTTGTTGGCCGCGGCCGCAGCCAGGCCGGCCCTGGTGCGTTCGATCATCGTATCGCGCTCCAGCTGCGCGAATGCGGCCACGATCGTAAGCATCGCGGTTCCCATGGGCCCGGTCGTGTCCAGTCCTTCCGTCAGAGAACGGAACCCTGCTCCCCGTTCCCGGATGTCCTCGATAAGGTCCAGGACGTGCCGGGTGTTGCGGCCCAGACGGTCGAGCTTCCATACGGTGAGTACGTCGCCGGTCTCCAGCCTATCTAAGGCTCTGGACAGCTGAGGGCGTTCGACTGTGGATCCGCTGACGCCCTTGTCGGCAAAGGTCCGGGCTGCGCCGGCGGACTTGAGTGCAGTGAGCTGCAGATCAAGGTTCTGTTCCGTGGTGGAAACCCTCGCGTACCCAATTACAGCCATGGGCGTCCCCGTATTCTCTTAAAGCCGAGCAATTTGCCGTTCTGAGACTACCTGTTGTTGGACGGCATTCTGAGACTTTGGAAGGGCGTGTCGGACCGCGAGTTCGTCGACATTTTTTACGTCCCCTGGAACACGACCCAGCCGTCTCAGCAATCGATCGTTTGTGAGACCGGCTGACTGCACCAGAACCTCAACTAAGACCGCAAATGATGCTCCCTTCGTGTCGCTATCCATATGCAGTAGGCCGCGCTGTAAAGATCGGGAAGTGACTAACGAATCGCTCGAGCCGGTGGATCAGGCAATACTCGAACTCCTTGAGTGGATCAAGAACCGCCCGTCATGGCATGCTGATGCTCTGATACGGGCTTCCAAGGGTCCTTTTAGCCCCAAGGAAATCATCGAGCTCGCAGATAAATGTCTTTCGGAGTCCCAGGCCAGCTCCCTCCCAAAGCGTAGTGTTACCGCCGAGGAGCTTTCGGTTACGACTAGCACAGCTCCACCAGTAACCCTGACGCAGATCAGCAACGCACAGAATGTGAATAAACTGGCAGCGAATCAGGTCCTTCAGTTCGCCCCAGCTGGGTTGACTGTCATATACGGAGCGAACGGCACGGGAAAATCTGGGTACACGCGCCTGCTTCGGCAAGTGTGCCAAGTCCGCGGATTGCCCGGGCAAGTCTTGCCCAACATTTATGCGCAGGCGCAGGGAATCCCCAAAGCAAATATCAGCTGGTCCACTGGAAACGGCGAGGAAACTTGTGAATGGACGCATGGCAGAACCGCGGCGGCAGCGCTGAAGAGTGTCTCGGTCTTCGACTCAAAGGCAGCAGACCACCACATTCATGACGGTGCTCAGGCGGCGTACACACCTGAGGCTCTAAGACTCTTGGAGAGTCTGGGCTCTGCACTTCGCCAGGTCGAAGAGGAGCTGCAGGGACGGATAGACGCCAAAATAGCAGGTCCCACACCCCTTACGTTCCTGCACCAGGACTCGGAGCTAACTGAGCTGATGTCTGCATTGGGCCAGGAGGGCATCGAAACCCGCATCAGGATGGCCTCCGTCCTCACGCCAGAAGAGGTGGAGAGACTGGCGGAGCTCACGCAGGCCTTGGAAGAAGCCTCCAGGACAGATCCATCCATAAAAATAGCCAGTCTCAAACGCGTGACGAAAGAGGCTGAGGAACTGATTGAGAATTTGGAGGTCCTCGCCAGTTGCCTCGATGAAACGCAGATTGCAGCGAGCCGAGACAAGGCTGAAGATGTCGCCGGCAAGGCAACGGTGGCTGAAGCAAGCGCGGCTCTGCTCGCAGGAATGGAGCTGCCCGACCTCGGAGGCACAATTTGGAAGCAGCTTTGGGATGCCGCACGGACGTACTCTCGCTCCAGCGCCTATCCCGAGCATGCGTTCCCACATGTGGACGGAGATGCTCGGTGTGTCCTCTGCCAGCAGATCCTTGGGCAAGAAGCCAAGCGTCGAATGGAGTCCCTGGAAAAACATGTGCATGACAAGGCACAACAGGACCTCAAAACTGCACGGGCCGAAACAGTTACTGCGTTCGAATTAGTCCAACGCAAAGTAACCGCAGCGGTTCAGAACCTGGTTCCATCCGCCGAGCTCGCCGATCTGTCCCAAGAACTCAGCTTCTCGAAGGCGATAGCGCCCGTCTCAACGGCTGCGAAAGCCCGACTTGATTTCATGCAACGTCTTGTGGCCACCCCAAGCGAGTTCCAGCGGCCGCTAGCTGACGATGCCGAGTGGGACGTCCCCAGCATTGTGGCCAGCTTCCAAACCGCCATCGCAGACTGGGATTTACAGATGAGTGGGCTGGCGGAACTCTGTGATGAAGAAGGCCAAGCCAAACTCCGCAAGGAACATCGGACCCTACAGGACCGTGAGGTCCTGGCAGCCAACCTGAATCCAGTCCTGGCGGAGAACCGACGACAGACGGATTTAAGAAAGCTCAAGGCGGCAATCGCCACCACCAAGAGAAACGCGGTGACGCAGCAACACGGCAAGCTCTCTCAGCAACTGGTGACGGAGACACTTCGAGAAATTTTCAACGACGAGCTACAGCAGCTCGGCGCTGGCCGTCTTCAGGTTTCCATTAGTCGAGCAGGTTCCGCCAATGCTGCCAGCACTTTCAAGCTCACTTTCGACGGCGTTGATGCAAAAAACGCTCTCGGTGAAGTGTTCAGTGAGGGCGAATGTCGGATAATCAGCCTCGCCAGATTCCTGACGGAGTTGCGGTACAGCAAGTCCAAAGCTGCAATCGTAATGGATGACCCCGTATCATCCCTGGATCACAAATACAGAGCCAAAGTCGCAAAACGCCTTGCCATCGAAGCTCTGGAGCGTCAGGTTGTCATTTTCACCCACGACATCGCCTTCCTCGAACAGCTAAATCACCACGCTCCACATACCGGAGCCGACATCGAGTACCGAGTACTGGAAAACACTTCTGCCGGAGCGGGCACGTACAGCGGCACATTACCTCCGTATGGCGCAAACCTTAGTAAACGGCTCGGCTACATCCGCAATCACTTGCAGCAAAATGAAAAATACTGGGACAACAAGGCCGACAAGGAGTGGCGGGAAGCCAGCGAAACTCTCGTCAGAGAGATGCGCAAGGCTTGGGAAAGGGCAATCGAAGAGGTCCTCTTCAACGAAGCGGTGACGCGTTTCGAACGCGCCGTCCAGACAAACCGAGTCCGCACGGTTACGGTCGACGACAGCGACTGGGCTGCAATTGAAAATGCAATGACCGAGCTCTCACGGCTCGGGCCCCATGACGAACCACAGGAAGCTCAGGACGAACCGCCAAGCCCTGCTGATATAAAGGCCCTCATTCAGGACCTTGAAGATTGGAAATCGGGCGTAGCCCAGAAGCGAAAAGCCACGGAAAAGCGTAGGCCCAAGGTAACCGCCAAGATCTGACCTAACGGTAGGGTTCTTCCGGACAAGCACGTCCCTGCGCGCTACAAACGCTGATAACAGCGCATACGTCGACTGGGAAGCTACAGGAGAAACTCCGGGTGCGGGAGGACCGTGAGCTGACCGCTCCCGGTGTCGTCACGGACCACTTGGTCCCGGTGCTTCATGGTCATAACCGTCTTCCAAGTCGGCCGGTGCCGCGAAGTCTTCGTTGGTGAATTCTTAGAATTCCCCCTGACCTTCGACAGCAGCGAACAGTCATCCGGCGTGATTACGAAGCCTTAAACTTCTTCTATGGCACAAAGAGTAGTAACCCTTTTGGAAGATGACTTCGACGGCTCCAAGGCAAGCGAGACCCTCTCGTTTGCCCTTGACGGCGTCGAATACGCAATCGATCTCAATGATGCTCACGCACGGGAGCTGCGTGAAGCCTTCAGCCCCTACACGAAAGCAGCCCGGAAGACCGGCGGCCGGGCTCGCACAGCCCGTCCAGCTTCCTCCAATGCCCGCGAAGTCCGGCTGTGGGCTGTCGGCCAAGGCCTGCCTGTCAATGCCCGCGGTCGCATCCAGGGAGACATCATGGAAAAGTACGAAGCAGCGCACTAAGGGCCGCACCGCTCAGAGTGAAGTGCGGCCAGCTGGGGCGGTCGGGCCAAGCGCAGAATCCCCTTAGAATGCCGCTTAGAAGACACGTCCGAGGCCAGAACATATTCGAGTTCTGGCCTCGGTTCTTTTAATACCTGCGTGCAGCTGCTTCGGCTGTGCTGGGCGGCTGCCCTGAGGCACTGGTAGAGCGTTGCCAGGGCGAACCCTTCCGGCTGGCGTCCACCGAGCAGGGCGAGCTCGAACTCAGCGAACGCCCGTTGGTGGCCCGGCAAGAGCCGAACGCGCCCACACCCGCCTGCCGCCGTAGAGGATCAGACCGTGTTGCGTCAGCTGTCTTTAAGTCGCCGTCCGCCGGGAAGATTCTCACCCCAGGACGGGTACATCGCACCCTCGTTGTGTTCGGCTTCGCGGCGGGCCGTCTCTGCTTCGATGGCTTTCGCCACGAAATGGCTCCAGGTGTTATCCCCTTCGGCGTAGCTGGTCGCCCGGTACGCTGCTCGTGCCCGGTTCCGCAGCGCGGCGGGGATACTCACCGTCATATTCGCCGTTTCGGAGTCCTTGGGTTCTGCCTTTTTTGACGTCTCCGGCCGGTGTCCGGGAAGCATCCGCGCCAGAGGTGCCTCGGTGGCCGGCGCTGCAGTGCGACGCGGGGGCAACCCGAGTGCGGGCCGGCTGGGTGTCGGTTCGGCGCTCACGCGTTGACCTCCTGGGATTCTGCGACGGCAATGCGACGGGTCACTTCCATGGCGACTGCATGGAGATCTTCGGCCACGCTGGAAGCCGACTTTGGCCCGGCATGTCCGGCCTTCGCTTCGCCGCGCAGGACTTCCCACCATTTCGGTCCTTTGCTGAGCTCCCGCTCGAGCTCGTGAGCCAGCAATCCACGCTCCCGGCACGCCTGGGCTGTGGCCTCCGCGTGCCGGATGCTCATCGGAAACAGCACTTCGTCTGTGCCGAAATCGGCGGTGAGGTGGTCGCGGGTGACCTTGTGAACCTGCTTGGAGTTCGTACCGGTTCCTACGAGGACAACACCCAGCAGATCCAGCGAGGGATTGAGGCCGACGACGCTGTCCATGCGTGCCGCGACGGCGGCGACACCTTTCCGGCTGGACATGTCGGTCTTCAGCGGCACCAGTGCGTAACGGGCGGCAGCTACCGCGGCGGCCTGCAGGGGCTCGTTTCCGGGCGGGCAGTCCAGCAGGACCAGATCGTACTCCCCCGCTACGCTGGCAAGCAGTTTGGCCAGGGACAGCTGTGCAGCGTCACGGTCCTTCTGGGCTTTGGCTCCAAGGAAGGCTGCCGCATCGTCGAGATGGGGTCCGCCGGCAATGACATCAAGGTTGGCTCGGACGCCGCTAAGCAGGTCGGGTTCTCCCCCGAAACACAGCGAAGCCGCCAGACTTCGGCCGCCGTCACCCTGGTCGGCATAGCCGAGATCTTCGGCGAGGTTTCCTTGAGGGTCGAGATCCACGAGGAGCACACGCGATCCGCCCTCGGCGAGGAGTCCGCCTACGTTGGCCACCAGGCTGGTCTTGAAGACCCCGCCTTTGCCGTTGATTACCGCGATAACGCGGCTTAGGGCACCGCGGTCCAGATCGTGTTTCATCAAATCCCCTTCCAGAGTGATCCCAGCGTAGCCAGTAACACCGGCTTTACTTGTGAAGCTTGTTTCCGTGTCTTAGCTTTTTTCACTTGTGAAACCGGCGAAGCAAGCAAACGCTTATCAACTTGCTTTGCCTGATTTACCGGTTTCCCTGTCTACGCTTTTTTCACTTGTGAAACCGGCGAAGCAAGCAAACTCTTACCAACGTGATCTGGTGGATCCATATGGTCTACCAACGCCGGTGCTTTACGCAGCTCGCCACAGCGTCCCGATCAAGTCCACTTCGGTTTCCGAGGGCGGGATCCAGTAGAGATCAGAGTCAGGTTCGTCCAGTTCGTGTTCAGCGAGTTCGGGCGTGAGGTTCCTGTCCAGCCAGGCGTGCCAGGCTGCGCGTTGCTTTCGGTGGGTACTGATCTGCTCTGCGGCGTCGTCAAGTGCACCGAGCCGCCGGGCTAGGGCTGTCAGGCTGGTCCCGGCTGTGATGCTCCAGTGTCCGTGCCGGCGTCCGATCATGTTGTAGCTGCTCATGGCGGCCAAGGCCGTTTCGACGGCTGTACGGCTGAGTCCTGTGGACCGAACTATTCCTGCTGTGGTGGGGGAGAGGCGTCCGCGTTCGATGGATTCGTAGACGAGGGCAGCGACGTCGCCCAGGGCCCGGAATACAGGGCGGATGCCATGGATCTTTCCGCTGCGCCAGGAGAGCTCCCGGGCAAGTTGTTCAAAGTGCTGGGGGAGTTGAATCATGTAGGTATCGGCGTTGCGGCCGCGGGCATCGGCAATTTTGGTCAGGATGCCGTCTGAGGCTTGTTCCAGCATCGGGAGCAGCCTGGAGATTGTGCCGTGGTGTTTGCCCAACGCGGTAGCGAATGTACGGCAGCCGACATCCAGCAGGTCAGTCTCCATGGTTCGCATGTAGCCGAGCACTGCGCGAAGCAGGAGGCGCAGGCTGAGGCCTTCGCGGCCGCGTTCTTTGAGTCTGTGGTCCAGGACTGCGTAGAGGACATTTTCAAGATCGTTCACGAGCTGGTGTGCACCAGCTTTGCTGCTGGTTCTGCTGGCCCCCCCTGTGGGTACGGGGGGGCTTGTGTCGTTAATACGGGCATTCCTCCTGCCGGCTAGCGGGGTTCCCGGTTTTTGGATCCAGCGGCGGGCCTCAGCCCACTCTTTATCGAGGAGGCGTTCCTGTCGGTCGGCGTCGGTGTAGAGGGCTGCGAGGCCGGGAAACTGGCCCCCCAGTTCGAGGCGAACCTGATCCAGGGTCCAGCCACAGGAGGCGAAGTGGTTCAGCACCGCCATGCGGGCCTCTGACGGGCTGGCGTACCTGGCGGTGTCGTACAGGCCGGTTCGGGCCGCCAGACGCAAGGGAGACTGGCTCCCGCCGAAGGGCACCGGACTGACACCATTCGCCGTTGCCGGGGCTGCCATCTTGGCCACGCGAGCCTTTAGCTCGCGTTCACGTTTGAGCTCCGGTGCTAGGGCACGTCGGAGGGCCTCGACAGCGTGGACGGGATTGCGGCGGCGCAGCACGTCGTATGCCTCGTTGAGGGGTGTGACGAGTGTCTGGTGGCCACCGCGTTTGTGGGCACTTCCTGGGACCCGAATACACCCGTCGGTGACGTTTTGGTGCGGGCTGGGGTCAAGGCTGGCTGCTATCCGTGCGAGGGCTTCGATCAGTTCACGAGCCGCTGGTGCTTCCATGCGCTCGGCCAGGGGAATGTACAGGTGGCGTCCGCCACTGGGGGAGTAGTCCTCGATGTAGCGGACACCGCAGCTTTCCAGAAGGGCCCCGAGACGTCGGGCATCGTCATCGACGACGCCTTGCAGCGCTTTAGAAGTGTCCAGGTCAACGCAAAGAGTCGCCACGGAGCCATCTGCTCCGTGAATGGGAACGGCTGCCGGCTGCTTCGGCAGGGTAGCGGTGATCCGGGGCGGGTTTAGCGGGCGGGGGTACTGGAATCTGCCACGGATCCATAGTCCCGGGCGGTACGTCGGTGCACCGGCGAGTAATGGAGCGAGAGCCCATGCCATAGCGGGTGTGACTTGACCCGCGGATTGCAGCGCGTCAGTTATTGACGGCACGGGCACTGCAGGTACCATAGACAACAGCTGGTCCTCTCGGGGTATAGCAAATGGAGCGCCCCTCACGGGGAGCTTGTTAAGTTCAGATCGTTGTCCGCCAAGATTCGGATCTGAACGTCATACTTTTTGAAGGCCCGCCTAGTGCGGGCCTTCAGTCTTTAACTGGCCTTAGCGATAGGCAGGGACTCCTGGCCTTCTAGGGCATCAAGGTCGATGGTGCTTAGGTGTTCGTGCAGCAGCCGCGCGAGCAGCTCGGAGCGGCTCTCAGAGGTTATTTCAACAACCCTGGTGAGCTTTATGGCATCCGCGCGCGGAATCTTGGATGTGACGGTCAGACGATCGCCCTTATGCATCTGTGCCATGGATCCTCCTAAGTTTTGTGTACCGAGCACCAGCCAATATCAATCAGATTGCCTTAAGTGGGATATTGGCATCGTGTCGCGACAATATCCACGGAACCCGTCATGGAACGCCGTGGCAGCCATTGACCGCGCGGGCAATCAAAAAAGTCATGACTCAAATATGTCACAAACTCGCAAAATTTTAGATATGGGGCGTTTGGCGGCGCGGTTCAGCGCTTCCAGGCGCGTTGGACGATGGCTTCGACGTCGGCAGCATCGGCATATGCGCGGCCGCCGGCGTTCAGTGCGCCACGGAACAGGTTTCTGGTTGCCAGGAGTGATCGGAAGTACTGTCCCCGGCGGTCAATTCGTCGGGCCTGGACGCCAAGGAATTTTGCTGCTTCCCGTCGGCTCATCCCGGCGTCGATGCAGATTTTCACCGCTTCGAAGATGACCCGGTAGGCGGCTTCATTTTCGTTGTTGACCTCAGCGAGGACGCGTTTGACGGCCTGTTGGGCTTCTTGGGGAGTGGGGTTCATGAGGCAGCCTTTCTAGTCGATGGAGAGGGCTGAGCCGAGCTCAGTCTGCGCGGCGCGGCTTTTCCGGGCGTAGGCGAAGAGTGCCAGGCCGATCACTACGAAGGCCGTGGAGATGTAGGAAACGATCATGAAGAGGTAGGTGGCGTTGCCGGTCGCGCTCAGTTCGACCGGATAGGCGAAGGCGCGTATCAGTGACAGCGCAAAGCCGGCAGCGATCAGTCCGGACGCGATCCGGCCGACTCTCAGTGGATTCTTACGGGAGTCCTTGAAGGCGGGCTTGATGAGGGGGAAGACGATGTAGGCGACGTAGGCCAGCACGAGCCATGTATTCAGGCGCACGCTCGGCTGAGCAGCGTAGTCCAGCAGCTGCGGTGACGGGTTTGGGGCTTTGGTCGCCAGGAGGGTGCCCAGCAGGCCGGTGGCGACGATACCGAGCATGGCCGCTCCCGGCGCCCCGACAGTCCACCGGCGGGCGAACGGCGAGGCGTAGGCAGTGCTGAGGTGCCCGCCCAGGAACGCGACGGCGACGAGGGCGAAGTATTTGGAGATCAGATCGGTGCCGTTGGTGAGCGGCACGAGTGCTTCCACGCCCATGTAGACCGGGGGCAGGAGCAGGAGATAGGCGAGAGTCAGGAAGATGCCCGACAGGGCGATGCTGCTGGCTTTCCCCTGCAGTGCATGCTGGTGTCCCAGCACGGGAGTGTTGATGCGTTTGAAGGTCAGGCTGCCCAGAAGAATAAGCATCAAACTTACCGGGACGACGGTGAGCGGGTTCATCCCAGGAGTTCCGTCATTTTCTCCGCGTATTCGCGGGCTTCCTTCCGCTGCTTCACCCGCCGCTGCAGTAGATGAATCCGGGCAGAAATGGCCTCGACCAAAACATCGTCGGAAACTTCCAGCAGCTCATCCTCGCGAGCCCTGATCTGCCAGCCGCCTTCGGGCGGCGTGATCAATTCCGTCACCACAAGTCCGGTGGCGAACGAACCTCCACCGGCTCGTGAGGCTGCAATCGCCAAAGACGGGTTCAGCTTGTTTTCGGTGAGCTGGGTGGCGATGTAGGTAAGCGCCATACCCGTTTCCTGGGACATTTTCTGACGGATGTCCCCCGGGTCGATGGAGTCGATCCAAGTCCGGACTGAGCCGTCATGCGGGAAGGGGATGAGGTCGATTCCTTTGCGCAGCTCACGGGGATAGTGCTTCTTGGACGTGCGGAACTGAAGCTCTGCCATGAGGTCCGCGTGATGGACCTGGCTCAAGATCTCGGCGGAGGACGGTTCTATGGGCCGGGTCTCGATGACCTGGTACGGACTGAAGACGCTGAGCGCGTCGATGACGTTCATTCCGGTGGCCCTGGCGATGGCAATCACCGTGGACTCTGCAACGTTTCCGCGCCTGAGCTGGTTGTTTAGAGTGCCCCGATTTATACCGGTCAACGCACTCAACGCAGTCGGGGAGGGGCTGAGGGATCGCCCTTCCAACCACTCCCGAAATTCGGCGGCTGAGACAGGCACGGACACTCCTTAGACAAAGGGCATGAGACAAGCGCGGGTGATCAATACCTGTTAGAGTTGAACCAATAATTAAACAAGCTCAGATAATTCAAACCTTGTATTCATCCATCGTAGCTTCTGGGATCGAGTTTAGCCGGGGTCCGCCTACGATCCATGACCGCAAGGCAGTACCAGCACACAAGCGCAGGGGGAAGCGTGAAGCCGTCCAAGATGCTCAGCGCCGGAGCCGCCGTCGCGGTACCCGTGGTGCTGACCGGTCTGGCCTTCTCCATGCTGCTGTTGCTGGCCCCCTCCAAACCTGCGGCGGCCGACTGCGGGCCGGCGGTTTCCGTCGTCATCGACGACACCACCAAGGTCGAGGGCTACACCCAGGAACAGCTGCAGAACGCCGCAGCGATCATGGGTGCCGGGAAGGCGCAGGACTTGTCGGTCAACGGGCAGATGATCAGTGTGATGGTGGCCCTGGGGGAGTCGGGGTTACGCGTGCTGGATACCGGCGACGGTGCCGGCCCGGACTCGCGTGGGTTGTTCCAGCAGCGCGACAACGGCGCGTGGGGCTCCTACGCGGACCGCATGGACCCCGCCACGAGCGCCACCAATTTCATCAAGGCCCTGAAAGGCGTCCCGGGCTGGGAGCTGTTGGAACCGACGATTGCCGGTAACAAGGTCCAGCGCAACGCCGACCCGTACCACTACCAGAGGTACTGGCCCGAGGCCGTCAAACTCGTCCAGGCGCTCTCGAACTCGAAGTTTTCCCTGCAGGGCAACGGCTGCGCCGTCCCCGGACAGTCCGGCGCGGGGGATGACTACCCGTGGCGGACCTCCCCGACCTGGCTGGACGTCGGGGCAAACTCGGCCAGCACTTCGCCGCTGGGCATGTACTACCGCGAGTGCGTGGATTTCGCGCTGTGGCGGGTGAACCAGCAGATGGGCTCCACCAGCGCACCGTTCAAGTTCCTCAACGGCACGTTCCGCCCGGACGGGCAGGGCCTCGGCTCGGCCCTGACCTGGAAGGCCGGCTGGGATGCCAAGGGCTGGGACTCCGGCAGCACACCCCGGGTCGGCGCCGTTGTCTGGTACGCACCCGGCGCCGGGGGAGCGGACCCGAGCTTCGGCCACGTCGGCGTGGTCAAAGAAGTCAAGAACGACGGGACCTACGTCGAAGAGGGGTACAACGGCAACCCGGCCCCGGCGGACCACACCTACTACACCCGGACGGTGGCCAACACTGTCCCCTCAGCTTTCCTGTACCTGCCCACCCAAGAGGAGAAAAAGTGAAAAAGTCCATGACCTTGGTTGGTGTGGCGCTGCTGTGCGTTTCGTGCGCACCGGCAGGCAACACCACGACAGCGCCAACGTCCGCCAGTGCCAGCCCCACGTCGTCCCCGCCGGTCTCCCTGAGCGCCAACAGCGGCCCCCAGGCACCGGGCGGCACGATCCCCGCCACCATCGGCATTACCTGGGATCAGGCCAGCAAGGACGAGGCCATGGATGTCGCAGAGAACGCTATGACGGACTTCGCCCGTCCCACGGTGGACGACAAGCAGTGGGCCAATGACCTGGCCCGGTGGCTGACCCCGCAGGCGACCGCTGACTACTCGGCAGTG
This sequence comes from Arthrobacter sp. BPSS-3, assembly GCF_044628475.1. NCBI lineage: Bacteria > Bacillati > Actinomycetota > Actinomycetes > Micrococcales > Micrococcaceae > Arthrobacter > Arthrobacter sp. BPSS-3. The sequence continues at coordinate 25,896 of NZ_JBIMMV010000014.1, forward strand.
GACCCGGCCAACGTCCCCGTATCCCGCGTCACCGGGACCGCCACCCTCAGCGTCGATGAAGCCAACGGCTTCGGCGTCATGGCAGCGGTTCCCACCAACGCCGGGACCTACACGGTGCAGCTGCTCCGCACTGGCAAGGACGCCCCGTGGAAGGTCAACCGGCTCACCCCGCCCGCCTCCTAACCGCCGCACCTCCATCCCACACACGTAAGGAAGAAGCTCATGGGTACTACACCACCCGAAGTTATGGCCTTTCCCAACATCCGGGCCATCGTCCGAAAAAACGGCACCGCCGAAGTCGTCGTCGCGGGCAACTCCCGCGTCGTCCCTGCCGGAGACTCCATGCAGGAAATGCGCAACAACGCCCTGGCCCTCATCGTGGGTGAAGCGCAGACCCTCCAGCGCCCCGTCCGGGTCCGCATCGAGGACCCCGAAGGACACGGCGAACTCATCGTCCACCCGGACAACAAGATCGAATCCGTCTCCTACGAGCCCACCCCGGCCCGCCGCCGCGCAGAAGCCCCCACAACCACGCCCGCCACCGTAGTGCCCGCCGTCATTGATACCGTCCCCGCCCCCGCGCAGGAGCCCGCACCCGCGCACGAGCCCGCGGCCGCTCCGGCAGAGTCGGCGCCCGCTCCCGCCCCTGCCGCATCGGTGGACGCCCAGCCGTGGCCGCCCGCCCCTGCTCCGGCCAACACTGAGCCTCTGACAGCTGCCCTTGTTGAGGAAGCTGCGCCCACGCGGCGCAGCCTGAAGGAAACTTCGTTCCTGGTCAGCGCACCGGTCCTCGAACCTGCCACCCAGGGCTGGCGCGGAACACTCACACGCCTGGGACTCCGGATGGACCCCTCCGAGGAAGAACTCACCGAACGCGAGGACATCCGCACGGTCAGCCAGCACTGGCCCGGCCCCCAAACGATTGCGGTGGTGAACCGCAAGGGCGGGGCGAATAAGACCCCCACCGTGGTCATGCTCTCGGCCATCCTTGCCCGTTACAGCGGCGCGGCCACGGTCGCATGGGACAACAACGAATCCCAGGGCACCCTCGGGTGGCGGACGGAAAAGGGCTCCCACGACCGCAGCGTCCTGGACCTGATCGATGCCTCCACCGAACTGCTCTCCCCGTCCACGAACGCGGCCGAAATCGCCAAGTTCGTCCACCACCAAACCGCCGACAAGTTCGACGTCCTCCGCTCGGATGAAAACGAAGAAGGCGACCACGAAGTCACCGCCGAGGAAGTCGACATCGCCCACCAGGTGCTCACCCGCTACTACCGGCTCGTGGTCATGGATTCGGGCAACACGGCCCGGGCCGCGAACTGGCGGCGGATGATCGACCACACCAACCAGCTCGTCGTCCCGGTGACAGCCATTGAGGACCGCGCAGAAGCCGCCAGACTGACGCTGCAGACCCTGGAATCCCGCGGCGGCCACGACGCGGAGCTTGCCCGCAACGCCGTTGTCATCGTCTCGGAGTCCACCGACGCCAAGCGCAGCATGAGCGGCGAGGCGCTGAAGCGGGCCAAGGACGAGGCCCAGCGAATCGCTGACGGCTTCGCCCCGTTCGTCCGGGCCGTCGTCCGGATTCCTTACGATCCGGCCCTGGTCAACGGCCCCATCCGCTACGAAGCCCTCCAGCCCGCCACCCAGCGGGCATGGCTCGCGGCCGCGGCCGCCGTCACTGCCGGCTTCTAAACCACCCACCACGGACTCTGAAAGGAGGCAACCATGCAACAGTCCCTGAACCCCTGGATCACCCACCCCGCTCCGGCCGACGGCGCGGACACCGCAGCACCGGAAGCTCACGAGCCGCCGGCGGCCGTGATCAGTGAACCTCTGAAGGGAATGGTCGAACCGGACGCCGCAGACCGGCTTGGCCACCGCACCGTCGCGGGTTCGGCCGCGCTGTGGGTCACCGGCGTCCACGGGGGATCCGGTGAAAGCCGCATCGCTGACCTGATCGGAGGGGCACGGGTCACCGGTCACTGCTGGCCTGTCCTCCAGGACGGTGCCAAACCGCGGGTGCTGCTGGTCTGCCGCGCAGACATCCGGGGCCTGACAGCGGCACAGAGCGCCCTGACCCAGTGGGCATCAGGCGCGGCGCCCGAGGTTGATCTGCTCGGCCTGGCCGTCCTGGCGGACGCCCCGGGGAAGACGCCCAAACCCTTGCGGGACTTCGCCGCCATCGTCGGCGGGGGAGCCCCCCGGTCCTGGACCTTGCCCTGGGTCGAGGCCTGGCGGCACGGAGATTCCGCCACCGCACCGCCGGCCCGCGAATACCAACGCTTCATCAATGACTTAGCCGCCTTGGCTACCGACACAACCCCCAGCCCCACGAACTGAAAGGTCTCACCATGAACTCCTTCTCCGTACTAGCAGCAAGCGTCATCCCCAACCCCACCCCCGTTGTCCCGGCACAGGCCGGCGGGCTGCTCACGATCCTGAACTGGGCCTCCGGCATCGGCCTGGTCCTCGGTGTCCTGGGCGTGATCATCGTCGGCATCGGCATGGTCATCCAGCTCCAGCGCGGCGAGGGCGCTCAGGCCATCGGCAAGCTCGGCTGGGTCCTGATGGGCTGCATCATCATCACCGGTGCCTCCGGCATCGTCCGCGCCTTCGTCTAAACCAGCACCAGCAACGGGAGGTTCACCATGAGCCAGTCAACAGAGAGCACCACCGAAAGCAATCCGTTCACCAAGCCCGGTTTCCTCATCGCTGCCGCGCTGGTGGTCGCGCTGATTGCAGCAGCCGTCGTCATCTTCCTGCTCCCCAAAGGACAGGACACCGCCCAGCCGGCACCGGGAACGACAGCGTCCGTCACACCGGGCACAGCCAGCCCCAGCGCCACGGCAGATGCCGGCAAGAGCGTCTGCGGACTGCCTTCAAGCACCGAAACAGCCCTCGGAACAGCACCAAACTCCAGGTGGGAGCTTGTCGGCAAAATGGCCGCCCCCACCGATCCCAAAACCTTTGGCCCCGGGACGACTGACGCGGACGGATTTCGCTCGTGCTTCGCACATTCGCCCACCGGAGCGCTCTACGCAGCGGCGAACATTTTGGCGATGGGCTCCGCCGGGGACCCCGCCCTTAACCGGAAGACAACAGACCAGCTCTTGATGCCCGGGCCGGGAAGGGACATCGCAATGGCGGAAGCGGCGGATACGTCGCCATCGAACTCAAGCGTTCAATTCCGCGGCTTCATAATCAAGAGCTACTCACCATCCGCGGCCAACGTTGACCTCGCCTTCCAGACCGACAAGGGCTTGTTCGGCCACGCGGTCCTTCCCCTGCACTGGGCCGACGGGGACTGGAAACTGGCAATTGCCGACTCCGGCCAATTGATCAACGAAATGTCCCAACTCCGAGACTTGAACGGCTTCATCGCCTGGTCGGGGACCTGACATGGCAGAGAAAGCCTGCGGGCAGTTTGATCCTGGATGTGCAGTCGGGAACTGGGTTTCAGGACTGGCCGACGACGCCATCAACAATCTTGCAAAAGCCATCATGGAGGGCATGAGCCAGATGGTGACGACACTGTCTACCTTCTGGGTGTCCATGCCCACCGTGAACCTGGCCAGCCAGGACGGGACCGCGCCAAGTCCCGTTGTTTCTGCGGTCAACAGCGAATTGATGCCCTGGACGCTGGCGCTGGCGGTACTCGCCGTCATCCTCGGAGGCATCCGGATGATCTGGGAACAACGCGGGGCGCCGCTCAAGGACCTGCTCCGTTCGCTGCTCACGCTCACTCTGGTGTCGGGCCTTGGCCTGGGTGTCATCTCAATTCTGGTGATCGCGGCCGACGCCTTCGCTGTCGCCGTCATCGAGCGTTCGACAGACGGGAAGGGATTCGCAGAGGCGATGAACATCCTGGTCATGACCAACCAGACCGGCGTCGGGGTGTTTATCCTGATCGTTCTGGGGCTGATTGGTCTGATTGCCTCCCTCGTCCAGGTCGTGCTGATGGTGGTGCGCAGCGGCATGCTGGTGATCCTGGCGGGCATCCTACCCACCACCGCGGCCTTCACCAACACCGAGATGGGGCGGCAGTGGTTCCAGAAAGCAGTTGGCTGGACTATCGCGTTCATCCTCTACAAACCTGCCGCCGCCATCGTCTATTCGGTCGCATTCCTGCTCATGGGTAACAACAGCGGGAAGAATTCGTTGATCACGTCCATCACGGGTTTCACGTTGATGATCGTCGCCCTGTTCGCTTTGCCGGCGCTGATGCGGTTCGTCACCCCGATGGTTGGTGCCGTCGCCTCCGGCGGGGGAGCAGGAGCAGGGGCTGCTGTGGGGGCCATGGCCACAGGCGCCGTCTCCATGGGCCGCAGCGGAAGCGGTAAAGGCAACGCAGCCCCGACGCCGGCCAGCACACAAACCAACCAGTCAGGCGCATCTCCGAAGGGCAGCACCGGAACCACCGGCCCCCGGGGAAATGGCGGCCAGCCGACGCCCGGGGCGACGGGTCCGGCCGGGGGCGCCAGCGCCGCCACAGCCGGCGCAGCAGGCCCCACCGGAGCCGGGGCAGGAGCAGCCGCAGGCAGCGCAGGCGCCGCCTCGGGTGCAGCGTCAGCTGCAGGCCCGGCCGGCATGGCCGTCGCCGTAGGAGCACAAGCAGCGTCCAGGGTTTCTCAGGCCGCACAACAGACCGCGCAGGATTCAACCGGCCAATCAGAAACAGCGGAGGGCCCCAGTGGCAGCAATTAATACCGAATACAAGGAACCGTCCTACGGCAACTGGCGCGTCCCGCGCTCGGCCGGGCTGGGCAACCTCGGCGCGATCGGCACCGGTATTGTCATGGCCGGGTTGTTGCTGGGCATTATCAGCTTCGCTTTTCTTGGCCTGTTCCCGGGCCTGGGGGTCCTGGCCGTCGCCGGGGCGGCCGCCCTGCTGTTGACGGTCAAGGACAAGCACGGCCAGTCCGTTGTTGACCGGTTCGGGACACGGATGAGCTTCCGTCTCTCCAAGTCCTCCGGAACGAATCTTTACCGTTCCGGCCCCCTCGGGGTCACGGCCTGGGGCATGTACCAGCTCCCGGGCCTCGCGGCGAAGTCCACCCTGTACGAATTCACCGACTCCTACAAGCGCCCGTTCGCCCTCCTGCATGTGCCTTCCACCAGCCACTACACCGTGATCTTCTCCACCGAACCGGACGGTGCGTCCCTGGTGGACCCGGAACAGGTTGATGCGTGGGTCGCGAACTGGGGCGGCTGGATCGCCGGCCTCGGGGATGAAGCAGGACTGGACGCCGCAGCCGTGACGGTGGAGACCGCACCGGATTCGGGCTACCGGCTCCGCAACGAGGTCACGATGAACATTGACCCGAATGCCCCGGAGTTTGCCAAAAACGTGCTCCACGAGGTGGTGAACACGTATCCGGAAGGGTCGGCCACGGTCCGGGCCTGGGTGTCCCTGTCTTTCAACGCCTCGCTGCGGGCAGGCTCAAAGAAGCGCACACCGGAGGACGTGGCCCGTGACCTCGCGTCCCGGATCCCCGGGCTGTCGGCCCGGCTGCAGTCCACCGGCGCCGGGATCGCCCGTCCGATGTCCGCGCAGGAACTCTGCGAAGTCGTCCGGATCGCCTACGATCCGCCCGCCGCCCTGATCATCGACGAAGCGCACTCCGCCGGCTCCCCGGTCTCCTTGACCTGGGGCGAAGTCGGACCCTCCGCGACGCAGGCGAGCTGGGATGACTACCGGCACGACAGCGCGTTCTCCGTCTCCTGGACCATGACCGGTGCCCCGCGCGGGTCGGTGAACTCCTCGGTTCTGTCCCGGCTGCTGGCCCCGCACGGGGACATTGACCGCAAGCGCGTTTCACTGCTCTACCGTCCGATGGATTCGGCCCGTGCCGCGGCCGTGGTGGAGCGGGACCAGAACAACGCCAACGTCCGCATCACCTCCGGTACCCGGCCCTCCGCCCGGGCGCTGGTCGATGCCCGCTCCGCTGTGCAGACCGCGCAGGAAGAGGCTCAGGGCGCCGGGCTGGTGAACTTCGGCATGATCGTCACGGCCACCGTGACCGATAAGGAACGCCTCGCCGATGCCGTGGCCGCCGTGGAACAGACCTCCGTTACCGCCCGGGTGCTGCTGCGCCGCGCCTACGGCGCCCAGGACACCGCGTTCGCCGCGTCTCTGCCCCTCGGGCTGGTCCTTCCCAAGCACAGCCTCCTGCCCTCCGAAATCAAGGATGCCCTGTAATGGCCCGCATGAAACTCTTCACCCGCCCTGCCAGGAAAGCTGCAGCACCGGTCAAGGCCGCGCCGAAGAAGAAGGCTGAGAAGGAACAGCGTCAGCCCGGGCCGTCGGCCCGGGGCTGGACCGGACGCGGCGGCGGCATGGCCCAGCTCGTGCCGTCCGTGAAGGAATACCGGGGAACCACGGTCCAGGTCTGCGGGCTGTGGCCCTTTTCCTCCGGGGCGTCCTCGCCCATGATCGGTGTCCCGCTCGGCCGCCATGAGGAAACCCAGGCCACGGTCTGCTGCGACCCGATCAGCTGGTTCCAGCGCGCACGCCTGATTTCCAACCCGTCCGCGTTCATCCTGGGCAAGCCGGGGCTGGGAAAGTCCACCGTGGTCCGCCGGATGTTCATTGGACTCTCCGCGCAGGGCGTCCACCCCCTGATCCTCGGGGACTTGAAAGGCGAGCACGTCAAGGCCGTCCAGGCTCTTGGCGGGCAGGTCATCAGGCTCGGCCGGGGAGTGGGCTACCTGAACATCCTCGATCCCGGCCAGGCCGTCGAAGCGGCGCAGCTGCTCGAAGACAGCGGCCACCACGAGGACGCCGCCCGGGTCCGCGCCGACGCGCACGGCCGGCGCCTGACCATGGTTGTCTCCCTGATCACTATCAGCCGGAACAACCCGCCCACCGATCAGGAACAGACCATCCTGGACCGCGCCTTACGGGTCCTCGATGACCGGTTCGACGGCGTTCCCGTCCTCAAAGACCTGTTGGACGTGATCATCTCCGCACCCGATGAGCTGCGCCAGGTTGCACTGGACCGCGGCGACATGAACGTCTACCTGCAGGAAACCCGCGCATTGGAAGCCACTTTGCTGGGCCTGACCGGAGGCGGGAAGCTCGGAGAAATCTTCTCCCGGCACACCACGAACCCCATGATGCGCGACCGGGCCGTGGTCTTCGATGTCTCCAGCATTGACGAGACCGAAACAGACCTGCAGGCGGCCATTCTGCTGGCGTGCTGGTCCTACGGATTCGGCACCGTCAACGTCGCCAACGCCCTCGCGGACGCCGGTCTGGAACCGCGCCGGAACTACTTCGTCGTCCTGGATGAGCTGTGGCGGGCGCTGCGCGCGGGTAAAGGCATGGTGGACCGGGTGGACGCCCTGACCCGGCTCAACCGCTCCGTCGGCGTCGGGCAGATCATGATTTCCCACACCATGTCCGACCTGCTGGCACTGCCGGCGGAAGAGGACCGGATGAAAGCCCGCGGCTTCGTGGAACGCTCCGGCATGGTGATCTGCGGCGGCCTCCCTGCCTCGGAAATGCCATTGCTGACCTCAGCCATTCCACTCTCCCGGCAGGAACAGCAGAAGCTCATCTCCTGGCAGGACCCGCCCGCCTGGGACTCCCGCGGGCTCGACGTCGAACCTCCCGGCCGCGGAAAGTTCCTGATCAAGGTCGGCGGCCGGCCCGGCATCCCCGTCCTGGTGGGCCTGACATCCCTTGAACAGGGCCCGGACGGAGTCAACGACACGGAGGGCAAATGGCGTGAAACCCCGGAAACCCTCCTCGAGCCAATGACCCCTGACCTGCCCCTGGAAGGAGGCGCCCTGTGAGTGCACCGAACCGTAAAGGAATGGGCCTGGGGGATGCCCTGCTGGTCTGGTTCGCCATCGGCTTCATCGTCGTCTTCGGCGGCGGGACCTACGCGGCCGCCCACCTGGGATCCTGGATGGCCGGCATCGACGCGCCGTCCAAACATCCCATCGACCTGATCGCCGGGCTCATCAAGGGCCGAGTGCCCTGGCCCGTCCAGTCCACCATCGCTGCCGCCCTCATAGCCGGCGTTCTTCTGGTCCTGGCCATCGTCGTGCTCGTGGCCTGGAGGAAGGGTGCCTCCATGCGTGCCCGCGTCGACAAGGCCGCCCGCTACCTGGGCCGCGGCAAATCCCTGGCTGCGTTCTCCGAGAAAGGCGCGAGGGCGACGGCGGAGCGCCTGGGAGTGAAGGACACTCCGGGCATCGTCGTCGGCAAGGTCGTCTCCACCGGCCAGACGTTTATTCAGTCCTGGGAAGACCTCAGCCTCGATATCTGGGGCCCCCGAACCGGTAAGTCCACCTCACGGGTCATGCCCGCCATCCTGGACGCACCCGGTGCTGTGGTGTCGACCTCGAACAAGCGTGACGTCGTGGACGGCACCCGTGGCGTCCGCGAGCTCACGGCCCCGGTATGGGTCTTCGATCCGCAGAAGATCGCCCAGGAAGAACCGCAATGGTGGTGGAACCCGCTCTCCTACGTCACCGACGAAGAGAAGGCCTACAAACTCACCCAGCACTTCTCCGTTGGCTCCCGGGTCCCGGGATCCAAACCGGATGCCTACTTCGACCCCAAGGCCGAAGACATTCTCTCCTCGTACTTCCTCGCGGCCGCGCTCGGTGAACTCCCCATCACGCAGGTCTACCTCTGGGTGACCGAGCAGGTGAACCGGCAACCGATCAACATTCTGAAAGAGCATGACTACGAGCTGCAGTACAAGGGCCTGGAGTCCACCCTGGAACTGGCCGACAAACAGCGCGACGGGATCTTCGGCACCGCCGAGAAGATGATCCAGTGCCTCAAGTCCAGGAACACGCTGCGCTGGGTCGCCCCAATGGGCGGCGCGACGGTGGCCACGGATACCCGCCGGCAGTTCAACCCGCACGCTTTCGCCGCCTCCCAGGAGACGATCTACATCCTCTCCAAGGAAGGCGCCGGCTCAGCGTCCCCGCTCACTACAGCGTTGACGGTGGCGATTGCTGAAGCGATGGAGGAACGGGCCGAACGCAGCGGCGGCCGCCTGCCCAAACCGGCACTGTTCGCCCTCGATGAGCTGGCCAACGTCGTCCGCTGGGCCGGCCTCCCGGATCAGTTCAGCCACTACGGCTCCAAGGGCCTGATCGTCATGGGCATCCTGCAGTCCTGGTCCCAGGGCGTCGAGCTCTGGGGCGAGGCGAACATGCGGAAAATCTGGTCCGCCGCGAACGTCAAGGTCTACGGCGGCGGCGTGGCCGAAGAAGGTTTCCTCCGGGCACTCTCGGACCTGATCGGGGACTACAGCTACACCAACGTCTCTGTCTCGTCCGGCAAATCCGGCTCCAGCCGCTCCCGGCAGGAGGGCAAGGAACGCATCTTCGACGTCTCCAACCTCGCGGAACTGGACCGCGGCCGCGCCGTGGTCCTCGCGTCCGGTGCCCCGGCCACGCTGGTCCGGACCATGCCCTGGTACACCGGCCGGCACAAGGACGCCGTGGAAGCGTCCATCAGGAAGTACAGCCCCCGCCCGGAGGAACCGGAGGCCGTCCTGGTGCCCTCCGCTCCGGTCGCTAATCCCTGGGTCACCGGGTAAGGAAGCAATCAGCCATGGCAGATGATTTCGGATTGTTCGACACGGACACGCCCGTCCCCAACCCCGGTGCGGGTGAAGATGGCAAGCCGGAGAAGGCACCGGAGCTCGTCTACGGCACAGCCGAGGAGTTCCTTCACGAGCAGCTGCTGCCCACCTACGTCCGCAGCGTCACCGGAAAGACCGCGAAGTGGTGCATCGAGTGGTACTTCCACCCCGAAGCCGTCTCCCGCGTCGCGGCCCTCTGGCGCTCCTGGGAACACCTGCGCCTCGACCCGGCCACCGGCATGAGCGTCTGGTGGCGCGATCACGCAGACCACCACATGGGCGTCCTGCTGAACCCGCAAGGGCCGTTCTACAACTGCGACATGCAAGAACACCGCGACCCCGACCATCTGGAACCAAAGATGGCACCAGCTGGCTGGTTCCCCGATGTCCGGCTGTCCGCTGGCCCATAGGGTGCGCTCAATTCGCCGGCTCGGTCTGGCCTGCCATGATCCAGAAATCGTTCCGGGAGTTCCTTAGACGCCGTGATCGGCGTAAAGGAGCCTGGTTGGCGTAGTAGCAGGCTTGGCCCGCGGGCAGGGGGTCAGTCATGAGCGGGTTCGCCGGTGACTTTGTGGTCGGCGTGGTTCAGGCCTTCCATGACGAGCCGGGTCAGGTGCCCGTCGGTGAGGCGGTAGATGACCCTGCGGCTTTGTTTCTGGGTGGTGACGAGGCTGCTGAAGCGTAGCTTGGCCAGGTGTTGGCTGACCGAGGTCCGTGAGGCTCCGGTCTGCTCGACCAGGGTGCCGACGTCGGAGGGTTCCTGGGCCAGGAGCCAGAGCAGGTGCAGCCGGGTGGGGTCCGAGAGCATCCGGAACGTGGCCGTGGCCGCGTCCAGCCGGCGCGAATCCGGCGCGTCGGGGTGATGGAGGCTGGCGGCCCGAATGGGTTGTAAGTTTTCCACCGGCTCAGCCCTTCATGGACTCCGGCACGGGGACGGTCCTGGATCCTGCGGGCCAGAATCGGAACGCCGCAAGTGTACTGATTGTAGCCACGATAGCCAGCACGGCGGCGGCCGCCGGCTGGCCGGCGGCGGCGCCGATCCAGCCGGCGACAGGGTAAGTGATGATGAAGCAGGCGTGGGAGAGGGAGAACTGGGCAGTGAAGATGTAGGACCGGGTGCTGTCTGTTGCCGCACGGCGCAACAGGCGCGCCGAGGGGGTGTTGATCATCGAGGTCCCGGCACCGAGGACCACCCACAGGCCCAGCAGCACCGGCCAGGTCCCCGGCACGGCCAAAAGGGCGAACGCCCCGGCCAAGCCGGCGGAAAGCAACACGGCGCCGGCGCGCATGACGACCCGGTCCGGCACCCGGTCCAGGATCCTGGGCGCGGTCAATGCTACGAGCATCGACCCGGCACCGAAACAGGCCAGGGCGACCGCGACGTCGGCGTTGGAACCGCCGAACATGTCCCGGGCGTAGACGACGGTGTTCACCAGCACCAGGGCGGTGGCGGCCGCGACGGCAAGATTCAGGGCCATCAGGGCCCGCAGCTCAGGGCTGCGGGCAAAGATCCGCGCGCCCAGGGTGGTCCGGTGCCACAACGTCCCTTCCTGCGGCACCTGCGGCGCCGCAGGAAGCCTGGTCGTGACCACGAGCGCTGCGGAGAACAGGAACCCGGCCACGGTCCCGAGGAACAGCTCATGGAAGGACAAGACCGTCAGCAGCGCAGCGGCCAGCGCAGGGCTGACCAGCGACTCCAGATCATAGGCCAGGCGCGAGAGGGAAAGGGCCCGGGTGTACTGGCGTTCATCAGGAAGGATCACCGGGATCAGCGACTGGAACGCCGGGGTGAACGTAGCCGAGGCGCTCTGCAGCAAGAAGACCAGGACATAGATCTGCCACGCCTGATCCACCATCGGCAGCATCAGCGCGATACCGGCGCGAATCAGGTCCGCCCCAACCAGTACCGCCTTTTTCGGCAACCGCTCCACCAGCGCCGCCATCAGCGGGGCAACGAACACATACGCGAGCATCTTGATCGTCAGCGCCGTCCCCAGAACGGCACCGGCCTGACCGCCGGCAAGATCAAAGGCCAGCAGGCCCAGCGCCACCGTCAACAGACCCGTGCCCAGCAGTGCCACAACCTGGGCCGAAAAGAGCTTCCGGTAGGCCGGAACGGCCAGAACTTCAAACAAAGGGACTCCTTGGATCATCGGGGATATATCAACAAGTGCCTACGTGTGCACCTATAAACTTAGTGGCTTTCGCTGATGTTTTCCAGGAGCCGCCGGCTGGAGGGCGAGTTCCCACGTTATGAAAGGTCCCCGACGCGAAGCGTGAGGACCGAGGCGGGACGCGGACAGGCTGGCGGGGGTACTCGCGGTGGACTGACGGATCCATGCCTGGCGACCATTCATCCAATGTCGTAGCGCATACCATCTAGAAGGGCATCATGGCCCTCTTCTCCTATCTAAGGGACGGGTTCTTTGCGAGCTTCAGTACTGCCGGATTTCTTCATACCGTCGCCGACGGTCAGCGCTTTCGAACTCGGGCCGCTGACCATACGCTTCTACGCGCTCTGCATCCTGGGAGGCATCGTTCTGGGGACCTGGCTGAGTGCCCGCCGTCTCCGGGCCCGGGGCGGTACAACTGCGCAGGCCCTGGACATCATCGTGTGGGCCGTTCCGTTCGGCATCATCGGCGGCAGGGTCTATCACGTCATTACAGATAACCAGCTGTATTTCGGCCCGGGCAAGGACCCTTGGGGGGCTTTCCGAATCTGGGAAGGCGGGCTCGGAATCTGGGGCGCCGTCGCCCTCGGCCTTGTCGGCGCCGCCATTGGGGCACGACGGACCGGCGTCCGCTTGGCAACATTCGCGGACGCCGCCGCCCCGGGGCTGCTCCTGGCACAGGGACTGGGCCGCTGGGGTAACTGGTTCAATAATGAGCTTTACGGGGAGCCGACGGCTCTGCCGTGGAAACTTCAGATCCACGCCATGAACCCGGCCACCGGCCGGGCGGTGACCGCTGCCGATGGCACCCCGGAGGTCCTTGGATACTTCCAGCCGACGTTTCTCTACGAGTCCTTGTGGTGCGTGGCCGCCGCGTCGCTGCTGATGCTCCTGGATCGCAGGTACAAGCTCGGCGCCGGATCGGTGTTCGCCCTCTACATCGTCTTCTACACAGCCGGCCGCTTTGCCTTCGAGCTGATGCGCTCTGACTATGCCAACACGATCATGGGGCTGCGCGTGAACACCTGGGTTTCCGCTCTGCTCTTTCTTGCCGGCCTCGGTCTCTTCCTGGTCCTGAGATCCCGGCCACGGTCCGAAACGACCCCCGGAAACTCCGACACGGTCGGCGCCGTTGAAACCCACACTGACGGGCGCCCTCCCGAGCCTCGCCTGGATACGCCGGACGGCAGAAACGATCGCCACCGATTGCGATGATAAGGGTGCATTCGAACCATCGTCGCAACACCTGAGCATTTAAATACGGCAATTGAAGCCCGGTCAACCAAGTTGACGCAATCACCGATGGGTCAAAGATCCGGAATCGGCAAGGACGATGGATTGGCGCTGCAGCGCCGATAAGCATGCCAACGACGCGATAAGGTTCCGGGTATCCATCTCGTCCGCCATGGTTGACTACGCCGTCGTAGGCGCTCGGCGCGGTCGCTGCCCTTCGATGGCTCTGGTCGCGGCTGCTTGCCCCGACGGCGCAGTTAGCTGGGTGGAGCGTTTCGGGTCAGCCCTGGACGCCGCCGGTGCAAACTGCGCCGGGCTCAGGGGTTTGGGGGCCTTGCCGGTACTTCGTGATGAAGGCCGCCAGGCGCTCGTCTGCCGCGTTGTCTGTGGAGAGCTGTTTTCCCCATGCAGTGGCGGTCACCGGGGAGGCCTGATCGGTGACCGGGCTGAGCAAGAGGTAGTCCTGCGTGCCGGCGAGGTCGGTTAGCTCTGCGATCTGGTCTTTTGCCAGATCCGGCCGGTAGGAGAGCCACACGGCTCCGTGCTCGAGGGAGTGCACCGCCTGGGTCTGCTTAACAGGGGCCGTATAGATGCCGCAGTTCGTCCACACCGGTGCGTGGTCCCCGCCCGTGGCCGGTGTCCGCGGGTAGTTGACGGGTTCGCGGGTGTGGTTCCTGGACTGGTCGGGGTAGTCCTGCTCGCCTTCCACCGGGCGGGAAGCCGCTGCCTTGGTCTCTTCGCGCTGCCGGACCTCGCCGACGACCACGAAGGTCACTGCCGCGATGATTGAGCCGACGAGCACCGCGCCGGTGCCGTAGATCAGCCAGGCCCGGCGTCTTCTGGCAGCGCGCTGCTTTGCCTGCAGCGCTTTGAGAATCGCGGTGCGTTCCTCGGACGTCTTCCTCGGTGCAGCCATGGGGCTTTCTCGCTTTCTTCGGAATCAATGGTTAGAGTCTGACGCGCAGCTCTTGAAGGGCAGTGATTTCCGCGGTCTGGGCTTCCAGGATCCGGGCGGCGAAGTCCCTGACCCGGCTGGTCTCGGCAAGTCCAACGGCGGCTCTGGCCATGGCGACCCCGCCCTGATGGTGGCGGATCATCAGGTCCGTGAAGAGCCGGTCGGCTTCGGGCCCGGCCGCGTTGCGCAGTGCCTGCATCTGGTCGGGCGTGGCCATCCCTTCCATGGTTCCTTCGGCGGTACCCTGCCCGGTGTGCGTGGCACCCTGATGGGTGCCGCCTCCTGCCCGCATCCACGCCATCGGCGGCGTCGGTCCTGACGGGGACAGACCCCAGTCCTGGAGCCAGGCAAACATTTGGCCGTTCTGGTGCTGCTGCGTGGTGGCGATATCGTAGGCGATTGCCCGGATTTCCTCGTTGCCCGATTTGTCCCGGATCAACAGCGCCATCTCCACCGCCTGGGCGTGGTGTGCCTGCATGTCGCGGGCAAACCCGGCGTCCGCACCGGTGTCCGGCACGGCCTTGGGTCCGGCGGACAGCCGGCCGATGGCGAAGAAGGCTGCGGCGGTGAGGAGTGTGACGGCCACGAAGATGATCCAGAGGCGTTGGTGGAGACGCTCCGATGTTCCTGCCGGGTGTCTTCGCGGCGTCCCGGCGCGTGGTTCGGACCAATTGTCGGTCATGGTTGTATCCAGCCTCGGGGGTCGACGGTGAGCCCGTTGCGCACGACTTCGAAGTGGAGGTGGCAGCCGGTGGAGTTGCCTGTCGTTCCGGCTCCGGCGAGCCTCTGACCCCGGGCCACGTCAGCCCCGATGGTTGTCTCGATGGAGGAGAGGTGGTTATAGGTGCTTTTCATGCCGTTGCCGTGATCTACTACGATCCGGTTGCCGCCGCCGTTGGGGGACCAGCCGGCCTCCACGACAGTGCCCGCTCCGGCGGCGAAGACGGCCGTCCGGCATGCTGCCTGCAGGTCCAGGCCGGTGTGCAATTCCCCGGGTCCGCCTGTGATGGGGCTGGTGCGGAGCCCGAAGGGAGAGGTGACCGACATGGCGGCCAGGGGAGCGCCCAGGCCCTTGGAAGCCGGGGCCGAGGAAACAACTGCCGCTACTTGGGCGGGCGGGGCGGGCGCGGCGATGGTGGTGACATCTGTCCTGGGGAAGGTGAGGGTGGCCGCAGCGGATGCTTCGATGCCAGGGCCTGCTGTCTCGGGTGCCTCCTGCGCAGCTGCCGGTCCGGATATTTCATGTCCGAGCTGGGCGTGGGCGGCAGGGAGGCCCGTAGCGAGCAGCACCGCTGCCGCCAACGCTGACGCGCCGGGGATCCACCCGCGGCCAACCGGCCTGGCTTCGGCGCCGCGTGTGAAGAGGCCTCCTGCCAAGGCCGGGGCGGCCCGGTGGCGCCGGCGGTCGTTCGGTGTCGCCATGCGGCGTCCGCGGCGGGAAGGAACTGGCACGGGGATCCTTTCGGGTCGCCTGCGATCGACGGCCGCGGCAAGTAAAGCTGCCCCGGGCCCGGCGAATCGCGCACGCTCATGCGTGACCCGTGGCAGGCGGCCCGCCCGGGAAGCGGTATCGGAAGTTTTAGTACAGGAAATTCTGAATCAACGTTACAACCAAAGGCCTTCCGTTACAATTCTGTGACAATCTGGCCCCGTGCGTACCCGGACTAGTGCGAGTTGTTCTACGGCCGGTAGAATTAAAGGACTGTGAATATCTTCATACGATCAGTTGACCCGGTCAAATTGCTCACCGCAGGGCCGGCCCCGGGCCGGGGCAGCCGCAATCGCACTGGCAGGCTGCGGAGCACAGGATGACCTTCCCGATCGGGCGCGGGCGGGGTCACAACAAGAAGTACATCGCCGGAGTCGGCTCCGTCAGCGAATACCCGCAGGAATCCCGGGGCGCCAACATTTCCCTCGACTGCCGGCTATTCAGCGGGAAGCAATCTCCCCGAGGCCCGGGCCGGCAAGGTCGTTGTGCTGAACGTCCGGCATGTAGCCTGCAGTCCCGGCCGTGCCGAGCCGCCGGACCTGTCCGCATCCATAAGGATTCCAAAGACGAGGGCGTTCAGTTCTACGGGGTCAATGCCCGCGACGACGCCCGACCGCAGTGGCCTTCGAACGGACCTTCTCCGTGGGCTTCCCTCAGCTTTGATGACAATGTTGGCGGCATCCTGCCGTCGATGACCTGGTTCGTCCTCCCGCGGGCTGTCCCTGCGACCCGCGTTTTGGACAAGCAGGGTCAGGTCAGCGCCCGAATTCTGGGCATTTCCTCGAAAGCACCCTGAAAGCGCCAATCACCGCAGCAGCCGAAGCCTGGACGACCCCTCTGAGGGGCGAGCCAAATCATGATTGTCCGATATTGTTCAAAAGACCGCGGAATGGGCCCCTGCCGGCGAAAGGGGAAGGTACCCTGCCATGGTGGACTGGTCTCGCTGGTGGTGATGCCACCGTGCGCGCCGTACCGCGGATGGAGGCCCTCTCGGGTCGGCCGCTCCATCATCAAACCCACGCCTCGGTCACGTCCGGGCACAAGCTCCGGGAGATGACATCATGACGGGAACATCAGCGGCTGTTGCCGATGCTGCAGTTTTTGTGGCCTTCCCCGTGGCGGCGGCCATCATCGGCTCGGTCATCGCCGTTCTGCGTCCCCCGGGCCCGAAGACCACCAGTGCTGTCCAGCATTTCGCCGCGGGGGTCGTGATGGCAGCACTGGCCGGTGAGGTGCTCCCGGACCTGCGGAACGAAGGAAGCCTGCCCTGGGCCATCGCCGGGTTCGTTGCTGGCACGGCGGTCATGCTGACTCTTGGCGCGCTCGGCCGGCGGCTCGAGAAGAAGCAGGAAACGCCCGGGTCCGGGCTGCCGGTGGGCTTGCTCGCGGCCGTGGGAATCGACCTGCTCCTGGACGGCGTCCTCGTCGGCCTGGGGGCGTCGCTCGGTGCGCGACAGGGCCTGATCCTGACGATTGCTCTGACCATCGAAATACTCTTCATAGGCCTGTCCGTCACGATCAACCTGACCCGGAACGGCCTGTCGCGGACCCGGGCGGTAGCCACGACCAGCAGTCTGGGCCTGCTCACGGGCGTCGGAGCCGTTGGTGGAGCGGCTGCCCTCGGCGGTGCCAGCAACCAAACCTTGGCTCTGGTGCTTGCCTTCGGTGCCGCCGCACTCCTGTACCTGGTAGTCGAGGAACTGCTGACTGAGGCCCACGAGCACGCCGAAACCGCCTTCCTGGGCGCCATGTTTTTCCTCGGCTTCCTCACCATCTATGTCATGGCCGGCCTCTAGGCTGCCTTGGGATCCGGGCATTTCTGCATCCCCGGGGGATGCGGCCTTCTACCGTCCGGTCCGCCACGCCCCACTCATACCCGGTCGTTGATAGATCCTGTCCTATGGCTAATATATGAACAAATGATAATGTGTTCATATGAACACTCATGTTCGGCCTCTTCGAAGCCCCCACGGGGTGTCCGGGCCCCGGTTGGCCGGCGAAGTGGCGCGTGTCGATGCCCTCCGTAATTCCTTGCCGTCCGCGGCCGACGTGGTGCGCCTCGCAGAGGTGTTCCGGCTGATGGCCGACCCCGGCCGTATCCGGATTCTGGCCGCTCTGCTTGAAGCAGGTGAGGTCTGTGTCCATGATCTGGCTTCGGTGAGCGGGCTCAGTGAATCCTCGGTGAGCCAGGCACTTCGGCTCATGCGGGCGCAGCGCGTCGTTGCGGGCCGCCGCGCGGGCCGACACGTTTTCTACCGGCTCGATGACAGCCACGTCAGGATGCTTCTTGATTTGGCCATCACTCACGTCGGCCACTCTCCGGCCACCAGCGCAGCCGTCCCGGCCGGTTCCGAACCAGCCATGCACCCTATCCATCAGGAGCCCTCATGAACGTTTTACCCGCCGCTCTGACCTGCCCCAAATGCGGGGCAGAAATGCGCCCCTACGAACGCAACGGCATCGTCATCGATCAATGCACCGGGTGCCGCGGCATTTTCCTGGACCGCGGCGAACTGGAGTCCCTGATAGATGCCGAAAGCTCCTTCTACGCACCACCGGCCCCCGGCCCGGAATTCGGCCAGCCGCAAGGTTCTGACCGCAGGGAGGGCCATCACGGTGGCCACGACGGCCGCGGTTCCGGCCACGGGGACAGGCACGATGGCCGCAAGCGCGGCGGATTCCTCGGGGACCTCTTCGGGTAAGACCTGACACGCCCCGGTTTTCCATCCGCAGCGGACCTCGTGTCCCGAATCCAAGAACGGCACCCATGACCACCGACACACAACTTGACCTGAACACAGTGCTTCCCGAGGCGCTGGACGAAAAGGATGCCTGCGTCCGGCGCCTCACCGTCGGCCTGCAGGCCCGTGAGGGCGTCATCAGCGCCCACGTCAAAGAAGGGGAAGCCGCGGCGCAGCTGTGCGTGCATTTCGAACCCGACATCATCAGCCTGCAACGCATCCGGGAACTCGCCCTGTCCCTGGGTGCCCGGGTCGACAGCGACTTCGGACACCTCAGCCTCGACGTGGACGGCGTGTCACGGCCCGCCCGGGCCCAGCTGCTGGAACAGCGGCTGCGCAACACTGCCGGGATCGCCGAAGCCCACGTCTCTCCGACAGGTTCCGTCGCGGTCGAATACTTCGCCGACCAAACCTCGGATCCGGCGATCGTGGACCTGCTGGAGCGCTTCGGGACACCACCGCGCACCAGCCGGCCCCGCGCCGCAGAAGGCCCTGAGGCCGCTGAGCCCGGCGGCGCCGCAGCTGCCGTTCCGGAGGCCCAAGCGCATGAAAAGCATGAAGATCATGACCATAAGCACGGCGGGATCTTCGGGGAGCGCAGCGAACTGATCTTCGCCGTGCTGTGCGCCCTGACGCTCGCGACGGGCTTCTTCCTCGGGCTGAGCCCTGCGGTGCCGGACGCCGTCTCGACGGCCCTGTACATCGCGGCGTATTTCTTTGGCGGCTACTACACGCTCAAGGAAGCCATCCAGACGGTGATGGCCAAACGGTTCGAAATCGACTTTTTGATGCTGGTCGCAGCCGCCGGCGCGGCCGTGCTCGGGGACCTGGCCGAGGGCGCCCTGCTGCTGGCCTTGTTCAGCATAGGACACGCCCTGGAAAGCTATGCCATGGGCCGGGCACGGCGAGCGATCCAGGCACTGGCCGACCTCGCCCCCGCCACCGCGGTCGCGAAGCGCGGCGGGACTGAACAGGAAATCCCGGTCGGGCAACTCCGGCTCGGCGACACGGTCATCATCAAACCGAACACCCGCATCCCCTCCGACGGTTTCGTCACCGTCGGCCACAGCAGCGTCGATCAGGCCGCCGTGACCGGCGAGAGCATCCCGGTGGACAAGGCCCCGATCAGCCGGGGAACGCCCCGCAGCGGCCAGGATATCCCCGCGGAAAGCCGGATCTACGCCGGCACCGTCAACGGGCCGGGCGTTCTGGAAATCGAGGTCACCCGGCTGTCCAAGGATTCCACGCTCGCCCGGGTCGTGCGGATGGTCAGCGAAGCCCAGGCCCAGACCTCACCCACCCAGCGCTTCACCGACCGGTTCCAGCGGGTGTTCGTACCCGCGGTCCTGACCTTGGTCGTCGTGCTGCTGTTCGCCGGCCTCGTCATTGACGAACCGTTCTCCGCCACCCTGTACCGGGCCATGGCGGTTCTCGTCGCCGCCAGTCCCTGCGCTCTGGCAATCTCGACCCCGAGTGCTGTCCTGAGCGGGCTCGCCCGGGCCGCGCGCGGCGGCCTGCTCATCAAGGGCGGCGGCGCGCTGGAGAACCTCGGTACCCTGCGCGCGATAGCCTTCGACAAAACCGGAACCCTCACCGAGGGCAAACCGGAAATGACCGACGTCGAACCCGTCGACGGGGTCACGGAATCCGAACTGCTCAGCGTCGCCCTCGCCGTCGAATCACAGAGCGATCACCCGCTGGCCGCCGCCATCGTGCAGGCCGCGCGCGCCCGGCTCGACGGGACGCCGCTGCTCCAGGCCGGTGCGGTCGCCAGCATTACCGGCCGCGGCGTCAGCGCCCTGATCGACGGTGAAGAGATCCATATCGGCAAGCAACGGCTCTTCAGCGAGATCGGCGGCGCACCGTTGCCTGCGGAAATCACGGAATCGACAGCCCGGCTCGAGGCATCCGGGCGGACCACCATGGTCATCCGCCGGGGGACCCGGTACCTCGGCGTCCTCGGCCTCATGGACACCCCCCGCGCCTCCGCGCAACAGGTCGTTTCCCGGCTGCGCCAGGCCGGCATCCGTCACATGATCATGCTCTCCGGAGACAACCAGACCGTAGCGGACGCCGTCGCCGGACAACTCGGACTCGACGAGGCCCGCGGTGACCTGATGCCTGAAGACAAAGTCAAGGCAGTGATCGAGCTGCGCACCAGGGAATATAAGGTAGCCATGGTCGGCGACGGCGTCAACGACGCACCCGCGATGGCGAATGCCACCGTCGGGATCGCCATGGGCGCCGCCGGCTCGGACGTGGCCATGGAAACCGCCGACGTCGCGCTCATGGGAGATGACCTCGAGCGGCTCCCCTTCGCCGTGAACCTCAGCCGGCGCTCCAGCCGGATCATCCGCCAGAACCTCTGGGCAAGCCTGGGGGTCGTTGCTGTCCTGATCCCGGCAACTATCACCGGGACCATCGGCATCGGCCTCGCCGTCCTGATCCACGAAGGATCCACCCTGCTCGTCGTCGCCAACGCCCTCCGCCTCCTCGCCTACCGCGAACCGGCAACGGAGGAGGAATCCGTCAGGCCCTCGGGCGCACCCGTAGAGCCGGTGATGGCACGGCGTCCTGACTAAGAACGAAGAACGCCGCGCCCTGCCCGTCCCTGGCGCGTGGATTCCTGCGGGCAGGCTGGGGACGCGGCCGGATAAGTCGCACGGGAAGCCCATAGACCACTCATCTCGTCCGGAGCAACCGGCAAGACCGGGGCAGGGGCGGTGAGGATCACCGGCGGCGTTCCGGCCGGCGGGCCAGCTGCTGAAGGTAGTCGTTATACGCGTCCAGCTCCGGAGTGCCCTCCGTCGTGGCGGCCCGGTCTGAGCGGACCCAGCCTTTGGCCTCATCCCGCTGCCAGCGGACCAGGATGAACATGAGCATCAGGACCCCGGGCAGTTCCCCGTAGGACCAGGCCAGGCCGCCGGCGACTCCCTGGTCCGTCATGGGGTTGACGTTCCATTGCGGGGGAGGTGTGGAGAAGAAGTCGATCATCGGCGCGGTGGCCATCATGAGGACGACGCCGAAGAACGCGTGCAGGGGCATTTCGGCGAACATATCGATCATCCGGCCGAAATGGCTTTGGCGCGTCGGCAGCGGGTCCGCTGAGATCAGCGGAACCGTGAACAATATACCGGCGGCCAGGAACAGCAACTCGAGTCCGACGTGCCCGTACCAGCTGGGCAGGAGGAGATCCGCAGTACCGGAGAAGTACACGCCGTAGAAGCTGAGCAGAAACAGCGGCACCATGAAGGCCGGGTGGATCGCCAGCCGGCCCCAGCGGGAGCGGAGACCCCAAATGGCGGCGCGCAGGACCACCCGGCCCGGCCCGAAGTGAGGTGTAGCCCGCAACAGCAGCGTCCCGGGGGAGCCGATTACCAGCAGCGGCGGCACGGCCATCATCAGCGTCAACTGCTGGAACATGAAGATTGAGAACATCCGCAGCCCGTAGCCTTCGATCCCGGCGCCCATGACCACGATGATGGCCAGGGAGCCGGTTAGGAAGGATGCGGTGCGGACCGGCGACCAGCGCCGACCCTGCCGCCAGAGACTTATGGCACCGGCGAGATACAGCAGCGCGCCGAGAGCGGCCAGAGCCGGTATCAGGGGTATGGGCTGCAGGTTGGGAGCCAAGTATTCGGCCAGCGAAGGGGGCAGCGTCGGGGTCCAGACGGGCCCGTCGATTTCCGGTTCCGCCATCACGGCACCCGGATCCGGCGTGCCGGGTGCGTTAGCGTCCGGCGACCATTTTCAGTCTGTCCTGCCCGGTGTGCCCGACATGTGTCAGGCCCAGGTCCAGGAGCATGCGGACGTGGGCGTCCGCCAGCGAGTAATAGGCCATCCTGCCGGCGCGCCGGACGGTCACCACGCGTGGTCCGCGCAGCAGCCTCAGGGCATGTGAGACGCCGGATTCGCTCAGGCCCGTGGTGGCGGCCAGATCGCAGACGCACATTTCGCCTTCGAGCAGGGCGATGAGGATCCGGACCCGTCCCGGATCCGAGAGCAAGCCGAAGATGACGGCAAGGTCCGCGACCTCGGCCTCCGCGGGCATCCGGGAGCGGACCTGTTCGACTTTGTCGGCATCCACCAGGCGGAGGGAGCATTCGCTGACCCGGCCGGCAGGTGTCGGGGGCCGTGAGCTTGTGGTCATTTGTCAAGATTACCTCTAATGCTAATGCTTCGCATTTACTCCGCGGCGGGGGACCACCCCGGGCGTCCGTTTAACGTGTGAACAACTCTACAGATAATCTGGTTGAGACCGGCAGTGCGCCGGCACCGCCTGCGGCTGTACACGGCAGCGGGTCCGGACCCACGACTTTGAGGATGCATAGTGGCGTTGAAAGCCCCCGCCTCTGCCAACACGCCGACGGTTTCGCCGCGGTTGGTCTGGCTCGCCGTTGCCGGTGTCATTGCGGTGGTGGCGGTCCTGGCGGCCAGTGCATACGGCAGCGCCGCCCTGCCTCCGGAAACCCGGGACCCTGGAGCTCTGGTGCGCTGGGGCTACGGGATCGCCCAGACTCTCCAGAACACCGCCGCCGCGGCCACGATCGGCGCCCTCGTTTTCGCTGCCTGCATCATCCCGCCGGCGCTGCGGGGTCCGGGGCGCGGGAACCCCGGCCGAAGGGGACCGGTCTCTGCGGCGGTGGAGCACCCCGCGTTCACCCGCATCATGGTGCTGGCGTCCACGGCCAGCGTGCTCTGGACGCTGTCCGCCATGGCCGTCCTGGTCTTCAGTTTCTCCGACATCACCGGCATCCCCATCTCCGGCAGCAGCGAATACGCCTCCCAGCTGGCCTCCTACATCACCGAGTTGCCGACAGGGACAGCGTGGCTGTGGGTGGTCATCATTTCCGCGTCGGTATCGACGCTCACGTTCGGTCTCCGGTCCCGCGGCGGACTCGCCGCTGCGGCGCTGCTGTCCCTGGCCGGGCTCCTTCCCATGATCCTCATCGGGCACGCTGCCGGCGGCAGCGACCACGAGCAGGCCATCAACTCCCTGGGCCTTCATCTGGTGGGGGTGTGCTTGTGGCTGGGTGGGCTGATTGCGCTGACGGTCGGAGGGACTGCCTTTGGCAAGGACACCGCGGCGGTCCTGGAACGGTTTTCTACCCTGGCCGGTTTCGCTTTCATCCTCGTGGTCGCCTCCGGCATCATCAACGCCGCCATCCGCATCGACCTCCCCGCGGGGCTGGCCTCGCCTTACGGCGTCCTCCTTCTGGGCAAGACAGCTGCCGCCCTCGTTTTGGGCGCCATCGGCTTACTGCACCGCCGACGAATCCTCCCGCAGCTGTCCCTGAAGCCCGGACCCGGGACGCACACCCGGTTGCTGTGGCGCTTCATCGTCGTGGAGCTTTTGATAATGGGCGCGGCCAGCGGCCTGGCCGCGGCCCTGAGCCGGACGCCTCCGCCCGGGGGAGAGGACATCCGGCCGACCCTGACGCCGGCAGAGATCCTCACCGGCTACCTGCTGCCCCCGGAGCTGACTGCAGAGCGGTGGTTCACCGTCTGGCGGCCGGACTGGCTCTGGATCGCCGTGGCCGTGACCGGCGCTTATCTGTATCTGCGGGCCGCGCGGCGCCTCCGGGTCCGCGGTGACACCTGGCCCTGGGCCCGGTCGCTGCTGTGGCTGACCGGCCTGGCCGCACTGGTGTTCTTCACCTCAGGCGGTCCGTCTGTCTACGGCAGGGTCCTGTTCAGCGCCCACATGCTGGACCACATGGCTCTAACCATGGTCGTCCCGGTGTTCCTCGTCCTCGGGTCCCCGGTCACCCTCGCGCTTCGAACACTGGCCCCACGGCATGACGGTTCCCGCGGCCCCAGGGAATGGATCATGGTTCTGGTCCATTCACGGGTGGCCGCCATCGTGACCCACCCTTTGTTCGTTGCCGCCAACTTCGCCGGATCCATCGTTCTCTTTTACTACTCCGACGCGTTCGGCTTCGCCCTCCGTGAACACGTCGGGCATGAACTAATGACGGTCCATTTCGTTATCACCGGCTACCTCTTTGTTCTATCCATGATCGGCACCGACCCTGTTCCGCGCCGTGCGCCCTACCCGCTGCGGCTGCTGCTGCTACTGGCCACCATGGCTTTCCACGCCTTCTTCGGCGTGACCCTGATGGGCTCAACCACCCTGATCCAGTCGGACTGGTTCACCGGTCTGGGGCGGGACTGGGGGCTGCCGGCGCTGGAGGATCAGCAGATGGCCGGTGCGATCACTTGGGGTATCGGCGAGATCCCCACCGTGCTGATTGCCCTCGGCGTGGCGGTCATGTGGTCACGGTCCGATGCCCGCGAAACCCGGCGCACCGACCGTGCCGCAGCCCGGAACAACGACGCCGACCTCACCGCCTACAACGCCATGCTCGCCCGCCTCGAGGAACGCAGCACCGCAACGGACCGGACCCATGACCGGGCCAACTAGCGCACTGCGACCCCTCCGCCCCGGCACCCAACTGCCAGCCGGACAGAACACGAAATGCTCCGAATCCAGAAATCACTGTATTATCCGGGAAATGCGCATACTGTCCACGCCCGATGTTCTGGCACGCTTCGGCAAGGCACTGGCCGACCCGACCCGGGCAGCCATCCTGCTCGAACTCAAATCCGGCCCGGCGTGCCCCTCGGAACTTGCCGACCGGATCGGAGTCAGCCGCCAGATCCTCTCCAACCACCTGGCCTGTCTGCGCGACTGCGGGTTGGTGGCCGGGGACCCCGCAGGACGACGGGTCCAATACCGACTCTCGGACCCGCGACTGGTGCACGCCCTGGATGACCTGCTCGGCACGATCCTGACCGTCGACCCGATCTGCAGCTGTGCCGAGCCCGATTGTCCCCAGGACAAGCCGTCCCCGCTGACCGGCCAGGAACGCATGACGAAGGTAGGCCCATGAGCGGGCACGATCACGACCATGGCGCGGCCGCCGCGGGTAACCGCAGCAAACTGATTCTCGTCTTCGCCATCACGTTCACCGTGATGATCGCGGAGATCATCGGCTCGGTCCTCACCGGCAGCCTGGCGCTCCTGGCCGACGCGGGCCACATGTTCACCGACTCGACCGGGCTGCTCATCGCCCTGATCGCCGCCTCGCTGGCCCTGAAACCTGCCACGGCCAAACGGACCTGGGGGTACAAGCGCGCAGAAATCATCGCCGCGGCCGGGCAGGCTGCCTTGCTGCTGGGCGTCGGCGGGTTTGTCATCGTTGAGGGCATCCGCCGCCTCATCGAGCCGCCCGAAATCGGAGGCGGAACGATGTTGTGGTTCGGCGTCATCGGCCTCGCCGGCAACGCCGTGGGGCTCATTGTTCTGGCCTCGGGCCGGAACCACAACTTCAACATGAAGGCCGCGTTCCTGGAAGTGCTCAACGATGCGCTGGGGTCGGTGGCCGTGATTGTCGCGGCGATCATCATTGCCGTCACCGGCTGGGTCCAGGCCGACGCCGTCGTGTCCCTGCTGATCGGTGTCCTGATCATTCCCCGTACGCTGAAGCTGCTCCGGGACACCGTCAACGTGCTGATGGAAAACGCCCCGCAGGGCCTGGACATGAACGAGGTCCGCGAACACATCCTAGCCCTGCCCCACGTCATTGACGTCCACGACCTGCACGCCTCCCTCGTCGCCTCCGGGACACCCGTCCTCTCGGCGCACGTCACCGTCGAGGACGGCTGCATGACGGACGGCCACGCTGCGACCATCCTGGCGGACCTGCAGAGTTGCGTGGCCGAACACTTCGACGTCAGCGTCGAACACTCCACCTTCCAGATCGAACCCGCCGCCCACCGCGACCAGGAAAGCATCCACCACTGATGACACAGACCACGACAGCCCCCGCCCCACCGGACCCCGCGAAAAAGGTCCGTCTGGTCCTCTGGATCCTCCTGGGCGTCATCGTCACCGCCGGCGTGATCTGGTACGCGGTCTTCACCGCCGCTAAGCCGGCGCCGCCGGCACCGCAGCCGGTGGCCGACGCGCAGCTGGTCCGCGACGACAGCCACCGCGTCACTTCACCGGCCACAGAGAAGGCCCAGCTGGTCGAGTTCCTGGACTTCGAATGTGAATCCTGCCGGGCAGCGCAGCCGCTCGTGGAGGAACTGAAGAAGGAATTCGGCGACAGGATCACCTTCGTCAACCGCTACTTCCCGCTTCCCGGACACAGGAACTCCGGAACCGCGGCCCTGGCCGTGGAGGCCGCCGCGCAGCAGGGCAAGTACGAGCAGATGTACACCAAAATGTTCGACACCCAGCCGCAATGGGGCGAAAAGCAGGACTCCCAGGCGCCCCTGTTCAGAACGTACGCGCAGGAACTGAACCTGGACCTGACCAAGTACGACGCCGCCGTAGCGGACGAAAAAACCATTGACCGGATCCGCAAAGACGTCGCCGACGGCAAGGCGCTGGGAGTGACCGGCACCCCGACCTTCTTCCTCAACGGCCAAAAGCTGACACTCAGCACCGAGGCGGACTTCCGGCAGAAACTTACCGACGCCGCCAAATAAGGCAGTCGCCCTGCACGGCCGCCTGCTTTTGCCCGGCCAACACTTTCTACGTAGTGTAAAACTTTCTGCCTGAGGAAGGAGCCCGACGGTGAAACGACGCGCGCCGTTTCGGGTCACCAGGGCCCTCGCCGCGGCCGGGACGGCCCTCTTCCTTGCCGCAGCTGCGCATCTTGGCGCCGGGGGGGCACTGCCGACGCCGCCGGTCATGGCAGCGCTGGCCGCTCTGGCCGCCCTCACCGCAGCGCCCCTTACCGCGCGGACCATGACAGCCCCCATCCTTGTCGGCTATCTCCTCGCCGGGCAGTTCGCCCTCCACCATGCCTTCGCCGCACTGTCTGTCCCCGCAGCACCCGGGGGTGTGCCGGTTGCACACGTACACGGCAGGACGGACGTTTCCTTCCAGGGATCCGTCGGCCGGCCGGGAGTCCCGGACGCCTATCCGACCGATGCCATGCTCGGGCTGCATCTTCTGGCCACGCTCGCCACCGCCCTGGTCCTCGCACGGGCCGAGGCCACGCTGTGGATGCTGGCCTCATGGCTGAAGGCCCTGATAGCCCCGCCGGCTCCAGCGGCCCTGCCACCCGTGTCCCGCACCGCAGCCACCGGCGAGGGGCGGCGCATCCACCTGGGAACTTCGCCCGGACGGGTCCCGGCGAGGGGGCCGCCGCGGACAGCGGCCTGCTCGGCCGTCCCCGACACCCTCCCAACCACCCAGAATTGCGAACACACCATGAACCTGACCCACAAAAAGCGCACCCTCCTTTCCGTGGCCCTCGCAACCGGGCTGTTAATCCCTGCGATGGCCGCCGGGCCAGCGCAGGCCCACGATGCCCTTCGGTCCACATCCCCGGCAGCGGACACAACCGTGACCTCCACGCCAGAGACAGTCTCGCTAACTCTCTCGGAGCCACCGACCGATTCGGCCAGTCTGAACCTGAGCGTCATCACGGTCACCGACGGGGAGGGGAAAACAATCAGTGACGGAAAAGTGACCGTTACGGGCGCCACGATCTCCACGAAAGTCACCCCGGGGGCCAATGGAGCCCACAAGGTGCTGTGGCGGGCCGTCTCCTCCGACGGACACCCGATCGACGGAAACTACGCGTTCACCGTCCAGAACCCGTCCCGAACTGCGTCGGCCGCACCCGCGACGCCGTCGCCGGCGCAGACCTCCGCCCCCGCCGCAGCAGGCAGCACAGAAGTTGAACCGGCCAAAGGACCCAGCAACGACAACGCGCTCCTCACGCTCGGCGTCGCGGCCGCGGTCATCGCTGCACTGGCCGGCATCCTCTTCCTGGCCCGCCGCAAGCGGGCGAGAAACGAGAACTCCTAAAGCCCGGGACGCACTCCCGCCCGACCCAGGGACCGGACCACCCGGTACCAGAGTCAGCCCCGGGCGGCGGCCACCGCGGCCGCCGCCCGGCGGAACCGGTACCGTGTCAGGACCCCGCCGGCGGTGGCGGCGGCCATGATGACCAGACCTCCTACGCCAATGTTAAATAGCACCGGTGACCAGCCCGACAGCGGCGCGGACGCATCTGCCGCGGCGACGATGGTCCCCCAGTACGCGATGGTGGCTGCCATCCAGACGGCGCCAGCGGCAACCGTCAGCCAGGACCACCGCGAGAACCATGTTCGGCCAGGGCCGTATGACAATGCCACGGCAACGGCGACGACGCCGCCGACAGCCAGGATCTGAAGACCAAGCAGGTAGGGCCCGGCGACCAGTCCGACCGGTACACAAAGCCCGCCGATGAGCACCAGGCGCCGGGCACCCAGTGGCATACCTGCGTCCGGACCCTTGCCGGAGCTGGGCGGCAGGGGGTTCTGGCGGTCGTCGTCGGCTGGAGACATCGTTTTCATGGATCCTTGAGAGAGTCGAGGTTGGGGGATGCACCTGCGGCGGCGCCACAGTGCGCACGCCTGGAGGCACAGGCTGCGTTAACCTCCCCCAGAGACGTTACAGCAACGCCTGAACAGATGTAGAGCGGGCAGAAGGAACTTGACTGCGATCTGGCCGACGGCCCCGGCGCCCAGTCCCAGCAGGAACGCGCCCAGGGTCGGCTGGTACACGGTGGGCCGGCCACGACCCCGAGGACGGCCGGCGCAGGCAGCGATCCGGACCCGGAAGGCGCATGCCCTGGCCCCCTCAATTGACGAAGCTCCGGTCAAATAGCGGTTGACCGAAGCTTCGCTCCATTATGCACAGCTGCGCCTTACCGTTCGCTGGGAAGGCCGCCCCGTCCATGAGGGTCCCTTGACCCTGACCTTCGCCTCGTGTTCTTCACGGCTTTCCGTGCAGCCTGGGCGAAATCATCCTGCAGTGCGGCAGCGGAGGAGTCCGCCTGCTCGGGACCCGATGACGACCGGTCCGAGCGGCCACATCGGAAAATCTGCCGGAGGCCGTGCCGCTCGGGGTGGAGCAACCGGCACGCATTTGCTGTTTGATGCAGGGTTCGGGCTAGGCGGGAGACGGCGGGAACCTGATGCTTTTTGATGCGTTGGGCGGCAGTACTGGCCATGGCCCGAATTGTCCAGTTGCGGATTGCCCGCCACCGACGATGGGCCGGGAAGGATGTTCGATGAAAAAACCACGACGGTAAGCCTGGGGGAAAATGCCGAATCCGGGCCATGCACCGGATGGGATGGAAACAACGGTGGCCAGGAATTCGCCCCCGGCATCCGCCCGTCTCTGGGCTACTTTTGGAGGCGTCTCCGGACCCCCTGACCGCGGACGACGACGCCTGTGCTGTGAAGCACAAGGCCCACTCCGATGACCGGAAGGGACGCGACCGTCAGGCCATCGATCCGGGACAGGTTTCCCGCGATGTTCAGGAGTATCCCGGCCGCGATCAGGCCCATGGCACCAAACACGAGCGCCTTGTACGAGCCGGTCGAGGTGTTCCAAAATTCATTTAGCACCCTGGCAGTTTAGCGGCTGGCTCTCCGGAACGGCCGGCGGATACCAGGTCGCGGCCGGTTCCTCGCGCTGGTGTGCGGGCGATGACCCTGCTCCTTCCCAACGCGCATCGGAGCACGCACAGCTCCGACTCTCAAAACTGGCTTGCGGAATGGGGACGGTCCGGCCCGCGGCTAGGGTGGTGATGTGCAC
The DNA here is from genome assembly GCF_044628475.1 of Arthrobacter sp. BPSS-3. Lineage (NCBI taxonomy): Bacteria > Bacillati > Actinomycetota > Actinomycetes > Micrococcales > Micrococcaceae > Arthrobacter > Arthrobacter sp. BPSS-3. The sequence continues at coordinate 55,710 of NZ_JBIMMV010000014.1, forward strand.
TGCGACATTACTGAAGAAAAATCCCGGTCCGGAACATCCTCCCGGGCGCGAGGTGCGGGCAGGCCTTGCCTTGCCGGAACCAGGCGCGGCGCGCTGGGGCCGGGGACGCTACTTCGGTCCGGCCAGTGACGTACTCGTTCCTTCTGACCCGGCAGTGGCTGGGGATACTGGGGCTCGCCGCACTCTTCGCCGCGGCCTGCGTCGGATTGGGAAGCTGGCAATTGGAGCGCCGGAATCAGGCCGTGGCAGAGATCCAACGTGTCCAACAAAACTATGACAAAGAACCCATCCCGTTCGAATCTGCCCGTAGGCACTTCGAAGTAGCCGGACCCGGAGCCAAGTGGACGCCCGTATCGGTGCGCGGCCATTACCTGGCGTCTGATCAGCGGATCGTCAGAAACCGGCCAAACAATTCCGCTCCCGGGTATGAGGTCCTGGTTCCCTTTCGACTGGTTTCCGGGGAGACAATCGTGATCAACCGGGGGTGGCTGCCCATCGGCAATCTCAAGCCCGGTTACCCCGATGCCGTACCTGCTCCTCCGGAAGGAACCATCGACGCCGTCGTGCGGCTGAAGCCCGCGGAGCCCGGATTGGGCCGTGCCGCGCCCGAGGGCCAGCTGGCCAGCATCGAACTGGTGGCATACACGCGCCAGCTCGCGTATCCACTAATGACGGGCAGCTATGGTCTGATGGCTTCGGAGTCTCCCGGACCGGATGAAACGCCGCTGCAATTGACCCCACCATCCGTGCAGGAGGGGTCCAACCTTTCCTACGCCCTGCAGTGGATCACCTTCGGCGTGCTCGCCTTCGTGGGCTTCGGATACACAGCCCGGCAACACGCCCGGATGCGGCGCGAGGAACTTGAAGAGGCTGCCCCGGTCACGGCCAACAGTCCGCTTCACCCGTCCCGCGCGCGGCGGCGCGCCGGCTCGGACGACGAAGAGGATGCCATGCTTGACGCTCTCGGCCTTTAAAGCACGGCATCCCGTTTCTTGCCATTTCGCGCGTCGACCTGCGTGACCTACATGTGGCCCACGGGGCTGGCTCTGGTCATACCGGTGCCCGTCCCCGCGGTGACAAGCCATTCACGTGCTGAATGCCTAACCCTGGCGCTGCCTCGGGATCCGTTCGCAGTCAATGGCAAGCAGCGACGGGAAATCAAAGCGCTAACAACGGAAAAACGGTCCAGCCGCTAAGGATCGAAGCTCCAGCTGGAGATGCCCTTCCAACCTGGCCGGCTCGATAGGCTCGAACCTATGACTGATGCCCGTGACCTCACCCTCCCCACGGGCTACATCGACCTGCTCGGAGAGCTCAAGAACCGGGTCCGGGCCGCACGCACGAGAGCGCTGCGAACGGTCAACACGCAGTTGATCGAGTTGTACTGGTCCATCGGGCGAGATGTCAGTGCCCAGCAGGAGCAACAGGGGTGGGGGAGTGGCGTCATCAAACGGCTGGCTGACGACCTTCGGGCGGAGTTCCCGGAGATGAAGGGATTCTCCGCCCGGAACGTTCAGTACAGGCCCGGTACTCCTGAGAGTGTCGGCAGGGGCAATCTGGATGATCGAGTCCTATTGGTTCAGTGGTTGTAGGCGATGACTGAGCCCTGAACGGCCCTACCTTACGGACATGCCGTCGTTCTGTTGTGGCAGCGACCGTCGTTCATGATTTGGCGAGGTGGCGGTAGATGGTGGGCCGGGTAACGCCAAATTCCTTGGCAATGTGCTCGACCGTGTGGGCACGTCTGCCGTCTGGGCCTTTTTCTTCATACATTTCCTGGGCCAGCCGTACTTGGCGGGGGCCGAGTTTGGGTTTCTGGCCGCCGGTGCGCCCCCTCGCCCTGGCCGCGGCCAGACCGTCACGGGTACGTTCGGACATCAGCGCGTGTTCGAACTCGGCGATCGAGCCAAGGATTTGGAAGAACATCCGCCCCATCGGTGTGGATGTGTCGATGCTCTGGTCCAGGACCACCAGATCAACCCCGCGCTCCTGGAGTGTCTTGGAGACCTCGATGAGGTTTTCCAACGACCGGCCGAGTCGGTCAAGTTTGGTCACGACGAGTTGGTCCCCAGCGCGGTTGGCCGAGAGCAGGGCCTTGTCCAGTTCTGGCCGGCGGGCTAGCTTTCCCGAGGCCACATCAACGAATACCTGGTCACAGCCGGCCGCGGTCAGGGCATCGTGCTGGGCTTCGGGGTGCTGATCACGGGTAGAGACCCGTCCGTATCCAACGCGCATCCCCATAACGTATCACCAACCCTGCACGGCATTACACAGACGCGTACGCGGAAAGCATTACAAAATCGACCCCTGAAGTGCGCGATCCGCTGAACAGGTCGAGAGATGTCTCGCGAACGATCGTTACCGTTACGGCTGTGTTCTGTAAGTACCTCCGCTTCCGGAAGTTGCGGGGCAAGTCGGGGCATGAGGATGGCATCGTCATCAAGAGAGACCTGAAGATGCTGACGCGCTTGGCCGAGGTGGAGCGGAATGCTCGTTCACGGGGGAGCGTGTCTATGCCAGCGCCTGCACGATGAATGTCCTAAGTGCCAATGGTGTTGCCCGTTTTTCAGGACAGGCTCAGGATCCCGGCGGCGAGCTCAGGGGCCTTGCCTCGTGATTCTCCTCGCCGGGCTGAAACCGCCGGGACTATCTCATTAACGGTGTATCCGGCGGTTTCCTTTAGTAGTTTTCAGCTGCCGGGAATCGGTCGCTGAAGGTGATGGCGAAGGCGTTCAAAGCGGGCTTCCAACGCACGGCCCATCGGGTCC
>NZ_JBIMMV010000015.1:0-10347 GCF_044628475.1 Arthrobacter sp. BPSS-3
TGCAACAAAAAATGCTGCTTTCTCCTGATCCGAGTACCTCCGATGGCACTTCGATTCACCACTTAAACGCGACACGGTCGTTGCAACTCCCAATAACGGGTGTTGCAACGACCGCTAGAAGCCGCCCCTTCACTGCGAAGGTGGGCGGCCGCCGTCGGCGTTTAAGCCAGCGCTCAAGTGAGCGCAACAGCCTAGGGGGCGGCGACCTTGAAGGTGTCGCACTGGTTGATGTCGCCGGTGGTGTAGCCCTGGTAGAACCACTTCTGCCGCTGGGCGCTGGAGCCGTGCGTCCAGCTCTCCGGGGACACCCGGCCGGTGGCGGCCTTCTGGATCCGGTCATCGCCCACGGCGGAGGCCGCGGACAGCGCGTCCTGCAGGTCCTTGTCCGTGACGGCCGCGAGGAACGGCTGGCCGGAGGCGGGATCCTTGGCGGTGGTGGCGTGCTTGACCCAGAGACCGGCATAGCAGTCGGCCTGCAGCTCCACACGGACGCCGCCGGACTCGGGGCCCTGCGGGTCCTGCTGCGCCCGGTCGATGGTGCCCAGCAGGTTCTGGATGTGGTGGCCGAACTCGTGCGCGACCACATACTCCTGCGCCAGGGGACCGCCGGAGGACCCGAACCGGTCCACGAGCTCCTGGAAGAAGCCGGGGTCGAAGTAGGCGGTGCGGTCCACCGGGCAGTAGAACGGGCCGACGTCGGAGGTGGCGTTGCCGCAGCCGGTGCTGGTCGCGTTGCTGAAGATCACGGTCTTGGGCCGCGGATACTGCTTGCCGTACTGGGCCAGGTACTCCGGCCAGAAAGCGTTAAGGCTGTTGACCGTGCCGTTGATCCGGCAGTCCAGCCGGGCGTTGGCGTCAGCGCCGGTCTTGCAGGCGGGGGCCGTGCCTTGGCTCTGCGTCTGATCCTGGGCGCCGGAGGTCAGGCCGCCGAGGACGTTCGGATTGATGCCGAACAGGAGGGCCAGCAGCAGGACGACGCCGCCGCCGATCCCGCCGCCGATCTTGAGGCCGGAGCCGCCGCCGCGGCGGTCCTGCACCTGGGACGGGTCAAGCTGGACGTTGTCATTGAAGCTCATGCAAGTCACAGTAGCCGCTCCCGCCCGCGTCGGGGTGCCGTCCCGGTAAAGTTGCCCCGATGCCTTTTCTCGACCGACTCCAGCGCTGGGCCGACAGCCGCCCCGACGACACCGCCGTCGTCGTCGGCGGCGCTCGGCTGACCTGGGCGCAGCTCCGGGACGGGGCCGCCGGCCTGGTCGCGTCGGCGCCGCCGGTGTCCGTGCTGGCCGAAGCCAACTCCACGGGATTCGTCGCCGCGTTTGCCGCCGCCGTCGCGGGGTCCCGCCGCTGCGCCGTCCTGGATGCCACTTGGCCGGAGGCGTTGCGCGCCGCCATCACGGAACGGATCGGGGAGTACGCCGCCGCCCTGCCCGGCGCGTCCGACGGCGCAGCTGCCGGCGACCTGGTCGACGGGCCGCCCGACACCCCGTTCCTGATCGGGCTGACCTCCGGCACCACGTCCCTGCCCAAGGCCTTCACCCGGTCCCGCCGATCCTGGCAGGTCTCGTTCGAGTCCTCGATTGAGTTCTTCGGCCTCCGGCCCGGTGACCGGACGCTCGCGCCCGGAACCATGGCGGCCAGCCTGAACCTTTACGCGCTGGCCGAGTGCCTCTACGCCGGCACCGAGTTCCACACCCTGACCGGCTTCGACGTCGGCGACGCCCACGCCGCCATCAGCCACGACGGGATCACCCGGCTGGTTCTGGTCCCCACCATGCTGCGGCTGCTCAGCGAACGCGGCCTGGCCGGCGGCGTGGATGCCTCCGGGCTGCGCAGCATCATCTGCGCCGGCTCGAAGCTGGACGCCCGCACCCTCGAGGCTGCCCGGCGCTGGGCCCCCAACGCCACCATCTTCGAGTACTACGGCGCGGCCGAACTGAGCTTCGTGGCCGGCGGCGGCCTCTGCCCGGGCGGCTCCGCCGCGGCCACGCCCGCCGGGACCCTGATCGGCACGCCCTTTCCCGGCGTGGAACTCCGCATCCTGGACGAGGACGGGAACCCGGTCCCGGACGGAACCCCCGGCGACGTCTGCGTGCGCAGCGGCATGGTCAGCGACGGCTACCTCTGGGGCGACGACGGCGCCGCCCTCCGGACCGTGAACGGCTGGTACACCGTGGGCGACCAGGGCTACCTCCAGGACGGTGCGCTGCACCTGCTGGGACGCCGGTCCGAGATGATCAACACCGCCGGCACCAACGTCTACCCGCACGAGGTGGAGCTGGCCCTCGCCTCCGTTCCCGGTGTCGCCGCCGCCGTCGCGGCCGGACAAGCCGACGAGGTCCGCGGGCAGCGGCTGGTGGCAGGCGTCGTTCCGGCCCACGGCGGCCTGTCCGGCACGCAGCTGCGCACCGGGCTGGAGTCACTGCTGCCGCGGAGCAAACGCCCCCTGGACTACTACCTCGTGGCCGAGCTGCCGCTCACGGACCGCGGAAAGCCCAGCCGGGCGCTGCTGCTGTCCTGGATTGCCGACGGCGACCCCCGGGCCCGGCGCCTTGGCTGAGCCGTACCCGGCGCTGCCCCCGGAGCGGCAGCCGGTGATCATCGGGGCGCTCCGCACCCCGGTTCGCCGGGCCCACGGCGCGTTCGGCCGGCTGGAGGCGCAACAGCTTCTCGCCCCGGTCCTGGGCCGGCTGCTGGCCGACGCCGGCGTCCCCGCCCGGCAGGTCAGCGACGTCGTGATCGGCAATGCCGTGGGCGGCGGCGGGAACGTCGCCCGGCTCGCCGCCCTCGAGGCTGGCCTTCCTGTCACCGTGCCCGGCCTCACCGTCGACCGCCAGTGCGGCTCCGGCCTGGACGCGATCGTGTTGGCCTCCCGCCTGGTCGCCGCCGGGGACGGCACGGAGCTTTACCTGGCCGGCGGGGTGGAGAGCATCAGCACCGCGCCGCTGCGCGCCCGCCGCGGCCCGGACGGCGAACCCGTTTTTTACCGCCGCGCCCGGTTCGCGCCGGAGCGGTTCGGCGACCCCGACATGGGCGCCGCCGCCGAGAACGTGGCGGAGGCCTGCGGCATCGGCCGGGAACGGCAGGACGAGTTCGCGCTCCGCAGCCACCGCCGGGCCCTGGCCGCCGCCGCGGCGGGCGCCTTCAACGCCGAAATTGTCCCCGTGGAGCCGGCTCCGGACGGCGGGACCGGCACGGTGATCCACGACGACGGCCCGCGCGCCTCCCTGACGCCGGCCATCCTCGCCCGTTTCCCGGCCGCCTTCGTCCCCGGCGGCACGGTCACGGCCGGGAACTCCTGCTTCGACGCGGACGCCGCGTCCGCCGTCGTGGTCACCTCCCTGGCCCACGCCCGTGAGGTGGGCGCCCGCGACGGGCTGCTGGTGCTCGGCACGGATACGGCGGGGGTGGACCCACGGCTCCTGGGCCTCGGTGCCGCCGACGCCGGAGCCCGGCTGCTGGAACGCACCGGAACCGTGGCGGACGTGGTCGACCTGGTGGAGTTCAACGAGGCCTTCGCGTCCCAGACCCTGGCCTGCCTGGACCGGCTGGGCATCGACGCGGACCGCGCCAACCGGGACGGGGGAGCACTGGCGCTGGGCCACGCCTACGGAGCCTCGGGGGCCGTTCTCGTGACCCGGCTGCTCGCCCAGGCCCGCCGCGCCGGTGCGGACGGTCAACTGGGCCTGGCGATGATCAGCATCGCGGGTGGCATGGGCACCGCGGCGCTGTTCCGGTACCGGAGGCTCGCCTAGCCGGCGTCGGCGTCGCCCAGGCCGCGCGCCGCCAGCGCCTCACCGGTCTGCCGGGCGAAGGCAACCGTGGTGATGAAGACCGGCAGGACCAGGGCCCGGGGATTGCCCTCCAAGCCGCGGGCCCGGGCGGAGTCCCGGACGTCGGCGAACGCCCCGGCGATGAAGGGGATGCTGCGCACCATGATGGCGATGGTCAGGGCGAAGCGCTCCGGATCCGCGCCGAACCGTTCCAACGGCCGGGCGAGGGAGGCGGCGCCGTCCAGCAGCTCCCGCACCGGGGTCGTGGCCGTCACGATCGAGGCCGCCACCACGCAGACCAGCACGTTCAGCACGATCCGCGCCGCGGTGGGGCCGCCCAACTGCCACCACTGGAACGCGCCCACCAGCGCCAGTATGGGCAGCACCGGCCGGACCGCCGTCGCCAGCCGCCGGATTCCGGCACCGCTGGCCAGGAAGACGGCGGATAGCAGGGCAAGGGCCGCCGCGGACACAGCCCAGTCGGAGACCAGCCAGGACCCCACGCCGCAGAGCAGCACCAGCAGGAACTTGGCCCACAACGGGGCACGGTGCACCATGGAGCGGCCGGGAACGTAGCCGGCAAGGAGGAAACCGTGGCCCCTCACGGCCGCGCCGGCATCCCGCACAGGGCGCGGTAGCAGGCCACTGCCTCCGGCGCCGCACCGTCGAAGACGACCGTCCCGGCGTCGATCACCAGCACGCGGTCCATGTCCGCGGCGATCTCCAGGTCGTGGGTGGAGAGGACCACCTGCTGCCCGAGCCCGGCCAGGGTGGTGCGCAGCAGCTCACGGTTCCGCAGATCCAGCAGCGTGGACGGCTCGTCCAGCACCAGGATCTCCGGCTCCACGGCCAGCACGGCGGCCAAAGCCGCGAGTTGCCGCTCCCCGCCGGAGAGTTCGTAGACGCTCTGGTCCGCCAGGCCCAGCAGGCCGAACCGGTCCAGCACGGCCTCGGCCCGGGCACGCCGTTCCGCGCCGTTGCGCACCAGGCGGCGCAGCGAAAGTTCCACGTCCTCCCGCGGTGTAGGCATCACCAGCTGGGAGAGCGGGTCGGTGAAGACGAATCCCACCCGGCGGCGCACAGCCCGCACCTCCCTGCCTGTATCTAGGCCACCCACGGTGACCCGGCCCGCGGTGGGAAGCACCAGACCGTTGAGCAGCCGCAGCAGGGTCGACTTCCCGGACCCGTTGGCGCCGATGACCCCGATCCGGTGCTCGGCCAGGGTCAGCGCGGGCAAGTCCAGCAGGGTCTTCGGTTCGGCCCGGCCGTCCACGTCAATCCGGACCGCGGGACGGTCCAGGATGATGCTCACGGCCGGGCGGTGCCGCGACGCACCCGGCGCAGCAGCAGGTCCGGGAATGCCCGGTGCAGCGCCAGGGCGATAATCACGGCGAGGACGTTCTTGATGATGTCCCCGGGGTAGAACGGCAGGTCGGCCAGGAACGCGGCCGCCAGGCTCAGCTTGGCATTGACCATCATGCCCAGGATGCCCAGGCCGTGGATGAAGACGATGCTGGCTGCCATGGCGGCGCAGAACAGCAGCACCGGGCGCAGTGTGCCGCGGCGGCCCGCGCCCGTTCCCGCCGAGGTCCGGCGGAGGACGACGGCGGTCAGGGCGCCGACGGCGGTGGCGCCCAGCAGGAAGCCGATAATGTAGCCGCCGGAGGGGCCGGCCAGCACGCCCAGGCCGGCGCGGCCGCCGCTGAAGATGGGCAGGCCCGCGAAGCCCAGCAGCAGGTAGAGGCCGACGGCGGCGAACGCCCGGGCCGGCCCCAGGGCCAGTCCGGTGAGGATGACCGCCAGCGTCTGCAGGGTGATGGGCACGCCGAGGCCGCCTACCGGGATGGCCGCGACCAGGGCGGATGCCGCCACCAGGGCGGCGAAGACGGCCACCAGGGCCAGGTCGGTGGCGTCCCATCGGCGGGCGGCGGGAGCCATAGCGGTTCCGGCAGCGCCGTCGTCGGTGGATGACTGAACGGATGGTGAGGGCGCCGCCACGGGGGTGCCGGTCGGTGCGGAGGTGTTCTCGGTGCTGGCCATGCTGTGTCCTATTCGTCACGGAATTCGGGTCCTGACTCCGACGGTACGTCCTGGGTGACGGCCCGTTTTTGTAGCCCCTCCACTAGTGGCGGGGCCACCCGCTGGGGGACTCCACCAAAAGTGGCCGGCCCGGCCGCCCACCGCGCCGATGCGGGCCGGCGGGGGTGCTGCCGGTAGACTGGAACAGGCCGTGTTCTCGGCCCCACCGCCCCGGCGCCTTGCAGGCATGACCGCCGCGCCGCGGCGTTCCCTGTTGTGAAAGGCCTTAGCTGCATTGATTACCGTCCAGGATCTCGAACTGCGCGCCGGCGCCCGCCTCCTTATGGACCAGGTGAGCTTCCGGATCGACAAGGGAGACAAGATCGGCCTCGTGGGCCGAAACGGTGCAGGTAAGACCACGCTCACCCGTGTGCTCGCCGGCGAGGGCCTCCCCGCGGCCGGCAAGGTGACCCGCAGCGGCGAGATCGGCTACCTGCCGCAGGACCCCCGGACCCCGGACATGGAGCAGCTGGCCCGCGACCGGATCCTCTCCGCCCGTGGCCTGGACATCGCCGTCGGCAAGCTCCGCGCCGCGCACGAGGAAATGGCCAGCGAGGACCCTGCCGTCCAGCGCAAGGCCATGAACCGCTACGACCGGCTGGAGTCCGAGTTCCTCGCCGCCGGCGGGTACGCCGCCGAGGCCGAGGCCGCCGCGATCTGCTCCAACCTCGCCCTGCCGGACCGGCTGCTGAACCAGCCGCTGAAGACCCTTTCCGGCGGTCAGCGCCGCCGCGTGGAGCTGGCCCGCATCCTGTACTCGGACGCCGAGACCATGCTCCTGGACGAACCGACCAACCACCTCGACGCCGACTCGATCGCCTGGCTCCGGGATTTCCTCAAGAACCACCAGGGCGGCCTGATCGTCATCAGCCACGACACCGAGCTGCTTGAGGCCACGGTGAACAAGGTGTTCCTGCTCGACGCCAACCGCGCGCAGATCGACATCTACAACATGGACTGGAAGCGCTACCTGACCCAGCGCGAGACCGACGAGCGGGCCCGTAAGCGCGAACGCGCCAACGCCGAAAAGAAGGCCCAGGTCCTGATGGACCAGGCCAACAAGATGCGCGCCAAGGCTACCAAGGCCGTCGCCGCGCAGAACATGGCCAAGCGCGCCGAGCGCCTGCTCGGCGGCCTCGAGGCGGTCCGCGAGAACGACCGGGTGGCCGCGCTGCGCTTCCCGGACCCGTCGCCGTGCGGCAAGACCCCGCTCACCGCCGACGGGCTCAGCAAGTCCTACGGCTCGCTGGAGATCTTCACCGACGTCGACCTCGCGATCGACCGTGGTTCCAAGGTGGTCATCCTGGGCCTCAACGGTGCAGGCAAGACCACCCTGCTGCGGATGCTCGCCGGCGTGGACAAGCCGGACACGGGCAAGGTGGTCGCAGGCCACGGCCTCAAGGTGGGCTACTACGCGCAGGAGCACGAGACCCTGGACGTGGACCGCACCGTGCTGCAGAACATGCGCTCCGCGGCGCCGGACATGAACGACTCCGAGGTCCGCGGCATCCTGGGCTCGTTCCTGTTCTCCGGGGACGACGTCGACAAGCCCGCCGGCGTGCTTTCCGGCGGTGAGAAGACCCGCCTGGCGCTGGCCACCATCGTGGCCTCCAGCGCCAACGTGCTCCTTCTCGACGAGCCCACCAACAACCTGGACCCCGCCAGCCGCGGGGAAATCCTGGGCGCCCTGCGCAACTACACCGGCGCCGTCGTCCTGGTCAGCCACGACGAGGGTGCCGTCGAGGCGCTCAACCCGGAGCGGGTCGTCATGCTGCCCGACGGCGTCGAGGACCTCTGGAACGAGGACTACCTGGACCTGATCACGCTGGCGTAGACTGCCGGCCCCGGTCGCCTTCGCGGCCCGGCTCGCCCGATTTGCCACGAAGGGCCGCTAACCGTCAGGTTTAGCGGCCCTTCGTGGCAAACGGGTGGCACTCGCCGTGGTTACGGCGTCGGAAGCCATGCTGTCCTTGCTCAGAAGCCCTGGGCGTCGAGGATGGCGTCTTCCTCTTCCTCGGCCGTGGCGTTCTTTCGCTTCCGGGGAGCCGGACGACGGCGGGGCGCATTCGCGGCGGAGTGGTACGCCGCCTCGCCCCGGGCCTCCGCCTCCTCGGCGTCTTCGGCGTCGATCGCGGCGTTGCGCGCCTGCTGCCGGGCCGCGTAACCGAAGGCGAAGAACATCAGCACGCCGAACGCGAACCACTGCAGCGAGTAGGACAGGTGGGTGCCCTCGTCCGTGGACGGCTTCGGGAAGCCCAGCGGCATGGTCGCGGCCGCGGGACTCTCGCTCGCCACCTGCCCATACGCGCCGGTCAGCACCGGGTAGCCCAGCTGTCCGGCGTACGTGGGCAGGTCGATGGAGGCCAGCTGCCCCTCCGGGGCGCCGCGCTGCAGGGTCGGCTCCGAGGGCTTGAGCCGGGCGACGACGGTGACGTTGCCTTCGGGCGGCGCCGGCACCGAGTCCGGGCTGCCGGGGGTCTTGTTGCCGATCGGCAGCCAGCCGCGGTCGATCACGACGGTGTCGCCGTTGTCGAGCTTCAGCGGGACCACCACCTCGTAGCCGGGCTGGCCGTTCAGGGGCCGGTTGCGCACCACCCGCTGGCCGGCGGTGTCGTAGACGCCATGCAGCTCCACCTGCGTCCATTCGCGTTCCGGATCCAGCCGGACGAACTCGTTGCGTACCTCGGTGAATGGCAACGGGGTGGCCGAGTAGTTAGAGACGACGCGGTTGATCTCGGCCAGCGTTTCGGCCCGGCGGTCCATCTGCCAGCGGCCCAGGAAGACGCACGCCGTGGCGAAGATGGCGGCCAGCAGCAGATAGCCCAGCCACTTGCTGGAAAAGAGAAAGCGGTACATTCAGGCGGCCCCGCCCGGGGTCGCGGGGGACTCGTCAGTCACGAGGGGGAGGGTTTCCTTCCAGAGGCCGCGGGTCCGGAGGTAGTCCTCCAGCCACTCGCGGTGGTCCCCGCACGCCAGCCAGGTTTTGCGCCGGTCGGGGGTGTGAATCTTCGGGTTGTTCCAGAGCAGCCGCCATTCGGCTCCGGCACGGCACGCCTTGCGCGAGCAGATGGCGGTTTCCGGCGCGGCGGTCCCGCCGGCCAGGTCGAGGAGGTTCATGAAGCGGCCCGTCTGTGGTCTTCGTCGTCATCGTCGTCGTCGATGATCTCGCCCTGAAGCAGGGTGACCGGCCCGTCGTCGTCGGGCATGTCGCCGAAGGACTCCGCCGGCGGCGGTCCCTCGAGCTGGCCCAGCGGCACGTAGTCGATCAGTGACTCGCTGTGTACCTCCGCCTTGTCGTTGCCGTTGGCGACCACCACCGCGAACCAGGGCAGGAACACGGCACCGATCACCGGGAGGATTTTGAACCAGCCGTCAACCACAAAGATCAGAACCAGGCAGACCATGCGGATGCCCATGGCCAGGGCATACTTGACCATCCGCGAACGCATCTCTTCCGAGTGGGCGGTGGCGGCGTCGGTGATGCTGTGGACCTCGGTGTCCTCGAAGTCCTCGCCGGGCGTGGCGCCGCCGGGCCGGTTCTTGTTTGTCACAGCTGTCAGATCACGCTCCATAGGCTCACCGTCAATTCTCGCACCATCGGCGGAAGCGCCCAAACGGCGCCGGCACCGGAACACTGGCTAAGATCGAAGGCAGGAAACCCAGCCCCGAGCGGCGCCACTGAGCCGCAGAATCCCGGAGACCACCATGACCGAAGCAAGCTCCACGGGACGCAGCGTCCTCATCACCGGCGGCAACCGCGGGATCGGACTGGCTATCGCCGAGTCCTTCCTCGCCAACGGCGACAAGGTGGCCGTGACCTACCGCAGCGAATCCGCCCTGCCCGAGGGCATTCTGGGCGTCAAGGCGGACGTGACGGACGAGGCCTCGGTCGACGCCGCCTTCGCCGAGGTCGAGGCTGCCCACGGCCCCGTGGAGGTGCTGGTGGCCAACGCCGGCATCACCAAGGACACGCTGCTGATGCGGATGAGCGAGGACGACTTCACCTCCGTCATCGACACCAACCTCACCGGAGCCTTCCGCGTCATCAAGCGCGCCTCCAAGGGCATGATCCGGGCCCGCAAGGGCCGTGTGGTGCTGATCTCCTCCGTCTCGGGCCTCTACGGCGCCCCCGGCCAGATCAACTACTCCGCCTCGAAGGCCGGCCTCGTGGGCGTCGCCCGGTCGCTGACACGCGAACTCGGCGCCCGGGGCATCACCGCCAACGTGGTGGCCCCCGGGTTCATCAACACGGACATGACCGCCGAGCTGCCGGAGGCCACCCAGAAGGACTACCTGACCAAGGTTCCCGCCGGCCGCTTCGCCGAGGCGTCCGAGGTGGCCAACGTCGTCCGCTGGATCGCCAGCGACGAGGCCGCCTACATCTCCGGCGCCGTGATCCCGGTCGACGGCGGCCTCGGAATGGGCCACTAGCCTTCTTCGCCGGGCGCGTCCCGGGAGTTTACGACGGCGGCGCCGGTCCCTGCGGGGACCGGCGCCG
>NZ_JBIMMV010000015.1:10355-40329 GCF_044628475.1 Arthrobacter sp. BPSS-3
CCACCCCCCCCCCTCCCCCTCCCCCCCCCCCCCCCCCCCCCCCCCCCCCCCCCCCCCCCCCCCCCCCCCCCCCCCCCCCCCCCCCGCCGTCGGCCTTTTGGCCCTAGCCGCCCAGCCCGCGCCGTCATGTACTGGACGCACAGCCCCCACCACACCGAGGCGGGGCGTGCACCCAGGAGGAAAGATCGTGACCGAACTCAGCAAATGGGCTCCCTCGGACATGCTGGAACCCGTCCGCCGGTTCCTCGACGGTGACTTGTCCATGACGCCGTCCATGAAGGTCGAGCAGTTCCAGGACGGCAACACCCTGGTGGTCCGCGCGGAGGTCCCGGGCATCGACCCGGACAAGGACGTGGACGTCTCTGTCAGCGACGGCATGCTGCACATCCGGGCCGAACGCGAGGAAAAGTCCGAGCACAAGAGCAAGAACGGCTACCGCTCCGAATTCCGCTACGGCTCGTTCTCGCGCAGCGTCGCCCTGCCGGCCGGCGCGAAGGAAGAGGACATTACAGCCACCTACAAGGACGGGGTCCTCGAAGTCCGCGCCCCGGCCCCGGCAACGGCCGCCGCGGAAGCCAGCAAGAAGATCCGGGTGGACCGGGGTTAGGTTTCCAGCGGATTGGTCCAACCGGATGCCCGTCTCCCGGGGCGGGCCGCCGTGCCTTGCCGGCTGCCCGTCCCCGGCACGCCGCGGACGGACCGCCGGAACTAGGCTGCTCCGGCTTCTTTGTGGGTCCCGTACAACCCCTTTGCCCGGCGTCGCTGGCATGATGGACAGCAGACCCCACGCAATTTGGATGGATGGAACAAAGGAGCTCGAATGGGACTGCTGGAGAACAAGACCGCGATCGTGACCGGTTCGTCGCGCGGCATCGGCGCCGACGTGGCGAAATTCCTGGCCGCCGAGGGCGCCGCCGTGATCGTGAACTACCGCCAGAAGGCACCTCGGGCCAACAAGGTTGTCGCGGAGATCGAGGCCGCCGGCGGCCGGGCCGCCGCGGTCGGAGCGGACCTGACCACCCAGGAAGGCGTCCAGGCCCTGGCCAGCGCCGCCATGGAGAACTTCGGCTCCCTGGACCTGCTGGTCCTCAACGCCTCCGGCGGCATGGAAAGCGGCATGGAGGAGGGCTACGCGCTCAAGCTCAACCGCGACGCCCAGGTCAACATGCTCAACGCCGCCGTGCCGCTGATGCCAGAGGGTTCCCGGGTCGTGTTCGTCACCAGCCACCAGGCCCACTTCATCGACACGGTTCCCACCATGCCCGAGTACGAGCCGGTGGCCCGCAGCAAGCGCGCCGGCGAGGACGCGCTGCGCGAGCTGGTCCCGAGCCTGGCCGACAAGGGCATCTCCCTGGTGGTCGTCTCGGGCGACATGATCGAGGGCACCGTCACCGCCACCCTGCTGGACCGCTCCAACCCCGGCGCCATCGAGGCCCGCCGCGCCGAGGCCGGCAAGCTGTACTCCGTCAATGAATTCGCCGCCGAGGTCGCCAAGATGGCCACCGCCGACGTCGAGAGCGGCCACACCGAGTACGTCGGCGGCTCCGACTACTTCGAAAAGAGCGGCAGCAACTAGCCACATCTCCACCGCGGAATCTTCCGCGGACACGGCAAAGGCCGGGGCTGGCGCCCCGGCCTTTGCCGTGTGCGGTGTGTCCGGGATCAGAGCCTGCTTAAACCCCCGCGATGTGCCGGACCGTGTCGAGGTAGGGCATGTCGACGGCGGCATCGGCCGCGGCGCGGACGGCGGGCTTGGCGTTGAACGCCACCCCGATGCCGGCGGCGCCGAGCATGTCCAGGTCGTTGGCGCCGTCGCCGACGGCGATCGTGTGCTCCAGCGGGATGCCCTCGGCCGCCGCCCAATCGCGGAGATACTTTTCCTTCGCGGCCCGGTCGATGACGTCTCCGAGGACGCGGCCGGTGAGGGCGCCGTCGACGATTTCGAGCTCGTTGGCGATCCAGTGGTCCAGCCCCAGGGCGGCCGCCAGCGGGCCGAGGATCTGGTTGAAGCCACCGGACACCACGGCCACGGCATGGCCGGCCGCCTTGAAGGCCGCCACCAGCTCTGCCGCCCCCTCGCTGAGGCTGACCTCGGCGCGGACATCGTCCACGATGGCGGCCGGCAGGCCGGCAAGCACCGCCACCCGGGCGTGGAGGCTCTGGGCGAAGTCCAGCTCGCCGCGCATCGCCGCCTCCGTCACGGCGGTGACCTCCTCCCGCTTGCCCGCGTAGGCCGCCAGCAGTTCAATCACTTCCTGCTTGATCAGGGTCGAATCGACGTCCATCAGCAGGAGCTTCCGCGGCGCGCTCCGCAGCCTGTCCGGCACCAGGGCGGTGCCGAAGCCGGCGCCGACGGCGGGGGAGACGGCCTTCCGCAGTCCGGCCAGTGCGGCGTCGGTCAGCGGTTCCGAGGTCGTGCACTCCGCGGTGTGGACCGTGTAGCGGCCGTCGCCGGCGGTGTCCTCGGCGGTGATGGCCAGCCCGGCGGCGGCCAGTGCGCCGCGGACCTGCCGGAGGTCGTCGTCGGACAGGGCGGGGCCGTAACTGACCGCGGTCACGTGGGAAATCATGGCCCCAATCCTATCGAGCGGGCCGGTGCCGGCCCGCATCCATGACGCCGCGAAGGGGCCGCGGTGACGCCGGTCACCACCGGGGCGCAGCGCCGCCGGGGCACTGGTCAGGCCACGGGGGCGGACCCGGACGGTGGCGCCGGGGGAGGTGCGCCGCTCCGGTTATCAATCGTCAGCTTTTTTGTCCTAGTGTCTACTCCTATGAGTGAAGTTCTTGAATTGGCCGCCGTCAGCGTTGTCCGCGGGGCGAAGACGCTCCTGGACAAGGTGGATTGGCAGGTCAAGGAGGGCGAACGCTGGGTGGTCCTCGGCCCCAACGGCGCGGGTAAGACCACGCTCCTGCAGGTCGCCGCGGCCCGCCTGCACCCCACCTCCGGTAAGGCCGGGATCCTCGACGAGGTCATGGGTGCAGTTGACGTCTTCGAACTGCGGCCCCGGATCGGCCTGTCCTCCGCGGCGCTGGCCAACCAGATCCCCGAACATGAAAAGGTCCTCAACGTCGTCGTGACGGCCGCCTACGGGGTCACCGGCCGCTGGCGCGAGGGCTACGAGAAGGACGACGAGCGCCGCGCCTTCGCCCTGCTCAACGAATGGGGGATGGGCCCACTGCTCAACCGCCCCTTCGCCTCCCTCTCCGAGGGCGAACGCAAGCGCGTCCAGATCGCGCGCGCCCTGATGACCGATCCCGAACTGCTGCTGCTCGACGAACCGGCCGCCGGCCTGGACCTCGGCGGGCGCGAGGACCTGGTCCAGCGCCTGAGCGAACTCGCCGCGGACGAGGACGCCCCCGCCATCGTCCTGGTGACCCACCACCTCGAAGAGGTGCCGCCGGGCTTCACGCACGCCCTGCTGATCCGCGACGGCGGCATCGTCGCCGCCGGCCCGCTGCGCGAGACGCTCACCGCGGAGAACCTCGGAGAGACCTTCGGCGTCGAGCTGGACGTCACCGAAACCGGGGGCCGCTACACCGCCACCGCCCGCCGCTAAGCGGGGTCCCTGAACGCGCGTGGACCTTCTTGACAGCATCTTTGTCTTCTTCGCCGGCCTCTGGGCCGGGACCATCAACTCCGTGGTGGGCTCCGGCACGCTGGTGACCTTCCCGGTGCTGATCGCCCTCGGCTTCGCGCCGGTCACGGCCTCGATCAGCAACGCCACCGGACTGGTGGCCGGCAACGCCGCGGGCGCCTGGGGCTACCGCAAGGAACTCGCCGGCCGCCGCAGCCAGCTCATCCGTCTGCTGCCCGCCTCCCTGCTGGGCGGCATCACCGGCGCCTACCTGCTGTTGCACCTTCCCGAGGTGGTCTTCCAGTACGCCGCCCCGGGACTGATCGTCCTAGCCCTGCTCATGGTGGCCTTCCAGCCCCGGTTGCAGCGCTGGGTGCAAAACCGGGAATCGAATCCGGAGACCGCCGCCAGGGACAAGAGGCACAGCGCCCTGCTCGTGGTGCTGGTCTACCTGGCAGGGGTTTACGGCGGCTACTTCGTGGCCGCGCAGGGCATCCTCCTGGTCGGGATCCTCGGCGTCTTCATGGCCGGAACCATCCAGAACGCCAACGCCATGAAGAACATCCTGGTCCTCGGCGTGAACATCGTCGCGGCGGCGTCCTACCTGCTCTTCGCGTTCGACCGGATCAGCTGGCCCGCCGTGGGCCTGATCGCCGTCAGCTCCCTGATCGGGGGGTTCATCGGCTCCAAGGTGGGCCGCCGGCTCCCGCCCGCCGTGCTGCGCGGCGTCATCTTCACCCTGGGCCTGGTGGCCCTCGGGTTCATGATCGCGAAGCTGGTGAACTGAGATGCCCCTGCACCACCTTGAGTCCGCGGACGATCCCCGCGTCGCCGACTACACCCAATTGACCGACGTCCACCTCCGCAAGATCCGCGAACCCGCCGAGGGTATGTACATCGCCGAGTCCTCCCGTGTGCTCCGCCGGGCCCTCGCCGCCGGCCACCGGCCCCGGTCCTTCTTCCTCGCGGAAAAGTGGCTCGCGGACCTGGCGGACGTGTTCGAGCGGTACCCGGACGTCCCGGTCTACGTCGGCCCGGCCGCCCTGCTGGAGGAGATCACCGGATTCCACCTGCACCGCGGGGCCATGGCCGCCATGCACCGTCCGGCCCCGGTGCCGCTGCCGGAGCTGCTCGCCGGCGCCGGCCGCGTCGCCGTGCTCGAAGACATCGTGGACCACACCAACGTCGGCGCCATCTTCCGCTCCGCTGCGGCCCTTGGCCTGGACGCGGTGCTGGTGACGCCGCGCTGCGGGGACCCGCTGTACCGCCGCAGCGTCCGGGTCAGCATGGGCACGGTCTTCCAGGTGCCCTGGGCGCGGCTGGAGGACTGGCCCGCGGACCTTGCCGTCCTCCGGGACCACGGCTTCACCGTGGCCGCCATGGAGCTCACTGACGACGCCGTCGACGTCGACGAGCTCGCCGCACGCAACCCGGAGAAGCTGGCGCTGGTCCTCGGCACCGAGGGCGCCGGCATGAGCCCGGAGACCCTCGCCGCCGTCGACCTCGCGGTCAAGATCCCAATGCGTCCCGGCGTGGACTCGCTGAACGTCGCCGCGGCCTCCGCGGTCGCGTTCTGGGAACTCCGCGCCCGCTGAGGCGGCGCCCTGGCCTGCGCACGTACTTGGCGCCGGCACCTGCGGCCCCGCGTTCGCGGGAGGCCCGTGACTGCGGTATCATTGACAGCTGGCCGTGCCGTGTGATCGGCACGCCAACTCCAACTCATACCTGGCAGCTGGCAAAATCCAGTTGCGCGAACAAAGGTCCAATTATGCAGGCAGATATCCACCCGAAGTACGAAGCTGTTGTTTTCAACGACCTGGCTTCCGGCGTCAAGTTCCTGACCAAGTCCACCGTTTCTTCCTCGAAGACCATCGAGTGGGAAGACGGCAACACCTACCCGGTCATCGACGTCGAAATCTCCTCCGAGTCCCACCCGTTCTACACGGGTAAGCAGCGCATCATGGACTCCGCAGGCCGCGTCGAGCGCTTCAACGCTCGCTTCAAGGGCTTCGGCGGCAAGAAGTAATTCTGCTCCAAGGTCTTGGGAGGCCCGCACCGGCAACGGTGCGGGCCTTTCGCGTTAACCGCCGCCCTGTCCCGCCGCCGCGCTCGTGGCAGGATTGAGGGTATGACTTCCTCCTCTTCCACCCCCGCAACGGCAGACGGAAACGGCGACGGCGGCCGCCGCCACGGCGAATACAAGGTCCCCGGCGGCAAGCTGGTGGTCGCCGACCTCGAGGTGGACAACGGCGTGCTCAGACACGTGTCCATCAGCGGCGATTTTTTCCTCGAGCCCGACGAGGCGCTGCCGGAGATCAACCGGGCCCTCACCGGGCTCCCCGCCGAGACTCCGGCGGCCGACCTCGCCGCCGCCGTCACCGCGGCGCTGCCGGAGGGCACCGTGCTGTTCGGCCTGTCCGCCGAGGCCGTCGCGATCGCCGTGCGCAGGGCCTTGGCCAAGGCCACCGGCTGGGGCGACCACCACTGGAACGTCATCGCCCCCACGGTGCTGCCCACGCAAGTGAACGTTGCCCTGGACGAGGTCCTCACCGAGGAGGTCGGTGCCGGGCGCCGCAATCCCACCCTGCGGTTCTGGGACTGGGAGGAGCCCTCCGTGGTGATCGGCAGCTTCCAGTCGGTCCGCAACGAGGTCCAGCCCGAGGGCGTCAGCCGGCACGGCATCAGCGTGGTCCGGCGGATCAGCGGCGGCGGCGCCATGTTCATGGAAGCCGGCAACTGCATCACCTACTCGCTCTACCTGCCGCAGACTCTGGTGGACGGGCTGAGCTTCGCCGACTCCTACGGCTTCCTGGACGCCTGGGTCCTCGCCGCCCTGGAAAAGGTGGGCATCAACGCCTTCTACGTCCCGCTCAACGACATCGCCACGGACCAGGGCAAGATCGGCGGCGCCGCGCAGAAACGGCTCGCCAACGGCGGCATGCTGCATCACGTGACCATGAGCTACGACATCGACGCCGACAAGATGGTCGAGGTGCTCCGGATCGGCAAGGAGAAGCTCTCGGACAAGGGCACCACCAGCGCCAAGAAGCGCGTGGACCCGCTGCGCCGCCAGACCGGCCTGAGCCGGGCCGACATCGTGGCGGCGATGATCGAGGTGTTCACCGACCGGTACGGCGCGACGCCGGCCGAGCTTACCGACGTCGAACTCGACGCCGCGCGGGCGCGGGTGGAGGCCAAGTTCGCCACCGAGGAGTGGCTGCACCGGGTCCCGTAGCCCGCACCCGCCACGTCCGTAAACGGCAGCCAGCCGGCTGCCGTTGCCCGCTGGAGGTAAGTTAGCGGGCGGGTGCGTTAGCCGGCGGCCTGCGCGGTGAGCGCCCGCAGCAGGTGGCTGCGCTGCTCGATGACGATCCGTCGGAGGGCCCGCGGCGCGTCCGCGTGCTCGGTGAGCCAGCGGTCCGTCCTGACCACCACCGGGTGCTCTGCCGGGGCGTGGCCGCTGAGATCCTGCCCCGCCGGGTACAGCCCGCGGACGATCCTGCTGGCGATCTCGATGCTGCGGCTGCCCCAGACCCGCTCCAGCGCCTCAAAGTAGGGCTCCACGAAGCCGGCCAGCAATTCCGCGCGCGCCGTGGTGAAGCCGGCGATCGTGGCGCTGAGCTGCTGGTTGGACAGGTCCGTGCCGTTGACAGCGGCCTCCCACGCCTTGGCCTTGACCTGCGGGTCGGGCCGTGCGGCCAGGGCCGTGGCGTGTCCCGAACGGCCGGAGGCGGTGTTGTCGCGGGAGAGTTCGGCGTCGAGCTCGTGCGGGTCGGCCTGGCCGTTGGCGGCGAGGGCGTGCCAGAGGTTCCAGCGGAGTTCGGCGTCGACGGCCAGCCCCTCAATCACGGTACTGCTGTCCAGCAGGCCGCGCAGCAGGGGCAGGCGGCTGCCGTCGTGGCGGCTGGCCGCGGCAACGGTGCGGGCCCAGGCCAGCTGCTGGTCCGAGCCGGGGGCGGCCTGCTCGAGTTGGGCGACGGCGGCGTCGAGGAAGGTGCGGCGTACGGCGTCCCGTTCCGCGGCGGGGACGTAGCGTTCGACGGCGGTGGCGGCGTTGCCCAGGATCGCGAGCAGCACGCCGATGCCGGTTTCCGCGGGACCGAACCGCTGCACCGCGGCTACGTAGTCCGCGGCGGGCGTGACGGCGTCCCGGGCCGAGTCCCAGAGCGCGGTCCAGCAGAGCGCGCGGGCCATCGGGTCGGTGATGCGGTCCAGGGATTCCCGGACCGTGGCCTCGGACACCGGATCCAGCCGGACCTTGGCGTAGCTGAGGTCCTCGTCGTTGACCAGCAGCAGCTCCGGCCGGGGCTTTCCGGTGAGGTCCGGAATGGCGGTGTGTCCGCCGTCGACGTCGGTCTCCACGCTGTCGGTGCGGACCACGGCGCCGTCCGCATCGCGGTTGTAGAGGCCGATCCGCAGCCGGTGCGGGCGGGGTTCGGGGGAGCCGGTCACCGGGTCGGTGGCGTCCTGTCGCACGCCCACGGCGGTCAGCACCCCGTCCTCGTCGGTGATCTCGGGTGTGAGAGTGGAGATCCCGGAGGTCTGCAGCCACTGCCGGGCCCAGGGGCCCAGGTCCCGGCCGGAGGCGGCGCTGAGGGCGGCCAGCAGGTCGGCCAGGTTGGTGTTACCGAACGCGTGGTCGCGGAAGTAGCGGCGTGAGCCGGCGATGAAGTCCTCGAACCCCACATAGGCCACCAGCTGCTTGAGGACCGAGGCGCCCTTGGCATAGGTGATGCCGTCGAAGTTTTGCTTGGCGGCCTCCAGGTCCGGGATGTCCGCCACGATCGGGTGGGTGGTGGGCAGCTGGTCCTGGACATAGGCCCACGCCTTGCGGTTGTTGGCGAAGTTCACCCAGGCGGTGTCCCAGTCCGTGGTCCGGTCCACGCCCAGGGTGCCCATGTAGTCGGCGAAGGATTCCTTGAGCCAGAGGTCATTCCACCACTGCATCGTGACCAGGTCGCCGAACCACATGTGCGCCATCTCGTGCAAGAGGGTGTTGGCCCGGCCCTGGTACTGCGAATCCGTGGCCCGGGAGGTGAAGACGTAGCTCTCGGTGAAGGTCACCAGGCCCGGGTTTTCCATCGCCCCGAGGTTGTATTCGGGGACGAACGCCTGGTCGTATTTGCCCCACGGGTAGGGGTAGTCGAAGAGCCGGTTGAAGAAGTCCAGGCCGTTGCCCGTCAACCGGAACAGCTCATCGGTGTCGAAGGAGGAGGCCATCGACGCCCGGCAGTACACGGCCAGTGGCACCTCCAGTGCGGTCCCGTCGGAGAGGGTGCCCTGCCAGCTGCTGTCCGCGCGGAAGTAGGGGCCGGCGAGGACGCTGGTGATGTACGTGGACACCGGCTTGGTCGGGGCGAAGTCCCAGCGGCTGGTGGCCGGGTCGCTGGTGAGCTGGGTACGGGCGGCCTCGACGCCGTTGGAGGCGACCTGCCAGCCCGACGGCGCCATCACATGGAAGGTGAACTCTGCCTTGAGGTCCGGCTGTTCGAAGTTGGCGAAGACCCGGCGGGCGTCGGCCGGCTCGTACTGGGTGTACAGGTAGCACTGGCCGTCGGCGGGGTCGAAGAACCGATGCATGCCTTCCCCGGAGGTGCTGTACAGCGCGGTGCCGGTGACGGTGACCTGGTTCTCGGCCTGCAGGTTGTCCAGCCGGATCCGGGATCCGTCGACGACGTCGGCCACGGGCAGGCCCTTGCCGTTGAGGAACACGCTGTGCACCTCGGAGCTGATGAAGTCCAGGAAGGTGCTGGACCCTGGTTCGGCGGCGGCGAAGGTGATGACGCTGCGGCTGGGGTAGCCGGCCACCGTGGGGTCCGCGGCCTGCCGGACATCGAGGGACACATCGTAGCTGTGCGTGGTGATCAGGGCCGAGCGGGCGGCCGCTTCTTCACGGGTCAAATTCTGGTTGGACACGCTGCTATCTAATCACGCAGGCGCCCCGCGCAGCTCAGTGCCCGGGCAGCATCAGGACCGCCGCGCCGAGGCCGAGGGCGGCGATCAGCAGCCACGCCGCGAGGGCCGCGAGCAGCGCCCGGGTGCCGGTCCGCAGCAGTTCGCGGACCCGGACGGCGGACCCCAGCCCGAACAGGGCCATGCCCAGCAGGATGTCCTGCAGCAGGGCGGCCGCCTCCAGCACGCCCGCGGGCAGCACCCCGGTGGAGCGGAGCGCGGCCATCGCGACGAACCCCAGCACGAACAAGGGCACCACCGGAGGCATGGTCCCGCCGGAATCATCGCGAAGCCGGTGGTGCAGCCCGGCGACGGCCACCATCGGGGCCAGCAGCAGCACCCGGGTCAGCTTCACGATCACCGCCACCGCCAGGGCCGCGGCGCCGGCGGTCTGCGCGGTGGCCACCACCTGGCCGACGTCGTGCACGGATGCCCCCACCCAGGCGCCGAAGAGCTGCGGGCCCAGTCCCAGCGGGCCGGTGAGCAGTGGCAGGACACCGATGGCGAGGGTGCCGCAGAGCGTCACCAGGGCCACCGGCAACACCGTGTCCTGCTGCCGGATGCGGCGGACCGCGGCCATGGCCCCGATCGCGGAGGCGCCGCAGATCGCGAAGCCGGTGGCGATGAGCAGCGACACGGTCGGGGGCAGTCGGAAGAGCCGGCCGATGCCATAGGTGCCGGCGAAAGAGACCAGGACGACGCCGGTGATCAGCAGCAGCGCGGGCCAGCCGAGGCCGAGGACGTCCACCACGCTGACCTTGAGGCCCAGGACCACGATGCCGCTGCGCATCAGGTGCTTCCCGGCGAACCCCAGTCCGGCCCGGCCGGGGCCGGATGTCCAGGCGGAGACGCCCGGGAAGTTCGCGGCGAGCAGGCCGAGCACGACGGCGACCGTCATGGCGGGCAGCGCGGGCACCAGCGCGTGGACGGCCAGGGCGGCAGCGACGGCGGCGGCGCAGGCCAGCAGCCCGGGAAGCAGCGGCGGCAGGCCGCGCAGGGAAGCGGTGAAAGGGTGAAGGTCTCGGGGCACGGGTCCACTGTGCCGCATCGGGCCCGGAATCCCCATTTCGGCGGGAAAACCCTGCCTGCCATGCCACCGGATCGGCCGCCGTCACCCGGTCCGGAGCCGGCGTGAGCTGTACCACGGCACCGCGTGGGCTGCAACACGCCAAAAGGGGTGCGCCGATATGAAATCGGGACCAAAAAATGGTTGGCTAGTGGGCATGTCTGACCTTTTTCAGGATTACTCCGAGGCCGCCGGCCGCAGCGGGGCGTACGACGAGATGTTCGCGCCCGGCCAGCAGGCCCGCCGTTCCTACGGCCAGGTGGCCGGGGCGCTCCGCGAACTCTCCCTCGCCGACGTCACCGCCCGCGCCGATTCGATGGCCCGCACCTTCCTGGACCGCGGCGTCACCTTCGACTTCGCGGGGGAGGAGCGGCCGTTCCCGCTGGACATCGTGCCGCGCGTCATCCCGGCGGACGAGTGGACCGTCCTGGAACGCGGCGTGGCCCAGCGGGTCAGGGCGCTCGAGGCGTTCCTGAATGACGTCTACGACAAGATGGCCGTCGTCTCCGACGGCGTTATCCCGCGGCAGCTCGTCACCACCAGCGCGCACTTTCACCGCCAGGTCCACGGCTTCGAGCCCGCCGGCGGCGTCCGCGTGCACATCTCCGGCATCGACGTCATCCGTGACGAGGCCGGAACCTTCCGCGTCCTGGAGGACAACGTCCGCGTCCCCTCCGGCGTCAGCTACGTCCTCGAAAACCGCCGCGCCATGGCCAAGGGCCTGCCCGAGGCCTTCGGCCAGCAGCGCGTCCGCCCGGTCGAGGAATACCCCCGCCGGCTGCTTTCGGCCCTGCGCAAGACCGCGCCCTCCGGCGTCGACGACCCCACCGTCGTGGTCCTGACCCCGGGCGTCTTCAACAGCGCCTACTTCGAACACACCCTGCTGGCCGGCCTGATGGGCGTGGAGCTGGTGGAGGGCCGCGACCTGATCTGCCGCGGCAACCGCGTCTACATGCGCACCACCGCCGGTGAGCAGCGCGTGGACGTGATCTACAAGCGCATCGACGACGAGTTCCTCGACCCGCTGCAGTTCCGCTCCGACTCCATGCTCGGCTGCCCCGGCCTTGTCAACGCCGCCCGGGCAGGCGGTGTCACCATCGCCAACGCCGTGGGCAACGGCGTCGCCGACGACAAGCTGGTCTACAGCTACGTCCCGGACCTGATCCGCTATTACCTCAACGAGGAACCGGTGATCGCGAACGTGGACACCTTCCGGCTGGAGGAGAAGGAAGCCCGCGAACACGTCCTGGACCGGCTGGATGAACTGGTGGTCAAGCCGGTGGACGGTTCCGGCGGCAAGGGCCTGGTGATCGGACCCGACGCCTCCCGCGAGGAGCTGGACGCCCTGCGCAAGCGGATCATCACGGACCCGCGCGGCTGGATCGCACAACCGGTGCTGCAGCTTTCCACCGTCCCCACCCTCAGCGGCGACAAGTTCGGCCCCCGGCACGTGGACCTGCGCCCCTTCGCGGTCAACGACGGCGACGACGTCTGGGTGCTCCCCGGCGGCCTGACCCGGGTGGCGCTGAAGGAGGGCTCACTGATCGTGAACTCCAGCCAGGGCGGCGGGTCCAAGGACACCTGGGTGCTGGCCGATTCGGCGCAGGTGCCCGTGGAGGTCATCCCGAAGCCGGCCATCGCCATCCGCGAGCGGGTCTCGGTCTGGCCGGTGGAAAGCAACTGGCGCGACAGCCAGAAGGAACAGCAACAGCAGCAAATGGCCGAGGCCCAGGAGGTACCCGAACATGCTTAGCCGGATCGCGGAATCATTGTTCTGGATCGGCCGCTATGTGGAGCGGGCCGACGGCACCGCGCGCATTCTGGACGTCCACCTGGAGCGCCTGAACCACCTGCCGATGGAGGAACAGCGCAGCGTCGCCCGGGAGCTGCTGGCCGTGATGGGCGCCCGCCCCCAGTCCGAGGACTTCGGCCTGGACGAGCTGCTGCACGACCTGGCCTACGACAAGCACAGCGCCACCTCCATCGCCGGATCGCTCGGCGCCGCCCGGGAGAACGCGCGCCGCGCCCGGGAAACCGTCTCCTCCGGCCTCTGGGAGAGCCTGAACACCACTTACTACGGGCTGAACCAGCACCGCAAGGACGTGGTAGGCACCTACCGGTTCTGCAACTGGGTGCTGGAGCGGACCGCCATGGTCAGCGGCCTCGCCGACACCACCGTCAGCCACGACGAAAGCTGGCTTTTCCTGGTCCTCGGCCGGTCGCTGGAGCGCGCCGACATGACCGCCCGCATGCTCTCCACCCGCGACGTGCTCTCCGCCGGCATGTCCTGGGTGAACATGCTCCGCTGCGCCGGGGCCTACGAATCCTTCCTCCGCACCCGCCGGGCGGCCTTCGGCGACCAGCACGCGGCCGAGTTCCTGCTGCTGGACCGGCTCTTCCCGCGCTCGATCGTGTACGCGCTGCGCGACGCGGATGATTGCCTGGCCAAGCTGGACCCGTCGGCCCAGCGCGTGGGCTTCATCAACGATGCTCGCCGGATCGTGGGCCAGGCCCGCACCTTCCTCGAGTTCCACCGGACCGATGACCTGATGTCCGAGCTGCCCGAGCACATGGAGCGCGTGCAGAAGGCCGTCTCGCAGGCCTCGGACGCCATTTCCCGTAAGTACTTCAATCAGGCAGACGAACTGGCCTGGGTGGGAGAAGTTTCATGACCCGGCTGAGCATCACGCACCGGACCGCGTACAAGTACAACAAGCGCGTCACCCTCTCCTACAACGAGGCCCGGATGACGCCGCTGACGGACCCCCAGCAGGTGGTCCTGGAGTCCTCCATGAAGGTCTCACCCTCGCAGGCAGCGCTCAGCAGCTACCGGGACTACTGGGGCACCCGGGTCACGGCGTTCGACATGCAGATGCCGCACGAGCACCTCGAGGTCCTCTCCACCACCACCGTGGAGGTGCACCGGGTGGAGCGGATCCCTTCGGAGGCCGACATCGTGGGCTGGGACGTGCTCACCGCCCCGGAGACGCTGGACCAGTTCAGCGACTGGATCCCGCAGTCGCAGCTGACCGGTCCCGGCGCCGAGGTCCTGGAGATCGTCCCCGGCGTCGTCGCCGGCCGCAATCCGCACGAGGCGGCCATGGCCGTCTTCGAGTGGATGCGCGGGGAGATGACCTACATGAAGGGTTCCACCGGCGTCACCACCAACGCGGAGCAGGCCTGGAACCAGCGCCAGGGCGTCTGCCAGGACCTGGCCCACCTGGCCATCGGCGCGCTGCGCAGCTGCGGGATCCCCGCCCGCTACGTCTCGGGTTACCTGCACCCGCGCTCGACGGCGGCCATCGGCGAGACCGTCGCCGGCCAGTCGCACGCGTGGCTGGAGTGGTGGGACGGCGAGTGGCGCAGCTGGGACCCGACGAACCACAAGCCTGCCGGGGATTTCCACGTCACCGTGGCCCGCGGCCGGGACTACCGGGACGTGCCCCCGCTGAAGGGCATCCTCTCCGGCGGCGGCGGTTCGGCACTGTCCGTGACGGTGGAGATCACCCGCCTGGCCTGAGCAGGCACCGGATAGGGCAACGCCATCCGGCTACTCCAGGCCGGAGCGGGTGGCGTCGTCCAGCGGCGTCCACCAGGTCAGGGGCGGCACGATCTTGAAGCGGCGTCCGGTCACGGAATCCGGGGTGATCCGGACGAAGTGTTCCTTCTTTCCCGCCTGCCACGGGAAGAGGAGCAGGCCCACGGTGTCCAGCACTTCCTCCTGGTTTTTCACCGGGGCGGCCTGGCCCTTGACCACCACGCTCCACGCGATCCCGGTGTCCGCGTCCACGCCGTCGGCCTCCACCGCCACCGGAGTGTCGCCCGTGGCGGCCTGGAGCTTGGTGCCGTCAGCGGTGCGGAACACCAGGGTGCCGTGGTCCACCTTGTAGTTGATCGGGAAGATATCCGGATGGTCATCCACCCAGACCGCCATCCGGCCGACGCTGACGCTGCGCAGCAGCCGCCAGCATTCGTGGTTGTCCAGGTTTTCAACGGCATGCGGTCCTGATGCGGCGTCCTTTTTGTCCACGGGGTGCCCTGTCTGCTGCGGGTCAGTGCTCATGGCGGCGAGCTTATGCCAGAAGGCCCGCCGCGATCTAGGGACCAACGTCCCGCCGGGCCGCAATTGGGGTGCTCCGGCTCTGGCCCCCGGCGCCCGGGAGTGGGAGTATTGCTGACAGCAAACCATCAGCGTGGATGGTGGATGTCAGCATCTTGCACAGTTTTTGGGGGCACCATGCAGTCTCTTGATAAGGGACCGGACTCAATAGCGTCCGGCAACGCCAAAGCCGAAGACGTACTCAGGGATCTCGTCACCCGGGGCGGGGAACTGATGCAATCCCGGGAACGAATGGCCGGACTGCTGGAAGCGGTGGTGGCCCTGGCCGAGGACCTGAGCCTCGACGCCGTACTGGAACGCCTCGTCCAATCCGCCTGCACCCTCCTGCACGCACGTTACGGCGCCCTGGGGGTGATGGGAGAGGACAACACCCTGAACCATTTCGTCACCGTCGGCATCGACGCCGCGGCTGCCGCCCGGATCGGCCGCCAGCCCACCGGCCACGGTGTCATGGGCCTGTTGGTCAGCGACCCCAAACCGTTGCGGCTGCACAAGCTCGGCGCCCACCCGGAGGCCACCGGCTTCCCGCCGAACCACCCGCCGATGAACACCTTCCTGGGCGTCCCCATCCGCGTCCGGGACAAGGTCTTCGGCAACCTCTACCTGACCGAGAAGGCCGGGGGAGAGGACTTCAGCAATGAGGACGAGGCCCTGGCCGTGGCGCTGGCTGCGGCGGCCGCCGTCGCGATCGAGAACGCCACCCTGTACGACGACGCCCGGCGCCGCGCACGCTGGCTGGAGGCGTCGATGGATGTCACGGGCACGATGCTCGCCGGCGACGGAGACCACCTTGAATCCGACCTCGATCCCATTGCCGAGCGGGCCCGGCTCGAATCGCGGTCCCGGCTCGCGCTGATTGTCGCCCCAGCCGACTCAGCCGCCGGCCACGTGGTGGTCGGCGCGGCGGGGGAGCAGGCTGCCGACTTCAGCGGCGCCCCGCTCCTGCTGAACCATCCCGAACTGCAGGAGGTCCTCGCCGGTGGCGAACCGGTCCTCTTTCCCTCGGCCTCCAGCGTGCTGGAACTATGCGATGACCACAGCACCGGACCGTTGCTGGCCGTCGGCCTCAGCGCCCGCGGCTCCCACCACGGACTTCTGTTGCTTGCCCGGGAGCCCGAGGCCGCCCCGTACGACCGGACCGATCGGGAGATGGGGGCCGTGTTTGGCTCGCACGTGGCGCTGGCGATGGAACTGGCGCGCGTTCACCGGCTCAGGGAGGAACTGCTCGTCTTCACCGACCGGGACCGGATCGCCCGTGACCTGCACGACCTCGTCATCCAGCGGCTCTTCGCCGCGGGCCTCAGCGTCCAGAGCCTGGCACGTTTCACCAAGGACGACCTCGCCACCGAACGGATCCGGAACATTACCGGGGAGCTCGACGAAGCTATCCGCAGCCTCCGGGACACCATCTACTCGCTCCGGCACAGCCAGACGGATTCCGACCCGCTCAGCGGACGGATCCGCCGCGTGGCCAGGAGTTCGGCGAAATCGCTGCCGTTCACGCCGCGGCTGACGCTGACCGGACCGATCGACACCGTCCCGGCGGAGAAGGCCGACAATGTGGTGGCCGTGGTCTCCGAGGGGCTGAGCAACGCCATCCGGCACTCGGGCGCGGACGCGATTTCCGTCTCGGTGGCCGTGGTGAAGGGCCGGGTCACGGTGGTGGTGACGGACAACGGCTCGGGTTTCACCAACGCGGCGGCCCGCAACGGCCTGGCCAATCTGGAGGACAGGGCACGGATGCTCGACGGCGAGTGCGTGATCGTCTCAGCCCCGGACGAGGGAACCAGCGTGGAGTGGTCCGTCCCGCTCTAGCCCGGGCGCAGGCCGGCGTCGTTTTCAGGCCTGCGTGCCCGGGGATCTGTGGCGACCGGCTCAGGCGCCGTTGGCGTGCTGCGCGGCCGGGCTGGCGATGAACACCGCGGCCTGGGTCCGCCGCTCGAAGCCGAGCTTGGCCAGCAGCGAGGAGACGTAGTTCTTCACCGTCTTTTCGGCGAGGAACATCTCGGCAGCGATCTGCCGGTTGGTCAGTCCCTCGCCCACGAGCTCCAGCACGCGGCGTTCCTGCGGCGTCAGCGCGGCGGTCCGCGGATCGACTTCCTCCGGTTCCACCAGGCTCTCCATGACGCCCTCCGCCACGCCCTTTTCGTAGAGCGACTCGCCGGCCGCGGCGCGCCGCAGCGCCCCGATCAGGTCGGTCCCGCCGATCTCCTTGAGGATGTAGCCGGACGCGCCGGCGAGGACCGCGCCACGCAGTGCCTGGTCGTCGTCGAAACTCGTGAGGATGATGCAGTTCAACGAGGGATCGATGGAGCGGACGTCGCGGCAGACCTCGATCCCGGTTCCATCCGGCAGCCGGGCGTCCAGGACACAGACGTCCGGGTGCAGGGCCGGGATGCGTCGGGTGGCCTCCACTGCGGAGCCGGAACTTCCGACGACGTGGAATCCCTCGCCCTCGAGGAGTTCCTGCAATCCGCGGCGGACCAGCTCGTGGTCGTCGAGGATGAAGACCTTGATCACCGCCGCGGTGCCCTCTGGTGCGGTGAGACCGGCATCTGCCCAGGCAATCATGTGTTTCCCATCCGGCCGCCGTCCGAGGCTGCCCGGGAGCCTGACGGACCCCGGCGCCCGGCCGGCGCCCTGTTCACGCGTCCTGCCGGCAGCGGACTGCGGCAGACTGACGATCCAACCTTCATTCAACTGTGGCTCCCCCCGAAGCCACGGCGGCGGCGGTGCGCCCGAAACTGTGTCCCCGGGCGGGCTGTGCCGACGGGATCTCCGCCGGTAAACCGCTGCCACGGCCATTCTCATCCCCCGTGCTCACCTGCGTAAAGGGCCGTTCGTCCCCCGGCGCGGCGGAGCCGGCAAAGGTGACCTTTGGCCCTAGCCGGGGAACGCCGTCGCCGTAGTGTTTGAAGCCATGCCCCACCCGTGCAACGGGTTCGGGCACGGCACAAGGCAGCACAGGCGGGCAAGCGAAGGGGAACACAGATGAGCGAGGCACAGGGCATCCGCAGCATCCTGGTAGGCGTCGACGGTTCGGACGCCTCGGTGGAGGCCCTCCGGCAGGCACGGGTCCTGGCGGAGCCTTTCCATGCCCGCGTCACCGCCCTGGCCTGCTGGGACTTCCCGCCGGTCTACGACGGGTACGTGGCCATGGGCATCAACGACTTCGACGTCCGGGCCGGAGAGATTCTGCAGGAGGCGCTGACCACGGCTTTCGGTGACACGCTCCCGGAGAACGTCGAGTCCCGGTTGGTGCAGGGCAACCCGCGGCGGGTCCTCATCGACGAGTCCCGCAACGCGGACCTGATGGTGCTGGGCCGGCGCGGCCACGGCGGCTTCGGCGGACTGTTGCTCGGCTCGGTCAGTTCTGCCCTCGTGGCCCACGCGCACTGCCCGGTCCTCGTGGTGCACACGCCGGAGAAGCGGCACTAGGAAGAGGAGCCGGCGCCCCC
Organism: Arthrobacter sp. BPSS-3; assembly: GCF_044628475.1. Taxonomy (NCBI): domain Bacteria; kingdom Bacillati; phylum Actinomycetota; class Actinomycetes; order Micrococcales; family Micrococcaceae; genus Arthrobacter; species Arthrobacter sp. BPSS-3. The sequence goes on from NZ_JBIMMV010000015.1 coordinate 28,527, forward strand.
GAAGGCTCTACTCGAAAGAGGCTCGCCGCGGGTCCGCCAGCCGGGTCTTCCAGACATCGGGCTGGGTCACCTTGAACCGGCGGCCGGTCAGCGCCTTGGGCGGAACCCGCACATAGAAGCTCTTCTCTCCCGGCTGCCAGGGTTCCAGCAGCAGGGCGTCGACCGCGTCTTTCTCGGCCTGGTCCTCGACCAGTTCCGCCTCGCCGCGGGCCATGACGCTCCAGGCTGTTTCCTCGTGCGCGTCGTAGCCGTCGATTTCGAACGCCACCGGCTTCGCGGTGATCGCGCCCCAGAGTTTCGTGCCGCCGGCGGTGCGGAAGACGATCGAGCGGCGGTGCAGGACAAAGTTCACCGGGAAGACCTCCGGATGGCCGTCTACGATCAGCGCGATCCGGCCCACCACCTCGCTGTCAAGGAGGGCCCAGCACTGGTCCATGGACAGGTTGAAATCCGGCGGAGGCGTCGTCGTAGTCACAGGTCCACGGTACGGAGGCGCCCCCGCACGGATTAGGGCCATTAGGCCCGTGGCGTCACCAGGGGCTGGGCTTGTAGTCCTTCAGGAACACCCCGTACTGGTCCTCGCCCGCCTCGCCCATGACGATCGGATCGTAAACCCGCGCGGCGCCGTCCACGAGGTCCAGCGGGGCGTGGAAGCCCTCCTCCATCAGCCGGACCTTGGTGTAATGCGGGCGTTCGTCGGTGATCCAGCCGGTGTCGACCGCGGTCATGAGGATCCCGTCGGTTTCCAGCATCTCCTTGGCGCTGGTGCGCGTCATCATGTTCAGCGCGGCCTTGGCCATGTTGGTGTGCGGGTGCCCGGGACCCTTGTAGGCCCGGGAGAACTGGCCCTCCATGGCGCTGACGTTCACGATGTACTTGCGACGGGCGTCCGAGCGCCGCATCGCCGGCCGCAGCCGGCTGACCAGCAGGAAGGGTGCGGTGACGTTGCACAGCTGGACCTCGAGCATCTCCAGCGGGTCCACCTCGTCCACCACCTGGGTCCAGCTGTTGATGGTGGCCAGGTCCGGGACCAGGCCACCGGCGTCGATCGCGGTGCCCGAGGCGATCCGCTCCAGCGATGCCGAGCCGGTCGAGAGCGCCAGCGAGGTGATGGCGTCCCCGGCCAGCACCGGGTGGTCCAGCACGGAGGAGGCCAGGGCCAGCGGGTGCTTGTCGTGGGCGTGGCCGAAGGTGACCAGCTCGGGTCCGCCGTTCGCGGCCTGCAGCTCGGCCGGCAGCGGCTCATCCTCGGCGTCGACCAGGGGCTTGTAGGCGTTGCCGGAGCGGCGCACGGTCTGGGCGGCGTTGTTGATGATGATGTCCAGCGGGCCGGCGGCGTCCAGGGAATCGGTCAGGGCCATCACCTGGGAGGGGTCGCGCAGGTCGATACCCACGATCCGCAGCCGGTGCAGCCAGTCGGCGCTGTCCTCCATGGCGGCGAACCGGCGGGCGGCGTCCTTGGGGAACCGGGTGGTGATGGTGGTGTGGGCGCCGTCGCGGAGCAGCCGCAGGGCGATGTACATGCCGATCTTGGCCCGGCCGCCGGTCAGCAGCGCCCGGCGTCCGGTCAGGTCCGTGCGGGCGTCCCGCTTGCTGTGGCTGAAGAGCGCGCACTCCGGGCAGAGCTGGTGGTAGAAGGCGTCCACCTGGGTGTAACGCTGCTTGCAGATGTAGCAGGGGCGGGACCGGATCAGGTGGCCGGCAACCTCCCCGGTGGCAGAGGTGGCCAGCTTGTTGCCGCGGGTCTCGTCGTCGATCCGGTCCGGGGCGGCGGTGGCGGTCTGCGCGATCACGGCCCGGTCCGCCTCGGCGATCAGGTCCCGCTTGGTGGTCCGCCGGTGCCGTTTGACCGCCTTGAACATCTTGCCGGTGGCGCGCCGGACGGCGACGTAGTCCGGGTGCTCGTCGTCGTAGGCGTGGATGGTGTTCAGCACCTTGAGGCAGGCGGCGATCTCTGCGGGGCTGAGGTCGGCCACCGGCACGGCCTCCGCGGGGGTGTCGCTGGCCGGTTCGGAGGGCAGGTCGGGGGAGCTCATTGTGCCAATTTTACCGGCAGCGCAGGGCTCCTCCCGACGCCCCCGTCGGTTACGGGGCCTGGGTGTGCGGGGCGGCCGGGGTCTCGACGCCGACGGCGGCGGCGTGCACCTCGCCCACCTTCTCCATCGACTCCCGGCCGGCCGGCCAGTTCTCGGTGGCCGTCCGGACGGCGTCCGGCACCTGGTACAGGTTCGCCGCGGAGAGGGCGCGCTCGGCCTCACCCGGCTCCGGGACCTCCTGGCCCTTGGCGAGGACCGTGATGCCGGAGTCGGTGACCTTGAAGCCGCGGGCGCGGTCCAGTTCCGGGTCCAGGCCGATCGCCGCGCCGGCGGGGATCCGGACGTTCTTATCCACGATCGCGCGCTTCACGACGGCGCCCGGGCCCACCTGCACCTTGTCCATCAGGACCGAGTCCAGGACCCGGCTGGCGGTGCTGACGTAGACGTCGTTGGAGAGCACGGAGCCCTCCACGATGCCGCCGGAGATGACGACGCCGCTGGCGACGATGGAGTCCAGGGCGGTGCCGACCGTCTTGCCCTCGCCGCGGACGAACTTCGCCGGCGGGGAGATGCTCTGCCGGGTGTAGATCGGCCACTCGGAGTTGTAGAGGTTGAACACCGGGACGGGGGAGATCAGGTCCATGTGCGCGTCGTAGAACGAGTCGATGGTGCCGACGTCGCGCCAGTAGGTGCGGTCCCGTTCGGTCGAACCGGGGATGTCGTTGGTGGTGAAGTCGTAGACGCCGGCCTCGCCCTTGTCCACGAAGTAGGGAATGATGTCCCCGCCCATGTCGTGCTTCGTATCGAGCCGCTCGGCGTCCACGTGCAGGGCCTCCACGAGGGCATCGGCGTCGAAGACGTAGTTGCCCATCGAGGCGAGGAACTGGCTGGGGTCGGCGGCGAGGCCCGGGGTGGAAGAGGGCTTCTCGACGAACGCGGCGATCTTCTGGTGGTCGTCCTGGTCCACCTCGATCACGCCAAACTGGTCCGCCATGTGCAGCGGCTGGCGGACGGCGGCTACGGTGGCCTTGGCGCCGCTGGCGACGTGCTGTTCAACCATCTGGGCGAAATCCATGCGGTAGACGTGGTCGGCGCCGACCACGACGACGATGTCCGGGTTGGCGTCGTGGATCAGGTTCAGGGACTGGTAGATGGCGTTCGCGCTGCCCAGGAACCAGCTCTTGCCCACGCGCTGCTGGGCGGGGACGGAAGCGATGTAATTGCCGAGCTGGGTGGACATGCGCCACGTTTCGGAAATATGACGGTCCAGGCTGTGGGATTTGTATTGCGTGAGAACCACAATCTGCAAATAACGGGAATTCACGAGGTTCGAAAGAGCGAAATCAATGAGCCGGTAACTGCCGGCGAAGGGGACGGCCGGCTTGGCCCTGTCCGCCGTCAACGGCATCAGCCGATTCCCCTCGCCACCTGCAAGGACAATGGCCAAGACTTTTTTCTGCTGCGGCATGGTGATCGCTCCTGAACGCCTTCGTAACTCCCCAAAACAGTCCGGTGTGCCCGGACCTCTTCACACTAGAACAGATCAGCCCGAACGACTACCTTGGGGAATGTGCGAATAGACATAGTGACCAAGGAATTCCCGCCCGAAATCTACGGAGGCGCCGGCGTCCACGTGGCCGAACTGAGCCGCGTCCTAGCCAGCCACGTGGACCTGCAGGTGCGGGCCTTCGGCGCCCCCCGCGACCCCGACTACCACGGTGCCACCGTGACCTCCTACCCCGTCCCGGAGGACCTGGGCGGCGCCAACGCCGCCGTCCAGACCCTCGCCGTCGACCTCCGGATCGTTCCCGACATCGCCGGGGCCGACCTTGTGCACTCGCACACCTGGTACGCGAACATGGCCGGCCATATCGCCGCCCTGCTGCACGGCATCCCGCACGTGCTCAGCGCCCACAGTCTGGAACCGCTGCGGCCGTGGAAGGCCGAGCAGCTCGGCGGCGGCTACGCCGTGTCCTCCTGGGTGGAGAAGACCGCCTACGAGTCCGCCGCCGCGATCATCGCCGTCTCCGAGGGCATGCGGCAGGACATCCTGCGCAGCTACCCGGACGTGGACCCCGCCAAGGTGCGGGTTGTACACAACGGCATTGACGTCAGCCTGTGGAACCGCGACGAGAACGACGACGCCATCCGCGCCCTCGGCATCGACCCGGCCCGGCCCAGCGTCGTCTTCGTCGGCCGCAACACCCGGCAGAAGGGCGTCCCGTACCTGCTGCGGGCAGCCGCCGAACTCCCCGCGGACGTGCAGCTGGTGCTCTGCCTCGGCGCCGCGGACACGCCGGAACTGGCAGCCGAGACCGCGCGCCTTATCGAGGACCTGCAGGCCCGGCGCAGCGGCGTGGTGCTGATCGAGCGGATGCTGCCGCGGCACGAACTCATCCAGGTCCTCAGCCACGCCACCGCGTTCGCCTGCCCCTCGATCTACGAGCCGCTCGGGATCGTCAACCTTGAGGCGATGGCCTGCGGCGCGGCCGTGGTGGCGAGTGCCACCGGCGGCATCCCCGAGGTGGTGCAGCACGGCGAGACCGGGCTGCTCGTGGAGCTCGAACAGGTCACCGATGGCACCGGCACCCCGCTGGATCCGGAGAGGTTCGTGCGCGAATTCGCCGCCGCCCTCACCGAGGTCGTGTCCGATCCGGAGCGTGCCCGTGCTATGGGCCAGGCCGGCCGGCGCCGGGCCGAGGAACACTTCTCCTGGGAGTCGATCACGGAGACCACGCTCGAGGTCTACCGCTCGGTCCTGCCCCAGTAGCAGTCCGGCAGGAGTCCGGCAGGAGTCCGGCCGGTCGGCACGGCAGGTTAACGACGGCGGCGCCGTCCCCATCCCTGGGGGCGGCGCCGCCGTCGTTCTATCAGACGCGGGGTGCGGTCTTAGCGCTTGGCCTTGGCCTTACCCGCCGCCTTGGCGGCCTTCTGCTCCCGTGCCTCGCGGGCGAGGAGGGTTTTCTCATCCACCGGCGCTTGGCCGCTGGCGCGCTGCTGCCGGAAGTACTCGCGCGCCTCGTCCTGCCGGGTCTTCTCGGCGCCGGTGGCGATCGCGGCCCGGAGGTGCTCGGGGCCGAAGCCGAAGGCATCCACCAGGTCCAGGGCGTGCGGGCGGATCTTCACCAGCAGGCGGTTGATGTACTCACCCACGGTGCGGGCGCGCTGCATCGAGAGGCGGCCGTTCATCAGGTACCAGGACAGGTGCTTCTCGATCAGGGAGAGGCCGAACAGGTCCCGCAGCCAGGTGAGAACGGTCTTGGTGCCGGGGTCGGTGACCCGATGCAGGGCCTCGGTGAAGGCCTCCCACTGCAGCAGCTCGGCGTGCGCCAGGGCAGCCTCGATGAGTTCGTCCTGGTGGCTGTTGAACAGGGCGGCGGCCTTCTCCTGCGGGAGCTTGTTGGCCCCGCGCAGCGCGGAGCCGACCTCTGCCACCATGGCCTGGACGCGTTCGGTGAGCAGTGCCCGCTGGTTGGCCTCGTCCTTGATGGCGGTGGCGGCCTTCTGGACCGAGCCGGTGTCCGCCACGAACTGGGCCACGCCGCGGAGGCCGGTGCGGTGGATTGCCGCGCCGCCGGCCTGGCCGACGACGTAGCGGGCCAGCACGCCGAAGTCGGCACCGCGGAACTCCTTGGCGTAATCGGCCAGCAGGCGCTTGGCCACGAGCTGGAGGAGGACGGTGTTGTCGCCCTCGAAGGTGGCGTACACGTCGAGGTCCGCGTGCAGCGAGGCGAAGCGGTTCTCGATCAGGAAGCCGGCGCCGCCGCAGGCCTCGCGGCATTCCTGGATGGTGTCCAGGGCATGCCAGGTGCTCAGGGGCTTCAGGGCCGCGGCCAGGGTTTCCAGGTCCTGGCGGTCCTCGTCCGTGTCGGCGCGGCCGGAGAAGACGTCGTCGAACTTCTCCAGCAGCTGCTCGCTGGCGAAGCCGGCCGCGTAGGTGGTGGCCAGGCGGGTGAACAGGCGGCGCTGGTGCCGCTGATAGTCCAGCAGCACCTCTTCGTCGGTGTGCAAGGAGGCGTTGAACTGGCGGCGTTCGGTGGCGTACTGGATGGCGGTCTTGAGTGCCAGCTTGGAGGCGGTCACGGCGGCGCCGTCGAGGGACACACGGCCCTGAACCAGGGTGCCCAGCATGGTGAAGAAGCGCCGGCCCGGGCTGTCGATTGGCGAAGTGTAGGTACCGTCGGCGTCGACGTTGCCGTAGCGGTTGAGCAGGTTGGTGCGGGGGACCCGGACCTGGGTGAAGTGCAGCCGGCCGTTGTCGATGCCGTTGAGGCCGCCCTTGACGCCGTCGTCCTCGCCGCCGATGCCGGGCAGAAACTCCTTGGTCTCCGGGTCGCGCAGCTCCACGTAGAAGGCGTGCACGCCGTGGTTGACGCCCCGCGTCGCCAGCTGGGCGAATACGACGGCGGCCAGGCCGTCGTTGGCGGCGTTGCCGATGTAGTCCTTCCAGGCGGCGCGGAACGGCGTGTGCAGCACGAATTCCCCGGCGTCCGGGTCATACGTGGCGGTGGTGGCGATGCTTGCGACGTCGGAGCCGTGGCCGGTCTCGGTCATGGCGAAGCAGCCGGGGATCTCCAGGCTCATGATGCCCGGGAGCCACTTCTTGTGGTGTTCCTCTGTGCCCAGGTGGTTGACGGCGGAGCCGAACAGGCCCCACTGGACGCCGGCCTTGATCTGCAGCGACGGGTCGGCCACCACGAGTTCCTGGAAGCCGGCAATGTTGGCGCCGTGTTCGTCCGCGCCGCCGAGTTCCTTCGGGAAGGCCCGGTGCACGGCGCCGTTGTCCACCAGGATGCCGAGCTGGCCGAACACGCGCTTGCGGTGATCGGTGTGGGTCAGGCCCTCGATCTTGTGCAGTTCCTCGCGGCCGGCCAGTTCGCGGGCCTGGCGGCGGACGTCCGCCCATTTGCCCAGCAGCTGCTCACCGAGCGCGGCGACGTCGACGGCGGGGGCCGCGTCCCGGGAAGCGCCCGGTGCGGGGCTGCCGGTGCCCTGCGGCCGGGCGGTGGCCTGGGCGGCGGGGCGGGAGGAGCTGGTGGTGTCCGCGGTGCGGTCGGCTAGTTCAGTCATGTCGATTCCTTCGTTGGCACTGACATCGTTCAGGTGTTGCGGTTCCGGCGCGGGGCCGGGGTGGATCGTGGTGCTGGTGGGCGGGTGCAGGGGCAAGGGTTCAGGGGGAGGGCAGGTCGGAGAGTTCGGGGGCAATGCCGAAGCAGAGCCAGTCGGTGATCTGCCGCGCCATCGCCTCCTGCCCGGGTTTGGCGGGGGAGTCGGGGCTGGCCAGCCACTGTTCGCCGGCGTTGCGGACCAGGCCGATCGCGGCGTTGGGCCAATAGCCGATCACGGCCTCCTTGCCCGGGGCCGCGCGCAGCTGCTGGCGCATGGGGGCGGCGATCATCTCGCTGATGGCGTCGAAGAAGTGCCCGAGGGCGCCGGCGGCGGCAGGCCCGTTCTGGCTTTCGGGCTCGCCGGGCGCGGACCGGGTCACGAACGTGTAGACGTTGGGGCTGGTCTCGGCCATCTGCAGGTAGGCCGACACCATCGCGAAGAGGCCCTCCCGCGGAGTCTGGGCGGCCTGTGCGGCCTCACCGATCCGGCGCTGCATCTGGTTCAGGACAACCTCGCCAACGGCCTGCTGCAGGCCGGCCTTGTCCCCGAAATAGCGGTAAAAGACCGACTTGGACGTCCCGGCGGCGGCGGCGATGTCCTCCATCGAGGCCTCACTGCCCAGGGCATGCACCGCGCGGCGGGCCGACTTGATGAGTTCGCGGCGGCGCTCCTCGCGGTGTGACTGCCAGCGGGAGGCGCGCCCGTCGACGGCGGCGCCGGGCGTGCCGGAGGACGCGCCGTGCGCGGCGGGGTCAGCTTCCAGGATGTTCACGATACCCAGCGTATCAGGTACGCTGGGTATCAGTAACCGTTCAGATCCCTAGGAGACAGCCCATGCCTGAAAACGGAACGCCCGCACCCGGCCCGCAGGACTCTGTAGCTCGCCCGGCGGCACCGGTGCAGCAGCTGCGCAAGGCCGTCGTTGTCGGCGGCAACCGCATCCCGTTCGCCCGAACCGGCGGAGCCTACGCCAAGTCCTCCAACCAGGACATGCTGACCGCCGCACTGGACGGGCTGATCGCCCGCTTCGGCCTGCAGGATGAACGGATCGGCGAGGTGGCCGCCGGCGCCGTGCTGAAGCACTCGCGCGACTTCAACCTCACCCGCGAGGCCGTCCTGGGTTCGGCCCTCTCCGCCGAGACCCCCGCTTACGACCTGCAGCAGGCCTGCGCCACAGGGCTGGAGACCGTGCTGGGCCTGGCCAACAAGATCAAGCTCGGCCAGATCGACTCCGCCATCGCCGGTGGCGTCGACTCCGCCTCGGACGCCCCGATCGCCGTCAGCGAGGGCCTGCGCGAAATCCTGCTGGACCTCAACCGCGCCAAGACCCTGCCGCAGCGGCTCCAGATCCTCAGCCGCATCCGCCCCAAGGACCTGGCTCCCGACGCGCCCAACACCGGCGAGCCCCGCACCGGCCTGTCCATGGGTGAGCACCAGGCCCTCACCACCGCACAGTGGAAGATCACCCGGGAGGCACAGGACGAGCTGGCCTACAACAGCCACCGCAACCTCGCCGCCGCCTACGACGACGGGTTCTTCGACGAACTCATCACCCCCTACCGGGGCCTGAGCAGGGACTCCAACCTGCGCCCGGACACCACCCTGGAGAAGCTCGCCACGCTCAAGCCGGTCTTTGGGAAGAACCTCGGCGCCGAGGCCACCATGACCGCCGGCAACTCCACCCCGCTGACCGACGGTGCCGCCACGGTGCTGCTGGCTTCCGAGGAATGGGCCGACGCCCACGACCTGCCCAAGCTCGCCACCGTCCTGGACGGCGAGGCGGCCGCGGTCGACTTCGTCCACGGCAAGGACGGCCTGCTGATGGCCCCCGTCTTCGCCGTGCCGCGCCTGCTGGCCCGCCACGGACTGACCTTTGACGACATCGACTTCTTCGAAATCCACGAGGCCTTCGCCGGCACCGTGCTTAGCACCCTCGCGGCCTGGGAGGACGAGGAGTTCTGCCGGACCCGGCTGGGGCTCGACGGCGCGCTGGGTGCCGTGGACCGGGCCAAGCTCAACGTCAACGGTTCCTCCCTGGCCGCCGGCCACCCGTTCGCCGCCACCGGCGGACGGATCGTCGCCTCGCTGGCAACCATGCTGCACCGCAAGGGCACCGTGGACGGCCGCCCCGCCCGCGGCCTGATCTCCGTCTGCGCCGCCGGCGGCCAGGGCGTCGTCGCCATTCTGGAAGCACACTAGGGGGAACCGGATGACTGACAAATACACCCAGTTCGTGAGCCGCGGCCTCGGCCGGGACATCGCGAAGAAGCTCGGCCTGCCGCAGCCGGTGGAACTCCGCCGCTACCGGCCCGGCCAGCCGCTGATCGAAGGACCCATCCTGGTCCAGGGCGCCGGTGCCGGCGCGGACGAGCTCGCCGCGGCGCTGCTGGCGTGGGATCTCGACGTCCGCCGCCACGCCGTGCCCCGGGAGAAGCTCGGCGCCATCATCCTGGTCCTCGACGAGGCCGCCCGGCCCGAGGACCTTGAGAGGCCCGTCCTGACCGCCGCCGCCTCGCTGCGCGACATCGCCTCCGGCGGCCGCGTCGTCACGATCTCCCGTTCCGCCGCCGAGGCGACGGATCCGGCCGCCGCGGCGGCCCGGCAGGGAGTCGACGGCCTGCTCCGGTCCCTCGCCAAGGAACTGCGCGCCGGGGCCACCGGCAACGGCATCGTCCTGGCCGACGGCGCCCGGACCACCAGTCCCGGAACGCTCGGCGCCCTCCGGTTCTTCCTCTCCGGCCGTTCCGCCTTCGTCGACGGCCAGTTCCTCACCGTCACCTCCGACGCCGGCGAACTGCCCGCGGACCCGGAGAAGCCGCTGACCGGCAAAGTCGCGGCAGTTACCGGCGCCGCGAGGGGGATCGGCGCCGCGATCGCCCGCACCCTGCACCGCGACGGGGCCACCGTGATCGTCATCGACATTCCCGCCGCCGGGGACCACCTCGCGGCCGTCGCCAACGAGGTCCACGGAACTGCACTGCAGCTGGACATCACCCGCGAAGATGCCGGCCAGCGGATCATCGACCACGCCGTGCAGCGCCACGGCCGCCTCGACATCGTTGTCCACAACGCCGGCATCACCCGCGACAAGCTGCTGGCCAACATGGACCAGTCCCGCTGGAGCTCGGTGATCGGGGTCAACATCGCCGCGCAGCTGCGCATCAACGAGGCCCTGCTCGCCTCCGAGCACTTCCGGACCTCGCCGCGGATCGTTTCCGTGGCTTCCACCAGCGGCATCGCCGGAAACCGCGGCCAGACCAACTACGCCGCCTCCAAGGGCGGCGTGATGGGCATGGTCCGGGCCACCGCACCGCTGCTCGCGGAGCACGGCGGGTCGATCAACGCCGTCGCCCCCGGCTTCATCGAAACCGAGATGACGGCCAAGATCCCCTTCGCCACCCGCGAGGTGGCGCGCCGCCTGAACTCCCTGCAGCAGGGCGGCCGGCCCGGCGACGTGGCCGAGGCCATCGCGTTCCTGGCCAGCGACGCCGCCGGCGGCATCTCCGGGGAGGTGTTGCGGGTCTGCGGCCAGAACCTGGTGGGAGCATGAGTCCGGCGCCTGTGCTGCTGGCGGAGATGCCGTCGCTGTCCAAGTTGTACGTCAACGCTGCCGCGTCTGCGGCGCGCCGACGGCTGCTCGGGGCCCACGGCGGCACCGCCCTCCCGGCCGAGAGCCACGAGGTCCGCGGAGTCCGAGCCGGCGTCGACAACCTGACCGCCTACCAGCACCTGATCGGTGAGACGGCCAGCGACATCCTGCCGGCCGGTTTCATCCACGCCCTGGCGTTCCCGCTGGCCATGTCCGTGATGAACCGGGACGATTTCCCGCTGCCGCTTTTGGGCATGATCCACCTCGAGAACACGGTGGAGCAGTCTGCGCCGGTGCTGTTCACCGAGCCGCTGGACATCCGGGCCTGGGCGGAGAACCTGCGCGGCCACCGCGCCGGCACCCAGCTGGACCTGGTGGCCGAGGTCCGCGGGGCGGCCGAGGACGGCAACGCCGCTGACACCGTCCGGTGGCGGGGCGTGTCTACCTACCTCGCCAAGGGTGTTTTCCTGCCCGGCATCGACAAGCCCTCCACGGCCCAGACACCGGCCGCATTCACCGCGCCGGACCCGACGGCGCTGTGGCAGCTGGGCGTGGACACCGGGAGGGCCTACGCCGCGGTTTCGGGTGACTTCAACCCGATCCACCTGAGCGTGCTCAGCGCCAAGGCTCTGGGCATGCGCCGTTCGATTGCGCATGGGATGTACCTGGCGTCCCGCGCGCTGGCTGACGTCGGTGCCGCCAAGGGCGATGCGTTCCGCTGGGACGTCCGCTTCGAGGCCCCGGTGTTCCTGCCGGCCCGCGTGGCGCTGGATATCAGCACTACGCAGGCCGAGGAGGGCACCTGGCTCGGCTCGGAGTACGTGGCGTGGAGCCCGCGCTCGGGCCGGAAGCACTTCAGCGGTTCCGTCACGCCCCTGTCGTGAGGGTCCTGGAGGGCTGGGCCTGAGGGTTCATCAGACGACGACGGCGGCCGTCCCCGAGGTGGGCGGCTTCTAGCGGTCGTTGCAACACCCGTTATTGGGAGTTGCAACGACCGTGTCGCGTTTAAGTGGTGAATCGAAGTGCCATCGGAGGTACTCGGATCAGGAGAAAGCAGCATTTTTTGTTG
>NZ_JBIMMV010000016.1:0-22429 GCF_044628475.1 Arthrobacter sp. BPSS-3
GGACCCGATGGGCCGTGCGTTGGAAGCCCGCTTTGAACGCCTTCGCCATCACCTTCAGCGACCGATTCCCGGCAGCTGAAAACTACTAAAGGAAACCGCCGGATACACCGTTAATGAGATAGTCCCGACGTTTGCCCGGGCTTGGAATGGGGGTGCAATTGCGCAACAGCCTGTTGCGCAATTGCCGTGGGGCCACGTCACCGTGCTGCTGGACAAGCTTGTCGACCAAGAAAAGCGCGACTGGTACGCCTCAGAAGCCGTCGAATACGGCTGGTCGCGCAACGTCCTGATGAACATGATCATGAACAAAACTCTCGAGCGCACGGGGTCAGCGCCGTCGAACTTTGCGCAACAGCTTGTTGCGCAAGACTCGGAGCTAGCCCAGCAGGTGGCCAAGGACCCCTACTCTTTTGAGTTCCTTGGTCTGTCCGGAGAGGTCGCAGAACGGGACCTCGAGCAGGCTCTCATGGACCGCATCACCGAAACTCTTAGGGAATTGGGCCCCGGGTTCGCGTTCGTCGGGCGGCAAGTCCACTTCGACGTCGGCGGCGACGACTTCTACATCGACCTCCTCTTCTTTCACGTCGAGCAGCTCCGGTACTACGTAGTAGAACTGAAAACCGGCAAATTCCAGCCCGAATATGCGGGAAAACTCAACTTCTACATTGCCCTCGTCGACGACAGGCTCCGCCGCGAAACCCACGCAGACACAGTGGGGATCCTGATCTGCGGCAGCAAGAACGACCACACCGTCCGCTACAGCCTCGGCCGCGCGACCTCACCCATGGCCGTGGCCTCCTACACCTACGACGCCCTGCCCGCAGACGTTCGCGATCAGCTGCCCGACGCCGACCGGCTCACCGCGGCGCTGGACTGGACCGAGGACTAGGTGACCTGGCGGTTTGCCCGGCGCGCAGCCCAGCAGGGCCTCCCGAACAGCGCTCTGACGCACGGTCCTCGGGCATCCCGGCCAGGACCCGGGTCGAGGTGTCGGGCTCTCGGACGGCGCCCGCCGGTCCTCGCGAGGGGAATTCCGGTCCAATGGTGTAGGTTGCATTTCCGTCCGGTAAGAACGTTAGAGAAGAGAATCACCGCAGTGGCAACCGATTACGACGAAGTACGTTCCGACGTCAAGGAATCACAGGAGCGCTCCCTCGAGGCGCTGCAATCGGCCAACGCCCCGGATGCCAGAAGCGTCGTCCGCGATCTCGACGAGGCCGACGCGCTGGATGACGCCATAACTCCCGGCGGAGAGTTCGTCGCCGAGGAACTGATCGTTCAGGTGATTCCCCAGGCCGAGGACGAGTTCACCTGCTACTCATGCTTCCTGGTCCGGCACCGTTCCCAGCTCACACGCGAAAAGAACGGCCACCCGTACTGCATCGAGTGTGAAAGCTAGCCCAGCCCCTCCCGGTACCCGCTCCAGCGGCAACCTCCTCAGGGGAAATAGCCGGTTAAGCCAGGCCTTCCGACCGGGGGAGTGGATCAGCGGGCGTACGGGGACACGTGCCTTTCTTCGTTGGGTTCCCTTGGTTATGTCCGGCATATGAGGGGCAATTCTCACTTAGAGCTGCACCAGGCATACGGTGAAATCGTCCAGAACTTTTCTGCAGGGCGGTTACTGTCCTCGTGGCGCGGTCACCGGCTGCCTGCTGGCTGTAGGCCTTGATCTGCAGGAAAGAGCCGAGGCCGTGGAGGCCGGCGTGGGCGCTCGTCTTGGCTCGGGCAGAGGGGGCAGCTGTCGAAGCTGCCGACGGGGTGGGGGACGTCGTGGATGCTGAGGCGGCACTGAAGGCCGCGGCGGCCATGGCGCCGGCGGCCAGAACCGCTGCTGCTCCCACGCCGAGACGGGTCTTCAATGTGGGGGTTGTCGGCATCTGATTCCTTCCGCTCTCGAATCGTTGCGGGCCAAGGTACTTGTCCGACCTCCTGCCACTGCACGAGTCGATGCTGGGGGATAACTGAAAGCGATCTCCTGGTTCCTTTGAACAGGACCTACCACACAACGGCCGCCGGCCGCCGCCGCCGTGGTCGTCGTCGTCGGGATGGCCCCGGCCGCCGTGGCCGCCTCCGCCGCGACGGCGTGTCTCAGCCGAGCTTGAGCCGGTTGGCCGGCGGGAGGCTGTGGTTGGCGGCCAGAATCCGGAGCGCATCCATCGCGGTAGTCCGGTCCGCTGAATCCAGCAGTTGCCAGGACCGGTGCCCGGGATCGGCGAGCTCCTTGTGCAGCGTCAGGATGCGTGACTTGTCGCTGCCCTTCATCAGGGCCGCCGCGGCCAGAGGGGACTTGATGGTGGCACACAGGACGACGGCGTCATCGAGGTGCCGGTCCTTGTCGCGGGAGTCTTCGCGGTAGGCGGCCCCTTTGAGGACCAGCGCGCCGAGGGCATTCGGGATGCTGATGAGCACCGGCCCGTCATCGTCGGCTGTCATCCGGCAGTTCACGGTCCGCTGCAGGGCCTGAGTGCCGCCGGCGACCTGGAACGGCTTGCGTCCCCCGATCCTGGGAACCTTGGCCGGGGTAAGGTGGTCGGCGATCATAACGTCGATCTGCTGCTTGCCGCGGACGAACCGGTGGGCCGGGCCGTCATCCGAGATGGACCTTTCAAGCGTGTAGCCCAGCCCGGACAGGACTGCCATCACGGCCGCCGTCGTGGCCGCCCCTGTTTCGATGTGCAGCACGATGTCGACGTCAGCCGTTGGCCGGGAAACGGCCATGCCGGCCGCGGCCGCATGCAGCTGCACCATAAGGCCGCCGACCAGTGTCCACTGGGTTGAGGGCAGCGCCCTGGCCAGTTCGACGCACTGCGGCCACGGGGTTCCCCAGCCGCCCGGGGGCACCGGGACGTCCCAGATTTCGCGGCCGTCGGCGGTGGCCACCTCGGCCATGGCCGGCTCAGACATGGAGGAGCTCATCGATGACGCGTCGGCCGGCGCTGCGTTCGCGGGTGGCCAGGGATCCCATCAGATCCACCGCGACCGCGGCGACCGGCGCCCGGCCTTCGGTGAAAGGCTCGGCCAGCTCGACCTCGTGGATGATGGCGTTGCCGTCGGGGTCTTCGACCAGGCCGAAGGCATTGGCCAGCGCGGCCGCGTCACCGGCCATGACGTAACCTTCGGCGATCCCGCCGCCGCCGGACATGCCGAAGGTGTCAGCGGTGGTTTCGTCCCGCATGGCGGAGGCGCCGCTGGCGATCAGGTGGCTGTTCAGCGCGGCCAGTCCGTCCTGGGTAGCGCGGAAGCGGATGGTCTTATCCTTGTTCCGGGCCAGGACACAGACGGCGTCGGCGTCAAGCTCGCGGAGCCGGCTCTTCAGGCGGGACTTTTCGGAGGAGGAGATCCAGGTGGGGTTCTGGCCGGAGAGCAGGGCCATGGCGGCCCACGCTGTCTTCGCCGTCCACGCCCGGCCGGGCCGGGTACCGGTGGCGGCCAGACGCTCAACGGATGACCGGTCTATCAACAGGGCTTTACCCACCGTCCCGGTGGTTGTCAGCTGGCCTGAGTGGATCAGACGATGGATCGACATCGTGCTGCGGCCGAGCCGGTCGGCAGCCTCGGCCACCGTTATATCTCGCATTACATCCATACGCTAATGGTTCCGTGTCTAACGGTTAGTGTCAATACGCTAACAGTTATGAATCTATCGGTAAGTGTCAACCCGGGGCGGGATGAGGGGGTCGCAGCTCCGACCCCCCCTCATTTTTTAGACTGACGTGGCAGGCGGATCCGAGGAGGACACGCTCTCGGTCGCCGCAGTCGAGAGGTCGCTGGTCTTGGAGGATTCCGGACTGTCCTTCATCTCTTCTTGCAGGTATGGATGGGAACATCGACTGGACTCGGACAAAACCCCTGCACATTGCGGCACAAGGGGCCTCGAACGCCTGGCGCGGAACTCCTCGGGAGAGGGGCCTGAATGATTCATCTGATGAGATACGCAGAGTACAGGGCGACATAATATCCGATATCGGTAGTTAATTATCGCTTATTTGGCGGAACAGCGCGCTCCGGCTGGACTGGGAGCCGCGCACCTTTGCTCGCCTGTCAGGACTCCTTCAGCACGCTGCTGATGAGGGCCTTCAGGGTGCTTTTCTCGGCGATGCCGAGCACGCGTGCTGCGACTCGGCCTTCTTTGTCCAGAACCAGGGTTGTAGGGACTGCACGCGGGGGAACGTAGTCGGACAAGGCCAGCAAGATAGCCCCGTCGGCGCCGTTAAAGCTCGGATAGGTTGTTCCAAAGGTCCGTTCGAAAGCGGCAGCTGTCGCGGCAGTATCGCGCAGGTTGATCCCATAGAACAGCACTCCGTCGCTTTTGTTTTCCTGATACAGGGTCTCCAGTGTGGAGGCTTCTGTGCGGCAGGGCGCGCACGCGGCGTACCAGGCGTTCAGAACCGTCACCGAGCCCCGCCATGCAGAGGAGTTGACGATGGTGCCGTCATAGAGCCGGCCCTCCATCTCCACCGGAGCGCTCCTGTCGTTGGGGGCGTACTCGGAGACGGAGCCGTCGCCGGCAATGTAGTTCTTGTTGTCCCCGGCCCGGGCTTGGGCGGCCAGGGAATCCGGGGCGGCGCAGCCGGTCAGCAGCAGCGCCCCGGATACCATGCCCAGCAGGAGGCTGCGCCGGCGGGGCAACGATGCACCGGCGGCAGGGGCGGGTCGGTAGGAGTTCATGATCCAGTCCTTTGCGTCTATACCGGGGTGGTGATGGTCCCGGCGAGGTTCTGCAGCTGGTAAATCCAGAGCATCCAGACCCCGGAGACCATCAGGAGCCCGACGAGGATAAGCAGCGAACCACCAATGATGTTGAACGTGCGGATGTGCCGGCGGATGAACCCCAGGGTCCTGGTGACCCAGTTCAGGCCCAGTGCCACCAGCACAAAGGGAATTCCCAGTCCCAGGCAATAGATGAAACCCAGCAGGGCACCGCGCCAAGGGTCCCCGGTGGTCGTGCTCAGCGCCAGGACGGCACTGAGCGTCGGACCCATGCACGGAGTCCATCCAAGGCCAAAGATCACACCGAGCAGCGGAGCCCCTGCGACGCCCGTCCTGGGCCGGAAGGAGAGCTTCTTCGTGGTCTGCAGGAAGGAGAAACTGCCGACCAGCACCAGGCCCATGAATACGACGAACACACCCAGGGCACGGACCAGCGCGTCCTGCCACTGCACCATCCAGCCGCCGATCACACCGAACGCCGCTCCATACAGGGTGAACACCGCGGCGAAACCGAGAATGAAAAGACCGACGCCGGTCAGGACCCGACGCCGGTTATCCGGCCGTGACGGGTCGGTCAGCCCGGAGACATAGCCCAGATACCCCGGCACCAGCGGAAGGATGCACGGAGAGATAAAAGAAACGACGCCGGCAGTCATAGCCAGCGGCATCGCCACCAACAAGGCACCGGACTGCACCATCTCGGCGAAATATCCGCCAATGCTCATCGGTGTCTCCTCGGTCAATATCTCGATGGTCCGCCAACCCGGCAGCAGCATCGCCCCGCCCGACCGGGGCGAAGGAGCACTCATGTCCAGGCTTTACGTGTGGAAGCGCGGGACGCAGGGAACGCCGCGGGACGCCTTGTCGACGTTACAGCATGAGGGCGATGGCATCCTAAAAATACGCTATCATCGTCACATGACGATTGAACCTGTGGTGTCCGCTGATCCGTGCAGCCGGCTCGATCCCGCAGCGGCGCTGTTTCATTCACTTAGTGACCCGACCCGGTTGAGCATCGTGAAGCGGATGGCCGGTGGTGAGGTCCGCGTCGGTGACCTCACCACCGAGCTGGGCCTGGCCCAGTCGACGGTATCTGCCCATGTCGCGTGCCTGCGCGATTGCGGCCTGGTCGAAGGCCGGGTACAGGGCCGCAGCGTGTACTACTCGCTGTCCCGCCCGGAACTGATGGACGTGCTTGCCCAGGCTGAGATCCTGCTTGCCGCCACCGGCAACGCGGTCAGCCTGTGCCCGAACTACGGCACCGGCAGCACGGGTGTGCCCCTGACGAAAGAGAACGAACGATGAGTGACGCCTGCGGCTGCAGCGACGAGAAGACCGGGACCGGCGAGTCCGAAGAAGCAGCGGAAGCCGCAGGGTTCTGGCAGGTCCGAGAGGTCCGGGCAGCCGCCGTTTCCGGCTTCTTACTCCTCGCGGCGTGGATCGCATCGCTGGCCGGCGGCCCCCAGTGGCTGACGCTGCCGCTGGAAATCGCGGCACTGGTCATTGCCGCGTGGACGTTCGTTCCTTCCACCCTCCGGCGCCTGGCGAAGGGCAAAATCGGGGTCGGCACGCTGATGACGATCGCCGCCGCCGGCGCGGTAGCCCTCGGGCAGTACGAGGAAGCGGCCATGCTGGCCTTCCTTTACGCGATCTCCGAAGGCCTCGAGGAGTACTCGATGGCGAAAACCCGCCGTGGCCTGCGAGCCCTGCTGGACCTTGTCCCGGCGGAGGCGACCGTCCTGCGCGGCGGCATAGAAATCACCGTCCCCCCGGCAGAACTCACCCCCGGAGACCGGATGGTTGTCCGGCCCGGCGAACGTCTGGCAACTGACGGCAGGATCATCACCGGCCGCACGTCCCTGGACACCTCGGCGCTTACCGGCGAATCCGTCCCGGTCGAGGCCGGGCCGGGAAGCGAGGTCTTTGCCGGGTCGATTAACGGCACCGGTCCGCTCGAGGTTGAAGTGACCAGCACCGCGGAGAACAACTCGCTGGCCAGGATCGTGTACATCGTGGAGGCCGAGCAGTCCCGCAAGGGCCCGGGCCAGCGCCTGGCCGACTCCATCGCCAGCAAGCTCGTCCCGGGCATCCTGATCGCCGCGGTCCTGATCATTGTCTTCGGCTTCATCGTCGGGGAACCGCTGCTGTGGTTTGAACGCGCTCTCGTCGTCCTGGTCGCCGCCTCGCCCTGCGCTCTGGCCATCTCCGTTCCCGTCACGGTGGTCGCTTCCGTGGGCGCGGCCAGCCGCATCGGCGTACTCATCAAGGGCGGCGGCGCCCTGGAGACCCTCGGCAAAATCCGCACCATCGCACTGGACAAGACCGGAACGCTAACCCGCAACAAGCCCGCCGTAATCGAGGTAGCCGCGACCGGTACAGCCACCCGGGACCACGTCCTGGCCCTGGCTGCCGGCCTGGAGGCCCGCAGCGAACATCCGCTGGCCCGCGCCATCCTTGCCGCCGCCGAAGACCGGGCGCCCGTCACCGACGTGGACACCATTCCCGGCGCCGGCTTGGAAGGCCGGCTCGACGGCAGGGCCATCCGCCTCGGCCGCCCGGGCTGGATTGATGCCGGGCCCCTGGCCGCCGAAGTCAAGAGGATGCAGCACGCAGGCGCCACCGTCGTCCTCATCGAGGACGACGGCCAGGTCATCGGAGCGATCGCCGTCCGTGATGAGCTGCGGCCCGAAGCCCGCGAGGTCATCGCCAGGCTCGGCGCATCGGGTTACACCACGGCCATGCTCACCGGCGACAACCTCATCACAGCCACCGCGCTGGGCAAGGCCGCGGGCATCACCGAGGTTCACGCCGACCTTCGCCCCGAGGACAAAGCGGAAATCATCCGGACGCTCCAGAACCGCCAGCCCACCGCGATGGTCGGGGACGGCGTCAACGACGCCCCAGCCCTGGCGACCGCCGACACCGGCATCGCCATGGGTGCCATGGGCACCGACGTCGCGATCGAAACCGCCGACATCGCCCTGATGGGCGAGGACCTGAACCACCTGCCCCAGGTGCTGGACCATGCACGCAGGACCCGGCGCATCATGCTCCAGAACGTGGGGCTGTCCCTGCTGCTGATCGCTGTGCTGATCCCTCTGGCGCTGTTCGGAATCCTCGGCCTGGCCGCCGTGGTCCTGATCCACGAACTGGCCGAAATCGTGGTCATCGCCAATGGCGTCCGGGCCGGCCGGATCAGCCGCAAGACCGCGTTCACGTCCGCCCAGCCCTCCCCTGCACTGGAACCGTCAGTATGAGCACCGACGCAACCGCCCTGCCCGTCGTACCGGTTCGGTCGGCCCGACGGTTCAGGACGGTATTGCTGCTTTGGGCAGCCCTCCTTGCCGGGGCCGACCTCACCGTTAAGGCTCTGGCCGAAGCCGTGCTTTCCAACGGCACAACGACCGACCTGGGCCCAATCAGCATCCGGCTGCTCTATAACCGCGGTGTCGCGTTCAGCCTCGGCGCGGACCTGGCACCCTGGATCGTCATCGCCGCCACCGGGCTGATCATCGCAGCCCTGACCTGGTACACCCTCTCCTCCGCTCCTGCCATGACCAGACTCTCCCGGGCAGGAGCTGTCCTGCTGCTCGGAGGAGCCGCCGGGAACTTCATTGACCGGCTCGACGGGGACGGTGTCGTGGACTACCTTCACAGCGGCTGGTTCCCCACCTTCAACCTCGCCGACGTCTTCGTCACCGCTGGAGTAGCCCTGTTGATCCTTGGCACCCTACGGTCCCCGCAAACACGGACCGGCGATTAACCGCCTGCTGCCGTTCACCGTTCGCCCGGATGATCCGTTCCGGGGTAAATGGGGGAAGAGGAGACGGCTGGGGCGATCCAGTGCAGGCAGGGCGGTCAGCACCGCCGGTATCCCCAGCGCCAGCGCGGACCACAAGGCGACGTACTCCCCCGGTCCTCCAACGGCGGCGGCTTCAACCCTGTCCACACCACGCGCCGGGACGACCGATCTGGAAGGAAACCACCTCCTATGACCAGCACCACCGATTCCGCCGGGAATGTGAAGTTAGCCGACGACGTCAATACGCACAACAGCACCCAACCGGATCAACCCCGAATGACCCGCGACAAGCCGTTCGGATGGCTCCTGGTCATCGCCGGGGCCATCGGTTGGCTGGCCTCCGGCGCCCTGGTGCTGGAAAAACTCGAAGCACTGAAAAACCCCGCCTACAAGACCGCCTGCGACATCAACCCCTGGATTTCCTGCGGCCAGGTCATGCAGACCTGGCAAAGTTCCGTTTTTGGCTTCCCAAACATGTTTATTGGAATCGTCGCCTTCGCCGTCATCGTCACCATTGGCGCGGCAATGCTCTCCGGGGCGAGCTTCGCCCGCTGGTACTGGGCGGGGCTCCAGACCGGCGTCACACTCGGCTTTGCCTTTGTGGTGTGGCTGTGGTCCCAGGCTCTGTACTCGATCCACATCCTCTGCCCCCTCTGCATGACAGTCTGGGCCGTGATGATCCCGCTGGTCGTGTGGGTAACGGCCCGAAACATCACACACGGAATCATCAAGGTACCTGCAGGCGCCGGCAGGATCCTCAGCGATTCCGGCTGGATCATCACGGCGCTGCTCTACACGGCCGTGATGGCCAGCATCTTCTTCGCCTTCATCCAGGTTTTCATCGGCACGTCAGGCTTCTAAAGAGAAGCGCAGGCCGGTGTAGAGCGTCCGACGGCCCGAACATGCCCCGTTATACGCGGCCAATTCCGGGATGCCGGCGACGGCTGCGGACCGGACGGAGCCCGCGCACCCTCGCGCCTCGTCGCGCTTGCGCCGGGCCAGGCTGCCCACGAGCAGGAGCACCCCCGGCAGCTCACCGTAGGGCCATGCGGTTGCCCGCTCGGCGTCCCCGTGGGATAACTCGGGTCCGCTACAGCAAATAGTCGGCGGACACGATGGACCGCGAAATCGCCGGGCGTTCACCCCTATATCGTTGCTCCGGTGTCGGGGAAACGGTACAGCCGCTCTGCATCCCGCATTGAAGAGCGGGCACGCTTGCGGTCACCGGCGGCGTCATACGCGCAGCTGAGCCGGAACCAGGAACGCCAGTCCCCCGGAGCATCTTCTGTTTCGGCCCGGTACTTTTCGAATTCCTGGTCCGCCGCGGCACGGACGATGCGTCCGGCGGGTGTGCGCGGCAGATTGTCTACGGGCAGACCCCCCTCGGCCTCAAGGGCCCGCGCCATCTGTTCTGTGCGGGCACCGAACAGAAGTTCACGGAACAGTGCCCAGGCACCGATGGCCGGGAGTACCAAGTACGCCGCGCCAAGGACGTTGGCCAGAGGACTGGTATCCATCAGCAGGAGAGCGGAACGCTGGAATGTCACCACCAGGTAGAAGACCAACAGCAGCGTTACGGCCACCACCCAGGCCTTGGTCCGGTTCCTCCGTAGAAAAGAAAAGAATGACTTCACGGCCCCACCGACCCTGCTCGGGCAAACCGGACCGGACCCGGAGTCGAGCCGGACTGCGGATCCAAAGCGGTTCCTGCAGCTTCGGCGGCCTTGGCTCCGGGAAACAACTCCGCGCCCCGGAGAGCGCCATCTAGTGCTTCAGACATTGGGATCAACATTACATACCAACAACAATCGCCATCCAAATCTGCAGTGCGGCTTTCGGCAACGGCATCCGGGCCGTCCGGACTTTGGCACCGTCCCCGCACCGGCGGCGGGCCTTTACCAACCGGAGGGCGGTATGCCAATGGCCGGTGACGCGCTACCCCCAAGGCAGCGACTCACCGGCCCGTTGGCGCTGGTGTCTCTAGGCGCCGGCGCGTACGAACGTGACGGGCCCCGTTGCGGTCAACCACGACAGCGGATGAACCACCGTCTGGTTCTTGCCGTTCATGCCCGAGCTGATGACCTGGCCGTTGCCTGCGTAGATTCCAACGTGTCCGGACTGAACAACCATGTCACCCGGGGCCGGGGTGCCAACCGTCTTGCCGTAATTCATGAACGCCATAGGGCCAATGTCGCCTACAGGGATGCCTGCTGCGCCCAAGGCCTTTTCGACGAGGCGGGTGCAGTCCTGGATAAGGCCCAGCTGCGCGTAGGCGGCCGAAAGCATGGTGGCGTTGACTCCGCCCGCTGCCTGAGGGGCAGCGGCCGGCGCCGGTGCCGCCTGAACGGTGACCTTGGGCGCTGCCACCGGTGCACTAACCACCGGTGTCGTGGCGGCCGGTGTCTTGACCGCCGGTGTGGGCTGAGGGATTTCGGCAGCCGCCGGCGCTTCGATGACCGGTGCGGGGGTAGTGGTGACGGCCGGGCGTTCGAAGGATATCCGAACGCTGGCGTCGGCGCTGAGCGGAGCGGACGCCAGGGCGGTCACTTCCTGCGTTGAGGGCAGTGCCGCGTCCTGCTGGGCCGGAGCCTCGGCGGCCTGGGCAGCGATACCGCTGGATAAAACTAGGCCTGAAGCAACGGCGAGGACGGCGGCCTGCCGTCCCGCTCCGCCAAAGTTGTCTGCGGCAGACTTGGAAATCTTCGCGAGCGGACTGGTGTGGACGGTAACCGCGCGCCGGCGGCCATGAACGCGTGTGGACATGACAAAGTAGCCTCTCCCAATGCCTGCGGGGTTAGCTGTCGGATTCGGATGGGAGTCACCCGGCCGCAACTCCTGCAGATGCAGTAGCGCGGCTTCACCCCAAGGCCTGAACCAGGCCAAACGTGGTTTCCCCGTCTCTGCCGGACGAATTCTGCGAACGGATCCCCGGCAGCGGCAGAGTTAGGCAATCAACCCGGGAGTGCCGCCCTTGGAGAGAATCGGCACGGAACCGACCGTACCGCAAGTAAGAGAAGATTGTCACATTCTGATAACGCGACGGGATAAATGTCACAGCCCCTACGTGCAGGCGGGCAGAGGGGGCGGCCAACCCAAGCTTCTTTTCAAGTCACGGGCTGCCTGCTGGGACTTGCATCTGCTGACAGAGGAGTGCCTCACTTCCGTGGACCCCGGACACTCCCCCACTGCTTGTACCCGCGGAAGGCCACCTGACCGGACCATCCTTCTGTCGTCCCAAAAGTGCGCCACGACCATCCGTTTCACGGACAATATTTGGTACGGCTCACGGCCGTCATTGGTTACGCTAGCGGTCACTTTCCGCCTGGCCCTAAAGAATCCCACGGCACACCGAAATGACGCCTGGAGGCCTTCCAGGTGACGAAATTTCGGCAATCCGAAAAACATGTAAACGCATGAATCTGCGGCGGATATATGGAAGACTTGTCTTATCGAAGGGGAGTAGTTCCCACCGTCCGCGCATCGCGGACGCAGCGGCGCATCGACATACTGGCATCCTCCTACAGGTTGCCCGGTGCGCCACCCGGCTAGCAGGTGCCGGGCGAGCGAGACCTTCGGTCAGACACCACTCTGACCGGAGCTCCCCCGAAATTATGGGTCCGGTCAAGGGTATTGCCTCGAGGATGACCATGACGAACCTGCCCACGACACACACCACACCGACTTCCCGGAGCGCCAGTCCTGCGGATCTTCGTCGCTGGCGCCAGTACCTGGCCGACGAACGGGCCGAGGCAGGCGTGTACCGGGACCTTGCCGGACGCCGAAGTGGGGAAGAACGGGAGATCCTCCTGGCCCTGGCCGAAGCCGAAACCCGGCACGAACAGCACTGGCTGGACCTGCTCGGCGATAAAGTCGGCAAGGCCCGCCGCGGAAGCCTCCGTACCCGGTTCGTCGGCTTCCTTGCCCGCCACTTCGGATCCGTGTTCGTCCTCGCCCTGGCCCAGCGTGCCGAAGCGCGCTCACCGTACGCACGCGATGCCCACGCCACCGACACCATGGCCGCCGACGAACAGATCCACGAGGAAATCGTCCGTGCACTCGCCACACGGGGCAGGAACAGGCTCTCCGGAAGTTTCCGCGCCGCCGTCTTCGGCGCAAACGACGGGCTCGTCAGCAACCTCTCCCTCGTGATGGGCATCAGCGCCAGCGGCGCATCCAACGCGGTGGTCCTCCTCAGCGGCGTCGCCGGCCTACTCGCCGGCGCCCTGTCCATGGGAGCCGGAGAATACGTCTCCGTCCGCTCCCAGCGCGAACTCCTCGAAGCCTCCACGCCCAATGAGGACGCACACGCGCGGCTACCGCACCTGAACGCCGACGCCAACGAACTGTCCCTGCTCTACCGCGCCCGGGGCATGGCAGAAGACGAAGCGAACGCCAAGGCCTCCGAGACGCTGCAGAACCCACACGAGAAACCGATCGTGGCTTCCCCTGACCACGACAAACACGAAGCCGTCGGCACAGGCCTCGGCGCGGCCACATCCAGCTTCCTGTTCTTCGCCTCCGGCGCCATCCTGCCCGTCCTCCCCTACCTGTTCGGACTCGAAGGCATCACCGCGCTCATCGTCGCCGGCATTATCGTCGGCCTGGCCCTGCTGACCACCGGCGCAATTGTTGCCTTGCTCTCCGGCGGGGCTCCGTTGAAAATGGCGCTACGCCAGCTCGCCATCGGTTACGGCGCCGCGGCCGTCACGTACCTGCTCGGGATGCTGTTCGGAACCAGCACGGCATAGGCGGCACAGCAGAGCCGGGCAGCCGTCGGACGGCCCGGAATGTCAGGGCGCTTCCACACGGCTGGGCCGCTGAGGGATGGTCGCTGTGGGGCCTGTGCTTAGCTAACGGACCTGCTTCGTAGTCCTGACGATTTCCGGCCGGCGCGGGCTGTCTCCAAACGTGCGGCATGATGAGGTTCATGACGATTGCCAAGTCCGTTCTGCTGTTTATTTTGGCCGCTGTCGCCGAGATAGGCGGTGCCTGGCTGGTGTGGCAAGCCGTTCGGGAGGGCCGTGCGTGGTGGTGGGCCGGTCTCGGGATCATTGCCCTGGGTCTGTACGGTTTTGTTGCGACCTTGCAGCCTGACGCGCACTTTGGACGGATTCTGGCCGCGTATGGCGGCGTGTTCGTCGCGGGGTCCCTGGTGTGGGGAATGGTCTTCGACGGGTTCCTGCCCGACCGCTGGGACGTCATCGGATCCGTGATCTGTCTGGTGGGGGTGGCCGTGATCATGTTCGCTCCCCGCGGGACCGCTTCCTAGCAACCGATCAGGAGGATTGCATCGGAGGGCATCTGGTGTCGCCGTAGGAGGAGACGACTTAGCAGTCCCCGGTTTTCGGCTTGCTGGTGACCCCGCAAGCGGCACGCCGGTAGAAATACACGCACGATTCCGTCGGCATGTCCCGCGTCTCAAGGCTTCCGCAGGCCAGACAGGTCAGGGCCCCGCTGAGCTGGTCTGCACTCGGCGGCCATAGCGGCCCGTCGGTGGATGATGGCCAGGCCGGCCGGGCCGGGAAACTGCTTAGCGGGAGGGACCGCTCTTAGCGCGATCAGCACCCAATGTTGCCGCCGCGGGGGCCTTTTTGGCTTTGGCTGCGCCTTTGCCCATGGTGACGGCTGCGCTCGGGTGTGTCCCCTCGCTGCGTTCCGCAGCGGCCCGCCCTCGGACTTGGGTTTCGTTCGCTCCGGTGCCGGCCAAGGATGCGGCGAAAGCTTCCTGGCGTTCCGCTGAGCCGTAGTCGGTTCCCGCCGTGCTCCCTGCTTTCAGGCCTTGGTCTTTTAGTCGGCTGCTGTTGTTGCCGGCGACGCGGTTCTCGATCTCGCGGCCGACGCTTTCCAGGCGGGCGAACAGTTCCTTTTCGGCTCGTTCGTAACGCTGTTCCACGGGCGTCCGTTCGGACCCTGTGAAGCCTCCCTCTGCCAGGAGTTTGGCTTCGTACATGTCCTTGGCTGCTTGGACGAACGCGGGATCCTGAAAGTGCGCGTCGCCGGCGCCGTTGACGTTCGCGTTGGTTTCTTTGCGCAGCTGGTCGATGTCGGGACCGTTGATGCCGTCCTTGCCGATGAGGAACAAGCGTTCCTTCACGATGGCGTCCGCTGCTGCTACCGCTGTGGGTGTCTTGGCGGTGTGTGCAGTCTGCAATGCCTGGGCCAGCTCGGGGTTGGCCAGGTATTCGGCCGGCACCTGGTGGCGTTCCATTTCTCGGGCAAGTGTCGCGGCCTGGGCGCGGAGTTCTTCGGCGCGGGCCGCGGCGAGCAGGCCCATGGCTTTCTTGTGTTCGGCGGCCGCCTTGCGCGCCTCTTCCTGGCTGCGTTCCAATTCGTCCTGACGTGCCTTTTCCGTGGTGATGGTCTGGATCCCTGATTCCAGATATCCGGCGTCCGCTCCGACGTCGTGGGTGTCGATGCCGTAGCGGGTGAGCACTTCCTGCCGGATCTTTTCCGAGGCCGCGAGGGCGGTCGGGTCGTAGTCTTTCCAGCCTTCAGCGACGGCGTGGGCCGTGGCCATATCGTGGGGCTGTGCCTTGTCCCACCACTGGTCTTTATCTACCGGTGCCAGCGCCGCGTGCGCGGCGCTGCGGTCTGCCGTGAGGCGGGCCTGCGCTTTGTGCGCTGCCTGGGCATCCTGGTGCTCCTGCTGCCGTTGGGACTCCTGCCGGCGCCGGGCCAGCGTCTCGGCAATGCGGGACGCGATCATGAGGGACTGCCGCATTCCGCCGTCCAGAAATTCGTCCATTCCGTCTGATTCACTCATCGCGCTCCCCTTGCAGTTGGTGGTGGTCGTTATCGGTCAAGTACGGGGCCGGAATCATGGCCCGTGTGTTGGCGGGTCTTGGAAGGCGTTGGTGTGGTCGGTACCGCTGACCCTGGACGGATGGGCGCCATGCCGCGCAGTCCAAGTTCGACGGCATTCGGAGCCGCGGCCTGTTCCGGTGCACCGACGGTGACCGGCCGGGGCATGGTCGCCGCGAACGGCTTCAGCTGCTCCGTCACGACGGCACGGAGCCGCTGCGCTTCCCTGGTTCGACCGGACTGCTGGTGCATTTCGTGGATGGCGAAGGCAGTGTTCACCAGTTGCAGCATGAGCGCCGATTGGGCGGCCGTCTTGTTCTTGCTGGACGCGGCCATGAACAACATGGCAGTCCCGGCAATGGACGGCAGGGCGACGGGCTTGCTGTGTTCCCGTGGCGCCCGGAGTTGGGCGGTGCGGGACAGTTCGGCGGCGGTGGCCGCCAGCGGGCCTGGGGTCGGTTCGAGCCGGTGTGACCATGCCGCGAACGCGCCGGAGACTTCCCTCGCTGCTTTCGCCCAGGTGGCGTGGTCATCACGGGGCAGTGTGCGCAGCTGCTCAACCAAAGCGGTCGCGTTCCGGGTGTACTCCACCCACATTTCCGCCGGGGGTATTCCGTTCTCGGGGCCGGTCCCGGACACGGTACGCCTGTTGCGGGCAGCAGCGTTCCACTCAGCTGCAGCCTCTGTTGCAAGGTGCGGTGAGTCCATCCACTCTTCACGCAAAGCACCGAGCTTCAGGTCGGAGGCGAGGGTGCCGCCGCCGAACCAGATAGGCCGCTCGCCCTGCTTCGGGCGTTCGGCCACGGAGTACCCGACGATGACGTCGGTCGTGTTCTTCGCGTAGCGCGGACGGACCAGCATCCCGGTGTCACGGGCGCGCCGGACGAACTCCCCTTCTGTCGCCGAGGCACTGGCGCTGGCACGGACTTTCCGCGCCAAAGACGAGCGGTGCATTTCCCGCTCGTCCCGGACAGCCGTGGCTTTCTCGGCCCGGTCGTAGCCGCGGGTGGCGTGCACGGTCGAGAGCTGTTCCAGCCCGTACTTAACCTCCAGCTCACGGCACGACTCCTGCGCGCGTCTGTAATCGCCGTGGGTCGATGCCTTGGTGCCGTCCTCGCGGACCAGAGACACGGCCAGGTGGATGTGGTGATTGCCGTTCTCACTCGTGCCGTGGTTGACCGCGACCCACCGGCAGCGGGCCTTTCCGCTGCTTTCGGTGAAGCCCATGGAATCCACGAAATCGTTCGCGATATCGCCCCACTGCTGATCCGTCAGGGCGCCCTCTTCGGCGCGCAGGCTCAGCGAGCAGTGCCACACGCTGGCGTCCTTGTAGCCGACGTGGACGCGCTCATTCTTGGCCGCGTCCCACTGCATGTCCTTGATCTGAACCGATACGCCATAAGCCTTGCGCGGACGGTCCAGATGCTTGGCGATTGCCAGGGCATCGTCACGGTCCAGGACACCGTCGTCGTACCACGCCATGATTGCAGCGTCACCGGCTACCAGGTGCGGATCGGAGTGCGCGTTCTTGGTCTTGTTGGCATCCGTGGAAGCCAGGTAAACCATGAGCCCGCCCATGCGCGAACCGCGGGTGATGTTCGGAATCATCCCTACATCAGCCCGTCTATGGCGTCGTCGATGCGCATGGCAACAGAGCGGATATGTTTCAGGGCTTGGTGTGCCTCGGCGGGGAACTCGCTCGTGGCGTTGGCCTGGCGTGCGAGCTGGTTGATGTTGTTGGAGGAACGGGCCAGCAGGTTGTGCAGCGACATCAGTTCCGCGATGACGGCACGCCGTTCGGTAGTCGTTTCCTGGGCCTCGGACAATGCCGATGTGAGCAGCAGGTTTGGGACGGTGACTTTCTCCCGCTCAGCCCTCGCGACGAGCGCGGCTTCCTCTTCAACAGTGACCCACAGGTCACGGCGCTTCTTGCTGCCGGCGGGAGTGTTCTCCCGGCGTCGGCGCGACAGATTGAAACGGTGAGTGGTTCCCTCATCCGACATTCAATCCATCCCTTCAACGGCCCAGCGCAGCGACCCCGGAAGCGGGGACGACACTGACCAGTGTGCCGCACTCGACCGCCAGTGTCGAGCGCGACAAGCCACTTACACCCGTGTAAATGTATAGCTTGCTCCGGACGGTCTTCTTTATGGGTTTTTCGCCTTTCGCGCTTGGTCACCGAAAACCTGCTTTCGGGACCATTTGCTGGCCGGTAGGGTTTAGGTATGGATATCAACGACATCGCCGCAAAAGCCGCCGCCAAGATCGACGCCGCCAGAGACACCAAAGTCAACGCCGTGAAGCAGGCCGCTGCCAGCGGTGTTGAGGTCCAGGAGGCCGCCCAGCTGCTTGCCGCAGCAGAACAGAAGTACGCCAAGGACTATCAGGCCGCGCTGCGAGCCGAGTGGACTGAATCCGACTTGAGGGGCTTCGGTCTGGACGCCCCGACCAAGAAGGCCGGCGGTCGTCCCCGGGGCCGTAAGAGCCCGCAGGATTCAAGTCCCGTCGCTGGCGTCTCCGAGTAGTAACCCCTCGCCCACGGTAATGATGGTAAAGGTCCTGAACCGGCGTGACTCGTCGCCCACCTGACGCGTGACTACGCTGTCTTTCCCATGATTTGTCCACCGGTTCAGGACCAGCACCAAGCTCGTTGAGTCAGGCGGACATGACCTAATAGGAGCCTGAATCGCTTTAGTCCCATTACCGTGCTGTCTGCCGGCCTGGCCAACGTGCAACAAACAAAGACCAGGAAGAACAGGGCCGTCGCCATATTGGTAGAGGAACTACCCCAAGTCATTGTCGGCGTTGATACCCACGCCGACACCCACCACGTCGCCATTGTCACCGAGTACGGCAAACCCATCGCTGACGAAAAATTCGCTGCAACGGCCGCCGGCTACAGCAAAATACTTAATTTCATCACCAGCCACGGCATCGTGAGGGCCGTGGGCGTGGAAGGGACGGGCTCCTACGGAGCCGAGCTGTCCCGGGTGTTAGCCAAAGAAAAACTGAGCGTCTTTGAGGTCAACCGCCCCAATCGCCAAAACCGCAGGATCCGTGGAAAGTCGGATCCACTGGATGCCTACCAGGCAGCCCAATCAGTGCTCGCCGAACGAGGCATCTCGACCCCCAAAACCAAAGACGGACCAGTGGAATGCCTCCGCGTCCTGCGGACAGCACGGACCTCGGCAATGAAGGCGCGCACAATCGCCATCAACCAAATCCGGAGCCTGCTCGTCGCCGCACCAGAAACGATCCGATCCAAGTACCGCGGCCTCCCCACATCCGCGATGATCACCGCTCTTGCCCGTTCAAGGCCCTCCGGGCACCCCGCAGAAACCGAACACATCACCGCGCTGACATTGAAAACACTGGCCCTGCGATACGAATCTCTCCGAACCGAAATCGCTTCAACCGATGCGCTCCTGCAGGAAATCCTCGACTCATACGCGCCACTGCTTACCGAACTCACAGGCGTAGGCGTTGAAGTCGCCACCCAACTCCTGGTCACAGTCGGAGACAACCCCGAACGGATCAACAACGAAGCACAATTCGCAGCCCTCACCGGCACCGCGCCCGTGCCCGCATCATCGGGCAAGACCATCCGCCACAGACTCAGCAAAGGCGGTGACCGCCAGGCCAACAGCGCCCTCCACCACGTTGTCCTCTCCCGCATGCAATCAGACAGCCGAACCCAGGACTACGTCGCCAAACGCACGGCCGACGGCAAGAGCAAACGAGAAACCATGCGCTGCCTCAAACGCTACGTCGCCCGGGAAATCTACCGCCAGATATTCAACCCCGTTGCAGCGCCTGACATCTCTGACCTCCGGCCCCTAAGGAAGCAGCTCGAGATCACCCTGCAGCAAGCCGGCGAACAACTCAACCAGTGGCCCTCCAACCTCTCCCGCATAGAACGAGGGATCGCCAGAAACGACCACGTCGCCCAAAGATACCGACAATGGCTCACCCGACAAAAGCTCACGCCGAGCATGTGAAAAAGCGCCCAGAATGACGTGCCCGGCGCTCGGGGCTGCTTTAGTCGCCGCTGTCCACAACCGGGGACAATTCTCATGGGTTATCCACCGCTACCACTGCCGAGGGAGCTACCCAACGGCTCCCAAAAGGCCCAGCCGTGGATAACCCGAATTGACCCCAATCATGGACAGCTCGGAGTCACCCTGCGTTGTCTCAAGCGTGCCGACGGACTCCCCAGCAGGGGTGAGCACTGCGAACATACCCTTGCTCCTGAGCAGGGTGAGTGATTATGGCAGTTTGAGTGGGGAGGGCCAGCAGCGATCAGCCAGGGGACGGATTCGCACTGGCGAGTGGTAGGGCTGCCTCTGAGGCCTTGCTTTCTGACGGGCGGTCGCGCCGGCTTTGGAAATCCGATCCCCGGAGATGAATGTGGACCCGGGGGGTGACAGCTGCGGACGTGCGGCCTTATATGCAACCACGGAAATGAAGGGACCGGGATTCCGTCGGGACTACATACCGGCCGTCTGGCGGCCAGTGCCCCTTGCGCAGGACGGGAGCGCCATGTAAGAGTGCACCATCAGTTGGCGGCGGTTACACCGAAGCCCCGCCAGGACGCTCAGGGGGAAGCATTGAAAACTCGAAAACTCGGCGCGATCGGCGTCGTTGCTGCGTTGGCACTGGCGTTGGCACCTGCGATGCCCGCGCAGGCAGCCGTCACGGGCGCCAACGGCTATCTCAGCTGTCCTGCGGGTCAGGTCGTGCATGTGAGGGTGACGCAGCAGTACAGCGCGCAGGTCAAGTTCTACTCCGGCACCGCCCTGCGCTGGACGAGCGGATACGTCTATGACACTGTCAACAACTACGGAACCAGTTCAGTCAACTGGAGGGTGGAAACCACGGGAAATCTCCAGACGGTGAGTGACTACTGCGCGCCTAACTACAACCTGGTGACGCCGACGGACCCGCCCAGTGAATGAATCCATCGACGTTGGGGTCGCACGCACCCTCAGCACAATTCCAGTTCGGGTGTCTCGCCAAATGACCGGCACCGAGTATCAGGTGCGCGTGGCCGAGGTCCTCAACCATTTTGACATCGAAGCGGTGGGCGACGAAACGGGTATCCGTTACGGGGGCGAGGGCGTTGCGCTCGACGACCAGCCCCTGGAAGCGGCCCTCCGCATACTCGTTGGGAGGCGGTTCGGCATTCCGGAATCCGCGGAGGGAAGCGAGACAGGCAGGACGCCCGCGTAGCGTTGAGGCCATGGAAGGTCTCACTGTCAGCCTGTCAGCCTGTCGCCCGACGGCGTGTCGGATGCGTTCACCGTCGCCGGCGACAGCTGGCGCATGGTTGAGGAGCCCGTCCGCTGGTTCGAGCGCCCGCCGTGGTGGGAGACAGAGACCCGGATGCAGCGCGACCACGGCAGGATCGACGTTGAGGTCTGGCAGCTCCAGCTCCAAACAGCCATAAATCCGGATTTGACGCCTATAGGAGCATCATGGGCACGGCAAAAGCTATCTCCTTCGGGCTTTTCCCGCACACATTTGGACGACAGGAACCAGCTGACCGGCTGCACACAACCACCACGTCACCATTCCCTGGGTACATCACCCTGGGCGAACGGTGTCCGTGCACAGTCTCCGTCCGGGCGGTGCGGTTAAACAAAAAAGGACATCTGTGATCCAGCATAGCTGGGATTTGTGACTGCGTTGAACGGCTGATACGTCATCCTATGACCGGGGCCGCGGCACCTGGACGTGTTTGCAGGACGTCGCGTAATACGGCGGTCCGCCGCCGGTGAGTGGATGCTGTGGTTCGCACTTTGCGGCGGACCGCCCGACCTCTGGAAGGTTCCCGGCCTTCATGTGGTGAGTGGCCGGGGCCTTGCCGGGCGGTGGGGGTCCGCCCGGCAAGGCGGCTCTTATGCGGCTGGGTGTTCCTGTGCGGGGGCGGCGCTGTCGAGGATGACCTGCTCGACCGGACTTGCCGTATACCCCCAGGCAATCAGCCGATTCAAGTAGTCGATGTGGCGGATGCTCGGGGACCGCCAAGAGTCCTTGACGATGGTCTTCTCATACCCTGCGCAAACCAGCGCGATGAGGGATACCTCGGGCCGGGCCGGGGACGTGGCCACGTGGTCCCGCAGCGGGTTCCATCCCCACCTGTCCGATGTCTCCCCCGTCTTGGCTCCTGCCATCTCGGCCGCCACGGTTCCCTCGTATCCGCTGGCCGTTTCGGGATGGTGGGTGATGGCGTGGACGGTGAAATGCTGCCAGCCTTTGGGCGGCTGCTTCTTCGCCAGCAACGCCTTCACAAAGTCGCGCCGGACCACAGTTGCCGACTGCATCAGCTTGTTGTTTTCGATCAGGGTTTTCCGCTCGGTTTTCTGCTCCTCCGTCATCGGACCCTTGTTCGCCGCTGACGCGCCGTACCCGCTGTATCGGAGCGTGAAGCCCAGCTCTTTCCATCCGGCCACGACCGGGACGGTGGAGTGATGGCCGTTGTAGGAGGACACGATGTGCACGGCGTTGGCGTCCTCGTCGGTGGCCGGTTCCCCGTCGGCCCGGTTCAGCGAGGACACCCGGACGTTCTCGCTGTCTCCGTCGTATCCGGCCCGTTCCACCACGGTGGTCCCGGCGGCTTCCAGCTCGGCGGTGAGCGCCGCGAGGGCGGCCGCGCGGTCGCGGCGGTCCCGCAACTGCTGGGTGACGTGCGCGAGCATGTCCGGCTCATCGGCAATGACCGATTCCAATTCCTCCACCGCGTCACCGTCAGTGGCAAACTCCGCCAGAATCAGGGCCGCTTCAATCGTGTACCCCTTGCCCAGGGCGGCGGCTCCGGTGTCGGTTGATTTGGCCTTCAGGGCACTCTCCACGGTGGTCCTGGTGCGCCCGGTCTTCTTCGCGATCATGGCAGCTGAGACACCGATCAAAGACAGCTGGTGGTAGGCGTCGGCCTCGTCCGCTTCGGTCAGTTCGGCCCGCTGGATGTTCTCCACGACCTGGGTCACGATCGGGACTATCTCATTAACGGTGTATCCGGCGGTTTCCTTTAGTAGTTTTCAGCTGCCGGGAATCGGTCGCTGAAGGTGATGGCGAAGGCGTTCAAAGCGGGCTTCCAACGCACGGCCCATCGGGTCC
>NZ_JBIMMV010000017.1:0-22089 GCF_044628475.1 Arthrobacter sp. BPSS-3
TCCTTCGGTTTCCCAGTGGTGTCCGCAGTCTTCACGGCATCCAGTGTCACCGGCATATCCAGCTCATTCCTGCCAAGCAGACCGCCTGGCGTGTCGAGCCGGATACACCGTTAATTCCACAGTCCCGCACGACGCTGCCGCTGGCTGCAGTTTTGCCCACGTGGAGCGGCGGGCCCTCCCCCTGTCAACGATTTTCCCGATTCTTTGCCGGGGGTACTGACTTCCGTTCACTTGTAGCTGATAATAAGAACTCGTGTCCGCCAATCCCGTTGTTCCTTGCGCGCTATGAAGCGCTCCACACCTGTGCTGGGCGATCTCGGGTTCGAGGCCATTGTCGTGCCAGGCGATACATCCTTGGCGGAAATTGAAGTGTTGTTCAGGGCCGATCGCGGGCTCCGGGGTGTCGTTATCGACGTCGGCGGGCATCATTCCTTGTTGACCCGGGACCAGCTTGATCACCGGATGACGGGACGGCTGGGTTACGGGCGGGCGCTGAATGCGCGTGTGAGCGTAGAAGCGTTGGTACCACACAGGACCTTCAGGCTGCCTCCGTCGATGAATCTTCAGACCGCCGCCGCCGCGGTGCTGGGCAGGCCCGAGGAGAGCAGATACCAGGATATGCTCGTCACCGCGGCGGCTCCCCGCATCGTCCCGGTATCGGAGGTTTTCGAGGGACTTTCCGACGTCTTCCGGCATGCCGCTCTCCACGACCCGCTCACCGGTCTGGCCAACAGGCGCGGGCTGGAAGAGTCAGGGCCGGCGCTCCTGGCCGGCGAGGGTTCGTCCCGCGCGGCGATCCTCTACATAGACCTCGATGACTTTAAGGTCATCAACGACACCTTTGGGCATCGGTCCGGCGATGCCGTGCTCACCGCTTTTACGGCCAGGCTACAGGCCTGCACGCGCCCGGCAGACACGGTCGCCCGGCTCGGAGGGGACGAATTCGCCGTAATACTGACGGACGTCGATGAGGCCACGGCCCGGACCGCGGCGCACCGGATCCTGGAGTCCCTGGATGAGCCATTCGACCATGACGGTCACAGCTTCCGGCTCTCCGCCACCTTGGGCCTGGCCATGGCCGACGACGTCGAGGACGATAGGCAGGACCCCGGGACCCGTCTCGAATACTTGCTCCGCCACGCGGACGAAGCGATGTTGCAGGCAAAACACGAAGGTAAACGCCGGCTAGGCCGGATCGACCCCTCCCGGCCAATCCGTTTCTCCCGTCAAGCCCTCATCCGCCGCCGCTTGCCACTGGCCCTCGGCAACGCAGGCTTCAGCCTCCACTACCAGCCCCTCATGGACATTCTTACCGGTTCATGTCTTGCCGTGGAAGCGTTACTGCGCTGGGAAGACCCGGAACTGGGCATGGTCTCGCCGGAGGACTTCATCCACATTGCCGAATTCACCGGTGAAATCCATGCCATCGGCCGGTGGGTCATCGACGAGGCCTGCATCCAGGCCCGGAAGTGGATGGACGCCGGCACCCCCCGGGCCATCTCCGTAAATATTTCGCCTCTGCAGTTAGCAACGGGAAGCTTGGTCCCCGATATCCAGGCGGCGCTGCTGCGCCATCATGTGCCGGCATCCCTGCTGAACATCGAAATCACCGAGAGTGCCGCCATCGTGGATCTACCGTCCGCTGCGTCACAGCTGCGCGCCCTGATCCACGCGGGCACCGGCGTTGCCCTCGACGATTACGGCACAGCCTATTCGTCTTTGGCGCTGCTGCGGGAACTTCCCCTCACCGGGTTGAAGCTGGATAAGGCCTTCATCGATGCGATCGATACGGACCGCACCTCCGCGATCCTGGTAGCCAGCGTCATCGGCCCGGCGAAAATCCTCGGCCTGCGAACAACCGCCGAGGGCGTTGAACGCGAATCCCAACTAGCGGTTCTGAGAGGGCTCGGTTGCGACACCGCTCAGGGCTATCTCATCTCGCGGCCACTGCCCGCCGCAGAGCTCGAACCCGTCCTGAGGAAAAGAACACCGGCTGATATGTGAGCACAAACCCCCCTCGCGCAGAACTTCCCGCCCGCAAAGCGCGAAAATGAGAACGAAAATCCCCGGGACCTGCACTCCTCGGCCACGACGGACTCAACGGCCTACCCCCAAGTTCTCATCAACGTCTGGCCGCCGCCCTGCTCAGACCTGGATCATCCGATTGGTGCATTCCGGCCTGCCCTGAACGAGGATTCGGGCGCGCTCGAACGCGGCGTGAAACCCCTACACACCGTTCCGAACGCCCCAGCCGCCCCAGAGCTGCGGTCGAGGAGCGCAACGACGCGGCAGAGGCCCCCGGGCGCGTCGGTGCCCACCGGTAAGAAACCCAACGTCATCGACCGCATTTAATCGGTCCGCACCGTTCGGGCGCGGCCGCTTGGTGTGGCTGCCATCGGAGCGGTGCGCGAGTGCAGGCCGAGTTCTTCGAACCGGAACCAACCTGCCATATTCACCAGGCGACCCGCAGGCCGGCCTCGACGACGTCCCGCGCGGGGGACGTCGAGGAAGAACGTTCCGCCGGCGCCGCGGGGCCACATGACCGCCCGGGGTACCGACCCAGGGCTGTTGCTTTCGGCGTTGCCAGAGGCGGTGCCACTATTCAGGCAGTTGTATCTGGAAGCCGCAGCTGCAGCGCAATATGCGGGTGGTAAGGCAGACGTCGTTGGCGTTCTGCGGGTCGCGGTCCGTGTAGACGGCGTTGAGGCAGCCGGCCTCTGAATCGAGCGTATGCATCGGCCGGCCGCAGTGGACGTACTCTCCGTCGAATATCAGGACGTCATCCTCGCCCGGGGCCCGGCTGAGGACTGCCCCTACGGCGGCAACGTCGGCTCGTCGCAGGTAGTGGAGATCGCACGCGGTGCAGACATACCCTGCTTCCACGAAATCGTCCGAGGGCGGATCGAGGGCTTTAATCGACTGCAGCCTCAGCTCCGTGTCAGAACCGCAATGGCCGCACAGGAGCAAAGTACTGCCGGGGCGATCAGTGTGCGGGCGGATACTGGCGGCGCCGGGATCGAAGGACATTTTTACGCTCCCGCCGCGTAGCTGGACAGGCTGCAATCCGCCCCGTCGACACAACCCAGGCGCATTGCCGCGCTGAATGCGGTATCTGGCAGGCCGGTCCAGGCGGTGATGGCCCGGCCACCGCCCTGGTTGACATGCGAGGCGGCCATGCTCGGCTCCCTTTTAGCTGCGTGCATTCCAGCCCGCCATCCTGCTATAGCGGGATCTCCCGCCAGCTATGCACCAAGCCGAAAGGAGGATAGATACGTGATGCCTGCCACCAAAAACCTACGCCGTGGCTCCTGGCGTGTCCAGCCACCGTCGGCGGCGGCAGGACAGTCCGGGCAGAAAGAACCTGCCCACGATTCCCTTGTCATCTTGTCTGGGCTGGACTGGTAGCGGAGTATTTGAAGTGGCGGTGTTTCACCTTGCTGGAGAGGGTCCATTCAGCCTTCATCGGGGTTCCGTCCGGGGGCTGACTCGCGGCCTCAAGAAATTCGGGAGTCAGCCCCACTTGCCGGTGCCGCACCGGGTGCCTCGGCGCATAGCCTGTCGCGGTATTGCTACGGACAGTGGTTTCAGCCCTGCGAGGAGAATCACGAGGCAAGGCCCCTGAGCTCGCCGCCGGGATCCTGAGCCTGTCCTGAAAAACGGGCAACACCATTGGCACTTAGGACAGTCATCGTGCAGCGGCCACTTCCCGACCGAGCAGTCCGCGTTGAAGTGCGTCTACCTGGCTATCATGAGCCTGGACCCCACCGGCAAGGGCCGGAAACGCTGGAGCAACCGCTGGAAGGCCACTCTCAACGCCTCCGAGATCACCTTTGACGGCCGCCTGTCCGCCGGCAGGAGCTAGAGAAGACAACCCCAGTTACACCGAATAATTGACAGACCCGACGGAGACGCTGCACGCACACCCCAGGGCTTGACAAGCCCTGGGGTTTCTTCGCCATGTTTGGGAAAGGGTTTTTGGGGCCGGTGTCAGCCTCCGTCCGGGGGGACCATGGAGCCCCTTCATCCCTTTTCCGAACGGGCCCTGGACGGCAGACTGGCATCGCCGGATAGTAAGGGCCCGTCAGATCATCGTATGGCCGCCCAACAGGATGGGAGCCTTGTTTCCATGCGGGGGGTGGCCAGGATCAGGCGTATAAGGACGTCCGGCGGGAATAGCCAGTGCGGGCAGCGTTCCTACATGACCCACAGTCGGACGCTGCGGCTGGTCCCGGTCAGGATGCGCTATCCGGGCGGAGAGTGGCCGGGCGGATGGACAATTTCCCGGGGCGCCGGCCTGGGGCTGGGCCGTTGAGGGCCCAGTTCATGAACAACTCGAGAACCGGGCATGAATTCATTCTAAGGAAGGCCGCTTGAGGGTCGTGATCGGGTTCCGGGGTGCCCTGGCCGTGGTTTAGTGGTCGGGGGGATTTTCAGACCTCAGTGAAAGACGAGAATGACCCGAGAATTGACTGACCGCCCCCGCGCCGTCGTCGAGGCCGCACCGGCTCCGGCGCCGCGTTCCCGGTGGTCCGCCCGGGCCCGCCGGGACTTCATGGTTTTCCTGGCGCTGGCCCTGCCGAACCTGGCGTTGATCGCGGTGTTCACCTACCTCCCGCTCATCAACAACATCTATTACTCCACGCTGGACTGGACGCTGGGCTCCGCCTCCGCCACGGTGGTCGGCTTCGACAACTACATCAACTTCTTCACCAGCGCCGATGCGCCCAAGGTGCTGGGGACCACGGCCGTCTTTACCCTCATCACGGTGGGCGGGTCCATGGTCCTGGGACTGCTGGTGGCCCTGGCGCTGAACTCCAAGGTCCGCGGCACCACCTTCGCCCGGTCCGCTGTCTTCGCCCCCTACGTGCTCAGCGGTGTCGGCGTCGGGCTGGTCTGGCTGTTCATCTTCGACCCCGGCTACGGCGTGCTGTCCTGGCTGCTCCGCGGGATCGGCCAGCAGAGCCCGCAATGGATCAATGACCCCCAGCTCTCCTTGGTCATGGTGATCATCGTCTACGTCTGGAAGAACCTCGGCTATTGCGCCGTCGTCTACCTTGCCGGCCTGCAGTCACTGCCGCAGGACGTGATGGAGGCAGCCTCGCTGGACGGCGCCAACGGGTTCCGCCGCTTTATCAGCATGTCCGTCCCGCTGCTGTCCCCCACCACGTTCTTCCTGCTCATCACCACCATGCTGAGCTCCCTGCAGGCGTTCGACCTGATCCGGATCATGACCCCGTTGGGCAACGGTACCTCCACCCTGATCTATGAGGCCTACCTGCAGGCCTTCGGTGCCTTCAACCGCGCCGGCTACTCGGCGTCCATCTCCGTGGTCCTCTTCGCGATCCTCCTGATCATTACCGTGCTGCAGGTGCGGTTCGTAGAACGGAAGGTGCACTACTCGTGAGCACTCTCTCCCCCGTCAACCCGGATCCGGCCGCCAACGCCGGGCCGGCCGCCGGTCCCGAGGCTCCGCTGCAGCGCCAGCGGCCTTTTTCCCGCGCCAACCTGGTCCAGACCATCGCCGGTGGCTACGTCCCGCTCATCCTTGCCACCCTCGTGGTGGTCCTTCCGCTGCTCTGGATGGTGCTGAGTTCCTTCAAGCAGCCCGGCGAGATCGTCACGATGGACCTGAAGATCCTGCCGGAAAGCGTGAACCTGGACAACTACCACGTCGCGATGACCACGGTGCCGTTCGCCCGGTTCTTCATGAACAGCCTGATCGTCACCACCGTGGGCGCCACCGTGAAGGTCATCCTGGCCATCCTCACGGCCTACGCCCTGGTCTTTGTCCGCTTCCCGTTCAAGAACGCCATTTTCATTCTTATCCTGGTCGCGCTGATGGTGCCGCCGCAGGTGTCCATCCTGCCCAACTACATCCTGATTGCGGGCATGGGCGGGAAGAACACCCTGTGGGGGATCATCCTTCCGGGGCTGGGCACCGCGTTCGGCACGTTCCTGCTGCGCCAGCACTTCATGACGCTCCCCGGCTCCATCCTGGAGGCGGCCGAGATCGACGGCGCGGGGCACTGGCGGCGGCTCTGGCAGGTCGTGGTCCCGGTCTCCGGCCCCTCCATTGCAACGGTCGCCCTGGTCACTGTGGTGAGCGAATGGAATGACTACATCTGGCCGCTGATCATCACCGACCGGCCGGAAACCATGACCCTGCCGGTGGGCCTGACCCTGCTGCAGAACTCGGAAGGCAACGGCTCCGGCTGGGGCATCCTGATGGCCGGCGCCGTGCTGGTGATCGTTCCGATCCTGCTGGTCTTCGCTGCACTGCAGCGCTACATCGTGGCCGGCCTCACCCAGGGCAGCGTCACCGGATAAAGCGAGCCTCACCCCAGCCAAACATCACCACACCGAGTCAACACCCTGGGTCATTACCCGATTCGGGGCCCTTTTGAGAGGATCCACC
Organism: Arthrobacter sp. BPSS-3; assembly: GCF_044628475.1. Classification (NCBI taxonomy): domain Bacteria; kingdom Bacillati; phylum Actinomycetota; class Actinomycetes; order Micrococcales; family Micrococcaceae; genus Arthrobacter; species Arthrobacter sp. BPSS-3. The sequence continues at coordinate 6,416 of NZ_JBIMMV010000017.1, forward strand.
ATGGCAATAAATCTTGACCGCCGACACTTCCTTGGCTTTACCGGCGCCGCAGCCGGCGCGGCCGCACTGGCCGCCTGCGGCGGCCCGACCACGGCAGGCACGGGGGCCGCGACCACCGCGGCCGACATTGATTTCTCCGGCGTGAAGCCCGCCTCGTCCATCGATTTCTGGTCCAACCACCCGGGCAAGTCCCAGGACGTGGAAAGGGCCATCATTGAGAAGTTCCAGGCGAAGTACCCGGAGATCAAGGTCAACCTGGTCACTGCCGGGGCGAACTACGAGGATATTGCGCAGAAGTTTCAGACCTCCCAGGCTGCCAAGTCCGCCCTGCCCGGCCTCGTGGTGCTCTCCGATGTCTGGTGGTTCCGGTACTTCACCAACGGCAACATCATCGCCCTCGACGGCCTGATCAAGCAGCTGGACATCAAGGTGGACGACTTCCAGAAGTCGCTCGTCGCGGACTACAAGTACGCCGACAAGCAGTGGGCCCTCCCCTACGGCCGCTCCACCCCGCTGTTCTACTACAACAAGGACCACTTCAAGGCCGCCGGCCTCCCGGACCGGGCGCCGAAGACCTGGCAGGAGTTCGGCGAGTGGGCCCCCAAGCTCAAGGCCAGCTCCGGCGCGCAGTACGCCTACATCTACCCGGCGCTGGCCGGCTACGCCGGCTGGACCCTGCAGAACAACCTGTGGGGCTGGGGCGGCAGCTGGTCCAACGAGTGGACCATCAACTGTGATTCCCCCGAGTCGGTGGCGGCTCTCCAGTGGGCGCAGGACTCGATCTACAAGGACAAATGGGCGGGCGTGTCCTCCAAGGAAGCTGCCGACGATTTCGCCGCGGGCCTGACCTCCTCCACGATCTCCTCCACCGGTTCCCTGCTGGGGGTGTTGAAGTCCGCCAAGTTTAATGTCGGCGTCGGGTTCCTGCCGGGCGGCCCCAAGACCGAAAGCCCGGTCTGCCCCACCGGCGGGGCGGGCCTTGGTATCCCCAGCGGTGTCAGCAAGGAAGTCCAGCTGGCATCTGCGATGTTCCTGAAGTTCATGACCGAACCCGAGAACACCGCCGCGTTCTCCGCCGCCACCGGCTACATGCCGGTCCGCAAGTCCGCGGACATGACCGCCGTCCTGGCCAAGACACCACAGATCAAGACGGCCATGGACCAGCTCGCTGTCACCCGCGTCCAGGACAACGCGCGCGTGTTCCTGCCGGGCGCCGACCAGGAAATGGCCAAGGCCGCCGCGGCGATCTTCACCCAGCAGGGCGACGTCAAGGCCACCATGACGGCACTCAAAAGCACCCTGGAAGGGATCTACACCAAGGACGTGAAACCCAAGCTCAAAGCCTGACCGGCGTATCCCGTTACCGGCATGCGGACAAATGGACTGATTGCTTCACGGCGGCTGCCGGCCGGCTGGACCTCGATCATCGCGGGTCCAGCCGCTCCGGAGGAACGGGACAGATCTTCGAGTACGTACCCGGGCCGGACCTTCGGTGGCTGCTAGTGTGATGTCCTGGCACCGGCCCGCGCTCCGGCCGCAGGGCGAGTGGTGCATCCGTGCTGCGCTCTCCTTGGAATGACGTTGAAAGTGAGAAATCCCATGCCTGTTCATGCCTTTCCGGAACCGCATGCCTCCGGGATGTCCGGGCGCTTGAACGCCCTGCGGGCTGCCGTGCTGGGGGCCAACGACGGGATTTTGTCGATGGCCGGTCTGGTGATCGGTGTTGCCGGTGCGACGACCCTTGTGCAGCCGGTCTTCATCGCGGCGATGGCGGGGTTGACCGCGGGTGCCGTTTCCATGGCGCTGGGTGAGTACGTGTCGGTGAGCAGCCAGCGGGACAGCGAACGGGACCTTATTGTCAAAGAGCGGCGTGAGCTGGCCGAGGACCCTGAAGGGGAGCTGCAGGAACTGGCCGGGCTCTACGAGGAGCAGGGCCTCAGCAGCGCCACCGCGGCCATGGTCGCCCGGGAGCTGACAGCAGCGGATCCGCTGAAGGCACACCTGCGGATGGAGCTCGGCGTCGACGAGGAAGAGCTGACCAACCCCTGGCACGCGGCAGGTTCATCGGCGGCGGCGTTCCTGCTGGGCGGTGCGCTTCCGGTAGCCGCGATCCTGCTCTCCCCGGTGTCGGTGCGGGTCTGGATCACCTACGTGATCGTGCTCGCGGCCCTGGCCCTCACCGGTGCCTTGGGGGCAAGGATAGGCGGAGGGTCCATCCGCAGAGCCGCGACCCGGGTACTGTTCGGCGGAGCGGTGGGTCTGATGATCACTTACGGCATCGGGTTGCTCTTCGGTGCGACCGTGCTTTAACCGGCCGCCCTCAGCACAGCCATCCATCTGCTCCACCCGGCCGCCGCCGGCGGAAAATTCTACTTTCCTTTCCCACAGGCGCACGGGAACTCTCTGCCCCGTCCGGGCCGGCGCCTCACAGGCAGGGTTCCTGAACACTGGCAGAGCCAGGGCCTTTTAGTGGATGAGGCCGGAGACGAGGTTGATGGTGGTGGCCAGGACGATGGCCCCGAGGAGGTAGGACAGCAGTGCCTGGCGCAGGACCGTGGAGCGGATCGCATCGGTTTTCAGGTTGGTGTCGGAGACCTGGAAGGTCATCCCGACGGTGAATGCCAGGTAGGCGAAGTCCCGGTAGTGGGGCGCGCTTTCTTCGTTGAAATCGATCCCGTTCTTGTCCCGGTAGTAGATGGAGGCGTAGCGGAGCGTGAAGAGGGTGTGCACGAGGAACCAGGACAGGGCCACACTTCCGAGTGCCAGGGCGATTACCGAGGCTTTGCTGCCGCCTTGCAAGGTGGCGGCATCGAGCAGGATCAGCGCGACTCCGGTGAAGCTTCCCATGGTCGCGGCCAGGACCAGTACGTCTGAAATGCCGCGCCCTGGGTCTTCCCGTTTGGCATGGGCGGCCGTACCTGCCGGGTCCAGACGCCCGATAACAACCCACACCCAGACCAGGTACGTCGCGGACGCCGCAGCCCAACCGGCCGCGGGCGCGTAGTCCGGCGGCCCGCTAACCGCGACGAGGAACGCGGCCGCGGCACCGGTGACCGTCATGGCCGTGACCCGGAGCCAGGAACGGTGGAAAACGGAGGCGAACCCTTCACGGGCCCCGACGACTGTGTTACCGGCAGTGTTCATAGGACCATCGTCGCAGGTCGGCACCCGGCACTGCCTCTGGCAGATCCCGATAGCGGCCGGGTGCGGGCCGCATTTTGCGCTGCGCCGGGCCTGCGCGCACCCCGGGCCCTGAAGGCAGAGACGCGGGGTACGCGGGCCACCGGGTCGACTATTTGATGTAGGAGAAGACCCCCATCATGCCGCGCTCGGCGTGGTAGGCGTTGTGGCAGTGGGTAAGCCATTGACCGGGGTTATCGGCATCGAATTCGACGCTCACTGTTTGTTTCGGGCGCACGATGACGGTGTCTTTGCGCGCCCCGCCACCGGCGAGCTGGAACGTGTGGCCGTGCAAGTGCATGGGGTGCCACATGGTGGTGTCATTGATGAAGTCCACCCGGACCCGTTCATTGACCTTGAGATCGAACGCCCCCTCGTAGGGATTGTTCATGTCGAAGCGGCGGTTGTTGATGCCCCAGTCGTACTTTGCCATGCCGCCGGTCAGGTGCACTTCATGGACCCGGTCCGCCGGTTTCGCCGGGAGGAGGACGGAGGCGTCTGCCTTGAGCATGCCGCCGTCAACGACCGTGCCACCCAAAGTTGAAGGGAAGGCGGTTGCCGGCGGCGGTGTACCCGTGCCCGTGCTGATCAGGCCGTAGGCCATCCCGGGTTTACCTTCGGGCAGCGCCAGAACAGGGGTGAAACCCTCCTGCACGTTCAGGATCGCGTCGATCCGTTCCCCCATGCCCAGGACAACGGCGTCAACGTCCCGGTGCGCGGCCGGGAACCCGTCCGTGTGCGTCAACGTAATTTTCTGCCCGGGCACACCGACACGGTAAGCGGTGTCAGCGGCCGCGTTGATGATCCGCAACCGGACCCGGCTGCCCGGTTTGCTGGGAAACGTTTCAGGCCCGGCCGCGGCCTTGCCGTTGAAAAGATGGTACGGGTAGGAAACGTCGCCCGCGTCACCGCCGAGGAAGTCGCTGCGCGCCCCCATCAACATGTATTTCATGCCCGGCATCGGCGGCATCGTGGACCCTGACCCGCCCATGTCCATGCCGGGCATCGAGGACGCTGACCCGCCGCCCATGTCCATGCCGGGCATTGAATGGGCCGGTGCCGGGGTGTTCATGGACCCCATGCCCATGGAGAGTTCCTTCAGGACATCGTCGGGGGTGCCGGTGACCCCGTCCATCCAGTCATCAAGGATGATCACCCATTCCTGGTCATAGGCCAGGGTTTCCTTGGGATCGGCGATAATGAGGGCCCCGTAGAGCCCGCGTTCGCGCTGCATTTCCACGTGCGAGTGGTACCAGTACGTTCCCGGGTGGGGAAGAACGAAGTTGTAGTCGTACGCGGCGCCGGGGGCGATGGCCTGTTGTGTCAGCCCCGGGACCCCGTCCTGGTCGTTGCGCAGGGCCAGCCCGTGCCAGTGCACGGAGGTCCCCTGGCTGAGCTGGTTCATCAGCGGCACCGTGAGTTTATCCCCTGCGGTGGCCCGGATCACCGGCCCGTTCAGGGTGCCCCCATAGCCCCAGGTCCGGACAGGTTGTCCGGCGATAACGACGTCGGCTTCACCGGCGCTGAGCCGGGTTGTGATGGTCTTGCCCGTGAAGGCGCGGCGCGCTTCGAAGTCCGCGATCATCGGGTCCCCCGGCATGATCCTGGTCACCGCGGAAGGCCCGGCGGTCGGGTTGGACGTGCAGGCAGCGAGGGCCGCCATGGCAGCGGCCGCGATCCCGGTACCGAGCACAGTACGGCGGGAGGGAAGAGGGTAGGCGTTTTTCATTTTTGCGTGTCCTTGGTCTGTATCCGCGCAACGCGGAGAAATCTCAAAAAAAGGGGGTAACTCTAAGTACTCCAGGGGCGGGAGGAGCCGCTGCGGCCAACCGGCAAACAGGCACCGCCGGCCCGGGCCCGGGGCACGCCCGCAGCAGCGCCCGGCGGAGGCCAGGAGAAGGCCGGGCGGAGCCGCACGCACCCGGGATGGACCGGCAGCTTTTGGTCGTCTCTGTCCCAGGGGTGCGGAGGCAGCCGGGACGAACACGGCCAGGGCCCTGCAACGATGAAGGCAGTCGCTAGCGGCGTACGCGGGGGCTGTGGGGGCGGACCGGGACCGGTTTACGTGCGGCTGATAGAGAGTTCTGTCAGGGACGGTGCGGCCCGTCCGCGGGCTGCCGGCTTCAGACAGGGAAGAGCAGGAGCGCCCACAAGGGCCGCCCTGCCGGCATCCGGAGCGAGGGCGGGCAGTACAGGCTGAGGAGCCGCAGCGCTGGCTTGCGGGCCACATGACCATTCATGTGCTGTCATCGTGCACGGCGCCGGGCAACCGGAAGATTGGTTCCCGCCGGGCAAGGGGACTGGGGCCACGGCCGGCCCGGCGGTTGCCGCCCGGCCGGCCGGACGCGCCCCCGCGGCAGAGGAATGGCCGCCGGACACCGGTGAGATGCCGCTGTGCGGCGCTGTGCTGTGCGGGGGTGGGCTGCCGTGGCCCGTTCCAGGGGCGTGCATGCCCAGAATCCCGAGTACCAGGCCTGCGAGAACCAGGAAAGCAACGACGGGCGGGGAAACCGGGTTAAGGGCCGGGAACGAGGGGTGCTTTCGCGCTGTCCTCACCGGTCCCCTTTCACCGCCCCTCACGGGGTCGTTCCCTGCACGGTATTCTACCCAACACCCGGGGACGGTCAGTCGCCGCTGGCTTCCCCTGCGTCATGCTGCTGGCCGTCCGCGCCTGCCGGCACCTGGTGCACGGCCGGCGCGGGGGCGGACGCGGTGGACGATGCCGGCCCCGGCGCAGGGGCTGCGACCGCGGGCCCAATCCCGGCGACCGCGGTCCCGGCAACCAAAGCGATTCCGGCCAGAGTGCTGAACAGGACAGCTGAGCGGGGGGTTCGGGTCGCAGACATTGCCGGTATCCGTCCTACTAAGTCGGTGCCCCGTCCGGATGGGGGGCCCGTCCGGGGCGGGCGTCTCAACGACGCCTGCCACCCATTATCCGGGACTGTGCTGAATGGTTGCTGAGAGTCCGCAGTGAACCGGCAGGGAACCTGGCGGGGGCAGCGCCGGACCCGGAAACGGTCCTGCGTCCCTCGGGTGCTCACCCGGATCCTGCGGAGGTCGGCCACGCCGGCGCCGGCGGACGTGCCGGTCAAAGGGTGTGGGCCTTTGGCCGGCCCCGCACCGGCCGCGCCATTGGGTCGCCGCCGGCGCGTGAATGAGACGGCATGCTGAGGCCTGCAGTGGTACTTGTCGTTAGGGAGTAGGAGTGGGCGCCGGGGTTGGGGAAGTGGCCGGCGGCGTGGTGCCGGGGGTGTGGGGCGGCTCCGGCCGGATCGGGAAGTAGGGTGCGTATTCGGTGAAGGTCGCGTCGAGGACGGGTACCGGGATGGTCTGTGTCGTCGTGTCTGCGCTGATTTTGAGCTGGAGCGTCGCGCCGGGGGCCGCGCCGGTGCGGGCGAACGTGACCGGGGCCGTGTCGAGGGTGAGCTGTCTGCGGTCTTGGGCCGGGACCGGTATGGTCGTTGTCTCTCCTGATGCCAGGGCCAGGGTGAGGACGATGTCGTGGTCGGTGGTGTTCCTCACCGTGCCGATGACCCTGCCCGGTCCGTTGGCGTCCAGGGCGAGAATCAACAGGTTGCCCAGCTTCACCGGGCCGATCACGGTGTTGATGCCGTTGGTGGCCGGCGTGATCCGGGTGGTCTCCTGGGGGTTGGTAAAGGAGCACCCTGCCGTCCCGGGAAGGGCCAGACCGAGGAGCACCGCCAGGGCGAGGGTGTTCGCGCGTTTGCTGACGTGCTGCATCTGGTCACTCCCGTGCCTGGGCCGGATCCTCTACCGCACACTGTACCCACGCGGCCGTGCACCGGTCCAGACCGCCGCTGCGGGCATGGACAGCGCAGGTGCGTAGGCCGCTGCAGAGCCCTGCCGGCTCCCCTGGGACACCTCGGATCGGGGCCTCGGGCCGGGATACCCCTGAGGTCGGCGCGGAAAGATCGCCGGAACCGCAGGTGCGTGGGGGGTGGGCGCCAGGAGGAAAGGCAGTGTTGTGGGCCAGATTGTGGACAGTATCCTGAATATCAGCCCGGTGCTGGCCGCGCTGCTGGTCTTTGCCCTGGTATTCGCTGAAGACGCGTTTTTCCTCGGATTTGTGATCCCGGGTGAGACGGCGGCCATTCTGGGCGGCGTCCTGGCCAGCCACGGACGGCTTCCCTTGTGGGTGGTGATCGTTCTGGTCGTGACGGCGGCGATCACCGGCGACACGGTGGGGTACGAGGTAGGACGGTTCTTCGGGCCGCGGATCATGCGCCTGCGCCTTGTTGCGAGGAAAGGGCAGCAGGTGGCTAAAGCCCAGGACCTGTTGCGCCGCCGGGGCGGCGCGGCTGTCTTCGTGGGACGCTTCACAGCATTCTTCCGCGCTGTCATGCCTGCCCTGGCCGGCATGGCGCATATGCCCTACCTGCGGTTTTTGGCCTTCAACGCCGCGGGCGCTCTGGTGTGGGGTACCGGCTGTGCCCTGCTGGGGTTCCTGGCAGGGAACTCATATCAGAGCATCGCCCGGACAGCCGGACACGGAGCCGCCCTCCTCACCGTCGCTGTTGTCCTTGCAGCGTTACTGTTCTGGCACCTGCGCAGGCGCCGCGCCGCGAAAGCGGCCCCGGAAGCGGGCAGTTGACGCCCGTCTGAGCGCACCGTCGGTCAGAGAATGCGGAAGCGTGCCCGGGACAAACACCGTCGGGTCGGGGGGCAGATGCGGTGTCCTGGGTCCTACCCCTCCAGCACCTGCCAGAGGACCACCGGGCGGGCAGTGGAAGTCCTCGTGCGGGCAAGGGTCAGCGGGCTCCGACTCAGTCGTTTTGGTTTCGCCAGTAGAGTGCCCGGGCCGGGCAGTACCGGACGGTCAGCTCAGCGTCGTTCGTTTTGGGGATGGGTCCGTCCAGGATGGGGTAGCCCCATTCGTCGAGGGTGATGTGTTCAGGCAGCAAGGTGGCGCAGACTCCGTGCCCGGTGCAGGCGGTCCGGTCGACGGCCAGGACCGGGACGGCCGAATCGGTCCGGGGCGGGCGGGCAGAAAAGCTCACGACTGATCTCTTTCTTCCTGTCCGGGGCAATAGCCTGCCGCGTGCGCTTGGAGGTGGGTGCTGAAGACCTCCAGTGCTGAGGCGGTGAACGCTGCAACACCGTCGGGGAAGTGGCAGGCCCCGCGGCCGGTAAGCAGTCCCAGTCGTTGCCGCAGCGCGGCGTGGGCTCCGGGACCTCCGGTACCGGCGGCGAGTTCGGCGAACCCGGCCGCTGCCGCGGGGAGCCCGAACATGCAGGGCCCGCATTGGCCGGCGGATTCCCCGGCGGCGTAGTTGAGCATGTCCGCGACCGTGGCGACCGGGCAATGTGAGGGGCCCAGCAGGTGCATGACCCCGGGCCCGGGAGCGGCGCCCGCGGTGGCCATCGACGCGGTGGTGTAGTGCAGGGCCGGTATCCGGGACGCTGCAATCCAGGTGCCGCCGAGTCCGCCGATGTTCAGGGCCCGGGCGCCGGGCAGCGGTCCACCGGCCAGGGAGAGTATTTGGCTTAGGGATGGTCCGGTTTCGGTTTCGTAGACACCTGGCGCCTGGACGGCGCCGTTGAGAGCGACCAGCCGCGGGCCGGGGTCCTCCGGTGTGCCGAAAGACCGGAACCAGCCGGGCCCGAAGGCCTCGATCTGGGCGATCCGCAGAAGTGTTTCGGCGTTCAGGACCAGTACCGGCAGGGTTTTCTTCCCCTCCGGGGTGCGGCCGCCCTGGACCAGGCGGGCGCGTTTGGTCATCGGGCGGGCAAGGCCGCCGTGATGCAGGGAAACGAGGGCGCTGGCCTCGGAGGCGACATACCGGGCAGGTACCGGCAACACCGCCACGCCCGCTGCCCGCAGGCGTCCTTCGGTTTCTGATCCGGCGTGGGCGGCATACGTTACCCGCTTCAGGCCCGTCAATGCTGCCCCGTCCCGGACCTCGGCGAGGTGGTGCCGGATGACGTAGGCGTCCTTCGCGGCACCGATTTCCCCGTCGCAGGCGTTAACTATCAGCTCGGCCCGGTTCTGAAGCGCCGCGCCGAGTTTCACGGCAGTGCTGAACGCCGAACCGCTCCGGCCCGTCAGGCCGGCCTCGTGCAGGGCCGGCAGCAGGTTCAGCGCCATGGCTGTTGTCCGATTTCGGTGCGGCGGGTCTCATCGGGTTGCCGGCCGGTGAGCCGGTAGGCGATCGCGGCGGCGCCTGCGGCCAGGCAGGCCACCCCCACGGCCCGGAGGATCCAGGCGCTCCCGGTGCCCATCGTGATGCCATGGACTATCGCTGCCGGCCACAGCACGTAGCTCAGCGCGTGGACCCGGCCCCACCACCGCTCGGGAATACGGTGACGCAGCATCGAGGTCAACGTCACGGCCACAAGCAGATCGAACGCGACAGCGCCCAGCCCGATCCAGGCCCGTTCGTAGCCGGAAGTGAACGGCACCACTACCGACACCCAGCCGATGTCGACGTAGCCTTCCAGCACGGCAGTAACAATATGGGCTACCACAAAAACCATCATCCCCAGGGCCAGGTTGCGGTGGAGCCCTGTCACGACAGTGGTCCCGATCCCTGCCGGCCGGCGCCGCCCGGAAGTCACAACACCGAGAATGAACGTCACCGTCAGCAGCACCGAAGCCGTGACCCCGCTCGCCCGGGAAACGAACCAGAAAACCTCGCTGACCGCCGGACTCACAGTGCCCCGGCAGGTTCGTGGGGGGCAGGCCAGTTCCCGGTCCTCACGGTCGAACCGTCCGTGGCGTGCAGGCTGGCATCGATGCCACGGGCCCCCAGCCAGGACGGTGCCTGAGCACCCAGGACGATGGCGGCGGTCGAGGCGGCGTTGGCTTCCAGAGCGGTCGCACCCAGGCAGGTCACTTCGGCCCAGATGCGCTGTGCCGGGGCGCCGGTGCGCGGGTCGATGATGTGGTGGGCGGTCCCGGACCCGCTGGACCACGCCCGGTGCCTCGTTGAAGACGTTGCTATGGCCTGGTCCCTGATGGTGATGACCTGATCGGTGCGGCCGCGGTCGTGCTCGATCCCTACCTGCCAGCCTGTCTCTGGAGGGGTGCCGGCAACGGCGATGTCTCCGCCCAGGTCGACCAGGAAACCGCCCGGCAGGGTCTCACCCAGCAGGGCCGCGATCCGGTCAGCGGCGTAGGCTTTGGCGCTGGAGCCAAAGTCCAGCACCGTGCCGGCCGGCATGACCAGCAACCGGACGTCGGGTGTGTAGCTGATCTGCAGCCACCCCGGCGCCGGTTCCGGATCACCGGGCACCGTCCAGCCCGCCCTGTCTCTGACCAGTACCATATCGTCATCGTAACCGGCCCGCAGCAGGGCCGCGCCGACTGTCGGGTCCACCAGGCCGCCGGTCAGGGCCGCCGTGCGGAAGGAAGCCTCCAAAACATCCCCGAGCAAGGCACTGACTGCCACCGCCACCGGACCCCGGGCCGACCGGGCGTTAATGGTCGTAAGTTCTGAATCTGCCCGGAACCGCGAGGCAGCAAGGTCCAGAGACGCCAGCCATTCCCTGGCCGTGCGCACAGCCTGATCCAGGGCGCCCGGGTCGGTCGCGTGCACGCTAACGGTGGTGCCGATCGCATCGAACCGGGCGGCCGGGACAGCTGCCAAGGTCAGGAGGCCCGGGTCGCGGTCTGCGGCACTGCAGCGGCCGGGGCGTTTTGTGCGGGCGTAACTTTCCCGAACGTCCCTGCCGCGGCGGGCGCGGCCGGCGCCTGCTGCACCGCCGCCGCTGCTGCCTGGCCGGTGGCGGCGGTGTGCTGCACCGTGGCCAGCCCGGCGCCGGCGCCGGCGGTCGCGATCCCCGCCAGTACCATCGCGGTCACCGTCCAGCGCCGTACCGCGCCGAGAGCCCGAGCCCGTGAATTCACAACCGCCGTCATCGCATGTCCTTCCGTTACCACCAAGTTTCCCACGAGCCCGATAAGAGGTACCTGAGATGAACCTGTGTACGGTCTGTGAGACCTTCCGGGAGGACCATGGCTGCGCGGGCCCTAAGAAGTTCTCCGGTTTTCAGCGGGATTCGGAGGTGGACGTGGTAGACAAATAACCGGGACGGATGCCGCCCGGAGATGCAGGAGGAAAAGACGTGAAGGCTTTGACTGTCGTCCCGGGGACGAAGGAGCCGTTGGTGCTCAGGGATGTCCCCGAGCCCGACGCGGCGGACGGTCAGGTCCTGGTGGAGACCCTGGCCGTCGGGCTCTGCGGCACCGATGCCGAGATCACCTCCGGCGAATACGGAGAAGCACCCGCCGGGTCACCGTTTCTGATTCTGGGACACGAGAACATCGGCCGTGTCCTCGACGCTCCGGCAGGTTCCGGGCTCAGCCCCCGGGATCTGGTGGTCTGCATCGTTCGCCGTCCGGACCCTGTGCCGTGTCCTGCGTGCGCGGCGGGGCAGTGGGATATGTGCCGCAACGGCCGCTACACCGAACACGGAATAAAAGGCCTGCACGGGTTCGCCCGAGAACGCTTCCGGGCTGATCCTGATGCTCTCGTCCGGCTTCCGAACACGCTGGCCGACGTCGGCGTTCTGCTGGAACCAACAACCATCGTCGCCAAAGCCTGGCAGCACATCGACGCGATCGGCTCCCGGGCCTTTTTTGCCCCGAAGACCGCCGTTGTCACCGGGGCCGGGCCGGTCGGCCTGCTCGCGGCACTGCTGGGCGTGCAGCGCGGACTCGACGTCCACGTCTTTGACCAAGTGCGGGCAGGGCCGAAACCGGGACTCGTCCGGGAGCTCGGAGCGACCTACCACCCGGAGAGCCTCACTGATTCCGGGATTCAGGCCGATATCCTGGTCGAATGCACCGGCGTCGCCTCCGTAGTGCTCGAGACGATGACCTGCAGAGCCCTCGACTCGGTCACCTGCCTGACCGGAGTCTCCTCCACCGCAGGACCGAGCCAGTGGACATCGGCGCGGTCAACCGTGCCCTGGTGCTGGGCAACGAATCGGTATTCGGCAGCGTCAACGCCAACCGCAGCCACTATGAAGCCGCTGTCAGGGCATTGGAGCAGGCCGACAGCGCCTGGCTTCAGCGGCTGATCACCCGCCGGGTACCACTGGCCGACTTCCAGGACGCCTTCCGGCGCCAGGATACCGACGTGAAAGTCGTCCTCGAAGTCAAGGCCGGCTGAGGTGACGCGCATAGAGGATTACGCCATCGTCGGGGACCTGCACACGGCAGCCCTGATCGGAACAGACGGATCCATCGACTGGCTCTGCCTGCCGCACTTCGACTCGCCGGCCTGTTTCGCCGCGCTGCTGGACACCCCCGACGCGGGACGCTGGCTGCTGGCCCCTGCCGCCGGAGGCACCTGCACCCGCCGCCGGTACCGGCCCGACACCCTGGTCCTGGAGACCGAATGGGACACCGGCACGGGAAGGGTCAGAGTAACCGATTTCATGCCTCCCCGGGACGGGGTCGCCGACCTCATCCGCATCGTAGAGGGACTCAGCGGCACCGTCGCGATGCGCGGCGAACTGGCCTTACGTTTCGACTACGGGCACGTGGTCCCCTGGGTCCGGCGCACCACAACCGGGATTCATGCGGTCGCCGGGCCCGACTCGGTTCACCTGTCCTCGTCCGCCCCCATGGAGGGAGAACACCTCCGCACGGTCAGCGAATTCACGGTCAAGGCAGGTGAGCGTGTCCCGTTCGTCCTTACCTGGTCACCCAGCCACTTGCGGCGGCCGCGGACCGTCGACGCCGAGAATGCCCTGACCGGGACCCTGGCGTACTGGGAGGACTGGTCTTCGCGCAGCGCGGCCGCCGGCCCCTACCGGGACGCTGTCCAGCGGTCCCTGATCACCCTCAAAGCACTCACCTTCGCCCCGACCGGGGGCATCGTCGCGGCTGCGACGACATCACTTCCCGAACAGCCCGGGGGGCCCCGCAACTGGGACTACCGGTACTGCTGGCTCCGGGACGCGACGCTGACGCTGCAGTCCCTCATCACAGCCGGCTACACGGACGAGGCCAAAGCCTGGCGGGAATGGCTGCTGCGCGCCGTGGCAGGCGACCCGGCAGACCTGCAGATCATGTATTCCCTCGACGGGCGGCGCAGGCTCCCCGAAGCCGAGATACCCTGGCTGGCAGGGTACGAGGACTCCACGCCGGTCCGCACCGGCAACGCGGCCGCCGACCAACTCCAACTCGACGTCTGGGGTGAAGTCCTCGACGGGCTTTCCCTCACCCGCAACGCCCTCCTCCACGACGCGGACGACTCCTGGGACATCCAAATCGCCCTAATGGACCACCTTGAGGACGCCTGGCAACAGCCCGACAACGGACTCTGGGAAATGCGCGGACCCAGGCGGCACTTCACCCACTCCAAAGTCATGGCCTGGGTCGCAGTAGACCGGATGATCAAGGCAGTCCGCCAGTTCCACCTCCCCGGACCAGCAGACCGGTGGGAGGACCTTCGCGAGGCCATCCACAACGACGTCATGGAGCACGGCTTCAACCCTGAAATGAACTCCTTCGTCCAGTCCTACGGCGGCACCGAACTCGACGCCAGTCTCCTGCTGATCCCCAGGGTCGGATTCCTTCCTCCGGACCACCCCCGCGTCACCGGCACCATCGACGCCATCCAGCGCGGCCTGACCCAGGACGGGTACGTGCTCCGGTACCGCCCCCAACACAGCGACGACGGGCTGCCCGGCGGAGAAGGTGTCTTCGTTGCCTGCTCCTTCTGGCTCGTCGACGCACTCCTTGGCGCCGGAAAACGCACCGAGGCAACGACACTGTTCGAACGACTCCTGACCCTGCGCAACGACGTGGGCCTGCTCAGCGAGGAATGGGACGTCCAAGACGCCCGGCAACTCGGTAACACCCCACAGGCCTTCAGCCACTTCGCCCTGATCACCAGCGCCTTCCAGCTCCACCACGGCCCCAGCCACCGAAGCGATCAAACAATCACCGCCCGCACAACCCCGCCACCGGACTAACCCCAAACACGGCCGGCCGCACCAGGTGCAGACAGCGAAGAGGCCACAAGGAACCCTCGCCGGCCCGGCCTCGGAGGGCCCCGTTTCGCTCTCGCCCCAGGGCCCCGCCGCTCATGTCAAAGGCAAACAACCGCAGAGAAATCAGCCGACCGGACAATCACGGTATTTCTCAGCTCGTGAGCCCAGATTCTGTAAGCCCGGTACTTAGCCCGTCCGGGCCTGTTACGGCTCCTCCGAAGGTTCGGCATGCTCCGGCGCCTCCGGTGCCTCTGCCGGTTCGGCATGCTCCGGCGCCTCCGGTGCCTCTGCCGGTTCGGCATGCTCCGGCGCCTCCGAAGGTTCGGCATGCTCCGGCGCCTCTGCCGGTTCGGCATGCTCCGGCGCCTCCGGTGCCTCTGCCGGTTCGGCAATCACTGGTACGTCCGGTGCGTGTGCCAACTCCGGTGCGGTTGAAGATGACGCCGGCGCCGGCGGGACCTCAGCCGAAGATACGGGCGCGCTGGACGGAGTGGGCGTCGATGCGGGAACAACCGACGATGTGGCCGTGGAGGAAGCCGACGGATCAGCGGCGGGGGCGGCCGGCGACACAGTGGACGTCGCATCGGTCGGCGCAACGGTGGCGGTGGCGGCCACTGCTGCACCGGTGCCACCAGCGGCAACGACGGATGCTACAACAACGGCTTTTCCTGTGGTGCCCAGCGCACCCAGCCAGGGGATGATTCCTGCCATGACAGGGGAGTCCTTTCAATACAGAACATGAGACCGGCTGACCTCATGGACAGCCGAGCGCAACGGTACTTGACAGATGGGGGATCCTGCTCGCCAGTTCCTGGAAACTACGTCAATCCTTGGCGTTTCCTGCGCCGTCCACGCGGAGACAAAAACTCGCTAAGGCATGCCGGCACAATGCCATTGGTGCCAGGCCTGGCTGTGCCGTGGCCGGCACTTGGTCAGTTTCCTTCGGGTGTGAAGAGTCTGCCGAGTTCTTCGTTGACTTTGACCGGGTCGGAGTGTGCGGGATCGAAAGTTTCCTCTCCGCCGGATCGTTGCGCGGTTCCTTGGGCCCATTCGTGCAGGCCCTGGAGGTGCTCGCGGTCTGATTCATCGACGGCATCAGGGTTGGCCAGAGTGGCGATGAGGTCTTCATAGCCGCCGATTCCACCGGAGTCCTCCAGGGGGCAGCGTCGTTTACCGCGGATCACCCGGGCATGGGCGTCGTCACCGGTTTTCCTGACGGTTTCGATCCAGTCGATGCGGTGGAGCCAGCTATCGCCGAAGTCGTATGCGTAGAACAGCGGGGTTGAGCCTTCGTTGAGGACTTTCCCGAGCTGGACGGTCTCTTCAGGCAGGTACCAGCCCTCCTCGTCTTCTGCCCTGACGTAGGCAGGCGCCCAAGACCTGGCCTGTGTCCGTCCGCGGCCGGGACTGTGGAATTAACGGTGTATCCGGCTCGACACGCCAGGCGGTCTGCTTGGCAGGAATGAGCTGGATATGCCGGTGACACTGGATGCCGTGAAGACTGCGGACACCACTGGGAAACCGAAGGA
>NZ_JBIMMV010000018.1:0-7474 GCF_044628475.1 Arthrobacter sp. BPSS-3
TACCTGCCGGATGTATGGTCTGCACCGGCGGGAAAGGCCACGGACCGCCTCTGGCGGTCCGTGGCTCTCTTCCGTCCAGGTACCGTTGGAGATTCCGCGCGAAGCGCTCCAGACCACGCCCTGAAAGGCTGTTTCTTATGACCGGAGCCATGGTGGACGTCGTTCTCCCGTGCTTGAACGAGTCCGGCGCCCTCCCTTGGGTGTTGTCCCGCCTTCCGGAAGGGTATCGAGCCATCGTGGTGGACAACGGATCCACGGACGGTTCGCCCGGGATCGCCACCAGCCTCGGCGCCCTGGTCGTCCACGAGGGACGGCGCGGATTCGGTGCCGCGGCGCACGCCGGACTCCTCGCGGCCACGGCAGACGTTGTCGCGTTCTGCGATTGCGACGGTTCACTGGACCCGGCCCGGCTGCCGGCCCTCGTGGAGCGGGTAACGAACGGCACGGCGGACCTGGTGCTGGGGAGCCGTCAGCCCCAGCGCGGCTCCTGGCCTGTCCATGCAAGGATCGCCAACATCGTCCTCGCTTGGCGCCTGCGGAGCCTCACCGGGGAGCCTGTGACCGATCTGGGCCCCATGAGGGCGGCGCGCAGGACAGACCTCCTGGCGCTCGGGCTTGAGGACCGCCGCAGCGGCTACCCCCTCGAAATGTTCCTGAAGGCACATCTGCGCCGCTGGAAGATTGTGGAGATGCCGGTCCCCTACGCCCCCCGCACCGGCAAATCAAAGGTCACGGGAACGCTCCGCGGCACCATCACGGCCGTCCGGGATATGTCGGCGCAGCTGAAGTCCGCCGCGGCTGCCTCCTCCCAGGGACCGGTCCGCAGCTCAAGCGGCAACGAATGACGCCTATGAGCAACAACATGGACCTGACCGTGGTGGTCATCGCCAAGGAGTGCCTGCCGGGCCGGGTCAAAACGCGCCTTAGTCCGCCGCTGAGCCCCGAGTCGGCGGCCGCCATTGCGCAGATCAGCCTCACCCAGACCCTCGACACGGCACGGACGCTCCCTGCGAAGAGCCGCTGGCTGGTGATGGACGGGACGCCCACGGCGCGCGACGCGGAGGGGTTCACCGTCGTCGCGCAACAGTCCGGGGGGCTGGATGAACGGCTCGCCGCGATCTTCGACGCCGTCACGGGCCCGGTACTCCTGGTCGGCATGGACACCCCGCAATTCTCTGCCGATCACCTGGCTCCGCTTCTCGCGGATTGGCGGTCCGGCGCGCCCGGTCACGACGCCTGGATCGGGCCCGCCACGGATGGCGGATTCTGGGCACTTGCCCTCCGACGGCCCAGCGGCCGCCTGGTCCGGGGCGTGCCGATGTCAACGGAGTCGACCGGACAGCGTCAACGGGAACGATTGGTGGCGGAGGGTCTCAGCGTCGGAACGCTGACCGAGCTCACGGACATGGATTACTTCGACGATGCCGTCGCCATCGCATCATTGATCCCCGCCACGAAGTTCGCCCACGCGGTTCATGCCGCCGCAGATAATCCGCAGTACCCGGCTGCTCTCTCGGGGGCCCGACTGTGACGGCCACTCCCGTTGCACCGGGTATGCACTTCGGCCAGGGCCTCACGGAGCCCTATGCACTGGCGCTGGCGAAGGGGACAGGAACATTGACCCTGCGCCCGGACACGGACCAGACCGCCGATCCCGTTGATTTCGACGTCCAAGGCTGGTGCGCGGAGGCAAGCCCGGCTGAGCTGTCGGTGCTCAAGCGCCTCGACGGGCCGCTCCTGGACATCGGCTGCGGCCCGGGAAGACTCCTGTCCGCCGCGCAGAACCTGGGCCTCACCGCCTGGGGAATCGACACCAGCGCCGAGGCCGTTAGGCGGGCGCGGAGCCGGGGCGTCCGGGTGCTCGAACAGTCGATCTTCGATCCCGTCCCGCACACCGGCCAGTGGCAGTCGCTGATCCTGTTGGATGGGAACATCGGCATCGGCGGCGGCATCACCGCGCTGCTCCGGCGCTGCCGCCACCTCATTGCCCCCCAGGGGACGCTCCTGGTGGAGGTGGAGGCCGACGATGAGCTGGATACCGTGTACACCGCCGTCCTGGAGGATCCTGCGGGAAACCGGAGTGCTCCGTTCCGTTGGGCCAGGACGGGAACCGGAGGAATCGCTGCCCGGGCGCCGCGCAGCGGATGGACGGTAGCGTCGGTCCACCGGGTTCAGGACCGCGTTTTCTGCCGGCTGTCCCCCTCTGCGTGGCCGTCCAGGACGGCAGTGTGAGGGCCGGGACCGTCCCCCCGGTACGTCCAGGGGCAGCGCGCGGCGCAAGGCTCGCACCATGGGCAGCGGTGGCGGCACCACTCCTGGTGCTCGCAGCTCTGCTGTGGTGGATGGTTGTCCCGCACAACCCGTTCGAATCGGCACCGATCGTCGGAACCCTGCTCTCCTGGGGTGCCGTTGCCTGGGCCGTCCTTGCCCTCCGCCGTGTACCCCGCCGCCGGCGGGCTGCCGTCCTCCTCGCCGGCACAGTGTTGCTCGGCCTGGTAGCCGTAAGCGCACCTCCGCGGACCAGCAACGATTCCGCGCGGTATGCCTGGGACGGGATCGTTCAAAAGGCGGGCGTCTCCCCGTATTCCTACGTGCCCGTCGACGAGACGATCGCCAAACTCAGACCGGACTGGCTCTTCGCCCCCGGCGGCCTTGACGACGACGGCAGGCCCGTCTGTGCCAAGGATCTTTTCCCAACGGACTCGGTTCCTGCCTTCGGCTTCCCCTCCGGCAGCCCCTTGTGCACTGCCATTAACCGGCCGCACGTGCCCACCATCTATCCGCCAACTGCCGAAATCTACTTTGCCGCTGTTCGCATAGCCCTTCCCGACTCGGTCGGGTACCTCCCCTTCCAGCTGGCCGGTCTCCTGATGAGCGTCGGCGTCACACTCCTGGTGCTCTCCGCCCTGGCGCGTCGCGGCCTGCCCGCGCACATCGCCGCCGTCTGGGCGTGGAGCCCCTTCGTCCAGCTCGAGGCGGTAAACAACGCGCATGTGGACCTTCTGGGTGCCGCGCTGATCCTGGTCAGCGGAATGCTGCTGACCCGCGGCAAGCCCCTGCGCTCCGGCGTCGCCTTCGGCGCTGCCGTGGCCACAAAGCTCATTCCGGTGATCGCAGCTCCCGCCTTGCTGTTCCGGCGCCCCGTCCGGTTCATCGCCGCCGCGCTGGCCTCCTTCGCCCTGCTCTACGTACCGTACCTGGCCGTGGCCGGAGTAGGCGTCCTGGGATTCCTCCCCGGCTATCTCAAGGAGGAAGGCTACAGCCAGAGCGGCGGCACCAGGTTCGGGCTTGCCCAGCTCGTATCCGCCGGTGGCTGGCCCCCGGTGCTGAGCGCCGTGGCCCTGGCTGCCGTGGCGGTCTACGTGCTCCGCAGAACCGGTCCGGGGAATGTCTGGGAACAGCAGACCGTCATGATCGGACTGACCCTGCTGATCGTCAGCCCGAACTACCCCTGGTACGCCCTGATGCTCCTGCCGTTCATCGTCTTGAGCCGCCGCTGGGAGTACATCGCCGTCATCCTCGCCCTCGATGCCATCTACATGGTCCCCATCGAGGATCCGCTCAGCCTTCCGCTGCACCAGGCCGCATTGGTCCTCGCCGCCGGCGCCGTCGTAACGGGCGCCCTGTGGCGTCGGAACCGCCGGCATCGACTGGCCGCCCTCGGCGGACTCGCAGCCGACTCAGGCCTCCACAGTGACCGGCCCGCGACCGGGTCCCCAACAGCTTCCCCGCACCCCACGACATGACAGGACCGACTATGGAAACACCTACCACCGGAACGGCTCAGGCGCGCATCGGCATCATCGGCGGATCGGGGACATACCAGCTCCCGGCTGCAACAGTCATCGACACGGTCGAGGTCAGCACGCCGTACGGGACGCCATCCGCCCCCGTCACCCTGGCGGATGTTGCCGGCCGACGGGTGGCCTTCCTACCCAGGCACGGCGGGAAGCACTCGGTGCCGCCGCAGCGCATCAACTACCGGGCCAACATCTGGGCGCTCAAGAGCCTCGGTGTGGAGGCGGTCCTCTCGTCCTCGGCGGTGGGCGGCCTCCGTGCAGGTTACGGACCCGACACCTTTGCGGTCACCGACCAGATCATCGACCGGACGTGGGGGCGGGCGGATACCTTCTTCGACGGAACCGTCGCCGAGGGCGTCCCGTCCGCCGGCGTCCAGCACCTCCCGGCGTCGGAACCCTTCTGCCCCACCCTGCGTTCACACCTGGCCGCCGCCCTTGAGGAAAACACCCTCGCCTTCGCCCCGACGGCAACAGTCGTGGTGATCAACGGACCACGGTTCTCGACGAAGGCCGAGTCCGGGTGGTACGCCGCAGGGGGTGCGGACATCATCAGCATGACCCAGTACCCCGAACCGCTGCTGGCCGCAGAACTCAACATGGGCTTCGCCAACCTGGCCTTCATCACCGATTCGGACACCGGACACGACGGTTCAGATCCCGTGACCGCCGACGCCGTCTTCGCCCGGTTGCGGAACGCCCAGCCCAACGTGCTGGCCGTTCTCGAAGCCGCCGTGGCGGCCATCGGCCCGGACTACCGGGCCCGGCCCTTGATGGATCCCGAGGCGGTACGCAGGATCATGGCGTTGCCCGCCGGCTTGGCCCCGGTGGCTGCCCGATGAAGATCCTGGTCACCGGCGGCGCCGGCTTTATCGGCTCGCACATTGTCGACGCCGCCCTCGCCAAGGGCTGGAGTGTCAGGATCCTGGATTCGATGGCCCCCGATCTCCACCCCGTTCCCCCGGCCCTCATGCCGGACGTGGATCTGATGGTCGGGGACGTCGCCGACCCGGGCACGGTCGACGCGGCGCTCCGCGGCGTCGATGTTGTCTGCCACCAAAGCGCAAAGGTGGGCCTCGGCGTCAGCTTCGCGGATGCGCCGGACTATGTCCGCAACAACGACTACGCCACGGCTGTGCTGCTGGCCGCGATGGAACGGCACCGCATCGGCCGGCTGGTGCTGGCATCGTCCATGGTCGTCTACGGCGAGGGCGCCTACGCGGATCCCCGGACCGGGATGCCGGTCCGGCCCGGGCCGCGTTCCGAAGCCGATTTACGTGCAGGGGTCTACGACCCCCGAGACCCGGAGGAGGGCACGGTCCTGGTTCCCGCGATGGTCACGGAAGACGCGGCGCTGGATCCCCGGAACGTCTACGCGGCGTCGAAACTGAGTCAGGAACATCTTGCCTCCTCGTGGGCCCGCAGCACCGGCGGTTCAGCCATCGCCCTGCGGTACCACAACGTCTATGGACCGAGGATGCCGAAGAACACCCCGTATGCGGGCGTGGCGTCATTGTTCCGGTCGGCGTTGGCCCGCGGCGAAGCTCCGCGCGTGTTCGAGGACGGCGGCCAGCGTCGCAGCTTCATTCATGTCCGGGACGTCGCCTCGGCCAACATCGCCGCCGCCGAGGCGCTGGCCGAAGAGACCAGGCCGCCGTTCCGGGCCTACAACGTGGGGGCGGACGAGGTCCGGACCATCGGCGACGTGGCGGCTGCCTTGAGCGCTTTCAGCGCCGGGCCGGCACCGGTGGTCACCGGCGAGTACCGGCTCGGGGACGTCAGGCACATCACCGCTTCCTCGGAGCGGATCAAGGACGAACTGGGCTGGGCCCCGGCTGTGGCTTTCGAGGAGGGCATGCGGGAGTTTGCCGTGGCTCCGCTGCGCGGCGAACCCGGATAGCCGGCTAGCGCCGCCGGCTTCCGGCCCGCCGTCCCCGGCGTTCCAGCAGGAGAATGGCGACGGCCGAGACCACTGCCAGGACCGCCCAGAGGCAGGCCAGGTTCACCGCGTAATCAGCTTCCAGGACGGTGCTCTTCCGCGCCACGGACTGGGCCTTGAGCAGCAGCGCCGTCAGCAGGGTCACTAGGGAACCGGTAAGCAGCGCTCCACGCAACACCGCGGCTGAGGCGGGCTGCAGCTTTGACCCGGCCCGGGTCAGGCCGAAGCCCGCGGCCGTGGACAGCGGCACCAGGACGCCGTCGTGCAGCAGAACGGCGACGGCCATCCACGTCAGGAGGCCCAGGAGTTGTGCCGGCCCGAGCTGGGTGGGCAACCCCACCAGGCCGTACCCCAGGACGGCCACCCCGGCGGCACCAAGCACCAGCCGGATTTTCCTTCGAGACTTGCCCGCGCTCACAGCACCTCCACACTTTGCAACCACTTGGTCTGGAGGACCCCGGGGCGGCCTGGCGCGATGATGCGGGCCGGGTAACCGTGGTCCAGGTCGAGCGCCGCACCGTTGAGTTCCAGGGCCACGAGCGTCTGCTCGTCCCTGGCGTATGCCGCGGGCATACTCATGGTGCGGTAGGCGCCTTCGGGTTCGAGGCTGGTGACGTGCAGGTCCGATTCCGGGGGAGCATCGACAGCTGCCAGCAGGTCGCGGACCCGCACCCCCCGCCAGCTGGCCAGCTGGCTCCATCCTTCGACACAGGCGATCGGCAGCTCATGGCTGTGCTGGGGCATGGCCCTCAACTGCTCCAGGGTGAAGGATCGTGTCACCGGGCCGGAACGCACAAGCAGGGCCCAGGCCGGGGAAATCGCGGCGTCGGCGACCTTGGCGTCGGCGGCGGTGCGGTTTACGGGAACCCCCTGCGGGCCGGTTCCCATTTTCCGGGGAGCAAACAGGTTCAACGGCGCCAGCCAGGCGAATGATTGTCCCGCCGTCGTGACGACCACGGCCCCGGTGGCGGCCGTGACGGCCGTCAGCATTGCCCGCCGGGACCAGCGGCCGGGCGCAGGCACTCCGGCCCCGGACTCCCCCACGGCCGCGTCGGACGCGCCGGACATGGGGGAATTGCTGGCGGCGGCCGCGGCCTGCCGGCGCCGCCAATGCGCACTGATCGCAGGCAGCTTGACCGCAATATGGAGCAGCAGCGAACCCCAGATGACCCAGGCCAGCCAGTAGTGGGTCTCACGGAACGGGAACGGCCAGGGGTACCACTTGTAGGTGTTGATCAGACCCGTTGTCACCTGCAGCAGGGACGCGGCCACGAACAGGGCGATGGAGGCCCGTTCAAGGCCGTGGACGACGGACCGGACCGGCGGCCATGACAGCAGCTCCGGATAGACCGACCACAATTTCGCCAGCAGCAGCGGGATCGATGCGATACCCGCCGTCACGTGGATTCCCTGGCTGAGCTGATAGATCCACACAGGCCGTGTCGGGAAGATCATCCAGGCCGGCGGGTTCTGCAGTCCGTGGCTGAACAGGCCCGTGAGGAAGCAGACCGTGAAGGCAATCCCGAGCCATCGGCCCAGGACGACCGTCAACCGCGTACTGCGGGTCGGAGAGGCAAATTTCGCTGCCAGAAAGTCGGTGACCCGGCGGCCGTCAAGTCTGTGCATCTCTGGTTCACTTCACCAATCCGTGATTTTTAAGACCGCTCTGTCCTGAGCCGAAGGCCACGGACCGGGTTGGGTCCGTGGCCTTCACGCGTACCTTCACCGGCGTCCGCCG
>NZ_JBIMMV010000019.1:0-5266 GCF_044628475.1 Arthrobacter sp. BPSS-3
TTCCTCGTTTTCCCGGGGTTGTTGGTTGTGTCTGTTTGTTTTCAACGGAGAGTTTGATCCTGGCTCAGGATGAACGCTGGCGGCGTGCTTAACACATGCAAGTCGAACGATGATCCGGTGCTTGCACCGGGGATTAGTGGCGAACGGGTGAGTAACACGTGAGTAACCTGCCCTTAACTCTGGGATAAGCCTGGGAAACTGGGTCTAATACCGGATATGACTCCTCATCGCATGGTGGGGGGTGGAAAGCTTTTGTGGTTTTGGATGGACTCGCGGCCTATCAGCTTGTTGGTGAGGTAATGGCTCACCAAGGCGACGACGGGTAGCCGGCCTGAGAGGGTGACCGGCCACACTGGGACTGAGACACGGCCCAGACTCCTACGGGAGGCAGCAGTGGGGAATATTGCACAATGGGCGGAAGCCTGATGCAGCGACGCCGCGTGAGGGATGACGGCCTTCGGGTTGTAAACCTCTTTCAGTAGGGAAGAAGCGAAAGTGACGGTACCTGCAGAAGAAGCGCCGGCTAACTACGTGCCAGCAGCCGCGGTAATACGTAGGGCGCAAGCGTTATCCGGAATTATTGGGCGTAAAGAGCTCGTAGGCGGTTTGTCGCGTCTGCCGTGAAAGTCCGGGGCTCAACTCCGGATCTGCGGTGGGTACGGGCAGACTAGAGTGATGTAGGGGAGACTGGAATTCCTGGTGTAGCGGTGAAATGCGCAGATATCAGGAGGAACACCGATGGCGAAGGCAGGTCTCTGGGCATTAACTGACGCTGAGGAGCGAAAGCATGGGGAGCGAACAGGATTAGATACCCTGGTAGTCCATGCCGTAAACGTTGGGCACTAGGTGTGGGGGACATTCCACGTTTTCCGCGCCGTAGCTAACGCATTAAGTGCCCCGCCTGGGGAGTACGGCCGCAAGGCTAAAACTCAAAGGAATTGACGGGGGCCCGCACAAGCGGCGGAGCATGCGGATTAATTCGATGCAACGCGAAGAACCTTACCAAGGCTTGACATGAACCGGTAAGACCTGGAAACAGGTCCCCCACTTGTGGCCGGTTTACAGGTGGTGCATGGTTGTCGTCAGCTCGTGTCGTGAGATGTTGGGTTAAGTCCCGCAACGAGCGCAACCCTCGTTCCATGTTGCCAGCGCGTTATGGCGGGGACTCATGGGAGACTGCCGGGGTCAACTCGGAGGAAGGTGGGGACGACGTCAAATCATCATGCCCCTTATGTCTTGGGCTTCACGCATGCTACAATGGCCGGTACAAAGGGTTGCGATACTGTGAGGTGGAGCTAATCCCAAAAAGCCGGTCTCAGTTCGGATTGGGGTCTGCAACTCGACCCCATGAAGTCGGAGTCGCTAGTAATCGCAGATCAGCAACGCTGCGGTGAATACGTTCCCGGGCCTTGTACACACCGCCCGTCAAGTCACGAAAGTTGGTAACACCCGAAGCCGGTGGCCTAACCCCTTGTGGGAGGGAGCTGTCGAAGGTGGGACTGGCGATTGGGACTAAGTCGTAACAAGGTAGCCGTACCGGAAGGTGCGGCTGGATCACCTCCTTTCTAAGGAGCGCCTACAACAACCCCGCCTGGTCTAAGTACTGGTGTGGTGGTGTTGTCAGGAGTAGGCCCGTTGCGCAGACGATTGTTCTGCGGCGGGTGCTCATGGGTGGAATATCAATGAATAGGTGCCTGTCGGGTTTTTCACCGGTGGTTAGTACGGATCCTCTCTTGAGGGGGTTGTGGAACGCTGTGGTGGGGGTTCTGGTGGGTAGTGTTTGGCACACTGTTGGGTCCTGAGACAACAGGACCATGGTTCGTGTCTGCCCTTCTTTGTGGGGGGTGGGTGCGGGGTGTGGGGCTTGTGTGTTTCTGGTTTCCTGGCTGCGACGCCCTGGACGCTGTTGACCTTCTTGCCTTCGGGTCAAGGGGTTGGTGTGTGGGGTGTGTGGTACGGGGTTGTTGTTTGAGAACTACATAGTGGACGCGAGCATCTTTTATAAGAAGCAATTTCCAAGAATATGAACCTGGATCTGGCTGCGCTCGATGATGACTGCCCCTTGTGGGTGGTGTTGTTGTGGTGTGGTTGGTTTCTGTGGTTCTCTCGAAATTACTCCTTGATCTTTTGTGGTCAAGTTTTTAAGAGCACACGGTGGATGCCTTGGCATTAGGAGCCGAAGAAGGACGTAGGAATCTGCGATAAGCCTGGGGGAGTCGATAACCGGACTGTGATCCCAGGGTGTCCGAATGGGGAAACCCCGCCAGGGGCGCGAGTTGCCTGGTGACCCGCATCTGAACACATAGGGTGCGTGGAGGGAACGCGGGGAAGTGAAACATCTCAGTACCCGCAGGAAGAGAAAACAATAGTGATTCCGTTAGTAGTGGCGAGCGAACGCGGATCAGGCTAAACCGTTCCATGTGTGATAGCCGGCGGGCGTTGCATGGTCGGGGTTGTGGGACTTTCCGTTCTGTCTCTGCCGGGACAGTGGGGTGAGAGCGTGGGCATAGGTGAACGGTCTTGAAAGGCCGGCCAGAGAGGGTGTGAGCCCCGTAACCGAAATGTTTGCACGCCGCCTGGAGAGTATCCCAAGTAGCACGGGGCCCGAGAAATCCCGTGCGAATCTGTCAGGACCACCTGATAAGCCTAAATACTCCCTAATGACCGATAGCGGACCAGTACCGTGAGGGAAAGGTGAAAAGTACCCCGGGAGGGGAGTGAAACAGTACCTGAAACCGTGTGCTTACAATCCGTCGGAGCAGCCTTGTAGTTGTGACGGCGTGCCTTTTGAAGAATGAGCCTGCGAGTTAGTGTTACGTCGCGAGGTTAACCCGTGTGGGGAAGCCGTAGCGAAAGCGAGTCTGAATAGGGCGTTGCAGTGGCGTGATCTAGACCCGAAGCGAAGTGATCTACCCATGGCCAGGTTGAAGCGACGGTAAGACGTCGTGGAGGACCGAACCCACTTCAGTTGAAAATGGAGGGGATGAGCTGTGGGTAGGGGTGAAAGGCCAATCAAACTTCGTGATAGCTGGTTCTCCCCGAAATGCATTTAGGTGCAGCGTTGCGTGTTTCTTATCGGAGGTAGAGCTACTGGATGGCTAATGGGCCCTACAAGGTTACTGACGTCAGCCAAACTCCGAATGCCGGTAAGTGAGAGCGCAGCAGTGAGACTGTGGGGGATAAGCTTCATAGTCGAGAGGGAAACAGCCCAGACCACCAACTAAGGCCCCTAAGCGTGTGCTAAGTGGGAAAGGATGTGGAGTTGCGAAGACAACCAGGAGGTTGGCTTAGAAGCAGCCATCCTTAAAAGAGTGCGTAATAGCTCACTGGTCAAGTGATTCCGCGCCGACAATGTAGCGGGGCTCAAGTACACCGCCGAAGTTGTGGCATTCAGATTTTTGCTAAGCCCTTGTGGTTCAGGCGTCTGGATGGGTAGGGGAGCGTCGTGTGGGCAGTGAAGTCGCGGTGTAAACCAGCGGTGGAGCCTACACGAGTGAGAATGCAGGCATGAGTAGCGAAAGACGGGTGAGAAACCCGTCCGCCGAATGATCAAGGGTTCCAGGGTCAAGCTAATCTGCCCTGGGTAAGTCGGGACCTAAGGCGAGGCCGACAGGCGTAGTCGATGGACAACGGGTTGATATTCCCGTACCGGCGAAAAACCGCCCATGTTGAACAGGGGATACTAACCGCCCGAGACCTGCCCGACACCCCTTGTGGGTGAAGGGTTTTGGTGGAGCGCGGGACCGAAACCTGGGAGGCAAGCGTATTAACAGGTGTGACGCAGGAAGGTAGCCGGGCCGGGCGATGGTTGCCCCGGTCTAAGGATGTAGGGCGAACGGTAGGCAAATCCGCTGTTCATGATGCCTGAGACCCGATGGGACCCCCGTATGGGGGGATCCGGTGATCCTATGCTGCCGAGAAAAGCATCGACGCGAGGTTTTAGCCGCCCGTACCCCAAACCGACACAGGTGATCAGGTAGAGAATACTAAGGCGATCGAGAGAATTATGGTTAAGGAACTCGGCAAAATGCCCCCGTAACTTCGGGAGAAGGGGGGCCCCTATCGTGATGGACACTTGCTGTCCGGAGCGTGGCGGGGCCGCAGAGACCAGGGGGAAGCGACTGTTTACTAAAAACACAGGTCCGTGCGAAGTCGCAAGACGATGTATACGGACTGACTCCTGCCCGGTGCTGGAAGGTTAAGAGGACCGGTTAGCCGCAAGGCGAAGCTGAGAATTTAAGCCCCAGTAAACGGCGGTGGTAACTATAACCATCCTAAGGTAGCGAAATTCCTTGTCGGGTAAGTTCCGACCTGCACGAATGGAGTAACGACTTCCCCGCTGTCTCAACCATAAACTCGGCGAAATTGCAGTACGAGTAAAGATGCTCGTTACGCGCAGCAGGACGGAAAGACCCCGAGACCTTTACTATAGTTTGGTATTGGTGTTCGGAGTGGCTTGTGTAGGATAGGTGGGAGACGTTGAAGCCCGGACGCCAGTTCGGGTGGAGTCATCGTTGAAATACCACTCTGGTCACTTTGGACATCTAACTTCGGCCCGTAATCCGGGTCAGGGACAGTGCCTGATGGGTAGTTTAACTGGGGCGGTTGCCTCCTAAAAAGTAACGGAGGCGCCCAAAGGTTCCCTCAGCCTGGTTGGCAATCAGGTGTCGAGTGTAAGTGCACAAGGGAGCTTGACTGTGAGAGAGACATCTCGAGCAGGGACGAAAGTCGGGACTAGTGATCCGGCGGTACATTGTGGAATGGCCGTCGCTCAACGGATAAAAGGTACCTCGGGGATAACAGGCTGATCTTGCCCAAGAGTCCATATCGACGGCATGGTTTGGCACCTCGATGTCGGCTCGTCGCATCCTGGGGCTGGAGTAGGTCCCAAGGGTTGGGCTGTTCGCCCATTAAAGCGGTACGCGAGCTGGGTTTAGAACGTCGTGAGACAGTTCGGTCCCTATCCGCTGCGCGCGCAGGAAATTTGAGAAGGGCTGTCCTTAGTACGAGAGGACCGGGACGGACGAACCTCTGGTGTGTCAGTTGTACTGCCAAGTGCACCGCTGATTAGCTACGTTCGGATGGGATAACCGCTGAAAGCATCTAAGCGGGAAGCTCGCTTCAAGATGAGATTTCCATACACCTTGTGTGTGAGAGGCCCCCAGCCAGACCACTGGGTTGATAGGCCGGATGTGGAAGCGAGGACTAAAGACTCGTGAAGCTGACCGGTACTAATAGGCCGATAACTTACACCACACACCACCCC
>NZ_JBIMMV010000020.1:0-3598 GCF_044628475.1 Arthrobacter sp. BPSS-3
ACACCTTGTGTGTGAGAGGCCCCCAGCCAGACCACTGGGTTGATAGGCCGGATGTGGAAGCGAGGACTAAAGACTCGTGAAGCTGACCGGTACTAATAGGCCGATAACTTACACCACACACCACCCCGATCCATCGGGGTGGGTATGAAGAACAAGACTGCTTGCGTCCACTATGTGGTTCCCAACCAACAAACCCACCACCGGTGAGTTGTGTTGCACGGAACCGAACCATAATTGAATACAACACCACCACCTGCCCCAGGGCAGGAGTTGTAACCACAGACTTCCCACCCCAGGGAAAGCCCCCCCACCACGGGCGGCACGACCAGGGGAACGGGTAACAGGGTTACGGCGGTCATAGCGTGGGGGAAACGCCCGGTCCCATTCCGAACCCGGAAGCTAAGACCCACAGCGCCGATGGTACTGCACCCGGGAGGGTGTGGGAGAGTAGGTCACCGCCGGAACATCATTTAGGTCGAGAGCCTCCAACCACACGGTTGGAGGCTCTCCCACTTTAACCAGCGCTCCAGTTACTGCCTCGCGGGGTCCGCCCTGGCCCCGGCTTCGCGCCGGCCGCCGTTGAACCGGCGCCGGTGCAGCCATGCCAGGACCTCGACCAACACCCCGCCACCCAGACCCGACCCCAGCGCGGCCAGCAGCAGCGGCTGCGGCGGCCAGCCGAGAATGAAGAAGTCCTGGGCCAGCGGCACTCCCAGCAGGACGACCAGCGCGGCGGCCATCGCCGCGAGCACACTCAGCCGGCGGGCGTTCAGGGGCCGCGCCACGGCACTGAGGATCCACAATCCGACGATGGACAGGGTCAGGACCGCCGCCGAGCGAAGGTCCTCCGCACGAGGCGCCGGACCCGCCGTCGTCGACGCCGCCGTGACCGCAATCAATGAGGCTGTGACGATCAGCCCCGCCGGCACCGAGAACCACAGCGAACGCCGCAGGAAGCCGGCACGGTAGCGGCGGGCGTTGGGCATCAGGGCCAGGAAGAAGGCGGGGATCCCGATGGTGAGTCCGTCGGTGAAGGACAGCTGGCGGGGCAGGAACGGGAAGGGCCACTGCAGCAGCGCGAAGCTCGAGGCGATAGCCACGGCGTAGGCCGTCTTGCTGAGGAACAGGCTGGAGACGCGTTCGATGTTGGCAATGACGCGCCGGCCCTCGGCTACCACCTCTGGCAGCCGGTCGAAGCGGCCGTCCATGAGCACCAAACGGGCCACGGCCTTGGTGGCCGGCGACGCCGAGTTTACGGCAATGCCAAGGTCCGCGGTCTTCAGGGCGAGGGCATCGTTGACGCCGTCCCCGGTCATGGCGACCGTGTGCCCGTTCCGCTGGAGGGCGGCCACCATGTCCCGCTTCTGGTGGGGGCTGACCCTGCCGAACACCGTGTTTGCCTCCATCACCTCCGCGAGCCGTTCCGGATCCTCCGGCAGGGTCCGGGCATCCACGCCGTGCGGAACCGTCAGCCCCACCCGGCGGGCTATGGCGGCAACCGTTCCGGGCTCGTCGCCGGAGATGATCTTCACCGTCACGCCCTCCGCCCGGAAGTACTCCAAGGTGGTTGCGGCCTCTGGCCGGGGCTGTTCCCGGAAGGTCAGCAGCGCCACGGGGCGCACGGCTGCCGGCAGCGCGCCGTCGTCCGTTCCCTGCCGGGGCAGGGCGGATGCCTGGGCGAGGAGGAGGGTACGGAGCCCGCCGGCGGCGAGGTCCCCAGCCCGGTGGAGGGCGGCGGCCGCGGTGTCCGGGGCGTCCCCCGCCGACGCAGGCTTCCCGGCCGGCTGTTCACCTGCCCCGCTACCTGGGGCGAGGAGGACGTCGGGGGCGCCAAGGACCCAGGTCGAGGTGTTGCCGGTGCCGGCGTCGAACGTGGCGCCGCTCCACTTGCGGGCGGAAGAGAACGGGACGTAGGACACGGAGCGGAAGCCGCCGTCGTCCTCGAAGGCGAGCTCCATGCTGCGCGCGGTCGCATTAGCCTCCGGTTCGGAGGCGAACCAGCCCAGCGCGTGCTCCCAACCCGGCGGCGGTTCCGGCAGCAACTGGTGGACGGCGTCGAACCCGAGGCCGCCTTCGGTGAGGGTGCCGGTCTTGTCCAGACAGAGGACATCCACCCTCGCCAATCCTTCGACGGCGGCGAGCTCCTGGATCAGGACCTTGTGCGCGGCCAGGCGGAGACCGCCGACGGCGAAGGCCACACTGGTCAGCAGCACGAGACCCAAGGGGACCATGGCGATCACGCTGGCGATCACGCCGACGACGGCCGGTACCCATGCCCCGTCGAGGGTCACGGACTGCCAGCCGCCCCTGGCCTGCAGCTCCCCGGCAGCCACCAGTACGGCCACGGGCAGGATGGCCCAGGCGATCCAGCGGAGGACACGGTTCAGGCTGTTGCGGATCTCGGACTGCACCAGGGAGAAACGCCGCGCATCCGCTGTCATCCGGCTGGAGAACGATTCCGCCCCCACCCGCACCACCCGGGCGTGGCCCCTTCCGGCAACAACCAGGGATCCGGACAACACCTCAGACCCGGTGGCCTTGTCCACGGGGTCGGACTCACCCGTCAGCAGGGATTCGTCCGCCTCGAGCCCCGAGGACTCAATCACCTCCGCATCGGCGGTCACCTGGTCGCCTGCCCGGAGGATCAGGACGTCATCCCGCACCACCTCCGCGGTGGGAATCACTGACGGCAGGCCATCACGCAGGACCCGCGCCTGTGGGGCATCGAGGATTGCCAACCGGTCCAGGGAGCGCTTGGCACGGAACTCCTGTACGACGCCGATCACCGCGTTGCCGGCGGCCGCGAGACCGAATAGCGCGTCCTGCCACCGGCCCAGCAACAGCAGGATCAGGAAGCTGCCCCCGACGATGGCATTGAAGAGCGTGAGGACGTTGGCTTTGAAGATCTCCCAGAGAGTGCGGCTGGACCGGTCCTGCACTTTGTTGTCCAGACCCCGCTCCACGCGGTCCGCCACCTCGTGGCGATTCAGGCCGGGTCCGGGGGGAGCGGGCACACGCGCATCCAGCGTTCCTGTCTCCTGGCGCCGGCGTTCTGCCCTCACACCCCGATGGTAGACGCAGCGGACGTCGGAGTGACGCAGCATACAGGAAGCCATTTCACGACGATGAGGCTTTCGGTGGCCCCCTGCGCCGCTGCAAGGGCCGAAAGTCCGCGTATTTCCAGCGTTTTCCTCGGGCGGGGAGGGCCCTTTGGCCCGGGTTTGCAGACGCGCCCATCGGGGTGTATTGTTTTCTAAGTCGCCGCGAGGTAGACCAGCCGAGAGGCCGGTTACCGGAGGCGGCCAAACCCCCAAAAAACTACAAGACCAAAATCTTGGACATTCTAATGACCACTATCTTTGGCCGGGGCTGATGCATCTCCTGAATCTGGTTCGAGAAAATCGAATTTGCTTCGGAGGAGGACATCGGGTAAGTTTGAAAAGTTGCTCCGGAGCGAGTCGCGGCCCTGAATGGGGTTGTGGTGGTGCCGGGTGTGTCTGTTGTTTGAGAACTCAATAGTGTGCCAAGTTTGTTGATACCGATTGTTTTATTGATTGGTTGAAATTGCCGAATCGTGCCGCCCCTGTGGTGTGGTTTG
>NZ_JBIMMV010000021.1:0-1510 GCF_044628475.1 Arthrobacter sp. BPSS-3
GGCGGTTTCTAGTGGTCGTTGCAACACTGCTGGTGGCTAGGTAGCTAGTAGTAAATCACGCAGACGCTCGGCCGGGGTATCCCAGCCGAGCGTTTTGCGTGGGCGGCCGTTGAGTTCCTGGGCGACGTGTTCGAGGTCTTCGGGACCGTAGACGGAGAGGTCCGTGCCTTTGGGGAAGTACTGGCGGAGGAGCCCGTTGGTGTTCTCGTTCGAGCCGCGTTGCCATGGGCTGGCCGGGTCGCAGAAGTAGACCTGCATGCCGGTGACCATGGTGAAGGATTTGTGTCCTGCCATTTCCGCACCTTGGTCCCAGGTCAGGGACCCGCGCAGGTGCTCCGGGAGGGTCGTCATGGTTTTGATGAGTCCGTCGCGGACGGTTTCGGCGGTGTGGTCCCCGGGCAGGTGGACGAGCAGGACGTAGCGGGTGGTGCGTTCGACCAGGGTGCCGATCGCTGACTGGTTCAGCGCACCGGTGATGAGATCTCCCTCCCAGTGGCCCGGCACGGCCCTGTCCTCGACCTCGGGTGGGCGCTCGGAGATCATGATCATCGGGTCCACAAACCGGTGCCGGCGTTCGTCGTCTTTGCGGTGGGGTTTGCGGCGTGCCCGTCCGGTCCGAAGCGCGTTAGCGAGTTCACGGCGAAGCCCGCCGCGGCCTTGAAGGTAGAGCGCTTGGTAAATGGTTTCGTGGGACACTCGCATCTCCTGATCATGAGGAAAGTCTTTGATCAAAGTGTTGCTGATCTGTTCCGGAGACAACCGCAGGGCCAGTTTGGCTTCGACGCGGGCGCGCAGCCTGGGTATGGTGAGCAGCTTGCGTTCCTTTGGACGGGGACGCCGGCTGGCGGCCTTCCGTTGAGCTGCATAGGGCTGGTATTCGCCTCCGGGTGAGCTGTTGCGGGTGATCTCCCGGCTGACCGTCGAAGGCGCCCGTCCCAGCACTGTGGCGATGGTTCGCAGGGACGCCCCGCTGGCGCTGAGGTCGCGGATCGATTCGCGTTCCTGCAGCGACAGGAATCGGGCATCCAGCGGCTTGTCCAGGGCCGCGATGCGGGGAAAGGGGGCGGTGCCGGCGGCATCCTCGCTGAGAACAGTCTTCACACCCCGTGTGTAGTCGACCGTCACACCGTTTGGATAGATCCGCCCGTTCTTGATCTTCCGGACCCCTTTGTCCCAGCCTTCGGCGGTTCGCAGGTGCACACCAACGTCCCGGGCGGCCCCCCGCAAGCCCACCCCGGATTGTCGTAAGCGGAGAAACTCCGCGCGTCCCGGATGCGCAGGCCGCTTACTCTTCAGACCCTTTTTCCGCACCCACTGAAAGCAGGTATCTCTGCTGAAGCCAAGTTCGGCGGCGGCAACGGTGACACTGCCCGAACGGTCGAATGCAACAAAAAATGCTGCTTTCTCCTGATCCGAGTACCTCCGATGGCACTTCGATTCACCACTTAAACGCGACACGGTCGTTGCAACTCCCAATAACGGGTGTTGCAACGACCGCTAGAAGCCGCCC
>NZ_JBIMMV010000022.1:0-1400 GCF_044628475.1 Arthrobacter sp. BPSS-3
GGGACTGTGGAATTAACGGTGTATCCGGCTCGACACGCCAGGCGGTCTGCTTGGCAGGAATGAGCTGGATATGCCGGTGACACTGGATGCCGTGAAGACTGCGGACACCACTGGGAAACCGAAGGAAGATTCGGAGGCTGAGGCCGCCCGTGAGCTGGTGAGGATGGCCCGTGAACAGGGATTGTCTCTGACTGGTCCGGACGGGCTGCTCAAACAGCTGACCAAGACGGTCATAGAGACCGCGTTGGATGAGGAGCTCACGGAGCACCTCGGTTATGAGAAGCACGACGCGGCCGGGAAAGAGACGGGCAATGCCCGCAACGGGACCCGGTCCAAGACTGTGCTGACGGAGACCACCGGGCCGGTGGGCATCGACGTTCCGCGGGACCGGGCGGGCACGTTTGAGCCGGTCATTGTCCGGAAGCGCCAGCGCCGGCTGAATGGGGTGGACGAGATGGTCCTCTCGCTGTACGCGAAGGGCCTGACAACAGGCGAGATCAGTGCGCACTTCGCCGAGATCTACGGGGCTTCCGTTTCCAAGGAGACCATCTCGCGGATCACGGACAGGGTCCTCGAGGAGATGAACGAGTGGCAGAACCGGCCGCTTGATGAGGTCTACGCGGCGATCTTCATCGACGCCATTGTGGTCAAGATCCGCGATGGTCAGGTCGCCAACCGGCCGATCTACGCCGCCATTGGCGTCACCCTGGACGGGGAGAAGGACATTCTGGGCCTGTGGGCCGGGACCGGCGGCGAGGGCGCGAAGTTCTGGATGAGCGTTCTCACTGACATCAAGAACCGTGGTGTGAAAGACAGCTTCTTCCTGGTCTGCGACGGACTCAAGGGCCTGCCGGAAGTGGTGGGCAATGTCTGGCCGCTGACGACGGTGCAGACCTGCATCATCCACCTGATCCGCAACACCTTCCGACTGGCCTCGAAAAAGGACTGGGACGCGCTCAAACGCGATGTGAAGCCCATCTACACAGCCCCGAACGCCGCGGCCGCCCGGACGGCACTCGAGGAGCTCACGGAGCGGTGGGGCAGGAAATACGGGGCGATCGTCCGGCTCTGGGAGAACGCGTGGGAAGAGTTCATCCCGTTCCTGGACTACGACGTGGAAATCCGGCGCGTGATCTGCTCGACCAACGCCATCGAATCGCTCAACGCCCGGTACCGGCGGGCCGTGAAGGCACGCGGTCATTTCCCAACCGAGCAGGCCGCGCTAAAGTGCCTGTATCTCGTCACCAGATCCCTCGATCCGACCGGTGCCGGCAGGACCCGATGGGCCGTGCGTTGGAAGCCCGCTTTGAACGCCTTCGCCATCACCTTCAGCGACCGATTCCCGGCAGCTGAAAACTACTAAAGGAAACCGCCGGATACACCGTTAATGAGATAGTCCC
>NZ_JBIMMV010000023.1:0-1072 GCF_044628475.1 Arthrobacter sp. BPSS-3
TGTACTGAGTCAGGACGTTGGTTACATCGTGAATAGGTGAGGACCTCTTAGGTTGGTGGTTACCACACACAGCCAACGACTAAGAGGTCCTCATGTCCCACCGTAATGCCCGCCTGACTCCGATCGGTAGACGAATCATCATCGAGCGGGTCCTCGCCGGACGCCCCGTCGCGCATGTGGCCAAGGAAATGGGCATCTCGAGGACCTGCGCCCACCGCTGGCTCAGCCGCTACCGCACCCACGGCTGGGATGGCCTGGAGGACCGGAGCTCCCGCCCAAAGTCCTGCCCGCACGCCACCCCGGCCAGGGTCGTATCCGAAGTCCTCGCCAAGCGGGTGAAGCACCGGGAAGGACCAGCCGGCCTCGCCATACGCTGTGGGACCAGCGCCCGGACGGTCTCCCGGATCCTGGCCCGCGCAGGCATGCCCAGGTTGTGGGACTTGGACCCGGTGACCGGGGCACGGATCCGGGCTTCCCGGGCCACCGGGCGCCGCTATGAACGCGATGCCCCGGGGGACATGGTCCACATCGACGTCAAGAAACTCGGGCGTATTCCCGACGGGGGCGGTTGGCGGGCAGATCCGACGCAATCCGCCCGGAATCACGCCGCAGGCCACACCAGGGTCGGCTTTGACTACGTCCACGTCGCTGTCGACGACTACACCCGGTGGGCATACGCCGAGGTCCTGCCTGACGAGAAAGGCCCTACCTGCGCCGGGTTCCTCACCCGGGCTGCAGCCGCGATGGCAGCCAACGGCGCACCCGTGAAGCGGGTCATGACCGACAATGCTTTCGCCTACCGGCTCTCCCGCGACTTCCAGGACGCTCTGGCCGCGTTGGGAGCCAAACACATCCTGATCAAACCCCGCCATCCCTGGCAAAACGGCAAAGCCGAACGCTTCAACCGCACCCTCCAGGAAGGCTGGGCCTACCGGCAGCCTTTCACCTCGAACCAAGCCCGAACCAACGCCCTGCAGCCATGGCTAAACTTCTACAACAACCACCGGCCACACGGCAGCCTCGGAGGCAAACCACCCATCAGCAGGTGCAACCAACCTACTGACTGAGTACA